>CAVPHW010000004.1:0-170952 GCA_963704835.1 uncultured Ignavibacteriales bacterium | reverse complement strand
GAAGAAATGCTAAAAAGCTGACAAATATTCTACATTAGAGCAAATATAAGCTGCGTTTAAACTCGTTTAGAAGTCTATAAAAGTAAATTTTATACAACTAATAAATAAGGATTGTATGAATGAAAAAAATTAATTTTTTAATAATTATTCTAGTTTTTGTGTCTAATATTATTTCACAGTCTCATAAAGAATACCAACTTTCAAATCAGAGTATTTATAATGAGAAGTTACACTCAAATAATAAACATCTAAATAAATACATATGGGAATCTACAGAATTAATTGATAGTGTTTTAATAACTGGTCCAGACCACATTTTAAGCGATGTATACAAGTATTTTTATAACACAAATAACAAGATCGTTTCTATACTACATAAACGACGAGCAATAGAAATAGGTAGTCTTGAAGTCCTTAATTATTTTCGAGAAACATTTGAGTATGATTCACTTGGCAATATGACTAATCAACTATTAGAGAAGTGGAATGATGATACTTGGGAAAACCATACATTAGAAAGCAAAAAATATGATGAAAGTAATAATATTGTTTCCATATTACATGAGGAGTGGTCAGGGAATGAATGGAAAAGTTTATGGAAAAAAATAATTGCTTATGATATTCATGGAAGACAAATTACTTCTCTATTTGAGCATTATTTTTCCAATTCTTGGGATACTACTTATCGAATTACCTATGATTATGACTTAAATGGTAACCAAAATTTCTTTCTATGGGAAAACTGGAGTAGAGATACTTGGAACAATTTCAGAAAAGAAATCAGTATTTTCAATTTAGATGGTAATATTGTCTCTTTTCTTCAGGAAGATTGGAGAAATAATTCATGGGTATATTATACGCGAAAATCTTATGATTATAATTCACAAGCACAAGTAATTTCTTTTTTACATGAATATTTTAGAGACAATGGTTGGGAAAATTATATACGTAGAACTTACAATTATGATTTCTTAGGAAACAATGATACTCAAATACTTGAAACTTGGACAGGAAATTCTTGGATAACTCTGATGGAAGATACTTATACTTACGCTGAAAATGGTAATTTAATTTCTACATTACATGAACCACCATCAGGAATTAATTCGTTTCACCTTTCGCGAAAAAGTTACACCTACAATCAAGAAGGTAATATCAGTTCCTACTTGCACGAATATTGGAATGAGAATAATTGGGACTTGTATGATTTAGAAACTGGTATTGAAATTGATCTTCAAGGAAGAATATTTAATTATTCTGGTCCAAAAGTAGATGTTTATTATAAGACGATTACATCTATTGAAGATAAGGCAAATGCTATTGACAAATATTCTCTTTTTCAAAATTACCCAAATCCATTTAATCCTTGTACAACAATTAAATTTATCGTTCCAATTAAATCTGAAATAAGTATTATACTATATGATATACTTGGACGCGAAATCAAAATATTATTAGATGAAAATGTTAGATCAGGATTACATAGTATTGAGTTTAATGCTTCAGAACTTCAAAGTGGAGTCTATTTCTATAAACTTGAAAGTAATCAATATTCAAAAACTAAAAAATTGATAATATTAAAATAAATGTTGTGTAACCTCTTAAATCTGCCCAACAAAATGGCAGACATATAAGTTTGCCAAAGGCGGATAAATAGAAAGTAATGAGGCTGGAATAATTTATAGTAAACTAAATTGTAATAACAAAAAGCAGTACCAAAATATCTCGAAAGGTTAACCAAAAAGATGACAAAAAAAAGACTTTTTTGGCAACGCAGTTAATAGATGATTTCTAATTAAGATAAAATCAATTTTATAGTTATGGAAACAGATAATCTAAGAAAAAAAGATGTATCAATTAGTTTTTGGAGTGCTAATTTTTATACGCTCATCCTTGGTCTTCCACTATTTGTCCTTTTCTATTTTTTGTATACTTTGGTTTGGGGCGAGCTGGAAATTCCATATAAGTTCCCTTACTGGTTAATTTATTTGATTGGTGTTGTTATTCATGAATTAATACATGGCATTTTTGCAATAATATTTAGTAAGCAAGGAATGAAGAGTGTTAAGTTTGGAATTTCATGGAAGTTTTTAACTCCATATTGTCATTGTAAAGAAGCATTACTTGTTAAAGATTATCGAATTGTTGTTTTAGCTCCACTTATAATTTTGGGAATAATACCAACCATTATAGGCTTAGTAACTGGACACAACTTTATATACAGTTTTGGAATAATATTTATTCTGGCAGCTGGTGGTGATTTGTTAATAATCTGGAAGATAAGAAATGAATCCAGTAACTCATTTGCGCTGGATTGTTCCGATAAGTGCGGTTGCGATATTTATGAATCAGCAGAAATGAGGGAATGAAAATATGAAACAATGGTACGAAGAATTATTTGAAAATTATGCTTTGAAATATGAGGATGAAAATTTTACTAAAGGAACAATAGGTGAATGCGATTTTATTGAAAAGGAAATAAATTATAACAAAGGACTAAAAATTCTAGATCTTGGTTGCGGAACTGGTCGTCATTCAATAGAATTAGCTAAAAGAGGCTATCAAGTTACTGGAATTGATTTATCTGAATCATTGTTAAAAAGAGCAAAAGAACTAGCTATAAAAGAAAATCTGAATATAGACTTTCAAATTCAAGATGCAAGGTCACTTACATTCCTAAGCCAATTTGATTTGGTTATAATGATTTGTGAAGGTGCATTCCCTTTGATGGAAACCGATGAAATGAATTTCCAAATTTTGCAGAATGCAACAAAAGCACTAAAGGAGAATGGAAAACTAATTTTCACAACATTAAACGGATTATTTCCATTGTTTCATTCAGTTAAAGATTTTCTTGCTAATAACTCTGAGAATGGGAATGCTACTTATGATAAAAACACTTTCAATTTAATGACTTTCCGAGATCATAATAAAACAACTTTTGAGGATGATGCTGGCAATAAAAAAACTTTAGACTGTAATGAACGGTACTATGTCCCATCAGAAATTACGTGGTTATTGAAATCTCTTAAATATAAAAATATAGATATTTACGGAGCTAAATTAGGCGCCTTTAGCAGAAATGATAAATTAACCACCGATGATTTTGAAATGCTAGTTATTGCAAATAAATAATTGATTTACAAATGCGTTTATAACATTGTGAATATACCGTACAAATTGAAGTGTTAATTTGTTTGGAATGGAAAAAATTAACGATATCATGAAAATGAAGTCAAAGTTTTTAATTGAGGACAAAATGAAATCAAGGAATTTTATACTAGTAATTATTTTTGTGATTATTGCTTTTGCCGTACAATCTTGCGGAAAAAATAGTTTTACAATGACATCAAAAGCAATGGAACCAACTATTAAGAATGGTGAAATAATTACTGCCGATCTTAATATTTATACTAATCAGTTGCCGGAACGGATGGATATTGTTTTATTTCATTCTCCAAAATTAGCAAAAACAGATTGGTTAATGAGGATTGTTGGATTACCAGGTGAAGTTGTATCATTTGATAGTACTGGATTGTTAATTGATGGAAAAGCTGTAAACTCCCCCAATAGTGATATTCATTATCAACTAAATTTTTTGGAAAGTGATTCATTTAAAGTGGTAACACACCCATACAAGATTCCAGAAGGAGAATATTATTTTTTAGGTGATAATGTTGGGGACTCTTATGATAGTAGATTTTGGGGATCAATACCAAAAGAGAATATTTATGGTAAAGTTTTGAATTATTAAAATAACAATTCTAGTGATAATTTTATTTTTTTAGGAATAATTATACTCTGTCAAACTCATAATCTTAATCTTGTTGTTACTCTTTTGCTTACACTTTATCTTTCTCAAAAGCCTTAACAAATTCTTTATAAACATATTTAGCTTCTTTAGCCAATTGATCTAAATGAGATTTTACAAGAACCGTTTTTCTCACAAAACTTAAAATGTTTTTCTTCCTAACAACTTTACTTTTAACAGCAGCTATATCTTTTTTATAAATACTACAAATACTAAATAACTGAAAGAACTCCGTGAAATCCTCAAATCGTTCCTTACTAAAATATTTAATTCCATTATGTTCGTTTACATCTAATAATGTTTGAGTAAAATCATGTGAAGAAATATATTTTAAATAATTTGAGTTATTGAGTATCAGCCAATCAAACATTTTTTTCTTACTTCTCACTTTCAAAAATTCCTCAGACTCTCCCATAAATTTGCTTAGTTGTTTTTCTTGATCAAATAATAGATTTAACAATATTATTTTACGAGTCACTTCGTGATCATCATTATAATGTTTTTGAAGAATTTGTTTTACAGCATATGTAATCTTAAAATTAGCAGGGAATGATGTCAGATGTTTCTCCTCGTCAAGTATATTTTTTGTGCTTAACAATATTTCATAGATAAAAATAATCAACCAATTTTGTTTATTCTCACCGCCAAAAAGTTTTAATAACTCTAAATCACTTCTTGTTAATTTTTTCTTACTGATTTTCACAATTTTGATGAGTTCTAAAAAGACTACTAATTTTTTATCTATTTCATTTTCAATTGATTCATGATTGTAAGGAACATGAAGGTACTGTAATAGTTTTTGAGAAAACTCTTTAAACTGTTTATTGATTTTAAGAATGATAGAATCAATTTGTTCTAGCTCATGAGATTTGGCTAATAATAAATCTAATAAACCTGAAATATTTTCGTCATCAAATAATTGAATAAACTCATTATGAATTGGTTCTAAATCAATATCATCCAACTTATCTTTAATGTTCCAAATCCCCTTTCCATAATTATTCTTATGGAAATTATGAAGCTTCCCGGATTTATCATAAATTTCTTCGGTATTTAGAAAGACCCTGTATTCATAGCTATCAAGATTTAACAAGATACCATTCTCATTTATTTCTCGTCCGTTATACAAATATTCTAAATTATTCGTGGCATCTTTAAAAATGTAAAAATGGAAGTCACTATTTTGGATTTTAAGATTGTCAGATATTTTGATGTTAACTAATGCTTTATTATCAGAATTATTCCTTAGTTTCTGACGTGAGAAATTAATAAACCCTTTTACCTTTTCATACTTATTATTGTAAATAACAAGTGCAGTCTCATGGCCCATAGAATTGGTATAAGCAAAAACATTTTCATTTACCTTTTTAGATTTACCTATAAAATCATAAAACCAGAAATTATCAACTTCGGCAAATAAATATCTTTTACCTAAGAGCGGGAATACTTCCCTTTCATGTCTTTCGAGTAACCATTGTTTGGGTTCTTCATTGTAATAAGCCCTTTGATATTCCATTCCATACTTTTCTGTGAAACCTTCAATCTGTCCGTGAGCGAGCATTGGCAATCCTGGAAGTGTGCACATTAAGATAAGAACACCAAAATATTTATCTTCAGTTCCAAATTGATGAATAGCTGTTTCTTCATCGGGATTACTCATAAAGCTAACATAACGCTTTAGAATTTCTGGCTCAAACTCCAAAGTATTGGTAATCAATTCTCTATACTTTGAATTTTCTTCTTTCATTAACATGTGCATAAACGCACTGTTATAAACACGATGCATTCCAAGTGTTCTTACAAAATATCCTTCCATTAACCAGAAAGCTTCAGCTAGTAATAGAGTTTCCGGCATTTCATCATTAATCCTATCAACAACTTCTCGCCAAAACTCTTTTGGAAAAAATTGATCAAACTGAGTCTTTGTTAATGCAAACTCTGCTCTTGAAGGAATATCTCCACCTTTACCTGGTTCTGGATACCACAATCTGGAAAAATGTTTTTTTGCCAATGTCATTGCAGCATCAAATCTGATAACAGAAAATTTTCGTGCAACATCAAAGATCTTCTGAATTACTGCTTCCCTAACTTCAGCTTTCAATAAATTTAACTGAGCGGTATCATTCCATGGCATGTTTGTACCATCATTACCGTGATAAATATATTTTCTATTTCCTGATGTTAAATCTTTTCTCTCGAAAACCACGGCTGCATCTTTCATTTCCCAATATTGATCTTCCAACCGAATCTCAAAACTTGGGTTTTCAGAAAGGTTTGGTCCAGAAAAACTATAATTTGGAAAAGGTGGATAATCCAATTGTATAAAATAATCTGGCTTTTCAATTGTCCATTTTGAAAAGATACCGGTATGGTTTGGAACCATATCACTGGCTAAACGAATTCCTTTTGACTTAGCTCTCTCATTAAAAATCCTATATGCTTCATCTCCACCTAAATCATATGCAATTTGGTAATCATATAAAGAATATGCCGACGAAACCGCATCAACATTCCCCATTAAATTTTTAATTTTTTTGGAAGCAGAACTTCTTTCCCACACACCAATCAGCCACAACGAATTAATATTCCACTTCTGCAATTGCTCTAATTCTTCAATTGGAATTTGGTCTAAGGTTTTAATTTCCCTTTTATACTTTTTTGAAAGTTGATCGAGCCATACATAAATATTTTTTGCAATTAAAACTAATTTGGGCATCCAATTTGTGTCGGGTGTAAATTGTTCCGGTTCTTCATAAGATTTAGCTGAATCTTCTGCATATTTATACTGGGATTTACCAAGGACTAAATTAGATGCATCAATAGCTTGCCCCTTATATTGAGGAACAATTGTAGGAGCTCCTCCGCCACCGCCACCAAAATGTTCTTGGAATTTTATACTTTCTACAATTAGATCTTTCCCACTTTCAATTTTTCTAAGCAACTCATCATCAATAAAAATTCCCCATTCATTTTTTATAAACTCCAATTGATCCCAAACATTTTTGGAGTATTTTTGGAATGGCATTTTTAAGAAAAGAAAACAGATCATTATTATTTCCACCAACAGTAAAATTTTGATTCTTAAAAAAATGTTCAACATTTAGCAGAGTTTGCTTGTAAGTTAGTTTATCCGAAATGTATTCTTCACTAAACAATTCTTTTAACTTCTCAAAAGCTGGATTTATATTTGAGATATGCAAGATTATTAATTCTTCTAATAACACTTCTCTATTCGGAACATTTTCAGAATACTGATTTAAATATTGTTCAGGTGTTAACTCATTCTTTAAGACCAGTTGAGGAGGAAATACATTTATAAAATCCAACAATAAAGAGTCCATTTTGTTCTGACTGAGTTTTTCCTTCGTATAAGAAATTGCATCAGAAAAAGCATTTGGGAATACTTGCTTGAAATACTTGTTTATTGCTAAGTGGTAAATTTCATCAATCAGACCGACTGCATTAACTTCACCAGGTGAAAGATGATCGTTGATATTTCTTTTGTCATTTAATTTTTGAGTAAAAACTCTAACTTGATAAAAATTTGCAAATACAACATTTCCTGTTAACGAAAAGAAAATGTCGTTTAACTCATATTTATCTCGTATTTTTTTTGCAACATGGAATTCAAAAGTAAGCGGATTGTTATGGTTAGAATCTCTCATGCAATTATATATAAATTATTGAAAAGAAATAGTTTAGGTCTAAATATAGCTAAATAACGACTTATCTTCAGAAGATAAAATTAAATTACTAAATAATTTTGTCTTTTTTGCATAACGAAACACAATAAAGTAAATACATTTGGAAATGATTTAACTAAATTAACATTTTGTTGAAATTGATAAATAAACCCGATTAAGCTATATTTTAAGTTTGTTTTCCACTAAGTAATTATAAAACAAATTATGTCTGAAACACCTTTAATGGCTCAGTTCCATAAGATTAAAAATCAGCATCCTGATACAATATTATTGTTTAGGGTTGGTGATTTTTTTGAAACGTTTGAAGACGATGCAAAAACAGCTTCAAAGGTTTTAGGCATAACTCTAACTAAAAGATCTAATGGTAAAGCCGGAGAAGTTCCTTTGGCTGGTTTTCCTCATCATGCAATAGATACGTATCTTCCCAAACTGGTAAAAGCTGGACTTAGGGTTGCAGTTTGTGAACAGACCGAAAACCCTAAATTTGCTAAAGGCATAGTTAAAAGAGAGGTTGTAGAAGTTGTAACTCCTGGAGTAGTTTTTTCCGATAAACTTCTTGAACATAAAAAGAATAATTATTTAGCTTCTGTTTACTTAGGTGATAATATTGCCGGAATTGCTTTTTGTGATATTTCAACAGGTGAATTTTTCACTTTTGAATGTTCAATTCTTAAAGTTGGCGAGCAAATTGAGACAATAAATCCTTCAGAAATAATTGTCCCCAAAAAACAATTTGAAGAGATTTTTGAAATCATAAATCGTACTAAATTAAAACTTATATTAACTAAGATTGATGATTGGGTTTTTAATAACGATTACTCAATTGATTTATTAAAAGAACAATTTAAAACCCAAACTCTAAAAGGGTTCGGTATTGAAAATTTAACAAATGGAATTATTTCAGCCGGTTCAGTTTTACATTATTTGAAGGATACTCAGAAATCAAATCTTGGTCACCTTACAAAAGTAGCTTTCTATAATTCATCTGAATACATGTACTTGGATTTGTCCACAAAACGAAATCTTGAAATTCTTTATACACTGCAAGATGGACAAAGAGAAGGTTCTCTAATTTCTGTTTTGGATAAAACAAAAACTGCAATGGGCGCTCGGCTATTAAAAAAATGGATTAATGCACCATTAAGAGATAAAATCCAAATTGAAAGAAGATTGGAGTGCGTTGACGATTTTTATAACAATAAAAACTTAAGAAAAAATTTACAAAATGAGTTTAAGGAAATTGGCGATCTTGAAAGACTAATTTCAAAAATTTGTACAAACAGAGCCAATCCTCGTGAATTAGTTCATCTTAAAAACTCAATTAGGAAAATTCCAATCCTGAAGCAGCTTCTTGATCAATCAAACTCTGAAGTTATTGGAATTATTAATTCAAAATTATTTGATTTGGAAGAAGTTTTTGAAAAAGTTGAACTTGCTATTACTGATGAACCTCCTATTTCATTATCTGATGGAGGAATAATAAGAAGTGGTTTTAACGAAGAATTAGATGAATTGAGAGATCTTTCGTTAAATGCAAAAAGCTGGATTGCTAATCTTCAAAAAACTGAAAGGGAAAGAAGTAAGATCTCTTCTCTTAAAGTTAGCTATAATAAGGTATTTGGTTATTATATAGAAATTAGCAATGCTAATAAAGATAAAGTACCTGATAATTATGTTCGGAAACAAACTCTAGTTAATGGTGAAAGATTTATCACTCCCGAATTGAAAGAGTACGAAGATAAAATCCTGAATGCAGAAGAAAACATAGGCAATTTAGAATACCAATTATTTAACGAAGTCCGACTCTCTGTTGCCAATGAAGCGGAAAAAATTCAGAAGAATGCCCAATTAATTGGAATGATAGATTGTTATTTATCTTTAGCAGAATGTGCCAATGAATACAATTATGTAAAACCCACAATTGATGACTCCGAATCAATTGAAGTAATAAATGGTAGGCATCCTGTAGTTGAACGAATTTTGCCGGCAGGAGAAAAATTTACTCCTAATAGTTATTTGCTTAATAATTCTGATACTCAAATAATTATTTTAACCGGACCAAATATGGCTGGTAAATCTGTCTACTTAAGACAACTTGGGTTAATAATTTTACTTGCACAAATTGGTTCATTCGTACCGGCGGAAAAAGCATCAATAGGAATTGTTGATAGAATTTACACAAGAGTTGGGGCAAGTGATAATATTACTGCCGGTGAAAGTACATTTTTAGTCGAAATGCAGGAAGCAGCAAATATATTAAATAATGCAACCAGTAAAAGTTTAATTTTGCTTGATGAAATTGGAAGAGGAACAAGCACATTTGATGGATTATCAATCGCATGGGCAATTACAGAATATCTTCATGAAAATCCGGAATTAGTTGCAAAAACTTTATTTGCTACTCATTACCATGAACTAAATGAAATGGCGGATATTTTTCCAAGAATAAAAAATTTCAAAGTAGAAGTAAGAGAATACGATGATAAAGTAATCTTCTTACACAAAGTATCTTCAGGCGGTGCAGATCATAGTTATGGAATACAAGTTGCTCAAATGGCTGGATTACCTGAATTTGTTACTAAAAGAGCGAAGGAAATTTTAGTAAATTTGGAAGAAAAAGAATTAACTCCATATGATATTAAAAAGCAGAAAATGCAAAAGTTCAAACAAAACGAGTTCCAAATAAATCTATTTGAGATGAAGGATGAAGAGCTTAGAAGTGAAATTTCTGGTATTTCAGTGGATGAAATGACTCCTATTGAAGCATTAAATAGGTTAAACGAATTAAAGAAAAAAGTAAATAAGGAAGGTAGATGAAAAATTTTTTGTTAATTGTTGTTGCTGCACTTGTCTCAATTCTTTCAGTTTCATGTAATAATTATACTCCTGAAGAAAAAGAGTATATAAAAATGATTGAAGAAAATAGAGAGATAACAGATGAATGGATGAAAGATGACCCAAATTCTCCGTTTAATTATAAAGGTAAAATTTCTTTTAATGGTCTAAATTATTTTGATGTTGATCCATCATTTGTGTTTAAAAGTAAAATTACAGCTTATGATGACCAAAAATATATCCCAATATTCGGGACAAAAGGAGAAGAAAGATCTGCATTAAGATTTGGCTATCTTTCGTTCAACAAAGACAGTAAAGATTATAGATTGAATTTATATGCAAATGTTGGACAGGACAGTTCAGTTTATTATAGTATTTGGTTCACAGATAGAACAACCAACAATGAATCATATGGTGTTGGTAGATATTTATCATTTGAACTAAACCCAAATAAAGATCATATTTATTCAATTGATTTTAATTTAGCTTTTAATCCATATTGTGCTTATAGTGCTGATTATTCATGTGCTATTCCATCGCAAGAAGATTTTTTAGATTTGAAAATAACAGCTGGTGAAAAAATATACCACGATTAAAAAAGGATGAAATTCAATGGTTATAATTCTTGAAAATAATGCTACTAAAGAACAGATAAATAATATTAAAACACACCTTGAAGATTTTGGTTTTCAAGTTCATGAATCAGCTGGTGTTCAACGGACAATTTTAGGAGCAATTGGAGTTCAACCGGGCTTTGATACAAGAAAGGTTAAAATACTAGAAGGCGTTGCAGATGTTTATAGAGTAACTTCGCCATTCAAATTAGCAAGTAAAAGCTTTAAAGAAGAGAAAACTATAATCAAAATTAAGGATGTAGAAATTGGTGGAGATAATATTGCTGTAATGGCAGGACCTTGCTCAGTTGAAAGTGAAGAACAAATGTTTAAGTTAGCCGAAATTGTTGCTAAATCGGGTGCGAAAATTTTACGAGGCGGTGCTTTCAAACCCCGTTCATCTCCCTATTCTTTTCAAGGTATGGGCGAGCCCGGATTAAAAATAATGAGAAGAGCTGCAGATGAATTTGGTCTTCTAGTAATTACTGAAGTTATGCAAATTGATCAAATAGAATTAATTGCAGAGTATACTGATATTTTTCAGCTTGGTGCTAGAAATATGCAAAATTTTTCACTATTAAAGGAACTCTCAACTACTAATACACCTGTGATGATAAAACGCGGATTAGCAGCAACTATTGAAGAATGGTTAATGTCCGCTGAGTATATTTTAGCTGGTGGAAACAAAAATGTTTTACTTTGTGAAAGAGGAATTAGAACTTTTGAACCTTATACAAGAAATACTTTTGATCTTTCTGCGATTCCAATTGTTCATAAAAAAAGCCATTTATCTGTTGTAGCAGATCCATCTCATGCAACAGGAATAAGCGACCAGGTTCCACCGATGGCTAGAGCTTCAGTTGCAGCCGGTGCAGATGCTCTTATGATTGAAATTCATCATGACCCGGAGAACGCTTTGTCTGATGGACCTCAAGCGCTTTTACCCGATACATATTTAGGATTAATGAATGAGTTACGTGCAATAGCTAATGCAATTGGCAAAACTATTTAGTTTTTATAAATGAAAATCAAAAACATATCAATAATTGGTCTTGGCCTAATAGGTGGGTCAATTGCAAAAGCGCTAAAGAATAGCGAGCGAAATTTTTTAATTTCTGCATATGATGATCCATCAGTTTTAAAAAAAGCAAAAGAACAAAAAGTAATTGATATCACACTTGAAAATCCGGAAAGTGCAATTGAATCTGACTTAATCTTTTTATGTCTCCCACTAGAAACAAATATAAAATTCTTTAAAACAATTGCTCCCAATACTAAAGGAAGGAACTATTCTTACTGATGTATCAGGAGTGAAATTAGTTTTCCAAAAAGAATGGGAAAAAATTACACAGTAAAGGAAGTTACATTGGCGGACATCCAATGAGCGGAAAAGAACTAGGAGGATTTGATAATTCTGATCCGCTTTTATTTGAAAATGCCGTTTACATTGTTACCGAAGACCTTAAACAAAAATCTCAGTATAAAGATTTTAGAAAAATTATTGAACTACTTGGAGCAAACATATTATACATTCCGGCAAAGCAACACGATGTAATTGCAGCGAGTGTAAGTCACCTGCCACAATTGTTGGCAGTTACATTAGTTAATACAGCCGGACTTAAAACCAACGATTATAATTTTTTAGATTTAGCTGCCGGCGGTTTTAGAGATATGACAAGAATTGCCTCCAGTGATTTTAATATCTGGGACTCAGTAATTAATAGAAATAAGAACCAAATATTAACAGCACTTGATGAATTTGAATACGAGCTTAAAAATGTTAAAAATTGGATCTCAAATAAAGATATAACCTCATTAGCAGAATATTTTAGTCTAGCTAGAGAAAGAAGGGATGAAATACCAAAAAATAGCAAAGGTTTTCTAACTCCCGTTCACGATGTGTTTATTTTCGTTAAAGATGAACCAGGTGTTATCAGTAAAATTTCCACAAAACTCTACGAAGCAAATATTAATATTAAAGATATAGAACTATTAAAAATTAGAGAAGGCAATGGAGGCACATTCCGACTCTCATTTTCTTCTAAAGAAATAGCAGAATCAGCTAAATTGTTACTCGGCGATTTAGGGTTTAAGTTTAGAGAGTAATTCTTTAGAAAATTCTATGTAGAGTTTATTGAAATAATCCGATAATTGTCATCAATATGAAATGACGAGAAAGTAAAGGTTCTAAAACACTTACACAAATATCTTAATCTAATATTTAAGTTAATTTTTCAAATGGATAAACAAAACCCCATTCAGCTCTCATCTTATCAATCATTTCTAAAATTCCTACAGTCTCATCTAAGGGAATTATTTTACTTTCCAACTTCCCTTCCCTAATACAATTAGCTACTTCTTCTACCTGATAAATAAATCCATTTTCATGATTCTTTTCAATCACCTCTTTCGTTTCCTTTATTTCATTTGTCCCATCATGTTTAAAGATAGTAAATTGTTCCCCCGCCCTAAATTCAGGGAAAGATATATATCCTTTGGAACCATAAAATATTGCCTCATTTGTCATCTTAAGATTATAACTTGTACAAATAGTAGTAAAACATTTAGATGGAAATTGAAACATATAATTTGATGTTTCATCCGCACCCATTTCACCAAATCGCGTCATGGATTTAATATCCGTTGGAAGTTCACCAAGTATATAACAAACAAAGGAAATTGGATAAATTCCCATATCCAAACTAACACCGCCAGCTAATGAAGGATCTTTAAGCCTTTGTTCATAATCTGGCCCGACAAAACTACCATAGGAAATACTAACTTGCTTTACCTCTCCAATTTCATTGTTTCTAATTATTTCTTTTAGCAACTTCACACTTGGTAGAAATCTTGTCCAAATGGCTTCCATTAAAAAAAGATTTTTTTCTCGTGCAATGCGTACAAGTTCTCGTGCTTCTTTTGCATTTACTGTAAATGCCTTTTCTAGCAAAACATGCTTTCCATGTTCCAAAGCTAGTTTAGCATTTTCAAAATGAAAATTATGAGTGGTAGCTACATATATTATATCAATTTCTTTACAGCTTACAATCTCTTGATAACTATAAGCATTTTTAATACCATGCTTATCAGCAAATATTTTTGCCTTAGAAGGTGTTTTAGACGCCACAGCATGCAGAAGATTATTTGGAACTATTTTTAGAGTTTCAGCCATTTTATTTGCAATTATTCCAGCCCCAATTATTCCCCATTTTAAAATTCGTTCATTATTCATTTTTCGTTTTTTTCCTTATAAATATCTTTTACGAAGTGAAACTAAATATGCTTCTATATTTAAGTCTATCTCTCATAATTCTATTAAACTAATTGATTTGCAATAATACTATAATATTTACTTTACTTACAATTACTATAAAGCATTTGCATTTTAATTTACTTTTTGACTTAAGCTTAGAGAATAGGAAAATGAATATTTTTTTTTCACTACATAATTGATATTTTATAACTTAACATTTGTGTTAAATAAACAAAATTAATATAAAATGCTGAACAAAATACTGAAGGAATAAAATACAATTGGAATGCAGATGAACGTAAATCTCAGCGGAAATAAAATTAAACTCATAAATACTATTGAGTCAGATATTAATAAAGTGATGGAATTTGAGATTTCTAATTACCAATTTGTAAATAGTTATACAAAAGAAAAACACTTAGCACTTTTGGATGATGGCGATTGTATTCACTTATCAATTAGACGGCTGGATAATGATAATCTTGTTGGACATATGCTGTTGTTTGGTTTCGAAGGAATACATAATTCATTAGAACTTAGGAGAATTACAATAAATGAAAAAGGTTCTGGATTTGGAAGAGAGGCTCTGCAATTAGTAAAAATCCTATGCTTCGAAAAATTAAAAATTCACAGGTTGTGGTTAGATGTTTATGACGACAATGAAAGAGCATATAAATTATATGAATCAGAAGGATTTTTACAAGAAGGTCTGTTAAGAGATAAATTTAAAACTGAAACTGGATACCGATCTCAAAGAGTTTATTCAATTTTAGAAAGCGAATATAAATCATGAGCACAAGTAATATCTCCTTTCAATCAATAGATTGGACAAATATTCCCATGACAGAACACAAAGGGGAAACCGGTGTTGCATATTGGCAGACCACACAATTTGAAGGTTTACGTGTTAGAATTGTTGAATATTCCAAAGGCTATATTGCTGATCATTGGTGCAAGAAAGGACACATAGTTCATTGCTTAGAAGGTGAATTTATCAGCGAAATGGAAGATGGTGAAAAGTTTATTGTGTCCAAAGGCATGACATATGTTGTTTCTGATGAGTTAAGTTCTCACCGCTCAGTTTCAGAAAACGGAGTAAAATTATTAATTATTGATGGGGAGTTTTTGGGACACAGATGAATATAAAAATTAACGAAAATGTTTTTACTACTTTCCCCTGCCTGGAAAGTGAAAGATTGCTTTACAGAGAATTCAAGATTGAGGATGCATCTGATATATTTTTGATGAGATCGGATGATGAAGTAACGCGATATTTGGATATGGCAAAACACAAATCCATAAAAGACTCTGAAGAATGGATTTCATCTTTGCATGAGTCCTATAAAAATATGAGTGGGATAAATTGGGCTCTGGTTGAGAAATCAACAAATGTATTTATTGGCTATTTTGGATTTTGGAGAATGATTCCTGATCATTGTAGAGCAGAAATTGGATATGCCTTAAAACCAAAATATTGGGGTAGCGGCTTTATGAAGGAAACGTTAGATAGATTGGTACAATTCGGGTTTAAAGATTTAGGCATTCATAGTATTGAGGCAAATGTTAATAAGAATAACAAAAACTCAAGACAGTTGCTTGAGAGAAAGGGCTTTATTAAGGAAGCACACTTTAGAGAAAATTTTTTATTTAATGGTGAGTTCCTAGATAGTATTATTTACTCTCTTATTGAATCAGATATTTAAAAAATGTTATTGGAAATAATTAAATGAATCAAAAATTAGTAAACGTTACTCTTGTTGTTGATAATTATGACAGAGCAATTGAATTCTACACCAATATATTAAATTTTAGTCTTGTCCAAGATATTAAATTGAGTGAAACAAAAAGATGGGTTCTTGTATCACCTCCGGGGAAAAGTGAAACTTGTTTGTTACTTGCTGTAGCAGTTAATGATGAGCAAAAAAGTAGAATTGGGAACCAGACCGGTGGCAGAGTATTTTTATTTATTCATACCGATAATTTTGAACGAGATTATAAATTGTACACAAAGAATGGCGTTAAGTTTATTGAACAACCCAGATATGAAAAATATGGTACTGTTGCGGTATTTTCTGATTTGTACGGAAATCTTTTTGATTTAATTGAACCAAAATAAATTTGATTTAGAAGATGCATTTAATGAAGCACTAACATGAAATGGTCGACCAAAAGAAACCCAAAGCGAATTATATGAAAGGTACAACTTATAGATTGCTAATTGAAGCTTTAAATTCAAAGTCATTTAAAATTAACTAAACTAATTTGTTACAAAACATTTGCGATGCCCTTGGCACTGTTCAGGTTGAACATGCCCATCATCAGGTCCAGTAACTCCCATAGTTTTAGTACACCAGTATTGACTAGTACTGGATTTATTAGTTCTCCAGCTTTCTGAATCATTAACAGTGTGCATAAATGATTTTTTAGTTTTTAAATATTTGCACTCCGAGTTAATAATTTGTTGCATAACTCTCCTTTATATATAAGGATTAATTCCAACTGTCTCACAAATCGCCCGATAAACAATAGTCTTGAATAAACGGATTTTATATTTATTATGTTCCAACGGGTAAGCTTCATCCATACTAGCTTCACCAGCTTTTCGCGCCAATTCTTTTGTGATGATTTTACCAACAAGTTCAAATTCTGCTTCTTTAGATTTCCATGGAATTGGTGCAGCAGAACCCAAAATCACATTAGCTTCTTCACACTTCGTTCCATTCATTTTTAATGACACAGCTACATCAGCTAACGGCCAATCAAAAGATTGTTTTTCTTTTAATTTAATATAATGAGTTTTATAACTTTTCATTTCATTTGGAATAATAATCTCAGTAATAATTTCATTTTTACTAAGTATATTCTCTTTTGTTATATCTTTTACCGGCTCTACATAAAACTTGTCTAATCCTACACGTTTTTCATTTTTACCATCTGTAATAACTAATTGGGCATTCAAAGACAATAACACAACTGCAGTTCCAGAGGGATGAACTATCGCACAGCCATCTTGCGCGCCAAGAATGGCATGGTATTTATTTTCTCCAAATAAAGCAAAACAATTTGTTCCACTTTTTCGAGAACAATTAAAATCAATGCTTCTATAATACCAGCACCTAGGCTTCTGACAGAGATTGCCAGCGATTGTTGCGGTATTACGTACTTGTGGCGTTGCTATTAATCGAGCGGTTTCTCTTAATGAAGGGAAATATTTGGAAATAATACCATACTCAGCCAATTCACTTAACGTAACATTAGGTCCAATACTGATATTACCATCCTCATTTTCTCTGATAAAATTAAGCTCAGTAATATTATTAATATTAACTAATCGATTGGGAGAAAGTAAATCTTCTTTCATCAAATCCAAAAGATCAATACCACCTGCTTTTATCACAGAACCTGGTTCTTCTAAATACTGAAATGCCTCTTGTATAGTTTTAGGTTGTGCATATTCAAATTTATTCATGATTCACCTCTTTCATAAAGCGCGTTCAATATTTTATCGGGTGTCATTGGTAATTCCCTTATACGAACTCCAATTGCATGATATATAGCATTGGCAATTGCAGCAGAGGTTGGTATGGTTGCCGGTTCTCCAATTCCCACTGCACCACTTGCATTTTGTGCTTGATTGAAATCAACTATCTCACAATCAATCTCAGGAATATCCAATGAACCAGAAATTTTGTAATGTTCAAGATTAGGGTTTACCATTATTCCAGTATTTTGATCAAGAATCCTATCCTCATGAAGTGCATAACTTATTCCTTGAATTACGCCACCATGAATCTGGCTTTCTAAAGTTAATCTATCCATTGGAATTCCACAATCATGAATAGCAACTATTTTATTTACTTTAACAATTCCAGTTTCTACATCAACAGATACATCTGCAAATTGAACACCAGAAATCCAAGAATGAACTCCTTCAGTCCTACTATCTTTTATCCTTTCTCCTACTGCAGTCAATTGAGACCCTTGAATTTTCGATGCAACTTGCTTCCATGTTAATTTCTTATCTGGATTATTACTAACAAAAATAACTCCTTCAACAAGAGAAAGATTATTCACTTCTGTATTTAAAAGAGGAGCTGCAATCTCAAACATTTTCATTTTCGCAGAGTACGCTGCCTTTCTTGCTGCTGGTGTAAGCGATGCTGTTGTAACACTGCCACCTGAAGCAGGACCCTGTCCCAAATTTGTATCTCCAAATTTCACATTTATATCCTCTACATTCAGTCCTAATTCTTCAGCGGCAACCATTGCCAATACAGTGGTTATTCCTCCACCAATATCTTGAGCTCCGTTTAATAGTTGAACAGAACCATCCTTTGCAACAGTAATAGTAACAACATGTCCGTTACTATAAAAATAATACCATATGCTATTTGCAACGCCAACACCTCTCTTTATTGGACTATTATCAGAATTAGTTTTTTTAATTCTTTTATCCCAGCCAATTTTCTCAGCACCTCTTTTTAACTGATATTGCCTGACTTCATCGAAAGTAGTATTTAAAATCCTAAATTCTAAAGGATCGATCCCAGCTTTATAAGCAGTTTCATCTATTGCTTGTTCAAAGCCAAAAACTCCCTGAGGATGCCCTGGAGCTCTAAAGGCTGCACCTGGTCCAGCGTTAATAAATACATCTGATTCTGACAAATAAAACATTTCAGGACGATATAAGTTTTTCGCTGGTCCACTAGCACCTGCACCTGTTCCAACTCCCGCTGTACCATAATTAATTAGTTTGACAGCCTTTAGGATGCCATCCTTATTAGCACCAATGGAATAATTCTGAACAGAACTAGGTCTGTTACCCGAGCATAAATGCTCTTCCTTTCTATCTAGCATTAACCACACTGGCAAATTAGCTTTTTGCGCTAGTCTTGCCGCCATAACTCCATATACACCCGCACCAAACTTAGCGCCAAAACCACCACCCATGAACTCAGTAATTACCTGAACATTTGATTCGGGGAGCTCAAAATATCCTGCCAATTCTTCTCTAACAGAGAATGTGCCTTGTGTTGATGCCCATACTTTCATTCTGTCTTTATCCAACCAATGAACAACTACTCCGTGAGTTTCTAAAGCACTGTGGGTTTGAACTTGTGTTTTATATTGTGCAGTATGGACAATTTCACAATTGCACAAGAAACTATCAAAATCTTTTTCAGATAAGTTTCCTGGTTTTGTTTCTATTATTGGTCCTCGTATATTTCCTTTTTGCTTAACATCCTCTTCCACTTCTTCATCTGCATCACCAGCAGTTGCCACTCGTTTAATTTCTGAATTGTGAACAATATGGGCGAAAGGTTTTCTAGCTTTGTCTTGATCTACAACAAAATTAAGTTCTTCAAATTCAATATCAATAAGTTTAATTGCTTCATTTGCTTGGTTAATTGTTTCGGCAGCCACTCCAAGAATTTCCTGACCTGCATATCTTACTTGCATCGGTAACTCATCGTTTATCAAAACAATAGCTTTAACACCTTTATATTTCTCAGCTTTGGAAATATCTATTCTTTTAACTAATGCAGAAGGATAAGGAGATCTCAATATTCTGGCGTACAACATATTAGGTAATTGAATGTCAAATGAATACTTGGCTTTACCAGTAGTTTTGAGGTGCCCGTCAATACGGGTGATTCTTTTACCAATAAACTTTAACTTATCTTTCCCATCCCATGGTTTTGGTTCGTCATCTGGGATAGAACTTGTAATTTTTTTCAAATTATCATTTAAGCCAACGTATAAATCCACGTTCTTAGGCATATAAACTCCTGACAAATATTATTAACTTTTTGATACTTTTTTAACTGCTTCAACCACATGAAGCTGTGATCCGCATCTACACAAATTTCCGGCAATCGCTTCTTTAATTTCTAAATCTGAAGGATCAGGATTATTATCTAAAAGTGCTTTATTGCTCATAATCATTCCGGAAGTACAAAAACCGCATTGGTAAGCGTCATGCTCAATAAACGATTTTTGTAGAGGGTGCAAATTATCACCATCTGCCAAACCTTCAATAGTTTCAATTGGAAAACCCACTGCATCTAAAGCAAGAGTCATGCAAGAATTAATTGGTTTACCGTTCAAAATAACCGTGCAAGCGCCACAAGCTCCTCGCTCGCAACCGATCTTTGTTCCAGTGAGATTCAGATTTACTCTTAATGCTTCTGATAAGGTTGTCCGTGGTTCAACGAACAACTTATGTGAACGACCATTTATAGATAATGATATTTCCATTCCTTTGGCAGGAACAATATTTTCAGGTGGTAAAATTCCAGCGGTTTCCAATCGCTTTGCTAAAGTCTCTCCCTTTAAGACAGCGGCACCTGCAGTCGTAATACCAACACCTTTTAAAAATAGAGCGTCGTGAAAATTGTTTAGAGTTATCTTTTTCTTTCATTTTTGTTCCGATTAAGTACTAATTTTTATTTATGAAAACTATGTAAAGATAAATTCGCAATGAAAATCTTAACTAAAATAAATCTATAATGGTAACACAAGGCTATTATAAGCTTTGCTTAAAAATAAAATACTTTTATTGAAAATATCAGGTAGCCGATACTTATCTAATTTTTTCAATTTATGCTTTTAGATTAAAGTTAAGCAATATACTTTTTCAAATCAAGAGTGTAATTTTATTTAAGATAATTTAAATATTAAATTTTACACACTGTTGCATAATTTCTATATATTTTTATGCAACAATTAAACTGAACAATCGTCAAAAGATAAATTTGAACTATATTTAAGAAAAATTTTTTAAAGGACACCAATGAAAACCAATATACAATTTGGTGAAAAAGTAGATGGATATAATATTCCAGTTTTAAATGAAAGAGAAATCAGAGCTGCTGCAGGAATTTTATTTCTATTTGCTTTTATTTCCATATCACGAGCCGCTGCTGAAGCTGATTTTTTATTGTTAAAGTATTTTATAGTTATATTCCTCGTGGATATTTTAATACGGGTTTTGATTAATCCTAAATTCTCTCCTTCTTTAATCATTGGAAGGTTGATTGTTAGAAATCAAACACCAGAATTTGTGGGTGCGCAACAAAAAAAGTTCGCTTGGATTATTGGGATTATTTTAGCAACTATTATGTTCGTTCTTCAAGTACTAGTAAATTCGTATAGTCCTATAACTGGACTTATCTGTTTTATTTGTCTTATCTTCCTATTTTTTGAAGCAGCTTTTGGTATTTGTTTAGGTTGTAAATTCTATTCATGGTATTACAAAGAAAAAGCACAGCACTGTCCAGGCGAAATCTGTGATATAAAATCCAAACATGACATACAGAAAACTTCCATAGTCCAATTGCTCATTGTGTTAGGATTTATCGTTTATATATTCCTCCTTGTCTCATTGTTTAATGAAAGTTTTAGTAATAAACCATATGATTTGTTGGGAATTGATAAACGAGCACTTGTTGAATAAATATTAATTCAATGATTAATTTTGTGAGCATATTTAAATATCTTATTTCTTTTAGCAGAGTTTATACATGAAAATATTAAATATTCTTTTTCAAATAATACTGATATCAACTTTTATGATAGAATACACAGATGCACAAGATTGGGCGGACTTGAACCGTTACAAAGCTGCTAACAAAATGATTGGTTTGCCAGATTCAAACGAGACAAAGATTGTTTTCATGGGAAATTCAATTACGGAAGGTTGGAGCAAGTTTTCTCCTGAATTTTTCTCAGACAAATCATATATAAATCGTGGTATTAGTGGACAGACAACTCCGCAGATGTTACTCAGATTCAGACAAGATGTACTAAACCTTAATCCCAAAGTTGTTGTTATTTTAGCTGGCACGAATGATATTGCTGAAAATACTGGACCAATATCACTCGAAATGATAATGGACAACATAAAATCTATGGCAGAACTCGCAAGATCAAATAATGTAAAAGTTATCCTTTCCTCAATTTTGCCAGCTTATGATTATTCCTGGAAACCTGGACTTGATCCAGCACACAAGATTATTAAACTGAATGAGATGATAAAAAACTATTCCAAAGAAAAAGGAATTTATTATTTAGATTATTTTTCTGCCATGGTTGATTCGAGAAAGGGACTAAAGAATGAATTTACTTACGATGGTGTTCACCCAAATAAAGCAGGTTATGAGGTTATGTGTCCGCTTGTTGAACGAGCTATTGCTAAAGTTCTTGAGGAGAAATAATGAGATCGTACATTCTGGCTGAATCAAATTGGGAAAATATTAAAACTGCAAAATTTGAATTAGCGGTATTACCTTGGGGAGCAACAGAAGCTCATAATTATCATCTCCCATATGGAACAGATATTATTGAATCTGATTTTCTTGCTGCAGAATCCGCTAAACTTGCTACAGAAAAAGGAGCCAAAGTTATTGTACTTCCTACCATCCCATTCGGAGTAAACACAGGACAATCAGACATTCTGCTTGACATAAACTTGAATCCAAGTACTCAGTTTGCAATTCTGAAAGATGTGATTGAAGTTCTAAATCGGCAAGGAATTTACAAACTATTAATCTTTAATAGTCATGGCGGAAATGATTTTAAACCAATTATCAGGGAATTAGGATTGAAATTTCCAAAAATGTTTATTTGTACAACTAATTGGTTTCAAGCACTTGACAAAAGTCTTTATTTTGAAAATCAAGGCGATCATGCTGATGAAATGGAAACAAGCTTAATGCTATATTTTAAACCGTATTTGGTTTTGCCAATTGATAAATGGGGTAAAGGAACTGAGAAAAAAAATAAAATAAAAGCATTTTCAGAAGGCTGGGCTTGGACAGAACGGAAATGGTCAAAAATTAGTGAAGACACTGGAATTGGAAATCCACTGCTTGCAACAAAAGAAAAAGGTGAAATATTCTTTAATGCTGTTTCGCAAAAAATGGCAGATTTGTTTTATGATATTTGTAAAGCTGATTTAGATAATCTTTATGAATAGTAATAGCTCACCTTACGTGAACATTTAAGTTTTGTCATATTTATCTCGAATGTTTTCGAGAGAAATATCTCAATTTTGAAAACTGCACAAGTTTTGAGATTCTTCATTTCATTCAGAATGACATTTTTTCGGAAAGTGAGTTAATTATTTTAATTTTCCAAATTAAGGTTGAGGAAACTAATCTTTAATTAATTTCAATCCAAGTGGTGAATCAAATGCTGTTCTAAAACTGCATCCGCTTTTCCATTCACTGCATCCAAAAGCAGATTTTCCTTTTATGATTTTCCCCTTTTTGCATTTTGGACATATCACTCCATCAGTTTTTTTCTTTTTAGTATCTTCTACTTTTTCAATAAACTTGAGTTCAAAATTTTTATCAAATGAAAGAATTCCATTATTTTTTTTATCACCTTGTTTAAAACCTTTCAAAAGACCTGTAGAACCATTTGTTAATAATGCATATAACTGATTTTCTGTTATTTTTTTATCCATAAACTCAAAGGGTAAGCGGAATTTACAATTTTCTTTCCAACGACTACACCCAAAAGCTTTTTGACCTTTTAGCAATTTCCCTTCCTTACATTTGGGGCAAGTGAAATTTGCTATTTCATTCGTTGAGCTTTCTTCACTTAGTTTATCATTTTTCTTTTTTCTGATTGCAGATATTTTGGGTCTGACTTTAGCAGATTTAACTTCATTAACTAACTGCTCAACCATAACTTTCATCTCATTAATGAATTTACCCGCACTATATTTTCCCTCCTCAATTTCACGTAACTTTTTTTCCCATTGCCCGGTAAGTTCTGTTGATTTTAGTAATTCATTTTCAATTGTATCAATAAGTTGAATTCCAGTTTCAGTAGCTAAAATCTGCTTTTTATTTCTTTTTATATAGTTTCTTTTATGTAGGGTTTCAATTATTGCCGCTCTTGTTGATGGTCTCCCAATACCATTGGCCTTCATCAAATCACGTAATTCATCATCGTCAATATCTTTACCTGCTGTTTCCATTGCTCTAAGTAATGAAGCTTCAGTATAATTATTTGGTGCTTTAGTTTGCTTCTCCAAAAATGATGGTTCGTGATTACCCGATTCACCTTTCTTAAATGTTGGTAATAAATTTGCTTCCGCCTCTTTATCATCCGAATCTTCATTATCATCTTTGGCTGTTTTGGTTTTTGGGAATAAAACTCTCCAACCTTCTTCCAATACTTCCTTTCCTCTAGCTTTAAATTTTACTCCATCTACTTCTGCTTCAACATGAGTATTTGCAACTTGGCATTCCGGATAAAATGCGGCTAAAAATTGTCTGGTAATAGCATCATATACGTTGAATTCATCTTTAGATAAATTTTTAGGAACAACACCGGTGGGAATAATTGCATGATGATCTGTTATCTTTTTATCATCAAACACTTTTTTAGTTTTTATTATTTTTTTATCTAAAAGTGGTTTTGTAAATTCTTCATATCCTTGCAGTTTCTTTATTGTTTCCGGTATTTTAGAATGCATATCTTCCGGCAAAAAAGTTGTATCAACTCTAGGATATGTAACAAGTTTTGCATCATAAAGTTTTTGAATTGTCTTTAGAGTTTTATCAGCTGTATAACCAAACTTTTTGTTACAATGTACTTGCAGTCCAGTTAGATCAAATAATCTCGGTGGCTGTTCTTTCCCCTTTTTCTTAGTTACGGAAAGAATAGTTATTGGTTTGCCTTTTATCTGCTCAAGTAATTTCTCGCCGTCTTCTTTTTTTTCAAAACGACCTTCCTCACAATTAAAATTAGTATCCCTATAAAGTGTTTGTAATTCCCAATAAGGAGTTGATTTGAAACTATCAATCTCTTTGAATCTCTTGACTAACATTGCCAATGTTGGGGTTTGCACTCGGCCAACCGAAAGAACTTGTTTATATCCACCGTACTTGAGAGTGTAGAGTCGAGTCGCATTCATGCCAAGGAGCCAGTCACCAATAGCTCTTGAACTTCCAGCATAATAGAGGTTATTATATTTATCAGAATCATCAAGTTTTGTAAATCCCTCTTTAATCGCCTCTTCGGTTAAAGAAGAAATCCACAATCGTTTAATTTCCCCACTATATCCAGCCTGCTTCATAACCCATCTCTGAATTAATTCTCCTTCCTGCCCGGCATCACCGCAATTGATAACAAGTTCAGCTTTGTTGAAAAGGCTTTTGATAATATTAAACTGTTTTTTAACACCTTTATCATTTATGATCTTTGTATCAAATTTTGCAGGAAGCATTGGAAGATTATGAAGTGACCACTTTTTCCAGCTTTGCTGATAATCATCGGGAGTGTTAAGTGTGCAGAAGTGTCCAAAGGTCCAAGTAACCTGGTAACCATTCCCCTCGTAATAACCATCTTTACGGGAATTAGCTCCAAGAATATTAGCTATCTCTTTGGCTACACTAGGTTTTTCAGCAATACAGACTTTCAATTATTCTAATAATTTGTTTAATAAAAATGTATTTGGGATGGTAAAATACTGATAAAATAAGTTAGATAAGAATCCAAAATAGGCTTCTCTTTATAAATATATATGTTAACTTTTCGGTTGTAAGCAAATTCGTCATATACTTACATTACTGTTGTATTTATTGAATTATAAAACAATAACGGGATTTAATGTTAACTGAAGACATAATGTACAAGGCCTTAGTAGATAAAGATTCATCTTTTGAAGGAATATTTATTGCTGCCGTAAAAACCACAGGCATTTTTTGCAGACCAACTTGCAGTGCCAGAAAACCCAAAAGAGAAAATGTTACTTTTTATCAGTCAACAAAAGAAGCAATATTATCCGGATATAGACCTTGCAAGGTTTGCAATCCATTAGAGAATTTAAATGAAACTCCAGAATATATAAAAGACATTCTGAATGATTTGAATAATAATCCATCACTTAAATTTAAAGATTGGGATTTACGTAAACGCGGGATTGAACCAAGTAAAATGAGAAGATGGTTCTTAAAAAATCACGGGATTACTTTCCACGCATATCAAAGAATGTTTAGAATTAATAATGCATTTAAAAATATTCAGAGCGGAAAAACTGTAACATCAACAGCTTATGATAGTGGCTATAATTCATTGAGCGGTTTTAATGACGCTTTCAAATCTATCTTCGGAGTTTCCCCCATTAAAAGCCAAAAACAAAATGTTATTGATTTAACAAGAATAGAGACTCCACTTGGAACTATGTTTGCTTGTGCGATTGAAAAAGGAATATGTTTATTGGAATTTAGTGATAGAAAAATGTTAGAGACTCAATTTAAATCACTTGCAAAAAGATTAAATGGTACAATAATTCAAGGTGCAAATAAACATTTTAATCTACTTAATAAAGAGCTTACTGAATATTTTGATGGAAAATTAAAACAATTCACAATTCCAATATTTAGTCCGGGGACTGAGTTTCAAGAATCGGTTTGGAGGGAGTTACAAAATATTACATATGGAAAAACAAGATCCTATCAGGAACAAGCAAATGCTTTAAATAAACCAAACGCTGTCCGGGCTGTTGCCAATGCCAACGGTATGAATAAAATATCTATTATTATTCCTTGCCACCGTGTAATTGGCTCTGATGGAAATCTTACAGGTTATGGCGGTGGATTATGGCGCAAAAAGTGGTTGCTGGAGTTAGAGAGAAAAAACCTAATCTAATTTTATTATTACCTAAGAATGTAATGTGATATATTTTAAAGAAGCTTCGGCACATCTTTCGCCATCAATGGCGGCAGAAACAATTCCACCAGCATAACCAGCTCCCTCACCTGAGGGGAATAATCCTTTGATATCAATATGCATAAGTGTTTCTCTATCTCTTGGAATCCTTAATGGCGAGCTTGTTCTTGATTCAACAGCTAATATTTGTGCTTCTTCTGTGAAGTAACCTTTCATACTTTTATTAAATATTTGAAGTGATTTCCTTAATCTTCTCGAAATTTCCTTTGGCAACATTTCATGAAGCGGGGCTAAGGTTGTTCCCGGAATATAAGAACTTTGAGGAACGCTTTGCGAAATTTTTCTATTTACAAAGTCCGTTATTCTTTGTGCCGGGGCAACTTGTTTGCCACCTCCGGTAATGAATGCTAATTCTTCTATTTCCTTCTGAAACATCAATCCGGCAAATTCTTTATGATGTGATAAATGCTTCCAATCATTTTCATTTACTTCTGTAACTAATCCAGAATTAGCAAAAGGGGAATCTCTTCTTGAAACTGACATACCATTAAGAACAAGTTCGTTTTCATCAGTTGAGGCTGGAATAATTATTCCACCCGGACACATACAAAATGAATAAACTCCTTTATCATCAACCTGACAAGCTAAACTATAATTTGAAGCAGGTAAATTTTCGTGTCTCGTTTTTGAGTGATATTGAATTGAGTCAATCAGAGTTTGCGGATGCTCAATTCTTACTCCCATTGCAAAAGGTTTTGCCTCAATTGATAATTCCCTTTTTCTAAATATTTCATAAACATCTCTTGCGGAATGCCCTGTTGCTAATATTGCCGCATCACCAAATATTTCTTTTTCATTATTTACAAGAACACCAGAAATACTATGATCATGAATAATAAAATCAGTTACTTTCTGTTCAAAATGTATTTCCCCATTACACCTCAAAATTGTTTCTCTAATTTCCTCAATTATTTTTGGAAGTTTATTCGAACCAATATGAGGATGAGAATCAATTCTAATGTCTTCATCAGCGCCATGATAAATTAATAAATCCAGTATTCTATTTACATTCCCTCTTTTATTTGATCTAGTGTAGAGTTTTCCATCGCTGTAAGTTCCGGCACCGCCTTCACCAAAACAATAATTTGAATTTGGGTTTACAATTCCCTCTTGCATGATAGCTTTTAGATCAAACCTTCTATCTCTTACATTCTTCCCTCTTTCAAGAACAATTGGCTTTACACCCAATTCAATTGCCTTTAGAGCAGCAAATAATCCTGCAGGTCCACTGCCAATTATAATTAATCTTTTTTTTGAATTTACCGGATTAAAATTAAATACTGCCTTATTTGCCTCTGGACTTTCATTGATAAACACATTTAACTTTAATCTGTAAACAGGTCTTTTTCTAGAATCAATTGACCTTTTTTGAATTACTATGGAATTAATCTCATTGAGGTTTACATTAAGTTGTTTTGCCGCAAGAGTTTTTAGGTAATTATAGTCGTGGATAAAACCTGGAGATACAGATATGTCTAATTCTTTTATCATAATAAAGTCCTCTATTTATGAGGAAAAAAGGTTTTGCTTAATTTATATCAATTTTTCTTCTTTGAATTTAATTTAGGGTTTAAAGCTTTCTAATTCCAAATTTTTTATTACTTTGTAATGTTTTACGTTTCCGCTTAACAAACTTAATCCATTTGATATTGCAGTAGAAGCAATTAATGCATCAGCTAAAACAAGTGAATTACCTAAATAATGCTGTTCAACTAAAAACATTGCCTTGGCGGAAATATCTTCATTTATGAAAATAATTTTTGCCTTCCATTTGCTAAGTGCGGACCTTAATAAAGTTAATTCTTTTTTATTTCTCATCCCTTGAACTAATTCCATATAAGTAACAACCGAAACAAAAAATCCTTCAAGTTTTTCAATTTCTTTTTGTGCTTTTTCATTTCCTCTCATAAACCAAATGAGAACATCCGTATCGACCATTATCATAAGAATCTTTCTTTTCTAATTTTACGAACATAAGAATCAACATTTTCTAAGTCGGTTCTATCCTTCCAAATTCCGAACAATTCTTTGGCATTTTCTTGATTTTTTTTTGATTCTTTGATTGGAACTAATTTGGCATAAGGTTTACCACGAAATGTAATAATTACTTCTTCGCCTCTTGAAACAGATTCAAGAAGTTCTTTTGTATGAAACCGAAGTTCTTTTGCTGTGGAATACATTGTATTTCCAATTTGTTAGTTTATACTTTCAAATATAAACTCTAAATTTATAAATCGCAATGTAAAACTTAATGATGCACTCTATAGGGATACAATTATCTATCTTCTTTTTAGTCGGTTCCTGTTAAACAATGATTATCAGTTTATTATTTGGTTTGCTTAATAATAATTGTTTTCAATTCTTTAATTGTTAGAGTTTTATCTTTGTATCTATGAATCATTGCATGACAATTAGGACATATTGGACGCAAATCATTAATTGGATTAATTAGATGTGGTTCTGATATTTCCGCCAATGGATTCAGATGATGTACATGAATAAAATCCTTGCCTAAAGTACCATATATTTTTTCAAAATTAAATCCGCAAACCGAACACAACCACCCAAAAGACTCAATACATTCTTTTCTTGCTAATGGATTTCTCTCGTAAATATTAGTTGTAATTTGGTTTGGTTTTCCTTCTTTATATCCTTCCATAATCTGTAAATCGTTTTCATTTATATTTTTGTAATAAAATGGTTGTTCAAGATGCTTATCCAAAATAATGGAACAATACTCTATAACTGCAGGAGAATGTGCATTTGCAGTCATATTGTGAATTGAAGTTTTTGCTGCGCTCTTTATCATACTGAAAAACGATTCTATTATTTTAGGATAATATTTAGCTAGAGAATAATATGCAAGATTTAGAGGAAATGCATTTTTCACACTCTTAAAAACCGACTCACTTTCAAATTGACCAAATTCTTGTATTACTAAATCTAATATATCGTTTGGAAGGGAATTTTTATCCACAACGAAATGAACACAATCTTTATGTATTGTTAGTACTTCAATTTTCCCAACATTCAATCTTATAAAGCTTTTAAGAAGAGTGATACCCCATCTATTTTTAGCATTTTCATTTGCAAATAACAACGCTTGTGTAAGAATATCTAAAGTAGTTAACCTAAATTCCATAGGAATTATGTTGTTTACTATTTAAGAAGCATTTTCAAGATTATTTCTATATTCTTTCATACTTTATATGTCTTAAATATCTAATCATTTAATAAGTAGATTTATTATTCCCGCCATCGACAACAATTGTTTGTCCGGTTACATAACCGCCAATTTCGGAAGCTAAATAAACTATTGCAGAAGCAATTTCTTTTGGTTCGGCTAACCGTTTTAGCGGAATATCATTTGCCATTTTATTTAACATTTCTTCTTTTGTAATGTTTGCATCTTTGGCTCTTAATACGGCAAGTTCGTCTAATCTGCCTGTTAATGTTAATCCCGGTGCAACATTATTTACTGTAATATTAAATTCGCCAACTTGATTTGAGAGTGTTTTAGCAAAAGCTGTAACTCCGCTTCGGAATGCATTGGAAAGTAGTAAATTATCAATAGGTTGTTTAACAGAAATGGAAGTAATGTTTATAATTCTACCCCATTTTTTTTCTTTCATTTTAGGAAGAACCAATTTTGTAAATCGTACAGCGCTCATTAATACTTGTTCAAAACCTTTCTGCCAATTTTCTTCAGATAAATTTTCGAAAAAACCGGGTTTTGGTCCGCCGCAATTATTTACTAAAATATCTATACTACCAAATTTTTCTTCGACGAGTTTTACTGTATTTTCAATTTCATCAAGTTTATTAATATCGCACTTTACAAAGAAAACTTCTTTTCCATATTTATTATAAATTTCTTTGAGTTGTTTTTTCTAACTTATTAATATTGCTTGAGCAGATTGCAACATTTGCACCTTCTTCTAAAAATAGTTCGGCTGTTGCACGACCAATGCCAGTGCTGGCTGCGGTTACGAGGACGGTTTTGTTTTTAAGTTTTAAGTCCAAAATATTTCCCTAAATTTTCTGAACTGTCATTCCGGTTTTCGATTTCCGCAGTACTGGAATCTTAAAATATTGACAGAATTTGAAGATTGAGATTCCGGCATTCACTTCGCTCAGCCGGAATGACATCAATCACTATTTTATTTCCCTTTAACTATTTCTTCGGTATCCATCGCGATCACCAATTCTTCGTTTGTGGGTATTCTTAAAACTTTAACGCTGGAATCACTTTTGGTTAAAATGGCTTCTCCAACTGGTTTTGCATTTAAATCGCTATCCAAATCAATTCCCAAGAACTGAAGATCTTTGCAAACGTCTTCTCTAACCTTAACTGAATTTTCACCGATCCCACCTGTAAAAACTAAAGCATCTAAACCACCCATTGCTGCTGCATAAGAACCAATGTATTTTTTAATTCTGTAAGTAAACACATCAAACGCATAGGTTGCTTTTTTATCACCCTCAGAAACAGCCTGTTCAATCTCTCTCATATCGCTGCTTTCGCCACTTATCCCAACCAATCCACTATGTTTATTAAGCAAAGTATTAACTTCAGAAATTGATAAGCCTTCTTTTCCCATAACATAAGTAATAATTGAAGGATCAATATCACCGGCTCTTGTGCCCATTAATAACCCTTCAAGAGGTGTAAATCCCATAGAAGTATCAATTGACTTTCCATGTTTTATTGCTGCCATACTTGCACCATTGCCTAAATGTGCAGTAATTATCTTGAGTTCATCATATGGTTTCCCAATAAGTGCTGCTGCTCTTTGCGATACAAATCTATGAGAAGTTCCATGAAATCCATAACGCCTAATCTTATACCTTTTATAAAGTTTATACGGAATTCCGTACAAATAAGCATGTGGCGGCATTGACATATGAAATGAAGTATCAAATACTCCGCATTGTGGAATTTTTGGTAAATGTTGTTTTGCGGCAATAATACCCTTAATGTTTGGTGGATTATGCAATGGAGCTAATTCAATGTTATCCTTAAGTGCGCGCATCACATCGTCTGTAATTAAAACAGAACCGGAGAATGTTTCACCGCCATGAACAACTCTATGACCAACAGCATCAATTTCATTTCTATCAGAAATAACACCATGATTTGGACTTAAAAGAACTGCAATAACATATTCCATTGCAATTGAGTGATCTAAAATCTCACCCACAATTCTTATTTTCTCTTTGCCAAGTGGTTCGTGTGTCAATACGGCACTGCTCATTCCAATTCTTTCCACCATGCCTTTGGCAAGAGCCGTTTGAGTATCTGTCTCTACCATCTGATACTTAATTGATGAACTTCCGCAATTTAATACTAATATTTTCAACTATCTTATTCCCTTTTTATTAATCTATTATGTTGCCGTCATTATCGTATTTGAAAAAACCTTCCTTGTTTTTCTTTCCCAATTTTCTTTCTCTAACTAATTTTCTTAAAAGCGGACATGGTCGATATCTTGGCTCGCCTAGAGTTTTCCATAATTGTTCCATCCACGTCAATACTTCATCCAAGCCCATTGAATCAGCCAATTCTAACGGTCCCATTTTAAAATTATATCCCAATTTCATTGCAATATCTATATCTTTAGCCGAGGCAATACCTTCTAATAAAATATGCATAGCTTCGTTTAAGAGCGGAACTATTGCTCTGGTTGTAACAAATCCTGGAAATTCATAAACCTCAATTGCGGTTTTCCCAATTTTTGCAGCAAATGCCTTAGCTTTTGCAACAGTATCATCAGAAGTATCCATTCCCTTTACGAGTTCAACCAAGGGTACTTTTGGAACAGGATTCAAAAAGTGCATTCCAATTATTCTATCTGGTCGATTTGTAACAGCAGCAATTTCAGTTAAACTTAGTGTTGATGTATTGGAAACTAATATGGCTTTCGGGTTAGCAATCTCATCAAGTTTTTTGAAATAGAACTCTTTTTAGCTGATAGTTCTCAAGAATACTTTCAATTATCAGATCACAATCACTAACTTCATTTAGATCCAAACTCCAATTTATTCGGCTAAGAATGGATTTCATTTCACTTTCTGTAAGCGACCATCTCTCGATCTCATACTCCATTGTGCTCTTTAGTTTTGCTTTCGCTACTTCTAAATGCTTTTGATCCTTTTCAATAATAATTACATTCAACCCAGCAGAGGCAATGGTTTGAGCTATTCCTTGCCCCATTACACCGGCACCAATTATCGCAACATATTCAAATTGGGTTTTTGAATCGTTTTGAGGAGATTCATTAAGTAAATCCTCTAATTTTAATTTTTTTTCTTCCATAATTTCTACGTAATAATTTTAAAATATTAATTCATATTGAAGTACAATATTTATACCATAAAAATAATCAGTTATTACTAGATATTCGAATCTTTAGTAATCTTTTTTACTAAAAATGATAATGCTGGAAAACAGAACGAGAATTAAGAAAGCCAGAGATGTTAAAATTGGTTGACACTCAGAAATGCCGTATCCCAATGCTAATTCTGTTGTTAATGACCCTAGTTCTGAGGTTTTGGGAATTATATAATAAAAGACATCTAGAACTGTTTTAAGTATATCATTGCTAATTAAAACACCAATCGTTCCTCTTGCAGATAAAATAGGAGATAGTATAAAAAATATCAGATATGTAAGCATCATTGCTAAAACAGAACTTTGAGTCAAAATACCTATAAAAATTATTAGTGCATAAAGTGATGCAAATGTAAAAGTAATGGTTAAAATGCTAAACAATAAGCTTGGGTCCCAAACAGCAAATTTAAAACCTATTAAAATCCAAATCGATAAAATAAGATAGGCTATATTCAATAATACGATCATAACACCGCCTAAAAATTTACCCAAAATTATTTGAGGGCGAGAAATAGGTTTGGAAATTAATAAATCAATGTTCCCCTTTTCAAGCATATTTGGGATGAAACTTGAAGCAGAAAAAATTGACAAAAACAATCCTCCTCCAAAAAGTGGTGCAACTATAAAAAGTTTTAGCCCTTTAACCAACTCAGCAGAAGCATTTAATGCATTTTTGTTTACCATATTTCCCGATAGAAAACTATCGGTTGCTACAAAAGTAAATAGCAATCCAAAAACAATAATCACGAAAGTCGAAATCGCAAAGAAAGTAACAATTATTTTCTTTGAAATGGCTTCTCTCATTGTAATATTTGAGATTGTAAGAATATTATTCATTTTTGTTTTTCTCAGTTATCGATTTAATAAACGTGTCTTCTAAAGAAGTCTTCTTTTGGTTAAACCCTACAATATTTATTTCAGCTTTTCTCAGTTCATCCATAAATAAATTTGACTCTTTCGCATTTCTTACCTCAAGCTCAATCACATTATTATCCAACTTGAATTTGAAGGATTTTGCTAATCTACCAGCAATTTCATCATTGATTTTTTCACTGGTTTTTATTTCACAAATTTCCTTGGAAACAGTAAGTTCATTAACAGTTCCAATTTTTATTAGTTTACCCTCATTTAAAATCGCAACTTTATCAGAAACTAACTCTACTTCGGATAACAAATGACTATTAATAAAAATTGTTTTCCCAACATTTTTCAAGTCTATAAGTAAATCTCTAATCTCTTTTCTTCCAATTGGATCAACGCCATCTGTTGGTTCATCAAGAAATATTAATTCCGGATCATGAATAATTGCTTGGGCCAAACCCAATCTTTGAATCATCCCTTTTGAATATTTTTTGATTTTTGTTTTTCTCCATTTTTCCATCTTAACCAATTGCAGAACTTCAGTAATTTTAGGTGATTTTTTTTCAATTTCAAATCCGCTCAGTTTTGCAAAATATGATATAACTTCTTCGCCTGTTAAATAATTAGGAAATTTATGATTCTCGGGGAGATAACCTATTTTCTTACGACCCATGTAATTAGAAATGTTTTCATCAAATATTGTTGCATTTCCATTTGTAGGGAAAACAATTCCCAATAAGATTTTAATTAATGTGGTTTTTCCGGCTCCATTTGGACCCAATAAACCAAATATTATTCCTTTTTCAATCGAAAAGGTGACATCGTCCAGTGCCATAATACCTGATTTATTTAAAGCTCGGGTTTTAAATATTTTGGTTAGATTTGTAACTTCAACAGAATTCATTATTCTTCTTTAAATGTTCAATAAAATTGTGTAAAGATATAGTTATTCTTTGTTAATGAAAACCCATTAAGAATCAATGTGCTAAAAGAATCATTAAAAACATATTTTAGTTTTGATGAATTTCGTCCTGGACAAGAAGAAATTATTCAGGCGATAATTAATAAAAAAAATGTTCTGGCAGTAATGCCTACCGGAGCCGGCAAATCTTTGTGCTATCAACTCCCTGCTCTTCTAGCTGAGTCTTACTCTATAATAATCTCTCCACTTATCTCATTAATGCAAGACCAAGTAGAAAGCTTAAATAAGAGTAAATTAACTGCTGCTTTCGTTAACAGCACTTTAGACTTCCGAGAGACTGAAAAAGTTCTAAATTCTGTGCAAGCAAATAAAATTAAAATGTTATTCATTGCTCCAGAAAAACTTAATAACCCAATGTTTGTTGAAAGAATCAGAAATTCCAAACCGGAATATTTATTTGTTGATGAAGCTCATTGTATTAGTGAATGGGGTCATAATTTTAGACCAAGTTTTAGATCAATTAGTACATTTGCTGATCTAATTGGAATAAAAAATGTTTCTGCTTTTACGGCAACAGCCACTCCCGAAGTTAGAAAAGATATTATTGAACAATTGAATTTTGACAATCCTTCAATTCATATTACAGGTTTTGAGCGACACAACATTTCACTTCATGTTCGGATTGAAAAAGATAAAAAGCAAAAAATTTACGAACTTTTACAGCATAATAAGCTGCCCTCAATTATTTATACATCAACAAGAAAGTATGCTGAGCAGTTAACTAAATATCTAAAATTAAAAAAAATCAATGTTGAATTTTATCATGCCGGTATTTCAAACGAAATGAGGAGAATAGTTCAAGATGATTTTATTTCTGATAGAGTTAAAGTAATAGTTGCGACAAATGCCTTTGGGATGGGCATTGATAAGCAAGATATTAATTTGGTAATCCATTATAATATCCCAGGTTCCATTGAGAATTTATATCAAGAATTTGGAAGAGCCGGTAGAAATGGTTCTGAATCGATGGCATATTTATTTTTTACAGATAGAGATAAGCAAATTCAAGATTATTTTATAAGTAGCAGCTATCCGACTTATGAACAGATTAAAAATTGTTACAATGCTGTCTTAGATTTTCACAGAATTGCAATAAACTCAATCTCTGAAAAACTTTTAGATATTGATGAAAAAGTACAATTGTTAATAACACAAAATAATGTCCCAAAAAATTTAATCCCTTCAATTTTAGGCTCCCTAGAAAGCAACGGTTATTTAAAACTTCATTCTTCTAATTCAATTCATCATTCAATAAAGTTTATTTTAAAACAAGAAGAGCTTAAAAAATACTTAAAAGGAATGTACAACCCGGATCTGCAAGAATTTGTAGTTGAACTGGTTAGGCATTTTGGAAATGCCATTTTTACATCAAAAGTTAAGTTAAATTTTGAATTTTTCGAAATTTCATTTGGTCAGAGTAGACAAAGTTTAGAGAATTTTTTAATGGTTCTTAACAATGTTGGAATTATTGAATACGATAAACCTTCATTTGCTCAAAAAATACAGATGCTCCAGGAAAGAGTTGAAAGTAATAGGCTTCGACTAAAACAAGGTGAAATTGAAAATAAAATTGAACATGCTAAACAAAAGCTAAAAAAAAGTATTGATTATGTATATTCAAAAGAATGTCGTTTTAAATATATCTTAGATTATTTTGGTGAAAAAACTGAAAATTACAAATGTGGTAAATGCGATAATTGCCTAAAAGAGAGTTCAAAAAATCCAAGTGCTGAGTATATAAATGAAATAATTATAAGAACCTTCAAAGAATTTAAAGGTTCGCTTACAAACGCTAGATTAATAGGAATTCTAAAAGGTTCATCTAAATCAGTAGTTGCAAAAAAGATTTCTACATATCAAAATTGTAAACATTACTCTGTGCATGATATTGAGTCCTCAATCCAATCTCTAATTATGACAAATATTCTTAAAGAAATTAATGATGAATTATTCTTTAATCCAATGGAAGAATTGTTTTCTATTGATGATGAAGTAATTGAGGAACAGCAAGTTGTAAAAATTTCTTATGAAGAAAATTTAGAGCTATTTAATAAATTGAATGATGAAAGAAGTATTGCTGCAAAAAAGTTTTCACAATATTCTCAAATGATATGTTCCGATAAATTATTAAAGGAAATCGCCAAGTCTAAACCTAAAACTCCATCTGAACTTATGAGCATAAATGGATTTAATCAAAGAATGTACAACAAAATTGGGGAAGAGTTTTTAAGTATAATTACCGAATTTGTTCAAAGTGAAAGACCATTAGAAAGTTCAATAGAATTACCTCAGCACATATCACAAACAAATGATTTGGTTAAAAAAGGTTATTCATTCACAGAGATTGCAAAGTTATTAAAACTTCCTGAATCAATTGTATCAATCCAACTTGAAACAATTATTAGGTACTATCCAAAACAAAATTATTCGTCGCTTTTAGATAAGAGCGAATTTGAAATAATCAAATCAGCAATTCATGATATTAACGAGGACTTGAAAAATATAAAGTCCAAATTGAGTCCGAAAATTAGTTATTCAAAAATTAGAGTGGTCAAAGCAATTATTTCGGCAAAGTAGTTGTTGTAAGATTAGCTTTTAAAGTATCAAGATAAGTGTTGGCAAAATTATAAAACTTCTCCCATTCTTCACTATCAGCTTTTATAGATCTAAAACTATTATAATATGAACCAGTGTCAATAGAATATTTAAGGAACACTTCACTTTTTTTTACCTCAATTGAGTCAGTGTCATTATAATAATCCTCAACAACAAGTAAATCAACATATACCTTTGCTAATTCCTCAATTTCAATTTCTTTAGAGTTGGAACATTGCAATGAAAAGAATAAAATGGCAAACAAGCTAATAATTTTAAATACTCTGGTATCCATAAGGAATAATATAGCTACATTAATAATTAATTCTTTTTGCTCGCTTCAAATAAAAACTTTTTCTCTTTTTCTGTAAGATTTTGGTATCCGCTCTGACTAATTTTTTCAAGAATTTGATCTAATACAGCTTGATCAATAACTTCTTCCTTATTAGACTTTGTATTTATATCATAATATTCGGCTTCTTGTACTTCCTTTTTTCCAAAACTAAACGGAGAACTTTTCTTTTTGAAAGATTGGTTTTGAGAAAAACTAGTTTTACTTTTGAGCTTATTAAAAATGGAATCAAAATTGTAATTATTCTTACGATCTAGAATAATAAATAAAACCCCAACTATTGCTCCTCCAAGATGGGCTAAATGTGCAACAAAGCTTCCATCTCCAACGGATAAAAATTCTATCACCATCAGAAATACAATTAAGTATTTAGCTTTAACCGGTAATAAAAAGTAAATGTATATTAGTCGATCTGGGAAAGACATTGCAAAAGCAACCATAACACCGTAAACTGCACCGGAAGCACCAATTATTGGAGCTCCACCGCTTCCTAAAGCTAATTGGAGTACTCCCCCACCGATTCCTGCCAATAGATAGAAAACTAAAAATTTAGTAGAACCCATAATATTTTCAATTTCCATTCCAAACATCCAAAGCATAAACATGTTGAAAAAGATGTGTGAAAACCCTCCATGCATAAATTGATAAGTAACAAGTTGCCAAGGCAAAAATGACCAATATTCATTACTAAATGGGATTAGTGCAAAATACTTGGTAATTAAATTATCAAGAAGCATGTCGCCAATTACAATATTTTGAGCTAATATTGAAATAAAAAATACCACGCCATTAATAATTAAAATATTTTTTATAACCGGAGGGAAAAAACTAAATCCTCCAAAACCTCTAGGGCTATAAGAGCCTTTATCATTATATGCCATCTATATTTCCTTAAAACTTTTTCTTAATAATAACTTATAAAGTACACTGAATATATAAAATTACGAAATAAACAAAAACCTCAATAATGTTGAGGTTTTTGTAATTAGACTATTTTCTTATTCAAAGGTTTCAGAATTATTTGGAAGATTCTGAAAATAATCGCCAACAATAAAATTATTTATTGCTTAAAGCTTCTACTCCAGGTAAAACTTTGCCCTCTAGAAATTCAAGAGAAGCTCCACCACCTGTTGAAACATGAGATACTTTTTCATCTAGTCCGGCTTTCTTAATTGCCGCAGCAGAATCGCCGCCTCCAATAATTGTAATTGCTCCATTCTCTGTTGCCTCAACTAAAGCTTCAGCAATAGCATTTGTACCATGTGCAAAGTTATCAAATTCAAAAACACCCATTGGTCCATTCCAAACTATAGTTTTACTTTTCACAATAACATCTTTAAAGTTAGCAATAGTATTTGTACCAATATCTAAACCCATTTTATCAGCTGGAATTGAATCAATATTCACAACTTCAGAAGGTGAATCGTTATTAAACTCAGATGCAATTCTAATATCAACCGGAAGCATGAAATTAACACCACTTGTTTTAGCCTTCTCCAATAGTTCTGCAGCAAGTGGGATTTTATCTTCTTCAAGAAGAGAACTTCCAATTTCTAGTCCTTGAGATTTGAAGAATGTGTAACCCATTCCTCCACCAATTATTAAATTGTCAACTTTACCCATTAATTGCTGGATTACATCAATTTTCCCAGAAATTTTTGCTCCACCTAAAATTGCGGTGAATGGTCTTTTAGGGTTTGCAATTGCACTTCCCAAATAATCCAGTTCTTTTTTCATTAAGTAACCAGATGCACATTGATCTAAATATTTGGTAATTCCTTCAGTTGATGCATGAGCTCTGTGAGCGGAACCGAATGCATCATTTACATAAATATCTCCTAACTCAGCCAATTGTTTCGCAAAAACCGGATCGTTTTTTTCTTCTTCTGCATGAAATCTTACATTTTCAAGGATTAAAACATCACCGTCTTTCATACCATCAACCAACGTTTTAACTTCACTACCTATACAATCCGGAGCTAACTTTACTTCTTTATTCAGCAATTCACTTAATCTAGCAGCTGTTGGTTTTAAGCTGTATTTTGGATTTGGTCCACCTTTTGGTCTGCCTAGATGGCTCATTAAAATTGCTTTTCCGCCATCACTAATTATTTTACTAATTGTTGGCAAAGCAGAAGTAATTCTGATATCATCAGTTATCTCTAAATTTTCATCTAGAGGAACGTTAAAATCAACTCTAACTAAAACTTTTTTCCCTTTTAAGTCCAAATCTTCAATATATAATTTTTCCATTTTCCCTCCGAATTCATTGAATTCAGTTTAAATATAAAAAAGACGCAGCTAAAAAATTAACTGCGCCCATTTGAATTTTATCTATTTATTTTATTTACCCATTTTTAATAATAAATCGATCACTCTATTTGAGTAACCCCATTCATTATCATACCAAGATACAATTTTAAAGAATCTCTTTTCCCCTTTAAGGTTATTTTGCATTGTCGCAAGCGAATCATAAATTGATGATCTATCATCATGAATAAAATCTGTGGAAACAACTTCTTCATTAGAATATCCAAGAATTCCCTTTAGATAAGTCTCAGAAGCTTTTTTCATTAAATCATCAATTTCTTCAATTGATGTATCTTTTTCAGATCTGATAATTAAATCAACAACAGAAACGTTTGCTGTTGGAACTCGGAAAGACATTCCAGTAAGTTTACCCTTTGTGGCTGGTAAAACCTCACCAACTGCTTTTGCTGCACCTGTAGATGAAGGGATAATATTTATTGCTGCTGCACGACCACCTCTCCAATCCTTTTTGGAAGGTCCATCAACAGTTTTTTGAGTTGCTGTATATGAATGAATAGTTGTCATCAATCCAGTTTCAATTCCAATACCTTCTTTTAATAAAACATGAACAACAGGAGCCAAACAGTTTGTTGTGCAAGACGCATTTGAAACAATATGATGTGTTTCGTGATTGTATTCATTATCGTTAACACCAATCACAATTGTTTTTACATCACCTTTACCAGGAGCAGAAATTAAAACTTTTTTCGCACCGGCTGCAAGATGACCTTTTGCTTTTTCAGCATCAGTAAATAAACCTGTTGCTTCAATAACAACTTCAACACCCAATTCTTTCCATGGCAATTGAGAAGGATCTTTTTGAGCCATAACACATTTAATTTTATCACCATTAATCACAATGATATCATCAGCATCTAAAGAAGGATCACTTTTTTCACTTCCCAAAGTTCCTTTAAATTTGCCATGAACTGAATCATATTTTATCTGATATGCAAAATATTTTGCATCTGTACTTACATCAACTACAGCAACAATATCAACTTCCTTTCCAAGCATTCCTTTTTCAGAAAGTACATTAATCACCTGTCTGCCAATTCTACCAAATCCATTAATTCCAACTTTAATAGCCATGAACTATTCTCCTTATTTTATAGTTAACAAAAAATATTTTATAATTGTGAAAAATACGATTTTATCAATCTAATTACAATATATGCCATTATATATTAGCCTAATCATAGCTCAATTTGTGAAACTTTCAGAGTTTAAATCTAGGTAATAGAATAAAAATAACCTGTATGAATTTTTGTTTTTACATTACATAAAACCATAAAATGAAATATTATTCGATAATATCTCAATTATTTGCATTTTTGATTCCAAACTTCTTTTCAGTAAAGAGTTTTATGATAAAATTTGCTACCTTTGAAGTTGTAACTTATTATAATTAGACTTGGAGACATTGATTTTTAAAGCTGACTTACATACTCACACCACTTATTCAGATGGAGCTTGTTCTCCAAAAGAACTTATAGATCTGGCTGTAAAGCAGAATATTTCTGCTATTGGAATTACTGACCATGATACAGTAAGTGGCATAGATGAAGCAATTGTTTACGGAAAATCTGTTGGTGTTGAAATTATTCCAGGTTTAGAAATTAGCACTGATGTTGATGGTAAAGAAGTTCATATCCTTGGTTATTTTATTGATCACCATGATAAAGAATTGAATAAGGTATTAAAGTTTTTTAGAGATGAGCGCATTGAGCGTGCGAAAAGAATTATTAAAAAATTGAATAAAATTGGATTATCAATTTCAATGTCTGATGTACTTGAATTCTCTCATAATTCTCCCATTTGCAGACCCCACATTGCTAATGCGCTGCTTAAAAAAGGTTTGGTAAAATCCTTCTTTCAGGCTTTTCAAAAATACATTGGTGATGATTGCCCAGCTTCCGAAAAAAAAATTCACGTATCACCTCAAAGTGCTTTCAAAATTATTAGAGATGCGGGCGGATTATCTTTTATAGCTCACCCCGGATATATGAAAGAGACAATTTTGGAAAGCCTAATTACTTCAGGAGTTGATGGTATTGAAGTTGTTCACTCTTCACACAAAAAGTATCAGCAAAAATTTTACAAAGGAATTGTTAATCAGTATTGTTTAATTGAATCGGGTGGCTCTGATTTTCATGGTGGAATGAGAAATGATGAATCAAATTTTGGCAAATTTTATATTTCTAAAGATGTTTTAGAGAATATTAGAAAATCCGTATTGAATAGAAGAAGCATTTCTAGTTAGCATCATTTGGTCAATAAAATTTGACTTTTTCTCGCTTTAGTTAATTTATATTATTTGATATGAATATCTTAGAGTTAAAATGCAAAAAATAATAATCATTATAGTTTTATTTTGTAATACATTGTCCGCTCAGGCTATTAAGAGTTGGCAAAACTATTCCAATTTTAAAGAGGTTACTCAGTCGCTAATATCTAACAATTTAATTTGGGTGGCAACAAGTGGAGGTGCTTTTAGTTATTACTTATTGGATAGTTCTTATCAAGTTCTAACTAAATCTGAAGGATTGGTTAGCCAAAGTATTACCGCTATTGCCAAAGACAATGAAAATAAAATCTGGCTTGGAACCAGTGAAGGATATATCACTATTTATAATCCTGCAACTGGCTCAATAAAAACGATTTTAGAAATTTATAAGACCGATAAATCAATCAAATCTATAAATAGTATTACAATAAGTGGTGATACAGCTTATGTCTCAACTGCTTTTGGCATCTCCCTCATTAGGACAACTGATTTTGCTTTTTTTGATAGTGTCCTAAAGTTTGGTGATTTTGCAAGTGAAACACCTGTCAAAAATATCTATTTAGGAAGTACAACTTTTGTTGTTACACAAGCTGGTATTGCATATTTAAAACCTGGCTCGACAAATTTAACCGCTCCTGAATCTTGGGGAAATATATATTTGGGAGGCAATATTCCCGCTAATAGAATTAATAAAATAATAGAATTTGAAGGCTCTCTTTATGCGGCAACCGATAAAGGTTTGGTAAAAAACACAAATGGTATCTGGTCAGTTTTTCTTTACCCAAATTTTGAAGTTTTTGATATTTTAAAACAAGACATTGCAATATATTCTCTGCTAGAAAATACAATTCATAAATATGATGTAAGTGATATAATTTATTTTGGTACAGAAAACACTTTGTTTAATAGTTTTATTATTGATGAGCAAAACACGGTTTATATCAGTAGTAACAGAGGCCTAATTAAATTTTCCCCAAATACAACCTCTTATATTTACCCAAATGGCCCTGAGATTAACAGCTTAACCAATATAGCAGTTGATGTAAATAATAATTTATGGGCTGCAACCGGAAAAGATAATAAAGGAGTTGGTGTATTAAGTTTTGACGGAAAATCTTGGGCTTCAAAAAATATTGCAAATACAATAGAGTTTATAAGTAATGATTTTCACAAAGTTTCTACATCAGGTAATGCTGTTTATTTTTCGAGTTGGGGAGCGGGATTTGTAAGACTAAGAGAGGATTCACTAAAAAGATTTGATTCCTATAATACAAGTTTGATTGGCATTCCTGAGGATAATAATTTTCTTGTAATAAATGACATTAAAGAAGATGAAAATAAAAATGCCTGGATTTTGAATTATTGGGCAGCAAATAAAAACCCACTAAGTGTTCTTACCACTGATGATAAGATTTTCAATTTTGAGATCGGACCTTCTGTATCATCTCAAATAATTACAGTTAATAACTTAATTATTGATCAATATAATACAAAGTGGTTTGCTGGAAATTTAAGCGGCGATGTTCCAACTGAAGGGCTTTTCTATTTTAATGAGAACAACACCCTTGAAAATTTAGCTGATGATACATGGGGAAGAATAACTCAATCAACTGGGTTAAGGAACAAAGATATTAGAGCTTTAGCTATTGATAAATTTGGTGAAATAATTATCGGGACAAGTATTGGAGTGGATGTAATTCCAAATCCAAGTTCACCAACTTTTATTAGAGGCGACCAGTATTTTGCTGTTCGACAGCAAACTATAAATTCAATTGCAGTAGATCCAATTAACCAAAAATGGTTTGGAACAGAAAAAGGGATTTTTCTCCTTAGTTCTGATGGTTCTCAGCTGATTGCCAATTTTACAAAATCTAATTCTCCCCTTCCAACAGATAAAATAAAAAGTATTGCAATAGATAGTGAAAATGGGATTGTTTATGTTGGTACAGATTTTGGTTTGACTGAAATTGCTACTCTTTATATAAAATCAAGTAAAGATTTTTCAGATATAAACGTATACCCTAACCCAATTACTTTGAACGCAAGTTCTAATTTAAATTTAGTAATTGATGGACTTGTTGAAGCCTCCGAAATCAAAGTACTGGATATATCGGGTAATTTGGTAAATGAATTTAGATCTATTGGTGGAAAAACTACATATTGGAATTGCAGAGATTTAGATGATAAATTAATCCCTTCTGGTATTTATATTATTGTTGCATACGATTCTGAAGTAAATCAAATTGGTCATGCTAAATTGGCTGTTCTTAGAAAATAATTCCTCAAATCCCAGATGATAGACATTACAAATCTTTCGGTTCAATTTACTGGCGATAACCTCTTTGAAGGTGTAAATCTTAAAATTTTACCTAATGATAAAATTGCATTAGTTGGTTCTAATGGAACTGGCAAATCAACATTCCTCAAAATTCTTTCCGGTAAACAAACACAAGAAAGTGGTGATATCAGTTTTAAAAAAGGTCTCAAAATTGGTTACTTACCTCAAGAGTTAGTTGTTTTAACAAAATATACAATATTTGAAGAAGTGAGAAATTCATTAACTCACATTACGAGCTTAGAAGAAAAAGAGAACTTTTTTCAAGATAAATTAAAAATTACTAAAGCTGAAACAGATGAATTTAATGGAATAGTTGAACAACTTGGAATCTTAAATAGTACAAAAGAATTGGTTGGTTATTATGAAATTGATTCTGTAATTGAAAAAATATTAATGGGACTTGGTTTTACAAAGAATCAATTTACAAAAAAAACTTCTGAACTTTCCGGTGGCTGGCAGATGAGAGTTGAATTAGCAAAGATTCTAGCAGCAGATAATGATGTTATTCTGTTAGATGAACCAACAAATCATCTTGATATTGATTCATTGCAGTGGCTTGTGAAGTTTTTAAAAACTTATCGTGGTACGATAATTTTAGTTAGCCATGACAGATATTTTGTAAATAATATCTGTTCTAAGACTTTAGAAATTTATAATAAAGATGTTACGTTTTATAAAGGCAATTTTAACGATTACCTAAATTTTAAGAACGAGAGAGCCGAACGTTTAAAATCTGAGTTTGCAGATCAGCAAAAAGCAATTAAACAAACCGAACAATTTATTGAGCGATTTAGGTATAAATCCACAAAGGCAAAACAAGTACAAAGCCGAATAAAGCAACTAGATAAATTGGATAGAATAGAGTTGTTTGAGACTGAAAGTAAAATTCATTTTAAATTTTTTGATACAACGCCAAGTGGAATTTTACCAATTAAAGTTGGAGATCTATCCAAGAGTTTTGGAAATTTGTCTGTATTGAAAAATGTTAATCTTCAAATAGAAAGAGGTGAAAAAATAGCATTAGTCGGTCCAAATGGAGCAGGCAAAACAACTCTTTCTAAGATTATTTCCAAGAGGTTAGAACCAACCTCAGGTAGCATAGAATTGGGACATAACACTTTAATTTCGTTTTACGCGCAAGATGTTGTTGATAATTTAAATGTTGAAAATGATATAATTACTGAATTGACTGAAAGCGACCCGGAAAGTACCGTTTCTCAATTGAGAAATATATTAGGCGCCTTCTTATTTAATGGCGATGAAGTATTTAAAAAAATTAAAGTGCTTTCGGGTGGTGAAAAAAGTAGAGTTGCTTTAGCTAAAGTTTTGCTTTCAAAATCAAATACAATTGTACTTGATGAACCAACTAACCATTTGGACTTTGATTCTAAAAGAATTCTTCAAAATGCATTAATTCAATTTAATGGAACATTAGTAATTGTTTCCCATGACGTTGATTTTTTGCGACCTATTACTACACGAGTAATTGAAGTTAGAAATCAAAAGTTAAAAGATTACTATGGTGGAATTGATTATTATTTGCTAAAAAACGAGGAGGAGCATGAAGAAGAAAACATTAAAAATGATACAATTTCCAACTCTGGCAAAACAAATAGAAAAGATCAAAAACGAAAAGAAGCAGAGCGAAGACAAAAGCAGCACAATCTCACAAAGGAAATTAAAGAAAGAATCGATCGTATCGAAGCAGAAATCGAAAAACTTGAAGGGCTCAAAATAAAATTAGAAAACGATTTAATGAAGGAAGAGATATATTCAAACCCACAGCTGGCAAAGCAAAACAAATTTGAATATGAAAAGGTAAAAACCAGTTTAGAAATAGCTTTTTCCAATTGGACAAATTTAAGTGAAGAATTGGAAATGATCACACATCAAATTAGCCATGATAATAATGCTACGAATAATTACTAAAAATCTATTTACTTAGTTAATTATTCCTTCCATTTTTAAGATTCTATCTGTTATTTTTTTACGCCATTCAGCGTCTTCATTTTTATCAATTCTAAGATTTATTGCAAAAACCCAAATCTCTTTTGTTGATTCAACATAACCAACGTACCATCCAACTTGGTTTTCAGCTCTTACAGCCCAACCGGTTTTAGCATAGATACTATAATTCTTGGTTGAATCGACTCTCATTATATCTTTAACTTTTTGGATATTATCACAATCAAATGGTAAGATCATTATTAATGAACTTTGTTAAGAATTGAATTTGTTCAACTGGCGCTAATTCTTAGCTCACCCTCAAGCCAAAATGTATCAATTTTATCACCCAATTTTTTATTCCCATAATTGGATTCTTGCAAAAAATATTGCATTTTTTCAAAACCAACCCTTCTTGCTAATTCTTGATAAAACCAAACACAGGATATTGGGAAGGCTGTTTTCATATTTTGATCTTGATTCCACTTATCATAAAACCTTTTAACACCATCCCACTGAATAATTGTATTTTCATCAACAACTTTAGTTTCAAGAGATATTAAAGAATTCAATATTTTAAAAGTTGAGGCTGGAAGAAATTGTTGTTGAGCTCTTTCTAAATTGTAAATTAGCAAACTATCTTTTACAAGGTTATATAAAACAAAAGTGCCTTCTAATTTTGGTTCATCGAAGAATTGTCCCCATTCACTTTTATCTGTGTACGATTTACCCACATTATCAAATGACGTCTGTGAAAAACACACTGAGCTAGAAAAAAGCAGCCAAAATAAAACAATTTCAAATCTATTATTTTTCATTTTTAATAAATTCCTCTGCAAGTGCTAAACCTCCATACAATGGTGCATCATCACCTAATTTGGTAGCTTTTATTGTTACAATACTACCTGCATCTTTAATTACAGCACTATTGAATGCTTTGGTTATTTTTTCAACCATAAATTTTTCACTGGCTTCAATTACACCTCCACCCAATACAATAGTATCTAAATTTAAAAGCGTGGTAATACTGCCCAAAACTGTTCCAATTACTTTACATGCCTTGCTCATTTCAGCAATTACCAATTTGTCTTTTTCATCAATTGCTTTCTGCAGATTTTTACTCTTAATTTTTTGACCATTTTTGATTATTTTCTTTAAAACAGTACTCTTATTTTCCGATTTTTTAATTATTGAGTTTACAATTGCTGTCCTGCTGGCAAGATTTTCAAAAGTGGATACTTTGCCATCTCCATCAAAAAAACCATTTGCTCGGACTAGCATATGCCCAATTTCACCAGCGTAAAAAGAAGAACCTCTATATAACTTACCATTAAAGAATAAAGCACCGCCAATACCAGTTCCCAAAAAGACGACAAGCATATTATTTACTTTGTTATCATATTCAAAGATTTTAATACCAAGCCCAGCCATATTTACATCATTTTCTAAAAGTACCGGAATATTAAAATATTTTTGAAATTTCTCTTTGATATTATAGTTAGTAATATTCAAATTAGGTGCAACCGAAATAATTCCACTTCCGGGATTAACTGTTCCTGGAACACCTAATGCCAAAGCTTTAACTTGTGTTTCATTAATCCCGGTTTTTGCAATTAATTCTTTTACACAAGCAGCAATACTTTTAACCAAAAAATCTGCTCCTCCTTTAATGTTTGTTGCAACTTTAACTCTTTCAACTATTTCACGTTTATTATTGATTAAAGCTGAAAGAACTTTTGTTCCACCTAAATCAACTGTTATTACAAAATCATTAATCAAGCTCCACCTCTAAAATTATTTTATTATTTTGGATTGCAGAAAAATATTTCATCATTGATATTAAGTTAAAAAAGTTAATCATATGTTCAAAGAAAGATGTCGATAAAACCGTTAAAAAAATTTGGACAGAATTATTTAGTTGATAAGAACATTGTTAGAAAAATGTTGAATTCTCTTGATATAAATTTTTCTGATTCGATCTTGGAAATTGGACCAGGAAAAGGGTTTATAACAACTGAAATTTCTCCCCTTGTTGAAAAGTTTACCGCTATTGAAATTGATACACGAGTAATTGATGAGCTACAAAATAAATTCGAAAACTTAAAGATTATTAACAAGGACATAACCAAATTCGATTTTAATGATTTAGAAAATGAAACCCCTTTTAAAATAGTTGGCAATATCCCTTTTAATCTTACAGGGGAGATACTCTTTAAGCTGTTATATAACAAATACTTAGTCCGTGAAGCCATTTTAATAATTCCACTGGATATTGCAAAAAGATTAATTGCGAATAAAAGGACAAAGGAATATGGGGCTTTAACTGTTATATTCCGATATTTTTCAACAGTAAAACTTATTTCAAAACTTTCAAAAAATGTTTTTTACCCGAAACCAAATATTGAAGCAGCCATTATTCACATAAAATTTGATAAAAAAACATCACCAGAAGTTGATGATAATTTATTCATTAAGGTCGTAAAATCTTCGTTTGGAAACAGAAGAAAAACTCTAAATAATTCATTAAGGAATAGTATATTTGCAAATTGTGATTTTTCATCAATTGATATATCTTTTTCACAAAGAGCAGAAGAACTTGAAGTGCCAGATTTTATTTTATTAACAAAATTTATTCAGAAACAAGATGGCTTTACAGAGTAAAATAAAAAAAATAAGAACAGTTCTGCAAGTTGATAACGAACTTCTAGATATAATAACTCAATTAATAGAATCCAAAGCAGAAATAAGTTTGTTAAACATATTTGCTGATTTACATTCTGCTGATATTGCCGAAATTATTAATCATCTTGATTTTGATTCCAGTCTATACGCCTTTAAAATCCTTGATACTGAAACCGGCGGTGAAGTAATTCTTGATATAGATGAAAATCTTAGGGAAAAAATTCTTAATGAATTAGATGTTGAGACTATCTCAAATATTGTTGATGAAATGTATTCTGATGATGCAACTGATATTATTAGTGATTTGCCAAAATCAGTTGCTAGACAAGTTTTAAGAAATATAGATAAAGAAGATTCAGAAGAAGTTAAGGAATTGCTAAAATACGCCGAAGATACAGCTGGCGGTATTATGACTAGCAATTATGTTGCTGTTCCAGGTACTTCTACAATTAAAGATGCTATTAATGAAGTTCGGAATAATGCTGAAGAATTTGAGCACATTTATCATATTTATGTTTTAAAAGAAAATGATGAACTTTTAGGCATAGTTTCGTTGAAGTCATTGTTAATTACTCCTCTGCAAGAAAATATTAAGTCGGTTATACAAGAGGATCTCTTATTTGTAACTCCAGATATAGATCAGGAAGAAGTTGCAAATATTATGAAAAAATATGACTTAGTTGCGATTCCTGTTGTGGATGATCATCGCAGAATGCTGGGAAGAATTACTTTTGATGATATCCAGGATGTAATTCATGAAGAAGCTTCGGAAGATATTCAAAAAATTGCAGGTTTAACCGAAGAGGAAGAATTTAGCGATTCTACATTTAGAGTTTCGCGTAATCGTCTACCTTGGCTATTTGTTTCCCTTGCCGGGGAGTTGGTAAGTGCAGTAGTGTTAGCATCTTTTCAAGCTTCATTAGAACAAATTATTATTGCAAGTTTTTTTATACCAATAGTAATGGCAATGGGAGGTAGTGCCGGAAGTCAATCTTCAATTGTAATGGTGCAAGCTATTAACGTAGGTGATATTTGGCGCAATGATACATTTAAAAGATTGTTTAAAGAATTTCGAGTTGCATTAGTTAACTCAATTATTTGTACCATTGTTTTGCTTTTAATTACTTACTTTGTTTTTAAAGTTGATTTACATTTTGCATATGTATTATCTTTTTCCCTTTTCGTTATTATGGTTAATGCAACAATGGTTGGTGCAGTTGTACCAATAATATTGAATAGATTTGACGTAGATCCGGCAATTGCTACTGGACCATTTGTAACAACTACAAATGACATTATTGGGTTACTTGTATATTTCTCTCTTATAACACTATTTCTTTCCTAATTATGATTTCAAATAATAAATTACTCAAGTCCCTAAGTCCAACAGATTTAGTTGTAATTTTTTTCTATCTGTTCTTAATCTCTGTTAACCTAATATTCCATAAAGTTATAGACATATGGATTTTACTGACCTCTCTCAATATTGGACTTATTGCAATAGTATTTTATCTAGCTAAAATTTCGGAAGCCTCCGATAGTAAGCTTTTAAAAAATATTCATTTTTACTACGTTGTACCATTAATATTTCTTTCGTTTAAGGAAGTTTATATTTTATTAGATTCAATTCATTCACAAGACTATGATCATTTATTAATTTCTATTGATCGATTTATTTTCGGATTAGATCCAACTGTATTCCTATTTCAAATATCAAACCCGATTCTTACAGAAATTTTACAAATTGCTTATGGAACATTTTTCTTTCTTCCAATTATATTAGGGGTTGAATTTCAGTTAAAGCATAAATCGACTGAGTTTAACTTTGTGATTTTTACCATTGTTTTGGGGTTTTTTCTCTCATACATAGGCTATTTTTTCTTACCAGCTGTTGGTCCAAGATTTACATTGCACAATTTTGACACTACAAATATTGAGTTGCCTGGACTATTTTTAACAAATTTCTTAAGGGAAATTGTGAACGCAGGTGAGTCAATTCCAGCTGGAACTTTAAATCCGATTGATCTAGTACAAAGAGATGTTTTTCCAAGTGGGCATACTCAGATGACATTGCTTGTCATGTATCTTTCTGTAAAACTAAAATCAAGAAATAAATTATTTTTTCTTATTGATGGATCTCTTTTAATTTTTGCAACGGTATATTTAAGATATCATTATGTAGTTGACTTATTTGGCGGATTTGTCTTTATGGTTTTAACAATGGTTCTTGGAAAGTATCTCTTTAATTGGTGGAGTACCAAGACAAACAATCCTACTTTTGAGTATAAATAGTTTTTATAGTTATGAATAAAAAAGATCAAGTAAAAAGAATATTTGACAGTATTTCACCAAAGTATGATTTTTTAAATCATTTTTTAAGTGTTGGTATTGATTTTTATTGGCGTAAAAAAGCATTACAATTGACCGAGATAACTAAATCTGCGAAGCTTCTCGATATTGCATGCGGTACTGGAGATTTTTCAATTGCTGCAACAAAATTTGGGGTTACTAGAATCATTGGAATTGATTTAAGTAAAAACATGCTTACTCATTTTATTAATAAAGCAAAATGGAGTAAAGGCAATCTGGTACAGTCTGTAGCTGAGGCAATACCCATAAAGGACAATACCTTTTCTAATATTACTGTAGCTTTTGGAGTAAGAAATTTTTACGATATTAAAAAGGGATTTGAACAGTTCTATAATGTCTTGGAAAGGAGAGGTAAAGTAACAATCCTAGAATTTAGATTGCCTAAAAATATTATTGTCAAGAAGTTTTATCTTTTCTACTTCAATCGCATTCTCCCATTTTTAGGGAAATTGATTTCCAAGGATAATGAAGCTTATACATATTTGCCGGAATCAGTCAATTCTTTTGATACAAAAATTGATCTTGAAGAATTATTGAAGGAAACGGGTTTTACAAATATTCAAAAATATTCAGCCACATTTGGAATTGTTCAAATTGTTATTGCAGTTAAAGAATAATTCGAGAGATATCCTTTTTCAAAATCGAAAATGCTTTAGCTCTGTGACTTATTTTGTTTTTCTCTTGCAAACCCATTTCTGCCAATGTTAAATCAAATCCTTCCGGTATAAATATTGGGTCATAACCAAAACCATTCTCCCCTTTGAATTCATTTATAATTTGGCCGGACATTTCACCGGTAACTGCTATTCTATTATTACCATCAATGTAAACAGCGCAGCAGACAAATTTAGCTAAGTGTGGTGCCTTAAAGTTTTTTAATTCCGAGATTAGTTTGAGATTATTGTCTAAGTATGTTGCATTCTCCCCAGCAAATCTTGCAGAATAAATGCCCGGTTTACCATTTAATTGATTAACTACCAACCCAGAATCATCCGCAATAACTGGCAAGCCTGTCATACTAAATATCTTATCTGCTTTAATGAAAGCATTTTCTTCAAATGTAAGCCCGTTCTCTCCAATTTCTTCACCAAAGCGAATTTCTTCTAAAGAGAGAAAGGAAATATTTGTACCACAAAATAGTTCTCTTACTTCCTTAAGTTTTCCTTTATTTGTAGTAGCAAAAATAATTTTCATATTAATTTAATTTAACCCTATTTAACAACTGCTTTAGTTCTTCTTTTCCTTTTTTAAATAATTCATCAGCATCATATTTTAAAGATTTGCCAGTACGAACAACCCATTCACCATCAATCATAACTTCAGATACATTTTCTTGATTAGCTGAATAAATAATGGAAGAGTAAATATTTTCATCAATTAAGGTTTGATTTGGTTTTTCTAAATTCAACAGTACTAAATCTGCCTTCTTGCCAACTTCAATACTTCCGATTTCATTTTCTAGATTGAGTGCTCTGGCTCCATCAATAGTAGCCAACCTGAATACAGTCAATGCGTCCATTGCTTTTGGTGAATAAATTGGTTTTTGAATTAATGATGCTAACCTCATTTCAGTGAATTGACTTAAACTGTTGTTACATGGAGCTCCATCTGCTCCTAATGAAACTGAAATATTTTCTTTTAGATAGCGAGGTATATTTGCAATTCCAGAACCTAATTTCAAATTTGAAGATGGGCAATGAGATATTCTTGTTTGTGATTTTTTCAACAAGCTAATTTCATTTTCATTTACATGAATTCCATGAGCTAAAACTGTATGATCTCCTAATATATTTATTGAATTAAAATATTCAATATTCTCCATATTATGAAGTCTCTTTACCTCCTCAATTTCACCTTTGTTTTCGGATGAATGTGTATGATACATAGAACCTTCGAAGTCGCTCATCATTTCTTTTGTTTCTTTAAGCAATTGCTCTGAACACGACAGAACAAATCGTGGAGCAAATCCATACTTAATTCTGTTATTGTTTGTATTATGAAACTCCTTTGCCAGTTCGAAGGTTTCTTTCAAACTATTATTTGTTCCTTCAACAAATGAAGGAAATAAATCATTCAAATCCATCATACACTTTCCGGCAAACGCACGCATTTGAGTTTTACCAAGCTCATCAAAAATAATTTCTTGATGGTTAATTGTACCCATATCAAGAATTGTTGTTGTTCCCCCAAGCTGCAATTCATGAACTCCCAGTTGAGCCGATAATTTTATAGATGATTTATTATGAGCATATTCATAAGGAAAGATCCTCTGCTGCAACCAATCAAGTAACTCCATATCTTCTGCCAATCCTCTAAAAAGTGTTTGACACAAATGAATGTGAGTTTGAACAAAACCAGGTATTAGAGTTAGATTTGAGAAATAAATAATTTCGCCGTTATACTTTGATAAATCAAAATTGTTGAGATTGATAATGTTGGTGATAATATTGTCGGTTATTTCAACAGCATGCTTTACTAAAATCGAATTTTGACTATTGACTGTAAGAATGTTTTTGGGAATGATTAACTTTTTCATTTATCTTATAATTTTATTTGAGTTCTGCTTTTAAGAAGGAGCCGGTTATACTTTTTTTGTTCATAGCTATTTCTTCTGGCGTTCCTTCGGCAATAATTTTTCCACCATGTTCACCACCGCCTGGTCCAAGATCAATAACATAATCAGCAACCTTAATCACATCCAAATTATGTTCAACAATAACTACCGTATTTTGTTTATCAACTAATTTGTTCAGTACATTTAGTAATATACTTACGTCTTCAAAATGAAGTCCAGTAGTTGGTTCATCAAGAACATACATTGTCTTACCGGTACTAATTTTGCTAAGCTCCGTAGCTAGTTTTACTCTTTGAGCTTCTCCACCGGAAAGAGTTGTAGCTTGCTGTCCAAGTTTAATATAACCCAAACCAACGTCATTGAGTGATTTTAATTTTCGTTTAATCCTGGGCATTTCTTCAAAAAATTTAAATGCTTTTTCAATTGTCATATCCAATACATCACTAATTGATTTTGTCTTAAACAAAACTTCTAATGTTTCTCTATTATATCTTTTCCCATTACATTCTTCGCATTTAACATAAACATCTGGTAGAAAATTCATTTCAATCTTTCTTAGACCATCACCCTGACATTCTTCACATCTTCCTCCTTTAACATTAAAACTAAATCTTCCGGGTGAGTACCCTCTAATTTTGGATTCAGGAAGCTGTGAATATAAATCTCTAATAAATGTAAACAGCCCCGTATACGTTGCCGGATTTGATCTTGGCGTTCTTCCAATTGGTGATTGATCTATTTCTACAATTTTATCAATATGCTCTAAACCCTTTATTTCGTCATGGTCCAAAGGGACTATTTTGGATTTATAAATCTTTCGCATTAAAATTCCAACAAGCGTTTCGTTTATTAAAGATGATTTGCCTGAACCACTTACGCCGGTTATTGCAACTAATTTTGCCAAGGGAATTCTCAAATGAACATTTTTTAAATTATTACCTCTGGCACCTAATATTTCAACGAATTGATCATTCCCATTTCTTCTTTCTTTTGGGAGTCTTATGGATTTTTGATTTAACAAATATGCAAGAGTTAGTGAGTTTCCAATTGATTCAAGTTTTATATCTTCCTTAGTCCCAACAAAACATATCTCACCACCATGAGTACCGGCTTTTGGTCCTAAATCAATAATATAGTCTGCGTTTGTAATTGTTTCTTTATCATGTTCAACTACAATAACTGTATTGTCCAAGTTCCTTAATTCCTTAAGGGAATTAATTAATTTGATATTATCATTTTGATGAAGTCCAATACTTGGTTCATCCAGAACATACAATACTCCAGAAAGTTGTGAACCGATTTGTGTTGCAAGCCTTATACGTTGAGATTCACCTCCAGACAAAGTTCTTGCGGATCTATTCAAAGTAAGATAATCCAAACCAACATTTAGCAAAAATTCTAATCTTACATTTATTTCTTTCAAGATTTGCTTTGCAATTATTGCAGCATTTCCTTCAAGATTTACACTTTCACAAAATTCTTTTGCATACTGAATAGAAAGATTTGTCACCTCACTTATGTTTTTCTCAGCTATTTTTACTGCAAGTGATTCCCGTTTTAACCGACCTCCATTACAGGCCGTGCAAATTTGGGTATTCATAAAAGCTTCGGCCCATTCTCTCATTTTTGGAGAGCTGGTATTTTCAAAATAATTTTGAATATAATTTTTTAGTCCGGAAAATTTATGCATATAGTTAGCTGTTTTACCATTACCAAAACTATATGTAAAAGGAATTTTTTCTCTGCTTCCGTAAATTAGAATATTTAACTGCTCTTCGTTTAAATCTTGGATTTTAGTATTATAATCAAAACCAAATTGTTTGGAAACAGCTTCCAGCTGATTATAAAACCATATTTTTCTTGGTTTTCCTACGGGATCTAGTGCAGCTTCATTAATTGTTTTAGAAAAATCCGGAATCATTAATTTTATATCAATATCTTTTTTTTCCCCAAGACCATCACACTCTGCGCATGAGCCATATGGAGAGTTAAAAGAAAATGAGTTTGGTGCAAGCTCTTGGTAGTTTATACCACAATCAACACACGCATTATTTCTGCTAAATATATGATCATTGCTGTTTGCGTGAACAATTAAACTTCCATTTCCAAAGTTTAGTGCCACCTCAATCGACTCACTTAATCTAAACCTCGAATTCGAATTTATCTGAAGCCGATCAATTACAATTTCAATATTGTGAATTTTGTACCTATCAACTTTGTATCCACTCGTTAGTTCTACTATTTCTTCATCAACTCTTACTTTTAAGAAACCATCTCTTTGAATGTCTTCAAACAGTTCTCTGTAATGTCCTTTCCTTCCTCTTACAACTGGTGCAAGTACAATTATTTTTTGACCTTCATAGAGTTGTAATATTTTATCTATGATTTGATCTGTTGACTGTTTTTGTACAATGTTTCCACAATTATAACAGTATGAAGTACCTACTCTAGCATATAATAAACGTAAAAAATCATAAATCTCGGTTATTGTTCCAACTGTCGATCGAGGGTTTCCTCCTGTTGATTTTTGCTCAATGGAAATTGCAGGACTTAATCCCTCAATCAAATCTACATCCGGTTTTTCAAGTTGATCTAAAAATTGACGAGCATAGGCAGAAAGCGATTCGATATAGCGTCTTTGTCCTTCTGCATAAATTGTATCAAATGCCAAAGAGGATTTTCCGGAACCTGACAAACCGGTTATTACGGTAAGTGAATTTCTTGGAATTTCTAAATCTATATTCTTTAGATTATGTTCCCTTGCACCTTTTATTATTATTTTATCTTGTTCAATCATTAACTAAATTTGGATTTGTTCAAACAATTATATTACTTAAACGATGTCAGAAAATCAATTTTTATTATAAACAAAAATAGTTTACATGGTTAATTCTTCCACAATAAATACAGTTCTTAAGAGCAGTTCAAATAAATTGAAGGAAAAGGGATCGCAATTCATTGGATTTGCTTTTAACATTAATGATATTTCTTCTGCAACAAGGCAGCTTCAAGGGATTAAGAATGAATTTTATGATGCGTCTCATCATTGCTATGGTTATAAACTTGTTTCAGGAGAAGAAAAATATTCTGATGATGGCGAACCAAATGGCACAGCTGGATTAAGAATTATGAACGCAATAAATCATTTTGATTTATCAAATGTTTTGGTTGTGGTAGTCAGGTATTTTGGTGGGACAAAACTTGGTGTTGGACCACTTGGGAAAGCATATTACCAGACGGCAATTGCATTGCTTGAATCAACTAAAATAATTAAACTAACAGATTTTGAACAAATAGAAATTAACTACAACTATGAAGATGTTAGTAAAATACATTACCTATTAACAAAATATAAATGCGAAAAAATTGTTGAAAAATTTGAAACCACTCCCATAATATCTTGTCTTATTGAGCCGTTTAAACTGCCGAAAATAGTTAACGAATTGAATCAAATTACTTTTGGGAATGCAAGCCTAATAAGTAAAAACAAACATTTTTACTTAAAAACCCAAACTAAAAAATAAAAGTTGATAAAAAGTTCTTATTTACTTAAATTCATATTCGGATATAATACTCCATATAAGTTTTATAATTTAACTATCAATTTAATTGGTCAGAAAAAGAGGTAAGCATGATTTACACAAAAACTGGCGAATATGCTATTAGAGCAATTCTCTTCTTAGCTAGGCAATCAGATGATGCCTTGATTATGTCTTCAGTTATTGCAAAAAAAGAAGAAATTCCTTCCCATTATCTTGCAAAAATTTTGCAAAGAATGGCTAAATATGGTTACGTGGATTCCTTTAAAGGAAGAGGCGGAGGTTTTAAAATCACTAAGTTAGCTTTAGATAGTTCTATCTTAGAGATTGTTGAAAGAATTGAGGGTCCAGTTATTACTCTTAAATGTGTTACCGGTCTAAAAGAATGTTCAGATGAGCATCCTTGTCCATTACATGATGAATGGAGTAAACTTAGAGATAATATTCATCATCTAATTTCAAGTAAATCTGTACGTCAAGTTGCTTCGGAGTATACAGATAATTTGAAGCCGAAAGTTTAATTTAGATTGTAGATCAGTCGGTTTTGATTCCTAGTCCTAGACCATCACCGATTGGCAAAATGAATGCATTTAGTCCCGGAAAATTCATAAAAATTTCATTGAATTTTCTTACTGATTCTGTACTTATTTTATAGTTTTCCGGGATTGATTTCGAAGCTGCAAAACCTTTCCACAATAAGTTATCGACTAGTATTACACCACCGATTTTAATTTTTTGAATTACCATTTTAAACAATTTTTCATAGTCTTCTTTATCAGAATCTAAGAAAACAAAATCATAATTATCTTCTAAATTAGGAATAATTTCTAGAGCATCACCTTTAATAAGATGAATATTATCTCCTTCGCCATATTTTACTATAAACTGTTCGAACAACTCAAGATTCTCTTGACTAAGTTCAATTGTGTCAATTTGACCTTCTTTTTGAAGCATTTTAGATACTCTAATAGTAGAATACCCTATTGCTGAACCAATCTCTAATACTTTTTTTGGGTTATAAATTAGGAGTAATTGTTCAAGAAATTGTGATGAGAATTTATCTAGAATTGGGATTTTCTTTTCTTCGGCAAACAATTCCATTTCAATCAAGAGAGGGTCGTTTGTCTTCAAAAAACTTTGCAAATACTCCACTTGCTCAGGGAATAAAATACTTGACATATTCTATTTTATAATGGTCATTTTTTTCGTTAATGAAAACTCCGAAGTCTTTAACTGATAAAAATAAACTCCCGAACTAAGTGAACCGGCTGAAAAGTCGACAAAGTGATTTCCTGGTTTTTTATCTTCATTTACTAAAGTTTTAATCTCGTTCCCCAAAATATCGTATAGTTTAATTAAAACTTTTGTACTTTTAACAAAATTAGGAACAAAATATTCAATTCTTGTTGTTGGATTAAAAGGGTTTGGGTAATTTTGACCAAGACTAAACTTATTTGGCAATTGAACTATTGGATTTATCTCAACATTACTAATTAGTCCATCAAGATATAAATTATAGAAATCCGTTTGGGGTTCTTTAATCAAATTATCTTGTAAATTCTTGTATGTAAAATAAACTTTATTCGATTCCTTAGTTATTCCATTTGGTAATTCAATCGTAAAATAATTTCCACCTACTTTAACCATACTATATGCTGTTCCGTCTTCAGTGTGTAATTCAATTGAATTTTCTTTAATACTCTCTAATTCTGAAAATATTTTATTAATATAATTTTTACCATCCCTTACTTCAAAGTTAGGGTAACTAATAGCTTTAATTGCTGAAAGAAGACCATAGCCAATGTTATTATCTGGATTTTGAAGATTACCACCACTTTGTATTAAAATGTGTCTTACTTGCTTATTTACTAGATGAGGGTGCGCAGAGAGAAGCAAACCCGTAACTCCAGCAACAATCGGAGCTGAATAAGATGTTCCATTTCCAAAACTATAACTAGAAGCACTTCCGGCAAGTGTATTAAAAACTGAAACTCCTTGAGCAACAATTTCCGGTTTTATTCTACCATCAAAACTAGGTCCTCTGGAACTAAAAGAAGCAATAGTGTTTAAACTATTAACAGCGCCAACAGTAATTGTGTTTATTCCATCACCCGGTGCTGTGATATAATGCCAAGAACTACTTCCTTCATTTCCAGCAGAAGTTATGCAAACAATTCCTCTATCAAAGGCGAACTCTGCAGCTTTAGTAACAATTGTTGTTTTCCCATCCATATCGTTATAAGTATATGAAAAATCTGTTGCGTCAAACTCGCTATAACCTAAAGATGATGTTGTTATATCAACCCCAATTGAGTCCATCCATTCTAATGCAGCTGCATAATTATCTTCTTCAGCATGAGTTTCTGTTGGTATATATTCAGTTTTTGCTAAAAGAAAGCTAGAATTAAATGCAGGCCCAATTAAATTTCCTTCATCAAATCCAGCTAAAATTGAGAAAACACTTGTCCCGTGGTTATGTTGCCCACCAGCATCTATTCCTGTTTCATTGGCAGTATTATTATCTTTAAATATAAAATCACGCTCTGCAATAACATTTCGACTTTTTAAAGAATTTGGAATTTTCCAATCAAACCCGGTATCTAAAATCCCAATTGTAACACCTTCGCCTGTTATTCCTAAATTGTGAACTTGAGGAATATCTGACAATTGATTTTGAGTCAGTGAATTTCCATAATCAAAAGCATTTGTATTCTGATTTTTATTTAATGTAGTAGGCTGATTAATTTCTGAACTGGAAGGTTCATCTGTTTTATACTTTCTAACTTTTTCAATTTTAGTAACAAAGCTAAATTTTTTAATATTTTCTAATTCATTCGGCATTAAATAAACACTAACCGCATTAAACCACTTTAATTTGTTTATTATTTTAATACCATTCTCGTTTAAATTTTGGATGTATTCTTGAGCAATTGGCAAATCACCAAAAGTAATGAAATCATCTCCCATATTTTTCTTTCTTCTCTCAATACTTTTTGGGGATAAGAACTTTTTAGCGAGAATTTCTTTGTCAGAAGTTTTCTGTAAACTTTTTTTATTCAAACTCCCTTTATCAGAAAAATAGACAAGGTACTTTTCCTGTGCATGAAGGAAAGAAGCAACAAATAATATAAAGACAACATACTTTGTTAATTTCATGTTGAACCTTTTTAATGAACTAGTTTTGCAATTCTATTAAATCTTGTTGAGCCAAGTAATTTAAAAATATTACTAAAAGGTATCTCAGGGTTCCATGACCAATAAATCATTAAAGCTTCACCAATAATTTTTTCTCTTGGAACAAATCCCCAATATCGGCTATCAGCACTATCATCTCTATTATCACCCATAGCAAAGAAATAATCTTGAGGAACTTCGTATTCATTTGTTAAAGCTCCATCAATATATATTTGATCACCGCTAACTTTAACAACATCCTTTTTATAATTTCTATTTATTAGTGTTCTATATATTTCAATATTTCCTAAGTTTAGTTTTACAACCTCCCCACTTTTAGGAATTACGATTGGTCCAAATTGATCCTTATTCCATCCACTGCCTTTTGGAAATATATCTGGTCTAGTATAACTTTTTGGCAAAATATTTGGCATTAAATATTGAATATTTGATGGTCTATTTAACTCTTTTCCGTTAACATACACTACTTTATTAATAATTTCAAGGGTATCTCCTGGTGCCCCAACACAACGCTTTACATAGTTTAATACTTCCGATGGCTCAATTACGTCTCTATCGCCGGGATATTCAAAAACTATAATGTCACCTTTCTCCGGTTCTGCTAATGTTGGTAATTGGAAATATGGTAAAACAACATTGGTAAATGGAATGTTTCTGGGAGTAGATGCACCGTAAATAAATTTATTAACAAATAAAAAATCTCCAACCATAATAGTCTGTTCCATAGATCCGGTTGGAACTCTGGAAGTTTCAATTAGAAATGTTTTAATAAATAGTGCCGCTAATGCTGCATAAAATAAATTTTTCCAGAAATCTAAAAATTTCTTAAGTGGAGTTCTTACGTTAATTTGTTTTTTGTCATCATGACTCATTAAAAATCCGTTGTTAATTATTATAATTGATTATAACATTTATTTCATAAATTGTTTCGAACTACAGTTATTTTTCAACATTTTCTATTGAAAGTTCAGATTACTCATCTAATTGCAGAACTGCTAAAAAAGCTTCTTGAGGAATTTCAACATTACCCACCTGTTTCATTCTTTTTTTACCTGCTTTTTGCTTCTCTAATAATTTTCTTTTTCTTGTTATATCACCGCCATAGCATTTTGCTAATACGTTTTTCCTCATTGCTTTAATGCTTGTTCTAGAAATAATTTTATTCCCTATAGCAGCTTGTATAGCAATCTCAAACATTTGTCTGGGAATTAGATCTTTTAATTTTGAGCAAACTTTTCTGCCCCAATCAAAAGCTTTATCTTTGTGAACAATAATGGATAATGCATCAACAGGCTCACCATTTAACATAATATCTAACTTAACCAAACTAGATTCTTTATAGCCAATATACTCGTAATCAAACGAAGCATAACCCCGTGAAGTTGATTTTAATTTATCGTAAAAATCAAAAATGATTTCAGAGAGCGGAAACTCAAATTCCACATCGGCTCTTGTGGGATCCAGATAGGTTGTATTAATATACAAACCGCGTTTCTCAATTGCTAGTTTCATTATGTTACCAAGATATTCACTTGGAACAACTATTTGTGATTTTATAAATGGTTCCTCTACTCTTGCCAAATCGCCAATTGAAGGAAGATCAGCCGGATTATCAACGACAACTTTAGTCCCATTTTTTAAGTAAGCATGATATTCTACGTTTGGCAGAGTTGTAACTATGGATTGATTATACTCTCTCTCAAGTCGCTCCTGAATAATTTCCATATGCAGCATACCTAAGAATCCACATCTAAAACCAAACCCTAAAGCAGCAGATGTTTCTGGTACAAAAACTAGTGAAGCATCGTTAAGCTGAAGTTTTTCAATAGAATCTCTTAAATCTTCATATTCATCAGCATCTGTTGGATACAAGCCAGTATAAACCATTGGTTTAATTATTTTATATCCAGCTAAAGGTTTCTCAGCTCCATTCTTTGCTAAAGTAATAGTATCACCGACCTTAGTTTCTTGCACATCTTTAAGTCCGGCAATTACATATCCTACATCACCTGTATCTAAAATATCGGTTTTCTGTTTTTTTAATCCAAGTACACCAATTTCTTCTGCTTGACAAATTGCTTTACTTGCAAAAAATTTTATTTGATCCTTAGTTCTAAGTGTACCGTTAATAATTCTTACATAAGCAATTGCACCTCTGTAGGAATCAAAAACAGAATCAAATATTAACGCTTGAAGAGGTTTATTTTTGTCACCCTTTGGATGAGGAATTCTATCAATGATAGCACTTAATATTTCATCGAAACCAATTCTTTCTTTTGCACTAGCCAGAATAATATCTTTTTCATCACAGCCAATTAAATCAACTATCTGATTTTTAATTACATCTACTCGAGCGCTAGGCAAATCAATTTTATTTATTACCGGAATAATTTCTAAACCAGCATCAATTGCCAAATAAACATTACTAATTGTTTGGGCTTCAACACCCTGAGCGGCATCAACTACTAGTAAAGCACCTTCACAAGCAGCCAATGAGCGGGATACTTCATAAGAAAAATCAACATGACCGGGAGTATCTATTAAATTTAAATTATAAATTTTACTATCAGTATGCGTATAAGCCATTTTTATTGCATGAGATTTTATGGTAATTCCTCTCTCACGCTCCAAATCCATATCATCTAACAACTGAGCTTTGGATTCTCTCTGAGTTACAGTTCCTGTTACTTCCAACAACATATCAGCTATTGTTGATTTACCATGATCAATATGAGCAACAATACAAAAATTACGTATATTTTCCATTTTTCCTTAAAAATTAAGCTTAGAAATATAGCGATTGGAACGGCAAAATTCAATTTGCCAAATAGGATGAGGTTTACTGAATACTGAAAGGATAAATAAAGGAGATTCTTGGTTCAATTTTCTTTTGAGGAATATATTTAATGATATTATCATCTAAATCTTTAACCGGTGAGAAAGTCCATCTGTAAAATAAAGAAATCAACAAATATGGATTTAATTTATAACCAACCTCAGCAAATAAATATGATCGATCATCTAAGGTAAACAGATCTCTTTCGTCTTTTATGTATAGCTTATCATAACCTGCTCTGGCAACAAATAAACCATTTTCAGGTGATATATCAGTTCTTAAATTTAGTATACCGCTTTTAGAATTTTCGTCAAGTCTTTGATAACTGCCAAACAAATAAAATGTCTTTAAAACTGAGACAAATAGTTCCCCATAATAACCATTCCCTATATCTATTCCTTTTTGTAATAACTGAATTTTACTGTTCACTTGGTTTGTTGATTCATCAATTTGAAATCTTTCTTTTTCATAAAAGAAGTTAAAATAGGCTGGAATATAATTTACACCATTAAATCTTCTTTCAAATTTCGTTCTTATGTCAACAAAACTTGAAGCCTCTATATCAAATTGAATTCCAGCACTTTTTCCATTACCGAAATCTATGATTTTCGCGTAATCGATGTAAATATCAGCATCTAATAAATTCGTCCTCAAAATAGGGAAACTGACATCAAAACCAACTATTTCAATTGCACCCAAATCATTTTCAATTTTGTAATTTCCTTGATTAGCAATCTTCACACTTGTAACACCGGCATATTTATTAAAATCCGTTGTATATGATGCTCCTAATTCCAATCCACCTAGAATTGGGATTGCACCAAGTTGTGTGTTTAATAGTGGTCTTACATAAGGTCTTACTCCAACCAAACCAGATTCAGCAAAGGTTCCATAAACAGCTTCAATCCCGAACAAATTAAAATCAACATTAAACTCTAAACCAATTTTTCTTGAATCAAAACTTGGACTGTTATTATATAAATAAATTATACTTCCATGCCCAAGAGTTGCATAATCTAACGCACCCAATCTTGCATAAAAAGGATCATTTTCTTTGCCATATTTTACATAACGTATTAAACTTAAGTAATCTGAAAATTCATTAAAATTTTCACTTCTAAGTTTTCCTTGCTGATTGAACTCCAAGCTAAGATTTAATCCAATTCCTATTTTAGCAAATGCTACCTCTGGAAAGAGATGAATTGCATAGAAAGGTTCGTTATCAATCCAAGTTAAACCGGCAGCACTTCCAAAGTAAACTTCATTCGGGTTGGGATAGAACTCTTGAGCAAGAACAATTGATGAAAAGGTAAGCGTAAAAGCAAGAATAAATTTTAAACCAAACTTCATTTATCTGACAACAGCCAATTTATGGGTGACATCTTGTTTTTTTCCATTTACATCCATAATTACTTTATAAAGATAAACACCGTTGCCAACCAAATCACCATCGTGATCTCTACCATCCCAATAGATTTTATTAAGATCAAAATTGAGATTGCTTTTTGAAAGAGCGAATTCTTTTATCAGTCTGCCAGCAACAGTAAATATTCTAATTTTAATTTCATCCGGAATTTGAGTAAGCCTAAAAGTAAAATAGGTCTCACTGCTAAAAGGATTTGGATAATTATAAACCTCTAATAACTTCGCATTGCTGTTAACATTAAATGTTTTCGTAATCCCAGAAGAATCACTAGTATTACCGGATGCATCCTTTCCAAAAACTCTTAAGGTATATTCACCATCTTCAAAAGTTGGAGTGTAATTTACAACCACTTTGGGGTTAGTCTGAGAAAAGTTAACATTGATATTATTTTCATTTCCCTTATAATTTATATACTTATTATTAATTGAAATTGAAATTGAAGATGTATCAGTAATTGGAACAAGTGACGGATCATTCATCTCAATTTTAATATGTGGAGTGCTCGAAACATATTCGCCATCAAATAGATCGTTCCCATCAAAAGTAATTGCCAAAGATGGTTTAGTTGTATCTCCAATAACATAAAACGGAATGTTGTAAAAATTATTATCCTCATACAATTCTAAAATCTTGTCATCGGCATCAATTGAAATAGCAAATGTTCTTGCCCCATTAAAACCTGAAGTTCCATAAGAAACATCAAACTTCCTCCTATTTTCTACCCCAATTAAATCAACTATTTGCTCCAATATTCTCTCTTTAGAATTATCCGGTTTAATAACATCAACGGCTACTATAAAACTATCTGCAGCAGTTTCCCCAACGTTGTAAACATAAAAAGAGAGTTTTGCATCTTCTCCTTGTTTGAGCGTGTCCTTTTCTAAGCTAACAACTTGGTAGTTGGTTGCAAGTTCTGGAACACCGTCATAATCAACACCAAGTGACTTTAGTACCGGAGATTTAGTATTATCACCTGCTTTAAACTCTGCTAATATTTTAATGTATGGATTTTTTTTAGCATCAATATTTGTTAAAGATGCCTTTCCATTTACAACATTTAAAGCAGCAAGTGTATCTTCAGAATTGTCCGATTGTGAAAAAAGAATTGGCTTATATGTGATTGAGGAATTGTTTAGGACAGAATCAGTAACAATTAGGTTTTTCCAGTTAGATGCAGGACCTATCAAATTGGTCTTTACTATTCCAGACACATTACTTTTAATAAAAACTGAATCTAGAAATACCTGACCATCATATGGACTTAAAACTTTTTCAATTGCTGAACCCGGAGCAGCTCCTTTATAGCTTATTATTCCCCAAGATCCCCGAAAAACGAGTGAATCTATTTTTGTACTTCCCAAAGTTTTAATAGCATTTTTTAGATTCGCAGATAGGTTATTTCCAGCATCATCAGCAACACCCATTACAACTAATTTACCCTCTTCTATAGAATTAATATAATCAGCTAAAAGTTGAACGCTTGCAGGTTGATTAAACAATGTGAGCCAAAAAGATGTATCTACCTCAACAGTTATTGGATCAAGAACAACAATGCCCATTCCAGCGAAAAAAGAATTGCTAAGCAAATTTTGACCGTCTTTTGCAATAACGCAAGTTGCGCCAGAATTCCATCCAGCCGACAAAACTGAAATTGTTGTAGAATCACTAGAGAGTTTCAGACCATTTGAATTTTTAAGAGACTGCAAATACTGTTTGCCAAAAGTATAATTATCATTAACAAAAAACTTTCCCATCCCTCCTAAATAAAAAGATTTTTCAATGCCAAAATCAGTACTTTCTGTTAACCTGTATCTATACCAGTAACGTTTATTATTAGTAAGATTTAATCGATATTTTGTGATTAGTATACCAGAAGCAATTGGAATTGAGTTATAATTCATAAAATTTTCTGAGTCGCTAAATTGCGCCTCAATATTAAAGTTATAACTAGAATGCATTGCAGGATTGATTAGTTCTAAATAAGATGCATTCGAATTTTCATATTGATATTTAAACATATCTCTTAATGCTTGAGAATAGACATTCACATTTAAATTTGCGGTATTATCATTTTCATATATTTCATCAACTTTATTTAGTGGATCAATTGATACCGAAATTGAGTGAACGCCAGGTTTATTTTTTGTTTGCACAAAATAATTTAGAGTATCAGAATGATGAATGAAGGGAATGCTGAATTCCTTTGTGTTGATTTTCTTTCCTAAATAATTTTCTTCAATTTTAATATTCAATATTTCAGAGTTTACAGTCCCAAAATTATTAACAATAATTTTTACAACCGATGAATCCAAACCCTCATTTAAATTCGAGTTTACCAAAATATTTGATGCCGAAATACTAAGATTAGGTTTTGAAGGTATTTTTATTCTTACTATAGGATCACCAAGTAAAACATTCGTGTAAAGGAAAACCTTATTAACACCAGAATATCCATATTTGGTAATCAGCTCAATTTTAGAGTTTAAATGTGCTGAACCAATTTCATGGAGTGAATCTAATATTATATTTTTATAGAATAACGTAGGAGCATTAGATGCAGTTGATAAAAATCCCAAAGAAGAATTTCCTATATATCCTAAACTCTGACCACCATCTTCAAATAGTGCCCTTTCTCCAAAACAAATAATATCAGGTTCAGCAAATTTATTAGTAGAACATCCAAAATCAGTAATAATTGGATTTCTATTTACCTTATTTTCTAATTGTAGAATAGAATTAATACTATTATCCCAAGTCGCTGTTCCGCTGTGGCCCAAGTATGAGATAAAAACTCCCCCATTGTTTATGGCATTTTTAAATACTTCAGAGGGATATGGTCCAAAATCTGATTGAGGATTTACAGTTTTATAAAAATGCCAATAATTTCCAAACAAAGGAGAAGAATTTACATATTTGTTTATAACTGAATCGTTTACCATTTTAAGTTGATTTATCTCTGAGGAAGTTCCTCCGCCTGTAAAAAAAAGATACTCTTTATTCCAAGCATCATAAGGCTGTTCAATATTATTCTTAATTTTTGATTTGTAATATTCTAGCTCTTTAATATTATTTATTGGCAATCTTCCAATTTTTATTTGAGGTAAAGAGAAATTTGAATCATCCCAAATCCCATACCAATAATCAGCAGTTGGATTACCGTATGAAGGAACATAATTTGTGCTTAGTGAAACACCAACATTTTGTTTTATGTAATACTTATAATCATAGGTAGCATCCCCAATAAGTGTTAGATATGAAAATTTTGGCTCATCCCAATTATTATAAGCATTTATTAGAAATTCCTTAATAGATTCTGGAGTTGGATATCCATACCCAAATTGATCGAATATATCGGTTACCGAGATTGCTTTTGTTGAAACATTAAAATTTTCAGAAATATACTTAACATAATCTTGTGTGCCAGTTAAAAAATTTGGATGAGTAATTGCTAAATATTCAGTAGAATTGGATTTATCAGATAAATCTGAAAAATTCTTAATTATTGATTTGGCTGGTAATAATAATTTATCTGATGAGAAGACACAATATTTATCACCTGCTGAAACAGTATCATTAAAAAATAAATTCCCACCAACGATTTCATAATCCAAGATTTTTTTTGAAGATGGAAATGTTTTATAGATAATATAATTTTCTTTAGTAGCGTTTGATATTTTAATTTTCTTTGATCCAGTTGTTATATCCGCAATCTTAAAATTTGACACTATCGTTTAGGAAACTAAGTTTTTTTGGGTATTCCACTTCATACCAATCATATGCTAAAAAATTAGGGTTTGTACCATTATCTATGACATTCAATTTAATTGAGTTAGTTCCATCTTTCAGATCATTTGAATTTATTGTTCCGTTTAACACAACTTGATTAAATCTATTTACGACTTGCGAATCAATTTGAATATTATTTATAAACATTTTTACTAGGTGAGAATTAAGAGATATACTTGATCCACCGCTTACAAGTTTAAAAAATATATTGGCATTTTTATTAGGCGCTAAGTTGTTACATGAGAAATTAAATGTAACATTGTTGCGCCACGGTGCAAGCCAATTCCAGTACCAAGTTTTATTTTTGTTCCAATTAGGAGTTTGATTCTCTATTTCGTCATTGTTTAAATTCTGAAACCATGAATTTTGTTCAGTATGTTCAAAGTTCTGAAAATAGTCCAGTGTATCAGTGATATTCTCAGATAATATTTGTTCAGTAATCCTTTTACCTAGTTGTGTTTCCCAAGTTAAGAAATAAAAAGTTGTATCCGAATAACGGTTCATGTATTCATTGTACGGTGAATCATTGCTATTAATTAGCCTGTTGGAAATTGCTGAATAGTTTTTCCTACCATAAAATTCAATGAAATCTCCGTCATCAAATGTTAAATCAGATTCTCCATTCACAAAAATTGGTATCTCTTTTCCATAATTAAATAATTGGAAAGTTTTAGGATCGATACCAGTTGTATTAATTCCCTTATCCTGAAAATAACTTTTATTTAGTCTATAGATACCATCCTTGTTGATGGATAGCTTTAAGTAATCAGTATTAAAATTTATCCAGCTATCGCTTGAGTCTGAATTAAATTTATGAGCATGGCTTCTAAACTGTTCTGCAATATCAGAATTAACAATTAAATCAGATAAGTTATTTACTTTGTTTGCTTTACTAATTGGGGAGTTGGGGCTAATGGAAAAATTACTTTGAAATGAAAACCTCAATTCATATTGTTCGTCATATTCAATTGAATTTGTTTCAGAAACAAATTTGTAAGGATTAATTTGAACAACCGCGCAATAAAAATCTCTGATCCAAACATAATCAATAATTTGAGCTTTAAGATTGTCTCCCATTTGAAATTTTGGATTACTGACTTCTTTATAAGTATAACTCGAATCATTTACTAATGTAACTTCAGGTTGTAAAGCGGGTCTTGTATTCTTTAAAGATTTATGGATTATTGAATTGTAATTAATTTGTGGTTTTGAATTTGGAGGAATTGCAACATATATAATTCTGTTTGGTAATTTAAAATCACCTGCTTTTGAGGGATCAGTAAATTTATAAAAATCGATAATGGTTGAATTATTTTTATGTTCTCTTTTGAAAAAACTATATCATCACTATTTAGCGTAATAGAAAACCCATTATTTTGTAATTTAGTTTGAGAATAAGTAGAGAATGAAATAATAAAAAATAAAATGAATAAGATAATTTTGTTCATCAAGAAATTTTCCTTTGTAATTCAAATTTGTATTTAATGATTCTAAAAATAAAAAGTGGAATGCCTATCAAGTATCTTTTCCAAAATTTTTAAAATTTGAAATAAGTCTCACAAACCACTCAAGACCAAGTTGTCTTAAAACAAGTGGTCCTCTAATTTTGTTTCCAGCAAAGACTTTAATTCCATCACCAACAGCAATTATAACATTCACATTTAGATTAGAGTAATTTTCGATTATCCATTTTTCTTGTTTGGGACAACCAAGACCCACAATTAAAATATCTGGATTAGAAATATTAATTTTTTTTACTAAATCAAGATTTACATAATCATATCCATTATGTATTCCAACCACATTGAGATTAAGATTTTGGGTTTTTATTTTTTCAAGTGTAGTGTCAGAATCACCAAAAAAAAATAATTTCCAATTTCTTTCAATTGCCTGCTCGATAAGAAAAGGATAAAAATCTGAACCAGTAAATCTTTTAGTTAAACCACTCTTTTTATACAAATATTTTGACGCAAAATAAACTCCAATACCATCAGGATGAATAAAATCAAATCTTTCAAAAAGATTTATTAACTTGATTATGATAGATAACATTTAGATTTGCTACAGTAGCGTAAGTAAACTTTATTTGATTGTTGAAAGCTATTGATGAATTAATAAATTCAAGAAAATCGGAAATATTTAAATTCGCCAATTTGATATTAAATATGTTGATTTCCTTTTTGACTTTCAAATTAAAATAATTACACATTTATGATTTATAAAGGCTTATATATAATTCTTCCATTTTCTTTACATTTCTTTCCGTAGTATAATTTTCAATAACTTTTTGATAAAGATTCTGACCTAATTTTTTCGCAAACTCAATATTTTCTAAAAGAAATTCAATTTTTTCAGCCAATTCTTCAGAATTTTCTGATTCAAATAATAGCCCATTTACATTATTGTCTATTATTTCTGGAATTCCATCAACATTACTAGCAATTACTGGTAATTTTGAAACTCGGCCTCCATAAGTACTGTGGGAAATGGATCGATTCTAGATGGTAAGACAAATATATTCATAACATTATAATAGTCATATACTTTTGTAGTTTCCTTTAACAAAATAATTCTATGTCTACAATTTTTTATAAAATTTTTAACATATTCTTCATTAGAACCTTTTCCAATTAAGAGTAAAATTATATCCCTATCAACTTTATTAATTGCTTTTAGTAAAATATCAATCCCTTTTTCTTTTATATCTATTCTGCCTAAATAACCAATTATTTTTTTACCTTCCTCAATATTAAGTTCTTTTAATAATATTTCTTTCCCGGTAGTAATCTTAACTTTCTCAATATCAATTGAATTTGGTATTACAGTTATTTTATTTTTATTTATTTTAAATTCTTTAACTAAATGACTGAGAATTGCATTTGATACTGCGATTATTTTTTCTGAATTATAACTGATTTTTCTAAGCCCTAAAACTTTACTATGAACTGTCATTATTGTTTTTACAGAAAATATTTTTGAAGCAACAAATGAGACTAAATCAAAATATCTATGATGAGAATGAATTACATCTATTTTATTTTTTTTAATAAATAATAATAAATGAAAAAAGAACATTAGTTTGGAAGAATTATAAACAACAACTTTTTCCAGGTTATGTCTATTTTCTAAATTCACAAGATTGTTCTCTTCAACAATTAAAAAAAAATGATATTTGGGATATTTATTAAAACTATCGACTAAATTTAAAATACTTCTTGTTACACCACAGGTCTGATTAAATGTATTTTGTAATAATAAAATATTCATCTAGTTGGAGTTAATGTTTGAATCTAAATTTTTAAAATATTTTCTTTGATTAGCTTTTATCACATTTTAAATAGTAATAATTCATAGTTAGTTAATCCTTTTAATATTTTCCTATTTCTTAGTATTTTTTTTAATTGATAATCTAGTTTTAGTTTTAATTTACTATTTCTAAAACTAATTAAATCTTTTTGGGGTAAAATTTTAATCAGAATTATTGCCATTAAAACTCTTGGATATTTGAGAATACGTATTCCCAACCTTTTCCAATGTTTAATTGCTTTATAATCTTCACCATAAAAATATTCTCGCCATCCTCTTAAAATCATTTCATGTTGGGTATCAACAGATTGAAAATATGTCTGAAAATTAATATAGTATGGTTCTTGAATCATATAAACTAATCGTTGTTTTTCATGAGAATTATTGCGTTGGAGTGATTTTGGATTTATTCGTATATACATAAGATATTTATTAATAATATTGAATTTAACCTCGTCTTTTATTCTCAACCATAATTCATAATCTTCAAATACCTTTAGAAACTTATTATAACCACCTTTTGCTAAAATAAAATTTCTATTATAAACTACACTTGAATGACAAATAATCGAATGTAATGATAGTTTTTCTTTTACCTTATCCGAATCAACCGGAGTATCAATACAATATTTTATTTTTGCATTTTCAAAGTACAATGAGTTGGATACACAAATTTCATTTTCTTCAAAACTCATACTACTTAACTGACTTTCAATTCTTCTTGGATGCGCAATATCATCAGCATCCATTCTCGCGATCCAATCATATTTTGCAATTTTTAATCCAAAATTTAAAGTATCCGCTAATCGAGAATTTATTTTTCTAACATATCTAATTCTATAATCAGTAAACGACTCAACTACTGCTTTAGTGTTATCTGTGGAACCATCATCAATAATTAAAAATTCAAAATTTGAGTAGGACTGATTTAAGATACTTCTAATTGAAATAGGCAAATAATGGCAGAATTAAATGTTGGCAACAAAACAGTAATTGGTAGTTCAGAATTATTTAACATAAGCAATTAGCTTTGTAATTTCGCAATAATTTTATTCTTTTCTATGCTCTGTAAACATATGGCTTCATTATAAATACAATTCCATAAGCAACCAAAACAATCAACCTTATTAAATAATACTCGTTCAAATTTATTTCTATTATCGTAAGCAGATTTAGGGAACATAATATCATATCCCCCACCGCCAAGAAATAGCCATGCGGAATATTGAAATATCTAGCAAAATGTGCAAATACAGAATCTATTCCTATAAATAATGAAGAGTATTTTGTAATGCAAATACTTTCTAGTAGACTCAATTTTCCAGCCATGATATAAACATTTTTAATTAAACTAAATTCATTGAGAAACTCTATTTCTTGCATATTTCCTATAAGTAAAATCTTGAAATCTTCCTTTATTAAGTCTAAAATTTCTTTGTAATAATTCTTGTCAAGCGATTTGATGATATTACTACCATAAAATTGAACAACCACTATTTTTTTATTATTTGCATAAATTTTATTAAGTGTTTGCTTTAGAATTTTATCATAAGTATTTTGATCAAGATAAATTTTTTTATCAAAAAAGGCATTAACGTCAATTCTTTTTAAAAACCAAATTAAATCGCTAATATAATTTCCTTTAGTACAAAATACTATTTCATTGTAAAAAAAATCAAAATAATTCTTAAATAATTTTGGATAATTTTTATCAACCTTATAAAAGGCTATTTTAACTCTAGCTCCTGAGTTAATCGATAAATCATCATCAACTACTTCTATTTGGATTTCAAATTTATTATCAATTCAATTTTATATTGCCTGAACCTGACAAGAAACCAGATTTTGTAAAATATATTTTTACTATATTTATCATAATTGACACTTATTAATCCAACTTTACCTTCATAATATTCAAAAAATTCAACTTGGTTACTTTTTATTAAAAGATACTTGTATTCTGAATTACAGTTGTTAAATGTTTCTATTACTGATGTATTAAAAAAAGATCTCCTAACTCGATGTTGAAATAAATAATAAATTATTTTTCCTATTAGAAACAAAATCGAAAAAAAATAAAAACTTTATCAAAAAAAAATTTAACATTGCTAAAATATTTTTAATTTAATATATTTTTTTTCAAAGCGAGTCAGTTCCATCATATAGAGAAAAAGTTCTGCCATAATTATATATTGATTGAGTTCTTTTACTTAAAGGATTTCTGTTCTTGGATAATATTTCTCTTTTAAGAATAATTGTTCTGAAATTTTAAAGAATAATAATAATTCTCCTTTTACTAAAACAATTATAACTCTATTGAATAATAACTTGATTATCGCAACTATGCTATACTTATATTCAAACTTTGTAAAAAGAAAATAATACATCCCCCAAAACTCATTATCATACCTTTTTATATCGAAACCATTTTTTTTAAATAATCGATTCTTAAAAGAAATACAATGATATACGATTACATTTTCATCATAAACTATTTTATATTCTTTATCAATTAATCTTGCAGAAAGATCTATTTCATTCATATATAAAAAATAATGCGTATCATAGTAACCGATGTTCATAAAAGAATTTCTTTTAAAATTGCCCCACATCCAACAAATGTCAGAGGATAGTATGGTAATGATTTTGTTTCAATTAGACCAGATATGGGATTAACAATTTTACAAGCTACAACTCCAATGTTAATATCAGATGATATTATTTTTATACCTTTCTCTATTGTATCATTCTCAGCGATAACTATCATCATCCAAAACCAGAACATACTTACCTTTTGCAATTTCAAATCCTTTATTCCAACCAGCAATTCCAATATTTTCATTTAATTCAATTATATTTACACTAGGAAATTCTTCTCTAACCATCTTTTGACTGCCATCAGACGAAGAATTATCTACAACAATTACTTCAATATTTTTGTAATCCTGCTCAAAGACTTTTGTTAAAGTAATTCTCAATTCTTCTTTTCTATTAAAAGATAATATATTGACTGTCACTAATGGATTATTCATTTAAAAGTCGAATTTTTCAAATTTTATTAAAGAGTTAGCTACCACCTGATCCATATTAAAATACCTATACTCAGCAAGTCTTCCGCAGAATTTTACATTTTTTAGTTTGGCAGTTTCAGATTTATATTTTTTATATAATTTTTGGTTTTCTATTGTCGGAATTGGATAATATGGTTCACCGGTTTTTTGTGGGAACTCTTTGCTAATTGTTGTTGATTTATTTTGTTGACCGGTTAAATATTTATACTCAGTTACTCGTGTTTGTTTTGGTTTACTTTCAACATAATTTATTACTGCAGCTTCTTGGAATTTTTCTTTATTGTAATTCTTCATTTCAAATTTTATTGAGCGGTATGGAAGTTTCCCAAATTGATAATCAAAGAAATAATCAATTGGTCCGGTATAAATCATTTTATCAAATTTAATATCATTTAAAATGCTTTTATAATCTGTATTCAATACAACTTCAATATTTTTGTGGTTTAAAATTTTCTCAAACATTTTTGTGTAACCATCTTTCGGCATAAACTGATATTTATCTGTAAAATATCTATCATCTTCATTTGTTCTAACCGGTATTCTTCCGCAGACAGTTGGAGATAATTCAGATGGATCTAAATTCCATTGTTTCTTTGTGTAAAATTTAAAGAACTTTTCATATAAGTCAATACCAACTTGGTTTACAATTATATCTTCTGAATTTTTTATTGGATATCTTTTTTCTCGTACATTATTATAAAACTCAACAATTTCTTCTTCTGTCGTAAAATTTTTATTATATAATTTATTTATTGTAGTTCTGTTTATTGGAATTGGATAAAGTTCATTGTTTAATTTCGCTAAAACTCTATGTTCGTAAAATCTCCATTCTGTAAATTGAGAGAGATAATCAAAGACTTTTTTACTATTTGTGTGGAATATATGAGGTCCATATCTATGAACTAAAATTCCATGTTCGTCATATTCATCGTATGCATTTCCACCAATATGATTTCTTTTTTCAACAATTAAAACTTTTTTATTTAATTGACTTGCAAGTCTTTCAGCAAAAACACTTCCGGCAAATCCGGCTCCAACAATTAGATAATCGTATTTCATGAATTATTCAATAAACTTTTAAAGATATTAATATCATTCTTTCTTAAGAAAATAACCATTTGGGATGTAACAAGTATTTCTGTAAAAAGCACCATTATGGCAGAACCAATACTTAAAAAGACTGGAACAACTATAAAAGAAATAATAATATTTAAAATTCCCGAAATAAGAATAATATTTGCAAAATCTCTTTTGAAACCCAAATTTAGCATAGTTTGCACTCCAGCAACATTGCTAAAAAATATTATAAGTGGTAAAAAAGAAATTATTTTAAGTAAGATTATTGATTCCACATAATCTACTCCAAGAATTAAATACACTATAGGCTCTGAAAATATAAAAAGTAATAAACAACTTACAATGAGAATGCTACCTACAATTTTGATAAATTTCCTCAAAAAAATAAAAGCTGCAACTTTTGATCTTTTAAATTCGGCCGATAAATATGGGAATATTGTTCTTCCCGCAGTATCAGTAATATTTTGTAATGCATGCCTAATTTTATCTGCTGCTGAGAAATATCCAACAATTGTATCGCTAGCAAATAATCCTAAAATGAAAACATTTGAAAGGGTATATAAGCTAATTGAAGCTGTAGATAGAAAATAGTGCCATCCTTCCACAAATTGAAGCTTTATGTTCTCTATAGAAGGAATTGAAAATGTTAAATTAAAATAATATTTAACAACTATAAGACCGATAATTCCAACTAACAAAGAACTTAAAGAATTTAGAGCGACTAAAAGTAAAATATCACTTCTTGATTGAACAAAAACAAAAACTGCTATAACCCACACGGCTTTTACAAGAACATTTATAAAAGTGATAAATCCCATTCTCTCAGTCCCTTGAAAAAACCACACTGGGAATAAAGTTGTACCTAAAACCGAAACAAAACTAATTAAATAAATTTCAATATCTTGATTAAATCGAGCAAACGCATAAACTATTGGCAAAAAAATAATAATGCTTGCAGTAAAGAGTATTAACTTAATACTAAGAACTGAATTAAATATATTAGATATTTTATGAGGATCTTTTCTATGAATTGATACTTCTCTTGTTGCAGAAAGGTTAAATCCATAATCGGTAAATACAGTAAAGTAACCCACGAAAGCGGTAGCAAAAGCAACAAGACCATATCCATCTGGACCTAAAACTCTAACTAAATATGGAAAAGTTACTAATGGGAAAATGTATTGAGAAATCTGAAGTATTGAGAGCGAAGAAAAATTCTTGGCTAAAACTCTGTTTTTAGATAATGTCTTTTTAAAATAATCATAAAGTTGCATCTATCTCTTAACTAACCATTCTTGTGGATTTTGATAGTTTCGTTCGTTCCAGATTTCAAAATGGAGAATACTGCCTTCTAAACTTTCGCTTACTTTTCCAATAAGATCACCAGCTTGTACTCTATTCCCTTCCAGTACATTTATGTCTGTCATATGTCCGTAAACGGTTCTAAAATTATCTCGGTGAGTAATGATAAGCACGCTACCATAACCTGGAATCCATTCAATTGCACTTACTATTCCTTCAGCAACAGCAAAAACATCTTTGTTGTCTCTAGCAAGGATATCAATCCCATAATTTAACGTTACTGTTTTCGTTTTATCATTTTTATTTTCCCCAAAACCTCTGCCAATTCTAGCAGATTTAATCGGCCAATTTAGTACACCTTTTAATTGAGAAAAATTTTCAAAACTGCTATAGTTAAAATCAAACTCGTAGCTATCAATATTTCCTTTTAATTTTTCAGTTCTTAACTTTCTCTCTCTTTCTCTCTCTTTTTCAATCAAATCGGCAATCATTCTTTTAATTGTAATTTCCATCTTTCTTTTATCTTCAATTTCAACGGAAACATTTTTTTTATCTTTTTTTAGAGAAGTTAAAACTTTCTTGCGTTGATCTCTCTTAGAAACTAAACTTTCATGTTCTTTTATTTTTTCATTCTTAAGTTTTGTCTTTTCAATTTTTTCACTTTCTAATGTACTTATAGTATTACTTAGTTTAGTTCTTGTTTCATTTAATTCTTTTACATTTCTTTCACTAGCCCCATGTACATAATCTAAATATTTGTACCTAATTAACATTTGATTAAACGACTCTGCGTTCAATAAATAATTAAGAGTTGAACTTTCGCCCTGTTTGTACATCCAAACTAAATATTCTCCATACTCTTTCTTTAATTGGTTTAACCTTGATTGTAATGAAGTTATCTGAATATTCAAATTAACTATATTTTTTTCTTTTTGATTTTCTTCTTTTTCTAAAGTTTTAATCTTTTTATTTAACAACAAATTTTGATTGTCCATTTTCTTAAGAACGGAAAGATTGTTTTTTTCCTTTTCGGATAAAACTGACAGCTCACCTTCTAGAGATTGAATTTTTTGGCGAAGAGATTTTAGCTCGGTGTTTTTATCTTCAAGTTTAATTTCAACTTGTGTAAAAACAATTGAGGGAATAATAAATCCAACTATTATAAAAAAAAATTTTACCATTCTTTTATTCTTGCATCGCTTGGAATATCAAGACCAATATTTTTAATATCTTCATTTACAGCAATATTTCTGTAGTCAACTGTTACTTTTTGTTTGTTAAGTTTATTTTGGATAACAACCGTTAAGGGTACAGCAACTCTATCGAACATTTCAAAGTCTGAATATATCCCCTCAAATAAAAGCATTTTATTGTTTTTGTAAAGCTGATATTTATTAATAGCTAAATTATTAATCTGCACTTCAAAAATGCTCTGCCTATTTTCCGTAGAGTCATCATAGGTTAAAAAATATTCTTCGTCATTAAGGCTATAATTATCCGGTTCCATCCTCAGCTTATCTGTAAGATTTACTGCACCGGTAAAAGCATCTATTAATTCTCCAAAACTTAGATCAATATGAAAAATCTTTTTAAGGATATTATTGTCATTCCTACCTTTGTAAACTGTATTCTTCATTACGTCATAAAAAGCGAATTCAGATGAGGTTATTACAGCTTGCGCAAGGTCAATCCCAAAGGGACCGTAAATAACAAATTTTAGTGAATCTGGTTTTTTTAAAAATACTTCAAAAGTAGCTTTTGCATCTAGTTCATTAGATTCTACGCTAATAATTCCAGATCCTTCAAAGGTTTTAATCTTTCTTCTGTTAGCTTCTAGTTTTTTTATTAATCTATCAGCCGGTAATATTTCTTCTTCATAAACTGGTTTACTTGGTACACAACTAAGTACGAAAATACTTATTAAAAAACTAATAATAAACTTATATTTATTGGTCACTCTAATCCTTTTTTCAATTTTTCAAGAATTTCTATTTTTGTTTCGTCCAACTTTAATGCCTCTTGCCAGTATTGTTTAGCTTTCTCAGTTTCATTCATTCGAAAATAAACATCTCCAAGGTGATCTAAAAGAACAACATTTGTCGAATCATAATTAATTGCCTTTTCTATATAGACTTTTGCATCAGTATAATTATTCATCATGAAATAAACCCAACCTATTGTGTCTAAATAAGAAGAATTTTCAGGATCTTTTTCAACAGCAATTTTAGCCATTTTTAAAGCTTTCTCAAGATTAGTCCCTCTTTCTGCTAAAGAATACGCAAAGTTGTTAAGTGTTAAAATATCGTTAGAATCAATTCTAATTACCAAATCATAAAGGCTATCACTTTTAGGAAACATATCTTTTGCGGCATAAATCATTCCCATTAAGCTTAAGGCTTGTGTATTTTTTTGATCAATACGCAATGCTCGTTCAAGATATTTCAGTGCTTCATCATTCTGTTTTGTTTGATTAAGAGTAAAGCTTAAAGCCATTGTAGCGTTTAGATCATTTGGATTTAACTCAACTGCTTTTTTCAAAGGTTCAAGTGCTTTATCATTTTCTGCATTTTGTGAGTGTGATAATCCTAATATCAAATTAAGTACAAAATTACTCGGAAATTTAACAATACCTTTTTCCATTTCTGATGCAGCATTAATATAATCTCCATTTTCAAATAGAATTTGCCCAAACCTAATCCACAAATCTGTATTAAGCTCTGCAAGTTCAATAGCTCTTCTAAAATGAAAAATAGTTAGTGAATCTTCCTTTTGCTTATTAGCTATTTCACCCATGAAAGCATTTATTTGCCAATCTGCTGAATCTTTATCAATCTGTTGAAGGATATCAAAAGCAATTGGAAGAACTACTGAATCGTTAAGTGCTTCTGAATAAAATGCGGTCCCAATTCTCATTTTAATTTCTAACGGAACGTTAGGTTTTGTTAATATTCTCTTATATTCATCAGCTCCTTTTTCCCATTCTTTCATATTTATGTAGGCATTTCCCTTCAGTTCAATAAGATTAAGGTCTTCCGGAAAGATTTCAATTGAGCTATTTACCATTTCTATTGCTTTTTCATTTTGATCTGATTTAATATAAGACTCAATAAGTAATTTCTGCAACTCTAAACTAGAAGGGTTTAATTCAAGTAGTTCTTCCACTGTATGTACAGTTTCACTTGCTTTTCCCAGTCTTTCATTCAATTCAGCAACTTTTAAAAGCACATTCCATTCTGGACCAGTTAATTCTAATATTTTATAATAGAGCTCAAGTGACTTAAGCGGTTGCTCATTTTCATTCAATTGTGCTAAATTAACCCAAGCAGTAACATTTGTGGAATCAATCCTAACGATTTTTTCAAAAATGGTTTTTGATGAATCAATATTTCTACTGAATGAATAAATTGTTCCAAGTAAGGTTAAATACTCAATATTATTCGGCTCAAGCTGTACTGCCATTTTAGTATTTTCTAAAGCGGGTGATAGCTTATTAAGCCTTAAATAATCTTTTCCTAGCGAATAATAAATACCAGGACTGGGATCAAGTCTTAATGCTTCCTGATAATCTAAAATAGCTTCCGCAATTTTTCCTTCCATATCAAGGATAGATGCATCAATGAATAATTGTTGTGCTAAATCTTTATTCTCTTTCGATATATTATTTGAGGCTGCATTCTGAATGCTTAAATCTTTTTCAATATGAGAGGAGCATGCAAAAGAAAATAAGAGTAAAAACGGTATTAAATATTTCATTTGGTTCTTTAGTGTTATAAGTAAAATTTAAAAAATATTATGAAAAGATAAGTTAATTTGATTAATAAATCATGTCGTCTTCAATTGTATTTAGCAAGTTAATGTAGCTCTCGTACCTTTCAACAGAAATTAGTTTATTTTCAACAGCTGCTTGGATAGCACAACCTGGTTCATGATCATGAATGCATGTATTAAACTTACAATTATTGATGTATGGAATAAATTCTATGTAATAATGAGATAAATCTTCCTTCTTAATTCCATAAGGATCTATTTCCCTAATCCCAGGAGTATCAATAATAAAAGTGTCTTTTTCAGCTTCCGTTAAAACACTTGTAACTGTAGTATGAGTACCTTTATTAGAAGATTCACTAATCTCGCCAACATTAAAATCCAAATGAGGAAACATTTTATTTAACAAGGAAGATTTTCCTACACCTGATTGTCCCCAAAATAAACTTAGTTTTTTACGAATGTCTTTTTTCAGTTTGTTTATATTGTTACCTGATAAAGAACTAACCTTAAAAACCTTATAACCTATAGACTTGTAAAATTGTTCCCAATAGTCAGATATGTTATTATCGTCTAAATCAATTTTATTAATAACAATAACCGGGGTTATTTGCGAGCTTTCAGCAGAAACAATAACTCTATCTAAAAATTTATTGTTAAATTTTGGGGATTTACAGCTTGTCACAATATATAAAGAATCAATATTTGAAGCGATAATTTGCTCATACCTTTCGCCTCTTTTAAGGCTACCTCTTAAGCGTCCTGCTTTTCTTGAGATATAATTTTTCCTCGGTTCTAGACTTTCAATTACCCCAATATTTTGTGAACTTTCACTAAAATTTACAAAATCGCCAAGAATGGCATAATCTAGTGTCAGAAGCTTATCTCTTTTTAAAGCTAGTTGGTTCTTTAACTTACCTCTTAAAGAGCACCTGAATAAATGATCATTTTCAGAAAGCACATAATAATCTTTACTTTCTATTCTAATAATTCTACCCTTTATAAATAATCTCCCAAATAATAATAAAAAAGCACCTAAAGAAAATAAGGTGCTTTTAAATACTATCCAAATTGAATTTATTCAATTACATAAAACTATAATTAACAGTTATTGCAACTTTATCTAAATTTAATGACTGATATGTTCTAGAAAGGTTAGCAGAATAATTATCACCAATGTTCTTCCACCAGCCATGAGCATACGCAAAATCTAAAATTAGGTTCTTAGAGAGTGGTAATCCTACTCCCATTGTAAAGTATTTTTTATCAAATTCTGAAGAATCACCAATGTAAGGCGAAGGATTATAGATAAATCCTCCTCTCAATTTCATAGAAGGATATGGAATCGTAAACTCAGCTCCAAAATTATAATTTACAACACTTTCAAATACATTTTTTATATCAGCATTTTTTTGATCTAAATCAAACGAATCAAATCCCTTTGTAAATTCTAATTGTGAATAATCAACAAGTTTAAGACTAGCATTAATTTTTACCAAAGGTAAAGAAAAAGAAACTCCACTACTTATTTCCATAGGAGTTGATATTTCGTATTCGTTTTTTGCCCCTGGATAATCAATGTAATGAATGATATCCGAGAACTCTGATTCACCATATATAGAATATCTTTCCGAGATCGAAAAATAGGAAGGGAATTTTATTGTTGCTCCAAAACTTAACATATTATTCATCTCGTATAACAGTCCTAAACGAAAGTCCCAACCACTTATATTCCAATCAATAATATCATTTATATAAAAGGATTCAAAACCATTAGTATTCGGATCAAAAGGGTCTAATAGACCGGTGTAAAAGTTATTTGTGTAGTCATCCTCTTGATAAGTTCTGTTGCTTTTGTACTTACCAGAAATAATATTAAAAGTACCCCCCACGTAAATATTTTTTTGAATTTCGAATGCACCAGACATAACCCAACTATTTTGGCTTCCTTCTTCATCAATGTTTCCACTTTGATTCAATCTGCCGGCTATGTTAGTTCTATCTTCAATATAAACGTCATTTGCATTATAAACCGGATAACTTAAATACAAATCATAAGCTATATCATCATTAAAATTTGTAAGGTCCTGAATCATTGAGTTATTATCACCATTGAAGGCATCAAACTTAAGGAAAGAATTATAATCTCTGGATTGATTATAGCCAAACGCAAGTGCAGCACTTCCCTTCTTTGTTGGCAGTGGAAGAATTAAACTAAGCTGATTAAGATTGTTGTTATTCTTATCTGCAGTAAGATTGGAATTAAAGAAATCGGCTGAATTTTGCAAAGTATTAGTATTAATACTTAAGGTGAAAATACTTTTTTGCACCGTTGCTAATGCCCCAGGATTTACTAACGTACTTGAGAAACTACCCCAAGTAGCTATTGTGCTGTTCCCCAAAGCAAGAGTCCTGGCATCAAAATCAATTCCCTCTTCAGATAAACGGTAAGCATCATTGTAGTTTTGTGCTGATAATTTTGTGAATCCTATACTAAGTACGATAATAAAGAATAGTTTTAGCGATTTCATTATCTTTTACTCCTACTGCTGCCACTGCCACTACTGCTTCTACTCGAAGAACTGCCCGAACTTGAACTTCCGCCACTGCTAGATTTTGAACTGCTAGAAGATACACTACTAGGTCTCGAAGAACTGTTGGAACTAGATGAACTACTAGAGGATGGAGAAGAATAACTTCTTGATGTGCTTTTATTGGTTCCTGAGCTATAACTTTTTCCACTTCTACTAGAATTTGAACTATTATTGACCCTAGGAGTATTCATTGAGCTTTTCTTTGTTTGGTAGCTCTTTTTACTTGTATAAGATTGTCTGCTTTCAGATTTCCTCGAATCATTACTTATATTAGGTTTATCCTTGGCAGAATTAGATCTATAACTAGAACTATTATCTCTTGATCTTGAACTACTATTTACTTGATCTTTATCTTGAGTTGTTCTTCCGGATCTTGTGATAGTTCTGCTGCTTTCAGAAGTACTTTTATTTTTTGTAACACTTTCTCTGCCGTTGTTCTATCTGTTGAATTTCTAGTTGATCTATCTTTATTTATGGTTATGTCACTTCGGTCACTCTTTTTAGATAATGATGCCCGACCAGTACTTGAACTACTTGAAGATCTCGAAGCTCTATCGCTATAGCTATCATTATGATTTCTACCACCCGTATTATCTCTCAACCTAGAATTCCAATTTGTTCTTTCCTTGGTTTTACTAAAATAGTTTGTTGTGTAATGGGGATAATGATCATAATAGTATCCGGAACTATACCAACCATTATAGTAATTGTATCTAAATGGATAATAGAAGGGGTTGTAGTAGTAATAAGAATAAAATGGATTATAATCCCAGAAAGGATCATAGTATCTTGAATAGACTGCTACGTTATAACCAGGATAGTAATAATCGTAATATCTGCTTGTGCGGGAATAATTATAATCATCAACATAACCTTGTTCATCCTCATATTGAAGGCTATCATCGTAGTCCCCATCTGCATAATACTCGGATGAATCTCCGTAATCCAGAGCATCTTCTTGTTCATAATCATATTGTTGGTTGTCTTTCTTTACAGACTTTTTCCCTTCAACTTTATCCCAATATGCTTCTCGTTCATAATCATAACCAATTTCAGTGTAACAACTGGTTAAAAATGAGCTTGCCGCTATTATTAAAATATAAACATATGCTTTCATTGAGTTCCTCTTGTAATTAATCTACATTTCATTGTGCAAATCTTGCGCCAATAAATTATCCTTTTTAAGACTGATTTAACACTTTTTATATCTAATTTGTATATAAAATTAAACTTTATGTACAGAAAAGTATACAGTTAAAATATTGATGAGTTATACTCTAAAACTATTCCTCGTCCAAATCCACTTTGAAAACCAATTTTATCGCTTTCCAATAAATCTTTTGCAATTATACCTAACGAAACTCCTTTACCCAATGAGAACTTCAGACCAACATTTAAATATCCCCAATTTTCAAATAATGAAAATATTGAGTTCTCATTTATTGTAGGAGAATATTCCACAATAACAGCTCCCCATGGCATAATAGTTTTCTCTGCTCCAATACCTATTTTAAATCTATTATCATTATTTGAATCAAATGCATAGCTAATAATTGAGTGCAGGCTAAAAAAACCAAGTAATTTATAATTTTTGGAAACCACAAAATATACACCAGTCGATCCAGAACCATGTTGCTCTTTAGTTTCAATGAACATTCCTTTTAGTTGATTATTTAGACCTAATGTAAATGAAGGGCTAGATTGAGTTTCTTTAGAAATTCTTAGTTTAAGGTCAAAATTTAGATTTGGATTCCACGAGGGCTCTCCTGTACCAATAATATTTGAACCTCCATAAGAAACACCCAAATTCATAAAATCCCATAAACCCAACTCAAATTGAAGGATGATAATACCATGAGGTAAAATTTTAAAACTGGTTAGCTGATCACCATTTATTAAAGTGCCAGCAGTCGGAAGTTCAATTAGTCTGGTAAACTCTCTATTGGCACCATTTCCATAAAAGGATTGAGCTACAATTTCTCTAGGAATAATAAACAGAGTGATGATTATAAATAAATTTCTAAAAGAATTCATTTTTATGAACACTTAATCTTTTACCGTAAAAGTAAGTAGAGCAGGATTAAGTGACAATTCTGAATTGATTTTTAAAACAACTTTTCCAACTATTGAATTGGTTGAAAATGAAATTCTATTATTTTTTACTTCTGTTATTTTTGCCAAGTCTTCTCCATCCAATATTTCAACTGTACTTAAAATCTTTCTCCATTTAAGTTCATTTCCAAGTGAGTTTATTCCATAGCATTCAATTGAGTAATTATTATTTTTCAGTAAAATATTGTTCCCTTGAGGATATGAGTACCTCACCTCGTAAATACTTATGCAGAAATGCCAGACCAAAAATGATCCAATTAAAATTAATGACAATGAAACTATAGTAATCATTTTTATAGACATTAAGTTTTTTTCACAATTTTAAATTTTGTACCCTCTTTACTATCTTCTAACAATACCCCAATATCACTTAGCTTTGTTCTTATTTCATCAGCCATGGCATAATTCTTTTCCAACTTTGCTTTAGCTCTAAGTTCGATCATAATATTTATAAGATCGTTATCCAAAGAAAATAAATTTTCTTTTCTTAAAAAAACATTTATACCTAGCACATCAACCAAGGTAGATTTTAAAAAGATTTGCCATTTTCCAAAACCACACGTGGAATTTTTTCATTTTTACTTAGATATTTATTAAAATCTCTAATAAAATCATAAACCACAGCTAATGCCTGAGGAGAATTAAAATTATCATCCATAGCATTTTCAAATGCAAAAATATATCTGTCATTCTCAAATATTGCTAAATTTGAATCAGCAGATGAATTTGTATTTTCTATTTTATCAACTAAATTGTAAATTTTTTCGAGTCCCTTTTCAGCGGCTTCTAATAAATCTTCACTAAAACTTAATGGACCAGAAAAATGTGTTTGACTAAAAAAAAGTCTGACAGCATTTGGGCTGAATTTTTTAAGAATTTCTCTAGCTGTAAAAAAATTGCCTAAAGATTTAGACATTTTTTCTTGATTTATATTTAAGAACCCCCCATGAATCCAATATTTTACAAATTTAGAATTACATGCCGCTTCACTCTGTGCAATTTCGTTTTCGTGGTGAGGAAAAACCAAATCTGTTCCACCAATGTGAATATCAATTGTTTCACCAAGGTGTTTAATACTCATTGCAGAACACTCAATATGCCAACCAGGCCTTCCTTTTCCCCAAGGACTTTCCCAAAAAGGTTCATCTGGTTTTGCCTTTTTCCACAAAGAAAAATCTAACGGATTTCTTTTATCTTCATTTATTTCAATCCTCGCGCCAGCTTCTAAGTCTTCGGTATTTTTACCACTAAGTTTCCCATAAGCATCAAATTTCCTTACGTCATAAAAAACATTTCCGTCAACATTATAAGCAAAACCTTTTTCCACTAGTTTTGAAATCATTTCAATAATTTCAGGAATATGTTCGGTCGCTTTTGGATAAATATCAGCTTCCTTAATCCCCAAAGTTTCAATATCTGTAAAAAAAGCATCAGCATATTTTTTTGCAATTTGCTCAACAGGTAAATTTTCATCATTGGATTTTTTGATCAGCTTATCATCAATATCAGTTAAGTTCATTACAAATTTTACGTTATAATTTTTATATTCCAGATATCTTCTTATCAGATCAGCTGATACAAAAGATCTTGCATTCCCAATATGAAAAAAATCATATATTGTGGGTCCGCAAACGTAAATTGTAACATTTGGTGGATTTAAAGGAATGAACTCTTCTTTTTTCTTTCCAAAAGTATTATAAATAAGCATTATTACTCCAATGTTGAACTATAAATATAATAAAATTCACTATTGAAATTAACGAGCAAAGTTTTTACTTACGTTCAAATCAACAATTTTTAATTTATATTTGCGTATGATTTATCTTATTATTGTATCCATCATTTGGGCATTATCCTTTAGCCTTATAAAGGGGAACCTTGTTGGTGTTGATTCAAATTTTGTCGTATTTGTTCGCCTTCTAATATCATTTATCATTTTTGTACCTTTTCTAAAATTAAAAAATATCCCAAAAAATATTTTGGTTCACTTTTTTATTATTGGAGTGATTCAATATGGGCTAATGTACTCAGCATATATCTATTCATATCAATTTTTGAAGGCTTATGAAATTGCAATTATGACAATATTAACTCCAATTTTTGTAGTCTTAATCAGTGATCTTTTTGCAAAAAAAATATCCCCTTTACATTGGTTAACTGCTGTTCTAACAATTTTAGGTTCTGCAATTATTCTTTTTTCTGAAAACATGTATCTTGGGTTTTGGAAAGGTATTCTTTTAATTCAGTTTTCTAATTTATGCTTCGCTTTTGGACAAGTTTACTTCGTAAAAATAATTAAAGGAAATATTGATGTTAAGCCATTAAACATTTTCGGAATATTATATTTTGGGGCTTTGTTATATGCTGGAGTATTAACTTCTTTAACAACAGATTTTAATGCTTTATTCATTACCGACAAGCAATGGTTCACATTAATTTACCTTGGAGCAATTGCTTCTGGTATTGGCTTTTTTCTTTGGAATTTTGGTGCCACAAAGGTTTCTACAGGTACTTTGGCAATTTTAAATAACCTAAAAATTCCATTGGGAGTTTTATTTGCATTTTTATTTTTAAATGAAACGATTAATTTTCTTCAATTAGTTATTGGTGTATTGTTTATTGGAGCAGCCTTACTTATAGAAAACAAGTACTTCCATATGAAATCAATTTCATAAATATTTTAATATTCATATTTAGATATACTTAATTTTGTAAATCAATTAGATTTGCTATATTGAATAAATTTTTAATAATAAAACTATGTGAATTACATGAATAAAAACTTCAACTCCATTTCCCAAATTTTAAAATCTACAGCAATATTAACCTTACTAGTGTTAGTCTCTGTTTTACTTTTTTTGAATTTTCGACCCTTGGAAAGCGAAAACAGTATTGACGTAGGAAATTCAAACTTTCCTCAAGAATATAGAATTGTTTCTCCAGCTATCCCAAATTCTGTTGAATTGTGTGGTGAAAAAGTCCCTTTGTATAATTCAGATGTTTATGAGCGATTAGACAGAGAATTTATTGTGAATACTTATTGGCATTCTTTAATGGTGCTTACAATAAAAAGAGCAAATAGATGGTTCCCTATTATTGAACCAATTCTTGCTAAAAATAATATCCCAGATGATTTTAAATATTTATGCGTTACTGAAAGTACACTTTTAAATTTAACATCACCCTCTAATGCTGTTGGGTTTTGGCAATTTCTGAAAAGTTCTGGTTCTGAGTTCGGATTGGAAATCAATAGTGAAATTGATGAACGCTATAACCTTGAAAAATCAACTGAGGCAGCATGTAGATATTTACAAAAAGCTTATGATAAATATAACAATTGGACACTTGCAGCTGCATCATATAATATGGGGATGAGTGGAATTGATGAACAGCTCGCAAGACAGAAAACTAATAACTATTATAATCTAGTCCTCAACGAAGAAACTTCAAGATATATTTTTAGAATTATTGCAACTAAAATAATGATGAATTCACCCAGTAAGTATGGTTTTGATCTCAAAGATGAAGATCTATATAAGCCCTATGAAACTGTAGATATTAAAGTAGATAGTTCAGTTGCAAGTTGGGCTGATTTTGCAATTCAAAAAGGAATAAATTACAAAATACTGAAATTGCTTAATCCTTGGTTAAGGGAAAATTATTTAACGAATAAACAGAAAAAGATTTACTCAATTAAATTTCCTAAGGAAGGAACTATTGATGTAATTCCTGAACGTTAGTTTGTTTGAATTATTTTTTTCTAATCTCAGTAAGTAAATTCTGGAAATCTTCCGGCAAGTCCGAATTGAAGGAGATTTTTTCATTTGTAATAGGATGAATAAACCCTAGTGTTTTTGCGTGTAAAGCTTGCCTATCAATTATCTTGAGTAAGTTGTTCACCCTGGCTTTTATCTTTGGTAGCTCAAACCCATGGTTAATTCTTCTCCCTCCATAAGTATGATCACCAAATATATTATGATTTAAATGTGCTAAATGAACTCTTATTTGATGCGTTCTTCCGGTAAAAAGTTTTAATTTAATTAAACTCAAGAACTCAAATTCTTCTATTACTTCATAGAAAGTGTGCGCGTGCTTACCATCACTATCGGATACAGAAAATAATTTTCTATCTTGTTTACTCCTGGCAATATTTGCAATTATTTCCCCAGTAGAATTTTTAAATTTTCCCCAACATACAGCCCAATACTCTCTTTCAGTTGTGTGAGCAGCAAATTGTTTTGCAATTTTAGCGTGAACATCTTCATTTTTTGCTATAACTAACAATCCAGAAGTCTCTTTATCAATTCTGTGAATAATTCCAGCTCTATAATCTCCGTTGAATGAACTTAAACTATTTGTATGATGAAGGAGAGCATGCACAAGAGTAGAAGTATAATTCCCATAAGATGGATGCACAACCATGCCGGAAGGTTTGTTCACAATAATCAAATAATCGTCTTCAAATATTATATCGAGAGGAATATCTTCTGCTTCAATTTTATCAGGTCGTGGAGAAACGGGAATGGTTAAAACTATTTTGTCTTTTGGTTCTATTATATAATTTGATTTAGTGATTTTTCCATTCACAGTTATCAAATCATTCTTAATAAGTTTTTGTATTCTTGAACGGGTTGTATTTTCTAAACAATTTGCTAGGTAGGAATCTATTCGCTGCTTTCGTTGCCCATCAGTTACTACTAGGTTTATTATTTTCTCGGTTACTATTGCCATATTCCAATTTGGGTTCCATTGTATCGACCTCAGTTAGTTCTTCTTTTAAAATTTCGGGTTGCTTTTGAGGTTCGAAGCTTTTGTGAAATATTATTAAAATTGCAACACCTATTGTTACAGCAGAATCGGCAATATTAAAAATGGGGAAACTATCAAAAGTTTTTCCAAAGATAGTAAATCCCAATGCATCAACATGCAGAAAATCTACAACCTTCCCGTACAACAATGGAGCATAACCATAAATAACTCCATAGAAAAAACGATCTATTAAATTCCCTAATGCCCCACCTAAAATAAGCGCTAGAGAGATACGGTACAATAGTTTTTCATTTCTTACTTTATAAATATAAATAGCTATTCCAATACTAGCTATTAAAGAAAATAATGAAAGTAATAATTTTGCAGTCCCAGCTACATGAATTCCAAATGCCATTCCAGGGTTTTCAACGAACGTAAACTTAAATATATCACCCAGAATACTAATACTTTGACCATACTCCATACCTTGAAATTCAAAACCTAAGAAAGGAAGGGAAATACCTTTGATTAGAAACTTCGAAATCTGATCAACGAGCAAGATAAGTAACGAAATATTTAATACCTTCAAAAACGCAATTCCCTTTTAGAAAACATTCTATTTCTTATTCTTGCAAGCGACACAATGCTGAGTATGTGGAACTGCAAATAATCTGTTTTTAGGAATTAAATGTGGTCCTTCAGGCAGATCTATACTATCGATACAAATTCCATAAGTTCCGTGATCAATTCTTTGGAGTGCATCCTCTAAATAACCTAAAAATTTTGTCTCTCTTTGAGCCCACAAATATAGTTTTTCTCTTTCTTGGGCATCTGTTCCCTGTTCAGCCATGTGTAAAGAGTAGGGTGAATTTTCATTAACATACTGCCCGGTTGTCTCATCCATCATCTGCTCTTTTAAGTTCTGAAGTTGTTCAATAATTTCAGTTCTTTTCTCTAAAATTACACTCCTAAATTCTTCTAACTCTTTTTTAGTATAGCCATTAATTTTTTTCTTTGGTTTTGTTTGAACCGGAGTTACAATTACTTCAACTTTTCTTCCAGTCTTCGTTTTACCTGAAGTCTTTGGAGCAATTATTCTAACTTTTCCAGAAGTAGCTGTTTTCTTTGTAACTTTTTTGATTGGAGTCTTTTTATTTTTAACAGCTTTAACTTCAGTTTTATCAGTTTTTTTAATAGCTTTTTTTACAACTGCTTTTTTCTTTGCAACCGCTTTAACAGCTTTTGGTTTTGCTGTTTTTTTTGCAGCAACTTTTTTAGCAGGGCTTTTTGTTTTTGTTGTTTGCTTTGCCATAACTTATCTCCTCAAAATCTATATAACCTTTTCAATGGTTATACTACATTGATATTCGCCAATACTTACTTCTTCTTTATACCCACCTTCAAGATCGCCATCATTTATACTATTGGCCAAAACTTCATTTCTAATATAATTATTAAATTTAATAATTTGCTTAGAAAAAGTTTTATCTGAACTGAAATATACATTAATTCTATCTGTAACATCTAATCCATAATTTTTTCTCATATTCTGCACTCTATTCACAAATTCTCTTGAATAACCTTCGCCAATCAGTTCTTCGTCTAATTCACTATCAATAGCAACGGTAATGCCGCCTTCAGATTCCACAACCCAACCTTCAATTTCTGTACTAATTATCTCTACGTCCTCGAGTGTTAAACTGATTTCATTGCCATCTAAAATTATCATCAGTGATCGATCTAATTCTAATTTCTTGATTTCATCTTTACTTAATTCTACAATTCTTTGAGCCAGTATTTTCATCATTTTACCATACTTTGGCCCGAGAGTTTTAAAGTTAGCCTTTGCCGTTTTACTAACAATAGAAGAATCGTCATTCAAAACTTCCAACTGTTTTATGTTTACTTCTTCTAAAATAACGTCCTTCATTTTATTTACGGCTTCTCTTTTACTTGGGTCAACAGCAATCATTATCTTTCTTAAAGGCTGTCTAACTTTTAGATTTGTCTTTGCACGCATTGCTCTAGTAAGATTAACAACTATTTGAGCCATTTCCATTTTTTCTTCTAAAGCATCATTTTTATAACTTGGCTTCGGAAAGTTAACTAAATGGAGCGAAGCAGATTTTTCAAGTTTTGTTACATTATTTAAATTATTATAAAGTTCTTCTGTTATAAATGGTGCAAAAGAAGAAGAAAGCTTCACTACTGTGATTAAGCATTCGTACAATGTCTGATAGGCAGATATCTTTGATTCATTAACTTCCGATTTCCAAAATCTGCGTCTATTTCTTCTAACGTACCAATTAGAAAGCTCATCAATTGTAAATTCACTTACCAATCGGGCAGCTTTGGTAACATCATAATTATCCATTAAGCTTTGAAATTCTTCTAGTACTGAAGAAAGCTTAGCAATAATCCATCTATCAATTTCCGGTCTTTCTTCATAAGGAATTAGATCCTGACTAAAATCAAAATTATCAATATTTGCGTACAACGCAAAGAATGAATAAGTGTTTACTAGGGTACCAAAAAATTTACGCTGTACTTCAACAATACCTTCTTCATCAAATAATGTAGTTCTCCAAGGCGGGCTTCCTGTAACCAAATACCATCTAGTTGCATCAGCTCCGTACTTATCAAAAAGAGCAAAAGGATCAACAGCATTCCCCTTTGATTTCGACATTTTCAAACCATTCTTATCAAGAATAAGTTCGTTTACAATTAGATTTTTAAAAGCAACTTTATCGAATAGCATTGTTGATATTGCATGAAGAGTATAAAACCATCCTCTAGTCTGATCAATACCTTCACAAATAAAATCAGCCGGATAATTTTTTTCAAAAAATTCTTTATTCTCAAAAGGATAATGATATTGTGCGAACGGCATAGCCCCAGAATCAAACCACACATCTATAAGTTCAGGAGTTCTGTTAAATATTTTACCATTTCTCTCAAATTTAATGTCATCAACAAAAGGTTTATGGAGATCTATTTCTTCTTCGGGCAAATCTGAGACTTTAATTTTTTTATTGTCTCTCTCAACGTAACCTTCTTTCAATTCTTCAATACTTCCAACGGCAAACATTTCACCATCACTGGAAAGCCATATTGGCAAAGGTGTAGCCCAAAATCTATCTCTAGACAGTGCCCAATCTTTGTTATCTTCTAACCAATTTCCAAATCTTCCAGATCCAACTTCAGGTGGATACCAATTGATTTGTTTATTCAGCTCTACCATTTTATCAGCGATTGAAGTAGTCTTAATAAACCATGATTCACGAGCATAATAAATTACCGGAACATTATCAAAACGCCAACTAAATGGGTATGAGTGAGTTATTGTTTCTTTCTTATAGAGCAAACCTTTCTCTTTTAAAGCAAGAATAATCGCTGGATCAGCATCCTTAACAAACTGACCAGTAAAATCAGTTATGTCTGCTGTAAACAATCCGCCACGGGTGACCGGTTGAAGAAATGGCAAGTTGTATTGTTTAGATAATTCATAATCATCTGCACCAAATGCTGGAGCTATGTGAACAATTCCGGAACCATCACTTGTGCTAACAAAATTCGCAAGAGTAACATAAAACCCTTTTTTATCAACCTCTAGATAAGGGAATAACTGCTCATAGCTTATTTCACTTAATTCAGAACCTTTAAACTCATTTATAATTTCATACTCTTCTCTTATAACCACAAGTCTTTCTTTTGCAAGTATGAGGTAAACGCCTTCAGTTTTAATTTTTACATAGTCTATTTCAGGGCCTACAGCAAGTGCCACATTGGAGATTAAAGTCCAGGGAGTTGTGGTCCATACTAAAAAGTAGGTATCTCCATCTTTTGAAAATTCGGAATCAACCAATTTCAATAAAACATAAACTGATGGATCTTTAGTTTCTTTGTAACCCAATGCAAGTTCATGTGAAGATAGAACTGTCTCAGATCTTGGGCACTGAGGTACAATTTTATAATCTTGAAAAATCAATCCCTTATCGAATAAAGTTTTTAACGCCCACCATACCGACTCAATATATTCATTCGTGCATGTAACATAAGCATCATCCAAATTGAGCCAATAGCCCATTCGGTTGGTCATTTTTTCCCAAAGATCTTTATACGTAAAAACAGATTCTTTACAAGCGGCATTGTATTTGGCAATTCCAAATTCTGGAATTTCACTTTTATTTTTTATACCTAATTGCTTTTCAACTTCAATTTCCACTGGTAAACCGTGTGTATCCCAACCAGCTTTTCTACTTACTTTATACCCTTGTAAAGTTTTATATCGACAAACTAAATCTTTAAGTGTTCTTGCCATAACATGGTGAAGACCAGGTTTTCCATTGGCAGTAGGCGGTCCTTCAAAAAATGTGAATGGCTGACTACCTTCACGTAAGTCTATACTTTTCTTAAATATTTCTTCGTCGTTCCAAAATTTTAAAATTTCTTCTTCAATTTTAGGATAATCAATTCCATTTGAATATTGTTTATATTTTTCCATAACCCTAACAGTAGTATATTTATTGATTCTCAGATTCGTATTTACGAATCATCTCTTTTTCTATCTCTATAAATTCTTTTAATTTCTTCTCTAGTATATTTTTATGATCTAACAATGTTTCAGCTTTTTTATTAGCTTCAAACACTATTCTCTCCGCGTTCAATTTAGCATCTTTAAGCAAATAATCAGATTTTTTTTGAGCATCTTGTAGAGCAATATCGCTATCATTATTCTTTAAATTTTCAATCAGTTTGTGATTGCTTATTACTTCAGATAGTGACATTCCAAAAAACGCCATTGATCCAAGCATCAATATTCTAAGTGAGTAAAGAATAATGTTTTCGAATAATAAATTTTCTGTTAAAAAATAATCATTAAAAAACGAAACCATTAGAGCACTTAATATTGCCATTGCAACAAGAACAGCAAAAACAATTTTACCTCCGTGAACCCAACCAAGTGTATTGTTGGTAAACCATCCAGTGGCAAAAACGAACAAAGATAAAATAAACCAGACAACAAAGTTAAGAATCTCTAAATTAAAAAGTTGCGTATTTAAAAAATTTGATAAAAAAATCAACAACGCTATTAATAGCGGAGCTAAATAATATTTAAATTTTCTTTCACTCATATATGCTTAATCACTTCTTTTAATATCTTTGTCATTTTAGGCTCAGCAGAAATTGCAGTATTAATAATCTCCTGTACATCCACAGCTCTTAAAGAATCCGGGAAACATTCATCTGTGACAATACTAATGCCAAGTACTTTTATCCCCATATGATTTGCTACAATATTCTCTGGAATTGTTGACATTCCAACTACATCAGCACCAGTAGCACGCAAAAATCTATATTCTGCTCTGGTTTCTAAATTAGGACCTGGAACAGCGATGTAAACTCCCTTCTGAACTTTTATTCCATTTTCTAAAGCAACTTTTTCTGCTAAAGCTATTAATTGTTTATCGTAAGGTTCACTCATATCAGGAAATCTTGGACCGAGTGAATCTTCATTTTTCCCAATTAGTGGATTATCTCCTAAAAGGTTAATATGATCGTTAATAATCATGATATCACCTTTTTCGTATATAGGATTCATACCGCCGCAAGCATTAGAAACCAGCAAAGTTGAAACGCCTAAAAATTTCATTACTCTAATTGGATAAGTTATTTCTTGCATAGAGTAACCTTCATAGTAATGAAATCTACCTTGCATAGCTACTACATTTTTTCCATTTATGGAGCCAAGTATTAATTTGCCTGAATGTGATTCAACTGTCGATAAAGGAAAATGAGGAATATCCTCATACTTAATTTCATGCTCAATTTTTATTTCGCTTACTAAACCACCAAGACCTGTTCCTAAAACAATTCCAATTGGAAAATCATTTTTAGAATATTTTCTAATTACTTCAACAGTTTCATTTATTTTAGCAATTAATTCACTCATAAAACCCTGCCATTTATTTACAATTTAATAAAATTATCCATACCGTTAATTAGGAACTCAATTATTTTGCCCAAAAATAGCTGTCCCAATTCTAAGAATTGTTGCCCCTTCTTCAATCGCAATCTCAAAATCGTTTGTCATGCCCATAGATAAATGCTTAAGCTCGATTCCACTTTGTTTTAATTTTTCTTTATACCATGCTAATTTTTTAAATGAAGCTCTTATCAAATTTTCATCCTCTGTAAATGGAGCCATTGTCATTAGTCCGGATAATTTAATATTTTGTAAACTTATACAATGTGCTGCTAAGCTAAGCAATGATTCTATATTTTCACAACCAAACTTTGTAGCTTCTGTAGAAGTTTTAACTTCTAATAAAATATTTTGAATTTTGTTAATATTACCTGCTCTTTTGTTAATCTCATCGGCTAATTTTATTGACTCAACTGAGTGAATTAAATATGTAACGGGAACAACATCCTTTACCTTATTCGTTTGTAAATGACCAATAAAATGCCAGCTAATATCTCTCTTAAGTTTACTTGCTTTCTCGGATAATTCTTTCGCTTTATTTTCGCCAAAGTTCAGAATCCCTTGATCTGCAACCAACTCAATAACCTCAATTGGATTTTGTTTAGAAACAGCAACAAGTGTTATTTCAGAAATATTCCTACCAACATCAGTACACTTTTGTAGAATCTTCTTGTTTACCTTTTCAATATCATTAAGAATCTGATTCATCTATTTTAAACTAAGCAGTAATTAAAAACAAGCTCAAATATATAAAAAAAGGAGCGTGAACGCCCCTTTTTACTAAAAGATAATTCCAATTTTAGCTGCACCCAGTAGTTGCCCCACAAGTTTCACATTTTAGACAAGTACCATTACGAACCATTGTCATACTTTGACATTCAGGACAAATATCCCCAGTATAACCTAAAACTCTAGCTTCTTGCAGTTTCTTTGTAAGATGGGCGACTTGTTTTTTATGAATACCATTCCCGTTACCAGTTGTCGTTTTGGTCATCATATTTGATTTATCAAGATGGATCATTCTTTCACTAATTATTTCTTCACTAACATATTCTGGTTCTACAATAGATTTATGCGATGATGAAGTTTTACTTAATTCCTCTGCATCTACATGTGAAAGATCATTCCTGTCTAAATATGTTACTGCTAATTCTCTAAAAATATAATCAATTATTGAAGTGGACATTTTAATTCTTTGATTTCCAGTTACAATACCGCTAGGTTCAAATTTTGTGAAGACAAATGCATCAACAAATTCTTCTAAAGGAACCCCATGCTGCAATCCCAAAGAAATTGCAATTGCAAAATTATTTAACAAGCTTCTTACAGCGGCACCTTCCCTATGCATATCAAGGAAAATTTCTCCCAATTGCCCGTTATCATATTCGCCGGTTCTTATATAAACAGTTTGTCCACCAATCTTAGCTTTTTGAGTATATCCTTCTCTTCTATCCGGTAATCTTCTTCTTTTAGCAATATATCTATGTATTATTCGTTCAGCCACTTTGACAATATCATTATCATTGTCTTCCTCAATGGATTCATTACTATCCTCACTAAAAGAATTTAGTGGTTGAGATAATTTAGATCCATCTCGGTAAAGTGCATTTGCTTTAAGACCAGCTTTCCAAGACTTCATGTAAGCATCTTCAATATTAACAATTGATGCTTCATTAGGTAAATTAATTGTTTTTGAAATTGCGCCAGAAATAAATGGTTGTGCCGCTGCCATCAAACCAATATGAGCGTCCACATTAATAAATCTTTTTCCCTTTTTGCCACATTTATTGGCTGTATCAAAAACTGGATAATGCTCGTGTTTTAGGAAGGGAGCTCCTTCAGTTGTCATTGTGCCGCAAACATAGTCATTGGCTTTGGAAATTTCTTCCTTCGTAAAACCAATATGTTCTAAAATATTAAGGTCATAATCCTCTAGTTGATCTTCCGTAAGACCCAATACATTTAAACAAAAATCAGTTCCCTAAATTATGCTTGTTGATAACAAATCCTAACTCAAAAACCGGAGGCAACATTAGGTCAAGCTTTTTAATTAACTCATCTGGGAATCCTTTTTTCTTTAAGGATTCAGTGTTAATAAAAGGACAACCCGAAAGTGTACCGGTACCTTTTGCATACTTAACAATTTCTGTGATTTGTTCTTGATTATAACCTAGACTCTTTAGAGCAGGCGGAATAGATTGATTTATTATTTTGAAGTAACCACCACCGGCTAACTTCTTAAATTTAACCAAGGAATAATCAGGCTCGATTCCAGTTGTGTCACAATCCATAACCAATCCGATGGTTCCTGTTGGAGCTATTACAGTTACTTGAGCATTTCTAAAACCATATTTTTTTCCCAAATCCACAGCAATAGTAGCATCTTGTTGGGCTGCTTTTAGGAGATCAGAAGGGCAATTCTTGGGAGCAATTCCCAATGGGTAGATTGAAAGTCCTTCATATTCCTCTTCAGGTACATTGAATGCAGCTCTTTTATGATTTCTTAAAACTCTAAGCATATTTTCTTTATTATTTTCATATTTTGGAAATGAACCCAATTCTTTTGCCATCTCAGATGATGTAGCATAAGACCGCATATGCATTATTGCAGTAATTGCACCAGCAATGCCTTTTGCTTCCTCACTATCATAGGGAATTCCTTGTCGCATTAAAAGTGAACCCAAATTAGCATAACCCAAACCAAGTGTTCTATAATCGTAACTGTTTTGTGCAACTGATTTACTTGGATACTGAGCCATTAACACGCTAATTTCAAGCACCATCGTCCACAAGCGGGTTGCATGTCTGAAAGATTTAATATTGAATTGTTGCTTTTCTTCATCATAAAATTTAACAAGGTTCATCGATGCTAAATTGCAAGCGGTATCATCCAAAAACATATATTCACTACATGGATTAGATGCACGAATCTTTCCATCATTAATACATGTATGCCATTCATTAATTGTAGTATCAAACTGAAGACCCGGATCTGCTGAAGACCATGCAGCATGACCAATTTGTTCCCAAAGTTCTTTAGCTTTTAATGTTTTGCAAGCCACTGGTTTTCTTCTTTCATTTTTTGCTTTTTTGAGTTCAACTCTCCAATACAAATTCCAATCAGAATCTTCATTTACTGCTTTCATAAAACTATTTGAAACACGAACAGAATTATTTGAATTTTGACCAGAAACAGTGGCATATGCATCAGAGTTCCAATCAGTTGTATATTCTGGGAACTCTATTGAGGTAAATCCTAATTTTGCTAAATGTATAACTCGATCAATATAATTTTCTGGTACTTGCGCTCTACGTGCATTGATTATAGCTGCATTTAATTTTTTATTAGTTTTTTTACTAAACCGGTTATTTTCTGGATGTTCTGCATAACAAGCTTTAATAACATTGTTAAGATGTAGGTTACAAATCTTTGATCCGGTAACAAGAGCGGCTACCTTTTGCTCTTCAATCATTTTCCAATTTATAAATTCTTCTATATCTGGATGATCTATATCAAGAGTTACCATTTTAGCAGCTCTACGTGTAGTTCCACCAGATTTTATAGCACCGGCAGATCTATCACCTATTTTTAAGAAAGACATTAAACCAGAAGACTTTCCACCACCACTTAACGGTTCCTCAGATCCTCTAATTCCCGAAAAGTTTGTTCCTGTACCAGAACCATATTTAAATAACCTTGCTTCCCTTACCCATAAATCCATAATTCCGTCTTCATTAACCAAATCATCACTAACAGATTGAATGAAACAAGCGTGCGGTTGAGGATGTGTATAAGCATCTTCAGAACTTGTTAACTCTCCAGTTTTGTAATCGACATAATAATGACCTTGCGCTGGACGATTAATTCCATATGCCCAGTTCAATCCAGTATTAAACCATTGTGGGCTATTTGGTGCAGACATTTGGTTAGCAAGCATAAAACATAATTCATCATAAAAGGCTTGAGCATCCTCTTCTGTGTCGAAGTAGTTTGCTTTCCAACCCCAATATGTCCAAGTTCCAGCAAGTCTATTAAAAATTTGACGAGTATCGGTTTCTCCCCCAAATCTGTCCTTTTCTGGTAATTCATTCAATAACTCTTCATCTGCGACTGAAGGCTGTAACCATTTTGGAATACCTTTTTCTTTATTTTTTTTTAGTAATTTAGGAACACCGGCTTTTCTAAAATATTTTTGAGTAATAATATCGGTGGCAACTTGTGACCATGACTTAGGAACCATTACATCTTCCATCTTGAAAACTTGAGTTCCGTTAGGATTTTTGATTTCAGAGGTTCTTTTAATAAATTCAAAGTTCTCAAACGGATCTTGATCAACGGTGGTAAAGTAACGGGTTATTTTCATTAAGGCCTCAAAATTTTACGGTGACTAGAAAAACTTAATTATGAAATGTATTTATTTATATCTTTTCCGATGATAATTGTAGGGTGTTAACTGTTCACATCGGGATTAAAACTAAATCAATTGCTTAATAAATGCATAAAATAAATTAAAAAAACATAGTTGGAATTGATTAATAGAACTAAATTTTTATGCTTCGAAAATAAAAAATATTTGGTTAAACTCAATATTAATTTTCAATTTTTTTTTAAAATATAGGAATTACTATGAAATTCGAAAGAAGTGCTGGAATATTACTTCACCCAACTTCACTTCCTGGTGAATATGGAATTGGTACAATTGGTAAAAATGCGTTCGATTTTGTCGATTTCTTAAATCAGAGTGGTCAAAAATTATGGCAGATATTTCCACTTGGACCAACAGGTTATGGGGATTCTCCTTATCAGTCTTTCTCAACCTTTGCAGGAAACCCTCTCTTAATAGATTTAGAAATACTAAAAGAAGAAGGGTTACTTTCAGAGAGTGATTTGATGAGCATCCCACAATTTGATAAAAACAATATTGATTTTGGAAAAATTATTGAAGTTAAGTACCAACTACTTTCAATGGCTTTTCAGAATTATAAAGTTTCAGGTCAGCTTTTTTCTAAAAACTGTGGAAATTTTTGTGAAGTAAATAAATTTTGGCTAGATGATTATGCGTTATTCATGGCTGTTAAAGAATTCCATGGTGGTAAATTATGGACTGAATGGGAAAAAGAAATTGCCTTTAGAGAAAACGATGCAGTTGAAAAATGGAAAGAAAAACTCGAATACAGATATAATTTTCAAAAATTCCTTCAATACACATTTTTCAAACAATGGCATAAACTTAAAGAATATGCAAATTCGAAAGGGATAAAGATAATTGGTGATATCCCAATATTTATTGCATATGATAGCTCAGATTTATGGGCAAATAAAAACCTATTTACTGTTGATAAAAAAGGAAAATTAGAAACCGTAGCTGGTGTGCCGCCAGATTACTTTAGCGAAACTGGTCAACATTGGGGAAATCCACTTTATAGATGGGAAGAATTAGAAAAAGATGATTTTTCTTGGTGGAAAAAAAGAATTCAGAAAATTTTAGAGTTGGTTGATATTGTACGAATTGATCATTTTAGAGGATTAGATGCGTTTTGGGAAATACCTGGAGATGCGCCAACCGCACAAACTGGTAAATGGGTTGCAGCCCCTGGAAGAGAGCTGTTTGAAGAAATAAGAAATGAGTTAGGCGATCTACCAATTATTGCTGAAGATTTAGGAGTAATTACACCAGGCGTAGAAAAATTGAGAGATGATTTTGGATTCCCCGGAATGAAAATATTACAATTTGCTTTTGGTAAAACGGGCGATAAAAATTTCCTCCCTCATAATTTTGTGAAGAATTGTGTTGTTTATACAGGTTCTCATGATAATGATACCACAGTTGGTTTTTTTGCAAACGAAAAAGATAAGAAGAGCGGAACTTATGAATGGACACAAAAATATCTTAACTTTTATGGCGATGACATTACTAAAGAATTAATCAGAGTAGCTTATGCATCTACTGCAAACACGGTAATTATTCCAATGCAAGATATCTTGGGGCTTGGCTCAGAAGCAAGAATGAACTTCCCCGGAAAACTTGGTGGTAATTGGACGTGGAGATTCCAGTGGAACCAGGTTAATAAAAGTATTCCTCAGTTTTATAAAATTTTAACCGAACTGTATGAAAGAAATGGAACCGAAGAACAAGATAAATCTGAAAAGGTTAATAAATAATTATGGTAAAGAATCAAAAGGATAGAAATGTTTAAAAATTTATTAGAACTCTTCAAAAATAATTCTGTGGAAAGTACAAATGTGAACGATAAAGAACATTCCATTCAGATTGCTGCTTGTGCATTATTGTTAGATCTAGCAACGGTGGATGAGTCCTTTACAAAAGAAGAAAAAGAAAAAATAATTAGAATTATGAAAAGTAAATTCTCACTTTTGGATTCGGAGATAAATTCTTTGATTTTAGAATCTGAAGAGGAAATTAATAATTCTGTTAGTGTGTATGAATTTACTGAGGTTATTAATCAACATTTTACTAACGATGAAAAATATTGTTTGGTAAAAAATCTTTGGCAGATTGCATTTACTGACGGTAACATTGATAAATATGAAGACCACTACATAAAGAAAATTTCTAATAATTTGCACCTTTCTCACAAAGATAGAATTGCTGCAAAACTTGAGGTAAAAGAAAAGTTGAATCTTTAGATTATATATTTCGAGTAAATAATTTATTTGGAGAAAATTATGAAAACTAAAATATTAATTGCAGTAGTTATTTTGTTAGTGGCAATCCAGTTTATTACAATCGATAAAACTAATCCCCCGGCAGAACCTGGAAAAGATTTTGTGACATTAACAAATCCACCTAGTGAATTGGGAACGATAATTGAAAACTCTTGTTACGATTGTCATTCGAATCACACTAAATATCCATGGTATTCAAACGTAGCTCCTGCGTCCTGGCTACTTAAAAGTCATATTGATGATGGTAGAAAACATTTGAACTTTTCAACTTGGGGTGATTACAATTCTAAGAAAAAAGATCATAAATTAGAAGAGTGCATTGAGATGATTAAAAGTGAGGAGATGCCAATGAAAGGCTATGTTTTGTTACATTCAGAAGCTGAAATAACTCACGAACAAAAAATGTTTTTGATCAATTGGTTTACCGAATTACGAGACAGTTTGTAGTTGTAATTGCCAGGCACTTTGGAAGTGCCTGGCAATTGGACCACTATCACAACCATACCATCTTATCAGTTTTAGCAAATCCCCAGCAAGTTTTGAAATAGATGTAATTACTATACCAAATCTACAAAAATGAGTATGGATAAATAAGTAAAAACGCCTGTTATCATGACTACACTTATTACACTAAATATCCGTGCTATTCATATCTAGCTTGCTGTTTCTCGTATCCTTAAGCGCCATTTAGATGATGGAAGAAGATAATTAAATTTGTCAACTTTGATTGATTATAATTCCAAAAAACAAGACCCAAGCTGGAAGAAAACATAGAATTGTTAAAAGTAATGACTGCCAACAAAACCTAGTTTATAAATTTACTCTGTAACGAAGATCAATATTGAAGAAACATGATCATTAATAGTATCGTTTAATTCATAAGACAAAATAAAGATAACTAGTTGATTTTTAATAAAATTATTAAAAATAATACTTGTAACTCCTAAAACATCCTATTTTTTAGTTCTTAGAATAAAACACTATTCTGATAACTAAATCTTTTAAATTTTTTGACGATTATTAGTTGTTTTCATACATAGTATGTCTTTTATTGAATAATATATATTGGATATTAGAATCTTTTGATAGACAAATGGTTTGTGTCAAAATTTTAATATCAAAAAAAAAAATTGAGTTGAATTATACACACATTTTATTTGATAGAAGATCATAGCTAGGCACATTTAAAAAGATTTATTTGTTAAAGTGCCCACTTGTTAAAATAAATTGTTTTCTCAAAATTTAATTCTAGGTGTCGTATGAAATCATTTTTCAAATTCTTAGCTTTATTGGCAATCACATCATTTTTTATTTCCAGTTGTTCGGACGATTCTCCAACAAAACCTGAAGACCAAAAAGTTCCAGTTTTAGCTACAAAAAACATAGGTTCTGAAGGAGGTTCAATTAGCGTTGATAATTTTGAATTAAGTGTGCCAACCGGAGCTTTTCAAAATAATTCACAAGTAAATATTTCAAAATCGATCGAAGCAAATTTATTTAGTACAAACAATGTTTCTGATTTTTTTGTAATTGATGGCATTCCTGCTGAATTTGATAAACCAATTAAGGTTAAAATTAAATATAGCGGTATTTTAAAAGATAGTTCATTCATTGCAATTGGAGAAAGCAACTTTGTAGCAAGTCTCAATAAAGAAGCAAATTCTTTCCGTCTCTTAAATGCAAAAGATTCCGCCGGTTACTTAATTGCTCAAATCCCTCCAACAGTTGGCTTTGGACTTGAAAAATCAAATTCTTATTCTTCAATTATGGCTGATGATTTATCTTTCAGTTTAGGGGCAATTGCTGGTTACGCAAGTTATAAAAGCCGTAGAAATCATTTTCTGATTAATTTCCCTTCATCTCTTGTCACTCAAGCTTATGATCTTGCAGATCATTTAGAAAAGGCTTATGACCAATTTCAGTATATAGGATTTAGTTACAGCAGAAGAACAAAGTGGCCGGTTGAAGTTACAGTAAAGGTTTTAGAAAATTCAGTTTATGGATATTCATATAACTCAACTTGGGGTGATAACTACGGTTACATGGAATTTAATGTTAATAAAATGGGAGATGCAGAAGAGCTAAAAGTAACTGCGGGACACGAATTTTTTCATCTAGTTCAATCATTATATGATCCACGAAATAGATTCTCAAAATCCAAATTTCAATCACCTCATCTTTGGTTAGATGAAGCCTCATCAGTTTGGGCTGAATCATTTTTTAGCGGAAGCGGATCTAATTATGTCTCCCCTATTTTTGCGAGTAATGCCTATGAAATTTTAAACGGTGCAAAAACGGCCGGTAGTGATGCTCAATCGTATGGATATGGAAGCGCAAGTTTAATAAAGTATTTAACTAAAAATTATGATAATAGATCTCTTGTAGATGTATATAATAAAGTTTATAATGGGCAAAGTGCATTTGATGCAATAGGTGATGTTCTCCCAATTAGTGTTGATATGAGTTGGCATTCATATCTAAAAAGCCTATTTTCATTTGAACTATACAAAGGCGATAGCTTTCAACCAAGTTCTTTATTGGCAACTGCCAAAATTAAAACTCAAAATTTTACTATTAAAACAGCCGCCGACTCTGTTAAAACTTTTAAGTCTTCCCTACCTGATTTATCTGCAACAATTTTTTCAATTAAAAATGAATTTGAAAAATTAAACAGCAATGCAAAACTAGAATTCACCTGCAAGGACTGGAATTTTCAATTATTTAAAGTTAATGGCTCAGAAAGTAAATTTTTAGCAAGCGGAAAAGATACTTTAGTACTGAGCAATTTTAAGAAAATAGTTGATGAGGGTTATCAAATAGCAGTTGTTCTTTACAATAATGATTTTGACTCACCATATAAAAGCACCAAAAGTTATGAGATGAAAATAAAAGTAAAAGCGGCAAAAACTATTCAGTTTATATACATGTCAATTCAATATACCGGTAATTTTACCTGGACCACACCAGACGAAACCACGTACTCTACTTATGAAACGGGAATGAGTGGACTCATCTGGGATAGGAATCATCAAATATCGAGTAATTCATTTACAATTACCCAAGATTCTACAGGTGAATATTCCCACTATAGAACTACTATTGGATTAACACTTGATGATTATGAAAATCCCACAAAAATAATTGATTATAAATTTGATCAGGTTGAAAATAGTTTGACTTATAACTCGTCAGGAACCTACTCGGCAGCTGGAAGTGGTGCACCATTTACAACAGAAGATTATAGAACTTCCGGGATTGTTTTTGAATACACCGGGGATATTTCACAATATCTTTCAAAACTTGTTGATTACGATAAATTTGTTTCAAATGTTAATAATACTATTTTAATCAATGAATTGACAAGCTATGAAGCGCAAGGAACAATATCCATAATAATAAATTATGAATAGAGTAGAATTAAAAGATTAGATTTATATAATTTCTGCTAAATAAAAAAAGCCGGGCACTTCCCGCCAGCGGTGGGCAAGTTAAAGTGCCTGGCAAATAATAACTAAGCCATCAAAGCAGCAATTGCAGAAGTATTAACAATATCATCAACACTGCAACCGCGACTTAAATCGAATAAGTGGTTTTTTTAATCCTTGTACAACCGGACCAACTGCTTCAGCTCCACCTAATCTTTGAGCAATTTTATAACCAATATTTCCGGCTTGCAAATCCGGGAAAACTAAAACATTTCCTCTTCCAGCAACATTGCTTCCCGGAGCTTTCTTCTTTCCAATTGAATCAATTATTGCTGCATCAAATTGTAAGTTCACCATCAATATTTAAATCTGGTCTTTTATTTTTAGCTATTGCTGTAGCTTCTAAAACTTTATCAACAAGTTCATGTTGTGCACTTCCTTTTGTTGAAAAAGAAAGCATGGCAACATATGCTTCTTCACCTGTTAATTTTTTATGATTGTCTGCAGTAGTAATTGCAATATCAGCCAATTGAGAAGCATCAGGATTTGGTACAACCGCACAATCAGCAAAGCTAAAAACACGTTCAGGAAAAATCATTAAAAAGAAACTTGAAACTATTGAGATTCCTTCCGGCATTCCAACACATTGTAATGCAGCTCTTAAAACATCACCCGTTGAAGCGGTTGAACCGGCAACAAATCCATCTGCCATTGATTCATTCACTAACATAGCACCAAAAAACAAATCTTTCTTCATTGTTTCTCTTGCTTGCTCAATCGTAATCCCTTTACTTTTTCTTTTATTGTAAAAGATATTTGCAAAATCGCTTAACCTATCAGATTTTTCTGGATCAATTAATCTAATTCCGGATAAATCAATTTCTAATTCAGCAGATCTTGCACGGATTTTATCTTCATTTCCTAAGGTAATAACCTTAACTATACCTTCTTTTGTTAATTTCTCAGCGGCTTTAAGAACTCTATCATCGTGAGATTCGGGCAAAACAATGGTTTTTCTAACCACTTTTGCTTTGTTTTTTATTTCTTCAATTAATTTTAATTCTGACATACTTCCCTATTATTTTTATTTTAATGATGAAATATAAAAAATTAGATACACACATAAATGTAATTATTTTTTCATTTTTTATTATTTTGTATAAAATATTTATTAATCTAAATCTGGCAGGGCTATTTATGGAAATTCAATTTATTGGTGCGGCAAAAACTGTAACAGGATCTATGCATTTAGTAAGGACTGGAACTACTACTTTTCTGGTTGATTGTGGATTATACCAAGGTAAACGAAAAGAAGCTTTTGAGATAAATAGAAACTTTGATTTTTTTGATCCTGCTGAAATTAACTTTGTTATACTTACTCATGCCCACATTGATCACTCAGGAAATTTACCTTCATTAGTAAAAAAGGGCTTTAAGGGGAAAATTTATTCAACATTTGCTACAAGGGATTTAGTCTCAATAATGCTAAGAGATAGCGCTCACATACAAGAAAAAGATGTTGAATATGTTAACAAGAAAAGAGCTAGAGAAGGAAAAAACTTATTTGAACCATTATATACTCAAAAAGATGCAAGTGATACTCTTAAACTTTTTGTGGGGCTCAATTATCACCACGAGATTGAATTAAACAATGACATCACTTTAACTTTTGCCGATGCAGGTCATATTTTAGGATCAGCAATTTCTCATTTAACAATAAAGGAAAACGGAGAAGAAATTAATGTTGGATTTAGCGGAGATCTTGGTCGACCTAATTTACCTATTTTGAAGGATCCGGAAAAAATTAGAGATGTTGATTATTTCATTTGCGAAAGTACTTATGGTGGAAGAACCCATGATAATCCTAAGGATTCAGAATCTCAATTGGCAAGGGTTGTTAACCGCGCATTTCAAAGAAAGGCAAAAGTTATTGTTCCGGCATTTAGTGTTGGAAGAACTCAAGAACTTGTATATGCACTTCACAGAATTTTTATGCGGAACGATGCCCCAAGAATTCCGGTTTTTGTTGATAGCCCTTTATCAGTAAATGCAACCGAAGTTTTTAGATTGCACCCAGAATGTTTTGACGTTGAAACCGAAGAATTTTTATTGAGAGATAAAGACCCATTTGGATTTAACCAACTGAATTATATTACTGAAGTTTCCGAGTCTAAAGAACTTAATAATTATGATGGACCGCTCATTATTATTTCAAGTTCAGGAATGTGTGAAGCGGGAAGAATTCTTCACCATCTTAGAAATAATATCGAGAACCCAAATAATATTGTGCTAATGGTTGGTTTTTCAGCTCAACACACATTAGGTAGGAGAATTATTGAGAAAGAAGAAATGGTTAAAATTTTTGGAGAAGAATTTAGTCTTAAAGCTGAAGTGATTGTGTTAAATTCATTTAGTGCACATGCAGATGCAAATGAACTAATAGATTATGTAAATCAGTTTGATAAGAAAATGTTAAAAAATATTTTTCTTACACATGGTGATTTTGATCAGCAGGAAATTTTTAAGAACACAATTTTAGAAAATGGTTTTTCAAAGGTTACTATCCCAGATAAAGGCGATGTTTTTGTTCTAGATTAAAAACTTTATAAATATTTTAAAAGAATCATTCACTGAAAATTATAGTTAAAATATTTTTGTCGGTAATTATGTTGTCTGGGATAGTATTATCTCAGACAATAACCGATAGTTTAAATTTTAATTACTCTAGATACCAATCCAATATTTTCAATACTGGTTTTGAAAAAAGATTAAATACTTACAATCTAAAATCAAATTTAACATACTCATTAAATTCAGAAGATTTCTTTTTTGGCTTAGATGAAAAATATTTTTCATCATTAGTCAGTAGCGGTTCAAAAAACATTAAAGATGAGCAATCACTATCAATAATTGGAGAATACAAATATTCCCCATTGTTAAAATTTGGTTTTCTAAATTTGAATAACATCTATTCCAATGATAGAAAAATAGCCATCAATGAAGCATCCTCAAATAATTCAACATTTTATTCTAAAATCTCCCCAATGAATAGTTTAACTTTTATACCATTTGCCGGTTACTCTATAAACAAACAAGTCAATGAGGATGATAGAGGCCCAGTTTATGGAGCCAATCTGATACTGGATAAATTTTACCTAAATGAATTCCAAATCAACTCTCAAATTAATTTCCAGAATGAAGATATTAGTCCAAGGAAAAACACAAATCGTTTTGCATCTCTGCGCCTAAAGAATGATTTTGATTTGGATTTAACAAATCTTATTTCTGTAGACTATACGAGTTCGCGAAAAGATTTTTATTTTGAAGTTGATTCAATTACATCTAATATGTTTGATATTTCCAAAAATATTCAGAGCAGAATTGAAAATAGCTACTTTATTGAGGAGAGGTTATACAATTCTAGTTTTAACTCCAATTGGCATTTTGATCTGAGTGGTAGGGTTTCGCTTAGAAATATTGACAGAATTACCAAATTTAAAAACCTCTCTTCTGTTGATATTTCAACTTTTGATACACAAATAGAAGAATTTAGGCTTGATTTTACCGGACTAACCGAATACAGAAGTGAACTATTTTTTGGCAGAATAAAAATTGATTATAGTGAAAAGGATGAAAAACATACAGCAAAAAATTTAGAGGGAACAAACCAAATAATTTATGATCAGCGTACAGAATTAGAGAATAGAAAAAATAATAGTTCCGAGTATACCACCATTTCTGCTTTGGGAAATTTGGTGATTTCACGAAAAGATAACTTAATGTTTAGCATCCTACACAGAAAATTAATTTACGATACACCTAGTCAAGATAATTTTGATGACAGAGATGAATTACTTTCTATTTTAAGAATATCCTACTTGAGAAGTTTTAATCGCCTTTTTAACTTTTTTATTAATTTAGACGGAAGCTTCAATCATACAGTTTATATTTTTGCTGAAAGAAGCTCAAATAATAACATAAGAAGAATTATTAAACTTTCATCCGGCGGTGAGTATAAAAACTCCGACTTCTATTCCAAAAATACTTTTGAAGTTTCTGCAAATTATACTTCATACGATTTTGAAGATATAAATCCAAACATAAGAAGTTTTTCATTTCGGCAGTTTAAAGCTCAAGATTCAACTTCATTTAATTTCTTCGGCAATATATTTTTAGATTTTTCAGGATATGTTAAGCTTTCTGAACAAGGTGATTTTGTTTGGAAAAATTTCACAAATAATCCAGATAGATACTTAGCCGAATATTTTTTGGAACCTATGTTTAATATTAAAACGTACCAAACAAAATTTGGAATTGGTATTCGTTTATTCAGTTTGAAAACTTTTGGTTTCAATTCGAATAATGAAAAACTTTTAAGCAACAAATACGATAGCATCGGTCCAATTACAAACTTCGTATTTAGATTACCAAATGTTGATTTATCTTTGTATGGTTGGTACGAGTTTATTACAAATGAAAACAATATTAAACGAGAATTAGCGAATCTTTCATTTTCTGTATTTTGGCGTATTTAGTAATTTACACTTGTATGAGAGCAAAACATCTTTTATTTTAGCCATAATTACACAATTATATAGTGAAAAATATGAATACTACTTTTGGAAAAATATATAAAAGCAAACCTGAATTGCTGCCAGAAATTGAAGAGTATATTATAAAGATGATTACATCGAAGGTTAAATTAAGTGATGAGAAAATTAATAATATAGAATTAGCAGTTGCAGAGGCTGCTGCAAATAGCATGCTTCATGGTAATAAATCTAATCCCCAAAAAAATGTTACAATAAATATTACACTGAATAAGAAAAAAGTAGTTCTGTCATTTAAAGATGAAGGCAAAGGATTTAATCCCAAAGAAGTGCCAGACCCAACCAAACCGGAAAATATTTTAAAAGGAAGCGGAAGAGGTTTGCACATAATGAGAGCATTGGCCGATGATCTAAAAATTAATTCAGATGAAAAAGGGACTGAACTGATCCTTAACTTTCAACCTATAATATCTTTAATTTTCTTTTTTAATCATATAAAAATGATTTGGTTCGGCAGTTAACAATTTGGATTTACAGCAAAGCATTTTCAAAAAGTAATTAAAAATGGTGTAGGCGTAAAACTAATTACAAGAATAAATAGACTAAAATAACCCAATACTTTTCTCTTGGGATCCAATTCTTCAAAATATCTAACCGGTGGATGTTTTATCTTTAATTACCAGATATAAAATAATTGCCCAAAAAAGCCATCCGCTCCATCCAAGACCAATTCCAAGTTCTAAAGTTCCATCTACAACTCCTAAAACTCCAAGAAAGACTAAAACTATCATTGAAATACTTGCGATAGCTTCTTGTAATTTTGAATCAAACATGCTATAAACAATATGTCCGCCATCTAATTGACCGACTGGAATCATATTCATCGCTGTTATTAGAAGCCCAAACCAGCCTGTCATTAAATAAGGATAATGATAGACTTCCGTCATTGGTGGTAAAAAATCGTTTGTATTAACCAGTAATTCGCTTAGAAACATGAACAATAAGTTGTTGCCAAATAAAAGTGAAATAGATTCTTTACCGTACTCCGGTTTTAAATAATCTGGGTGAATATTTAATATGTAGTCTATTGGAGGTAAATGTGTAAATCCGTAAACTAACACTATAAGAGAAGCAATAAAACCAGCTATTGGTCCGGCAATACCAATATCAAACATAGCTTTGTTAGTCGGTATTTCTGATTTAGTTTTAATTACCGCTCCCATAGTTCCGAAATTTAGAAAGCCAAGAATAGGCGGAATGGGAATAAAATACGGTAGTGTAGCTTTTACCTTATGATATTTAGCTGCAAAATAATGTCCAAACTCGTGAGTAGACAAAATGAAAAGTGCGGAAAGTGAATAAGGCAACCCAATTGCCAGTGATTCCAAGTCATATGGACCCATGGTTCCAGTTACCCATTCTGTTCCTGCCATAACAGTTGTTATGAACGTTATAACGAACAAAATTAAATGAAAAATAGGATTCTGAAAAAATTTACTATTGAACAAATTCTGTATCCTAAAGCTGTTTAATAAAAATAAATCTATAAATCAAAATTAAACCCAAGTGAAGAGAAATTTTCTTTCACATCAAAATATTCTCCATGAATACTATGGCCAGAAAAATATCTTAAATAAAAACTTAAACCTCTCCCTTTGGCAAAACCATATTTAATTCCGGCTTCTAGAGAATTATTACCCGTATATCCGTAAAGGTTAATTAATCGAAAATCATAAGCAATATAGGGTGTTAGATATTCGTTTATAAAATTGGTAGCAAAGTAATCAAAACCAATCTGATATTGATCCTTGCCAATATTTCTTGGATCAATGGAATATATATAGGTAATTCCAGTATACACCCTAAGGTTATTAAATCTAAAATACGGGATTAGTTCAAAAAATTCTCTACTATAAACTTTTGGTTCTCTTCTATCTCTCCATTGATTTAAAGCTTTGTCATAATGCCCATCAACAAAATGAGCACTAATGTGACTTATTCTTAAACGAGCACCAATCTCAGAATCACAAATATTTTTCTTATAGCCAAAATTAATACCAAACAAGTAATCAATAGCATCTACCGGAAAGTGAAAATCTGATTGGCTTCTTAATAGAGTATAAGTAAATAAATCTGCCCCGAAAGAAATCTTACTTGTCCCATTCAACTGGTATTGTAAAATATCGAGTGAACTTCCTACATTTAGACTTAGTTCATTTCTGTCGGTTTTGAATTCAAAGCCTAACATTGGTTCCAATGTATTGGCAGTGAATGGTTGAATCAATATCTCATCAGGAAAATTTTCTAACTTAGTCTGAGCCGATATAATTGAGGAAATAGTTGTAAACAAAATGATTAAATGGATTAAAATGGAATTCTTGATCGTCATTGCTAATTGTTAAACTTTCTAATAGTTTTTTGAATTTTCTGTTTAATTAATTTATTATAACCATACTTAAATTTGGAAGTTACACTTGCTAATCCGTATAAATTTGTTGGAAATGCGAATGAAGGCTCAAAGTAACAATTCACAGTACAGCCCTCGCAAAAATCAAATCGCCCTTCCATTTTAAGAAAGTGCTGGTATTTTTCACTTTTCTGTATTTCTCTTATTGGTTTATCAATTTTTATATTATCATTTTCAAAATGGTAACATGGTAAAATTATTTCATTAGTTGGAGAAATTACTATTACTCTTGAAACTGCTTTACATAGCGGGTCTTTGATTGAGTTTCCTCCATTTCTTCTTAATTTAAGAAATGATGGATTAATATAAATATCTAATTTACCACTAACATATCCCTCAATAAAATCGATAGCTTCATTGGTTAAGCCTGGATTGCCAAAGTAGGAAAAAACCGGATTTACGAGTAAGACCAAACCTCTCTCTGCTGCTAATGCGTGCATCCGTGGAAGCTTTTTGTAGGTATCGTTAGTAACGGTAAATAGAATGTCAGGAAATTCACCTATACTTTTAGCCACTTCCACACTCTCAAGTACAGACTTGTAACAGTCAATTTTTCTAATTTTATTATGCTCATCTTCATCGGGGGAATCAAGAGAAAAATGTAGAAGATTTACATTCCCCGCCAATGACTCTGCAAATTTTTTGTATAAAAGGGTGTTGGTTGTAATGCTCGTTTGCATCTTATGCTTTTTGGCAAACTTAGTCATCTCAGCAATTTGTTTATTGAGTAATGGCTCACCACCAGTCAAATCAATAAACTTCACACCTAGTTCAGCAAGCTGTGTTATGTTTGCTTTAAAATCTTCAATTGTTGCATGCTGAGAATCTTTAAATTTTTCATGCTCAGAAAAATGGCAAAATTCGCAAAATGCATTGCATCTATATGTTACATAGTAATTACATAGTAATAACATTAATATTTTCTACCTTTCCAGTAAACTTTTCTGCTAAAAAGTAATGTTGTTATAGTGACAAGAAAATAAATAGTTAAGTAAAATTCAAATGCAATAAAATTTACCAAGGTTAGTTTTAAACCAAGGTTTTTGTAGACATTTGAAATCATAAAGTAATCTGTAAATAATCTAAATAAAAAAAGATAAAGTACTGTGGAGCTATAAAAGAAAGGAATGAGAAGACTAAACACCATAGCCGCAAATCCAGATGCAATAACAAATAAGCCATCAATTCTGCTATTTAAACCACCAACCGCCCAACGTTTTTTTTGATGAAAAAGTGTTTTTACATCAGGACACGGTTTTGAAGTAACTAATGTTTCTTTATCAAGAGGGTATATTATTTTATACTTTTTATTCTTATGAATCTCCATTAACAATTGAAAATCTTCTGTAACAGAAAATGGAATCCTTTCATATCCGCCAGCTTCTAAATAGACAGATTTTCTATATGACATATTATTTCCAATTGCGCTTAGCGGTTTCCAAAGATTTATTGCTCCAGCCGCTACTGTAAGTAAGTAAATAAAATCAACATCCTGAACTGCCTCAAATATTCTCTTCCACCTTTGATTAGTATAGCCACAAACCATTCCAATATCATTATTATAATAACTGGCAATGTTTTTTGCCCAATTTGGGTGTACAGTACAATCGGCATCGGTTGTTAAAATTATTTCTCCTTTTGCAACCTCTATCGCATTAGCTATTGCACGGGCTTTCCCAACAATTGATCCAAATTCTTTTTCTGGTTTTATTAATTTAAAATATCGGTTTATCAAGTATAAACTCTTTAATAATAGCTTCAGTATTATCATTCGAAAAATCATCTACAATAATTATTTCTAATTTATTTTCAGGATATTTTAGTTGCGATAGAGATACCAAACATTCCTTAATATTTTTTTCTTCATTTCTTGCAGCAACAATTACCGTAGCATTTTGAAGCTTATCTTCACTTATTTTATCAAACTTCCTTTTTACGCCAATTGTTATAATAATGGCCTGTATGAAATAAGCGGAAATGATAACTATGAATAGGGTTTCAAACATTCAGTTGGATTTCCAATTTGATAATTTTTCTTTTCTGTTTCTTCTAAAATAAAGTTTATTGAATCTACAATAATATTTTTCGATTTTGCACTATCATGCAATACTATTATTGAATTATTGCTTAGATATTTAGAGATTGCAAATTTAACAATATTTATATCATTTTTGTAATCATACGTCAAAAGAGACCACATTATATTCTTCAATCCAAACTGCTCTAGGATCTTATTTGTCCTTAAATCAAATCTTCCATGCGGTGGACGAAAATACCTCATCTTATAATTATAACTATTCAACATCAATTGTTGTACCTGATTTATAGATTCAACAATTGCACTTTTTTTTTGCTTTGTTATAATTTGATGACTATAACTGTGATTGCCAATCACATGACCTTCTGAAAGAATTTCAGAAACTAGATTTGGGTTTCTTTTAAGATTCTCACCAACACAAAAAAATACTGATTTTATACTTTTAGATTGTAATTCTTTCAATATAATTTCTGTGGTTCCTGGATTTGGACCGTCATCAAAAGTAATTAGGATTTTAGGAATAATTGAATCCCACTGGTGATTATTAAGTATTCTTTTTACTAAACTTGGCGGATTATACTTATACTTCATCACCTTTTTACTTTTCTCCCCTTCCACTCATAATTGCCAAAAATTCCTGCAATACCAGCATAAATTATGTAAGGTACATGAACCAATTCAGCAATGAAAAATACTTTGTCACTTGTTTTGTTAAACAACCTTTCGGACTCTTTTTGAACAATTTGATATTCTGATAATATTTTTAGGAAATATGATCCCAAGAAACTAACAAAAAACAGTTTGTCAACAAATAGCCCAAGTATAAGTTGTGCAAATAAACCTAAGTAAAATAAAAAGATTAATGCCAATTTTAATGTTGTTGATTTTTTCACATAAAAGAAACTTTTACTTGCCCATCGTTTTCTTTGATTTAAAAACTGTTTCAATGTTTTGTTTGGTACGGTGTAGCTCATTGCATCTTTATGAAAACAGAATTTAATTTTATATTCAGTGTTGTGCGAAATTTTTTGCATTAAGAATTCATCATCGCCTGAAGATAAATTTAGATTGTCCTCATACCCACCAACTAAATTATAAACCGATTTTCTAAATCCTAAATTGGCGGCATTACAAATTATTGGCTCTTTAATTCCAATCAATCCAGCACCTACTAAAATAAGGCTTGAGAATTCTAATCTTTGCAATTGAGAAAATATTGTTTTGTCCTCAATAAATTCAACCGGACCGGAAACAAATGCAGTCTTATTATCAAAATTATTTATCATTGTTTTCAACCAATCTTTTCCATGAATACAATCTGCATCAGTAGTGATAATTATTTCACCTTTGGCATTTTCAATCGCTTTTTTTAATGCAAGTTTTTTATGAGCTCTTTCCTCTAACCCTATTTCTGACCTTAAAATTTTAATATTCTTAGAAGTAATTGCTTGTTCTAAAATTTGGACAGAGTTATCATATGAATTATCATCAACATAAATAACCTCAAATTGTGATTTTGAAAGAGATTGGGATTCTAAACTAGCCAGATTATCAAGTAAGTTTTCTTCTTCATTCCTAAATGGAATTATTAAACTGATAAATTCTTCATTTGTATTATCAATTTTATTGAATTTTACTTTATTAATTCCGTTAACAATCTTGATAAGAAAGAATAAATAATTTAAACTAAGTAAGGCGAAAAGTATTAGTAAAATGATCATTTGTCATTTTTAATTAATAAGAATAAACCTACAATTGATGGGATTAAAATATTAAATAGAAACAAAAATATTGCCGAGTTGAATCCCACAGCCTTTGCAAAACCAATTTTACTAAGCACAATTATCGATGCACTTTCTCTAATGCCTAAATCTGCAAATGAGATAAACGAGAATACACTTTTTGCAAACATGACAATTGTACCAGCCCAAATTGATGATAATAAATCGCCACCATTATTAAATGCTAATAACTAGTAGCGCATATTGCAGTATATATGTGAAATAAAAGAGCAATGAATAAATAATAAGTTTAATCAATCCCCTTTGCCCTAATTCTTTAACATATTTTAACTCAGTAACTAAATTGTGCACAAACTTAAATCTATGTATTAATTTATGCAGAATTCTTTTTAATGAATTTGTATTTTTGAAATAAAACATCATGATGATCAATAAGGCAAATACTGTAATTATTCCAACTGGGACTAAAAATGGAACCGAATAATATTGATACAAAAACATTAAAAATGTAACACTCCCAATTAATATTACCAAAACTAAAGATGCAAATTTTTCAACTATAGTAGCAATTGTAATTTTCATTAAACTAGTGTTTTCAAATGGCAACTTGCGTCCAAAGTATTCGCCAATTCTTATTGGAGTTGCAATACCACCACTAAATCCATAGAACAGAGAGAGTAATATTTTTTTTCTTTCAGTAACTCCAATTAAAGAATAAAAAACAACTTTCCATTTTTTATATTGAAAATAAATATTTAGGACGGTTAGAAAAAAGACAAAAGCAATTATTCTCTTATTAGAATACTTCAAAGCTAAAATTATTCCTTCATAACTCACGTACATTACTAAATAGTAGATAAGGAACATTGCAATAAATATTTTTGCACCTAGCTTAAATCTATTTTTATTTTGCTCGTTAATGGGATATCCACATTTTAGTCATCAAAGATACTCATTTTTAATCCTTCCGTACAGTTGGTACAGATTGGAACAGCCTTTCTATTTGTAAAAATAGCTTTTCTAAAATTATAATACTGCTTGTTAAACCAAATCTCCTTAAAAGATTTTTCAATTACATTGCCCAATTTATGCTTTGCATCTTTATCAAAACAGCATGGAACAACAAAACCATCCCAAGTAATTACTGATGTTCTCCACAAGGCAAAACATCGGTTTCCAAGTTTCTTCTTAATTCTAAAAGAGCCATTTTCAATTTTATATCGTAAGTATTTTGGATTCTTAGGCAAAAAGTGCAAGGCATTTTCATATGAACTTACCTGCATTGTCTTTAAAGCTACTTTATCGACACCTAATTCTTTAGCATACTCCTTTACTTTATCAATTAAGTGTTCATTTTGTTTCATTACAATAAATTGAAATTCAACAAAAGGTTTTTTCAATTTTCTTTGAGCCTTTGCTTTCATAAAGGCTCTAAAAGCTTTATCCACATTTTCAAATGTACCACCAACTCTATAGTTTTGATAGGTTTCCTCATCAAGCCCGTCAATTGAAAATATTAATTTGTCAGGTGGGTTTTCTAATACCAAGTCAATATTTTTTTCATTTAGTAATAACCCATTTGTACTAATTGAAGTGTATACATTATTTTTTCTCGCGTAATTCAGCATTTGTGGTAAGTCTTTATTTATAAAAGGTTCACCTTGAAAGTATAACTGAACGTAAAAACTAGTTTCTTTAATTTGATCCAACCAATTTTTAAACTTGCTAAAACTCAATAAGCCCAATTCTCTTGTCAGCTCACCAAGTCCTGAAGGACATTCTGGGCACTGCAAATTACATCGATTGGTTGGTTCAATCGAAAAGGACATAGGTAGTCCCCAGACAATTGGTTTTCTTAGAATGCGAGAGATTTGATACGATGAAACAATTTTTATAGCATTTACAAATCTTTTAATTGTGAAGTAATTCAGCAGATTTATTTCCAAGGTACTCTTTCTTTAATTTTAGTTCTAAATTAGCTAAAAGGATCTCCAAATAAAAGGGGCGATATTTAATGTAAAACTGAACTAAATACCTATCAAACTAAATTTAAGATTATTATTTTAGTAATTACAATTTTAGAAATGGAGAACATATGGTGATCGATTTTGCAAATATGCCTGGGAACAGTAAATTATTTATTGATTTTATAAACGACTTTGAAAAGGTAAAAGATTATTATAAACTAAATTTTAGGGATGAAAATTCTTATTCAAATACTTTTAATAAACTGGATAATAAAAATGGTGAACTTTTAGCCGAAATAATTAAAAACCAGTATTCAGGGTTTTCTTTTTCTGAAAAAACAACGAATAATTTAGAGCTGATTAAAAAGAAAAATACTGTCGCTGTTTTTACTGGTCAGCAACTTGGATTAATGGGTGGTCCGCTTTATACAATCTACAAAATATTTACTACTATTAAATTGAGTGAATATTTGAACTCCAAGTTTAGTAGCCATAACTTTGTGCCCATATTTTGGATGGCTGGAGATGATCATGATTTTGAAGAAATTAGTAATATATCGCTACTTAATAAAGAAAATGATATTGAGAAAATTATTTATAATGATGGCGTTGAACTTGATGAAAATAGAGGAAGTGTTGGAAATCTAAAATTTACAAATTCAATAAATGACTTTTACTCATCAATTCAAAATTCAATTAGGCAAACAGAATTTAGTACTGAGTTTTTAGATCTGGCGAAGACCACTTTAAACCCCGATTTAACTATTGCCGAATCATTCTTTAAGTTACTTTTCAATATTTTTGATGAAACCGGACTGGTTATTTTCAATCCGCAAGATATTGAAGTTAAAAAACTACTGAAACCAATTTTCAAAAAGGAATTACTTGACTATAGAAATCACACAAATGATGTGTTGCTAACCAGCGCAGAACTTGATGATAATTACCATGCCCAAGTAAAAATTAAACCAATAAATCTTTTCTTTTCTGATGAAACCGGAAGACATCTAATTGAACCTGTAGATAACGAGTATAGATTAAAAGGAAAACGAAAAAGAATTACTAAAGATGAAATTTTAAATTTACTCGAAAATAAGCCGGAATGTTTTAGTCCAAATGTATTGCTCAGACCAATTTGTGAAGATTATCTTTTCCCAACGGGTTTTTATATTGCCGGACCTGGTGAGGTAAGTTATTACGCTCAAGCTATTCCTTTGTACAAACATTTTAATATTCAGCATCCATATATTTACCCACGGGCTTCAGCAACAATTTTAGAAAGTAACATTGCAAAAATTTTGGTTAAATATAACTTGAGTACATTTCAGTTTTTCAAAAGTCTACAAGAGCTTAAAGATGAAGTTCTAAATAGTATATCTGAAAACAATGTGGAAACAATTTTTAATGAATCTACGACTAAGATAAGTAGTAATTTTGAGGAACTGACTAATTCACTTGCAGAAATAGATAAAAATTTATTTGATGTGGCAAGCACAACTTTAAACAAAATTATGCATCAGCTTGAAGTGTTAAAATCAAAATCCATAAAATCTCAAGAAGGTAAATACGAGGCAACCGTTAGACAAATTAGCAAGGCAAGAAATAGCATTTACCCAAATGATAATTTCCAAGAGAGAGAACTTTGCATTGTTAATTTTATTAACAAATATGGAATTGATTTCTTGGATTGGGTATATAACGAACTAGATATTCATGAGTTCAAACATCAAATTTTGGAGCTCTAACAAGTGAATAATAGTGAGTCTAAGTTATACTTTCTTCCAGGGCTTGGTTTTGATAAGAGACTTTTTGAAAACCTAAAAATAAATTCAGGTCAGATAGTTTATTTAAACTGGCTAGAACCAGAATCTGATGAGTCTCTTGAACATTATGTAGGTCGACTTGCCGAAAATATCAATCCCAATGATCCCAATATTATTTTAATCGGACATTCTTTCGGTGGAATTGTTGTTCAAGAATTGTCAAAAATTATTCATGCCAAAAAAATCATTATTATTTCCAGCATTAAATCAGAATTAGAGAAACCAATTTCTCTCAAGTTTTTTAAGACCGTTCCAATTTATAAATTTTTCTCAAAGAAAAACATTTTAATAACTTTTCCACTATGGGCTAGAATTTTTGGATATAATTCTGAAAAAGGTAGGAAACTTTTTTTTGAAATGATAAGTGGTTGTACAGATAATTATTTTAAATGGTCTTTTAATAAAATTACTAAATGGCAGAGTAAAAATTCCAAAATTGAAAATCTATTCCACATTCACGGTAGTAATGATAAAACCTTTCCAATCAGTAAAATTAAAACTCCGATAATCATTAAAGATGGAAGTCATTTTATGGTTCATTCTAAAGCAGAGGAAGTAAGTAAGGAAATTAATGCGATTATAAGTCTTCCGTTACACGACATTTCTGCCGACAAAGGAATTAATGATTTCTGAGTAAGATATAAAAAAAACGCCGACTAAAAGTCGACGCTACAAATAAACTATCTAACTAATTTTTTATATTTTATCCTCTGAGGAATATCAGCAGCTGAACCTAATCTTTCTCTTTTATTTTCTTCGTAATCAGAAAAGTTTCCTTCAAACCAAACTACTTTACTTTCACCCTCAAATGCCAAAATATGTGTACAAATTCTATCTAGGAACCATCTATCATGACTAATTACAACAGAACAACCTGCAAAATTAAGTAGCCCTTCTTCTAAAGCCCTCATCGTATTAACATCTAAATCATTAGTCGGCTCATCAAGCAGAATTACGTTTGCACCTTCTTTTAGGATTCTTGCTAAATGTACACGGTTCCGCTCACCTCCAGAAAGAATACCAACTTTTTTCTGTTGATCACCACCGGTCAAATTAAACTGGCCAACATATGCCCTAGAATTCATTTCTCTATTACCGATTTTTATAATATCTGCACCATCTGTAATAGTTTCCCAAACAGTTTTATCAGCTTTTAAAACATCTCTGCTCTGATCAACATAAGCCAATTTAACTGTTTCTCCAACTTTGAAAACTCCAGTATCGGCTTTCTCTTGTTCAACAATCAGTCTGAATAATGTTGTTTTACCGGCACCATTTGGTCCAATAACTCCAACAATTCCTCCGGGAGGCAATGAAAAATTTAAATTTTCAAATAATAATTTGTCACCGTATCCCTTTGAAACATTTTCCGCCTCAATAACAACATTTCCTAAACGTGGACCAGCTGGAATATAAATTTCTAAATCCTTTTGTAATTTATCTTTTTCATCTTTTAGCATATTTTCATAGGAAGAGATTCTAGCCTTAGATTTAGCATGTCTTCCCTTGGGTGACATTCTTATCCATTCTAATTCACGTTGTAAAGTTTTTTGTCTCTCAGTCTCTTTTTTCTCTTCTTGCAGTAATCTATTTTGTTTTTGTTCCAACCAAGAAGTATAATTGCCCTTCCAAGGAATACCTTCGCCTCTATCCAACTCTAAAATCCAACCAGCCACATTATCTAAAAAATATCTATCATGTGTAACTGCAATTATTGTCCCAGGATAGCGATTTAATTCGGACTCAAGCCATAACACTGTTTCGGCATCTAAATGGTTTGTGGGTTCATCTAAGAGCAAAATATCAGGTTTCTTTAGGAGTAAACGGCACAAAGCAACTCTTCTCTTTTCACCACCAGAGAGTACTTTTATAGGTGTTTCTGAAGGTGGACAGCCAAGTGCATCCATTGCCATTTCCAAACGAGAGTCTAAATCCCAAGCATTCAGCGAATCTAATTTATCTTGCACCTTCCCTTGCTTTTCAAGAAGATCGGTCATTTCATCTTCGGTCATTTCTTCAGCAAATTTCGCATTTATTTCATCGTATTGTTTCAGAATGTCAACTGTCTCTTGTACTCCTTCTTCGACTATTTCTTTTACGGTTTTAGTTTCATCTAAGTGAGGTTCTTGTTCAAGCATGCCAATAGTATAACCAGGTGAAACAACTGTTTCGCCATTAAACTCTTTATCAACTCCGGCTAGAATATTAAGTAATGAACTTTTACCGGAACCGTTCAACCCTAAAACACCTATCTTAGCTCCATAAAAATATGATAAGTAAATATTCTTTAAGATTGGCTTTTTATCATAGTACTTACTTACACCAATCATAGAGTAAATTACTTTTTTATCATCAACACTCATTATTGCTCCACTTTATATTTTATAGGAGGTAAATATAATACTTAAAAGAATATGTTTGAACATGTTTATAAATTATATCTAATAAATCTGGTAGGGGTTTTATTAATTTTTCAGGAATAATTCTCATTTGTAAGTTATATCAAGTTTTTCTTGTTATTTTTAGTTGTAAATCTATTACTAGAGAATATGCGAATTATAAATTTGCGCTATTCGCAAAAAATACGATATGTAAATTTAAACTTAATAGTAATGTTAGACTCATAAGGACGGTAATAATTATGCAAAATAAAAGACTTATCATCATAGTGATAATATCAGTAATTCTTTTGTTAATTCCCCTAGTAGCAATGCAGTTTACAGATGAAGTAAATTGGAATCTACTCGATTTTGTTGTAGCGGGAAGTTTATTCTTTGGGACCGGTTTATTGTGTGATTTTGCAATAAGAAAGATAGGCAATATCAAATACCGAATAGCCGTGTGTGGCGCTCTTCTTGTAACACTACTACTCATCTGGGCTGAACTTGCAGTCGGTATTTTTGGGACACCGTTCAGTGGAAATTAATTTAAAAAATATGCAATTCTATTTTTTCAAAAATAATTTTAGTAATTACTTATACTTTCTAATTGTTTTAGAAAATTTGGATTTGAAACACTAACACAATCAAAATCCTCAACGCTATAATTTCCTTCAATCAACAAAGAAAGAATAGCAAATGACATTGCAATTCTATGATCGCCGTAACTTTTAAATGTAGCTGTTGTATTTGTTATTTCTCCAGTGATTGAAAAGCCATCTTCGGACTCACTAACATTTAAGCCAAGCAATTCTAGATTTCTACATATTGAATTAATTCTATCACTTTCTTTGGTTCTTAATTCTCCAACTCCCGAAATTTCGAATTCGCCATTAGCAAAAATTCCAGCAATTGCTAAAATCGGTATCTCATCAATAATATTTGGAATTATTTCTTCCGGGAACTCCACATTAGTAAGTTCTGAACTAGTAACAATAATATTACCTCTAACTTCCCCATTCAGTTCAACTTCATTTTCTGTCGTTATCTCCGCACCCATTGCTTCTAATACTGTTAAAATACCTGTTCTGGTTTCATTAAGAGAAACATTTTCTATTCTTATCTCTGAATCTTTAAGTAAGAAAGTGAGAACAACAAAAAAAGCTGCGGTAGAAATATCAGAAGGAACATGATATTCAGCAGCAACCGGGAAATAATCTATGGATGAATATATTCTTTTAACATCATCTTCTTCGACGACTTTTAATCCCAACATGCTTTCAGTATGATTTCTAGTTGATAAACTTTCAACTACAACAGTTTCCTCATCCAAGTATAATCCAGCCAAAAGAATGCAACTTTTTACCTGAGCACTTGCTATTGGAAGTTCGTACTCAATGGCTCTAAGATGTTCCGTAGGTTTTATCACCAAGGGTAGACAATTATTTTGCCCACTTATATTTGCACCCATTTGTCTAAGCGGAGTAAGAATTCTTTTCATTGGTCTGGAAGATAAAGATTCATCGCCAATTATTGTTGTGGGGAATTTTTGTGCAGCTAATATTCCTGCAAGTAACCTTGTTGTTGTCCCGGAATTTCCTAAATTCAATTCAGATTCTGGTTCTGTTAAACCCGAAAACCCATTTCCCAAAACTACAATTTTATCTTCCTCAATATCTATTTTTGTACCCATTTCTCTAAAAGCATTTATTGTAGTTAAAACATCATCGGAAAGAAGGCAGTTGAATATTTTCGATTCACCTTCTGCTATTGAAGATAACATAACCGCTCTATGCGAAATTGATTTATCTCCAGGAAGTGATAAGGTTCCATTAACATTTTTTATTTTACTAAATTGTTGAATCATTTGGTGCACCAAGTGTTTATAAGGTTTTCTAATTCATTATTTGTAAGTTCACTTTTATCATACATTCCATTTAAAGCACGTTGCCGTTGCGCTTCATATAATATTACTGCAGTTGCAACTGATACATTTAGACTTTGAATCATGCCTCGCATCGGAATGTAAATCTGCTTATCAACTAACATTTTTACTTCATCCGAAATTCCCCTATGTTCGTTTCCCATAACAATAGCAACTTTTTCTGTAAAATCTAAATTATAAATATTCTCTGCTTCTTCAGAAAGCATGGAACCATAGACAAGAAAACCTTCATTTTTTAAATTCTGTATACAAGCTTCGGTTGAATCATACCTATTTTGCTCAACCCATTTTTTTGAAGACGCAGAAGTAACTCGGCTAATTTTGGGAAAGGACTCATAAGTATAAAGTAAATCAACTTGTGGAATCCCTACTGAATCACATGTTCTAAAGATAGCACTAACATTGTGAGGATCATGAATATTTTCAAGAACAACTCGAAGTGAAAATTGACGATTTGAGACAACCGTTTTAATCTTATTAAGTCGTCGTTCTGTCTTGAATTCTTTCACGGTAGGTCTTTATTAAAAACTAATTTATAAATTGTTTTATTATTAGAATTCCTCTGGATTTATCAATTATAATCTCTACTTCCTTATCAAGATTTATATAATATCTTAATAAATCAACTGATTTCTCAATTGCTTCTTCTTCTGTCATGTGCCCAGCAATCGCACCCCTTTAAAGATGGAATTACAGCAGTAACACCATCATCAGACTTTGTGATCACTAAATCTAATACCACTAATATCCATCCGATTTAGATTTATCACCGGTCACTATTTTTACACTGGCACTTGCGCCTATTCTATCAGCTCCACTTTTAATCATATCCTCAGCGTCTTGTAAAGTTCTAACTCCACCAGAAGCTTTAACTCCAACAGAGCTCCCAACAACATATCTCATTAAGGCAATATCTCCAACCGTTGCGCCTCCTTTACTAAATCCTGTTGATGTTTTTACAAAATCAGCTTTAGCTTGTTTACTGATCAAACATGCTTTTACTTTTTCCTCATCTGTCAATAAAGCAGATTCAATAATTACTTTAAGAACGGCATTTTTCTTTTTTACTGCCAAAGCAACTTGGTTTATATCACTAAATACATATTCATAATCCCCGGACTTTAGCTTTCCTATATTAATAACCATATCAATTTCTTGAGCGCCATTGTTAAGTGCTTCTTCAGCTTCGGCTCTCTTTACTGCAGTAGTCGTTGCTCCTAATGGGAAACCAATTACGGTACAGACTTTAACTTCCGACCTTGCCAAAAGTTTACTGCAAAGAAGTACATTACTCGGATTAATACATACACTAGCAAAACTATATTTTAATGCTTCTTCGCATAATGTTGTAATTTCTTGTGGTGTTGCTTCGGGCTTTAACATTGTGTGATCAATCATTCTTGCCAAAGAAATATCACTAATTTCAGTTCCAATTCCTTTACCTGCCGAAATTCTTTCTGCACCATTGTTTATTATCTTTTGAACTGCAACGGGTTGATCAACAACATTTCTTTCCCAACCCTTGCAAGTATCTCCAACACAATAAAAATCGTGCAAAGCTTTTTCTGTAAAAACTTGCTTTACAATTTTGTCAATTAAGATCTCTTTCATGGTATTTAATTTTTATTTTCTAAAATAGAATATGCTTTAAATGTATTGCTAAGTAACATTGCTATTGTCATTGGTCCAACTCCACCTGGAACAGGAGTAAGCCAAGATGCTTTCTGAGAAACCCCCTCAAAATCAACATCTCCAACCAATTTATAACCTTTGGAACTCTCTGAATCTTCAATTCTGTTAATCCCAACATCAATTACAACAACATTATCCTTAACCATATCTTCTGTTATAAAATTTGCTCGTCCAATTGCTGCAATTAATATATCTGCTTGCTTTGTAAAATAAGAAACATCTGGTGCCGCGGAATGACAAATTGTTACAACTGCATTTGCTCCTTCTTCCTTTTGTAAAAGCATATTAGCGACCGGTTTACCGACAATATTGCTTCTTCCAACAACAACTACATGTTTTCCCTTAGTTTCAATTTTATATCTCTTCAACAACTCCATTATACCATATGGAGTACAAGATTTAAAAGTATCTTTGCCAATTACCAATTTACCAACACTATTTGGATGAAAACCATCAACATCCTTTTGAGGGTTAATTGATTCAATTACCTTATCCTCATCAATATGTTTTGGTAAAGGAAGTTGAACAAGTATGCCATGAAAATAAGGATCTTTATTGTAATCATCAATAAGTTTTAATAGCTGGTCTTCACTAATATTTTTATCGAGCAATTCCAATTTTGAGTGCATTCCAATTTCAGCACATGATTTGATCTTCATGTTAACGTAAATTTTGGAGGCTGGGTTTTCTCCAACTAAAATTGTAACTAAACCAGGTATTTTCTTTTTCTCATTAACTAAAACATCAATTTTAGCCTTTAGTTCAGCTTTTATGTCACTCGCTATTTTTTTACCATCAATTCTCTGCATTAGAAAATTTTTATTCCTTGCTTAAATATTTTTTGGGAGACTAATATCATATATGTCTTTTAAATAGTTAGCTAATTCTTTATTGTTTAGAATTTCTTCCTCAAATGGATTAGAATTTTGCCACCCTAATTTACCTGTCTTTCTATATCTTTCCAATCTTCTAATTGAAATTTCACAATAAATTGGCTCTATATCAATCGAAATCGATTTTCTTTTTAATTTTTCTGCTGCTACGGTTGTTGTTCCTGAATGAGCAAAAAAATCAATTACATAATCATTTTCATCGCTCGATACTTCCAAGATCCGTTCTAAGGCTTTTATTGGTTTTTGAACAAAACAGCCATTCACATTTTCTTCTCTCAAATGAAAGACCTGCTGAATATCTATCCAAACATTACCCGCCCTAATTTTATCTGATTTACTTCTTTCAAGATTTTCAGTTCGGTTCCCATTTACATCTTTATAATATCCTTTTACAGATTTAGGAATTTCCGTATAGACTTTTTCGATATTAAAAACTGGTAGTCCCTTTGTGTAAAAAAGCAATTCTTGTCTAACGGCCATCCAATTTTTTTGGGTGCCATATCCTCTTTGGTTGCGCATTGTGATAAAACTTTTAGAAGTGAAATTCGTTTCTTTCATCATTAAGATAAATTCTGCAAATGGTTCAAAATGATTTTTTTGATCTGCGCCTAACCAAATGTACAATGATGAGTTCTCTGACAATAAGTTGTAAGAAGTTTCAATCCAACCTTTACACCAGCTTACAAAATCTGAAGAGCTCATTTTATTGAAGGCGATCATATTATATGGAGGATCATGAACTGCTAATTTAAATTTTTCTTTTCCCGCTAATTCAAGAATTGATTTAGAGTTCGTAGAATCCAAACAAGCTATTTTGTGCTTCCCTTCAGAATCTTCCCAAATATCACCAAGTTGTAACCTGCAATATTTTTCAAGATACCTTTTTAATTTGGGGTCTTTATCTATTCTTGGTAAGGGGAAATTTTTCATTCCACGGGAATATTTGTTTCAAATGATGGGATCAATATTCTTTCGATCTCGACAGTTTTTCCGGTTGAAATATCCACCTTTGCAAAAACTCCACATAAGTGATTGTTATCTGTTGCAGTCTGATATTTTTGAGGTGTCTGAAACAAAAACCTATTTACAGCAGCTTCAGTTTTCATTCCAATTACTGAATCATAAGGTCCAGTCATGCCGGAATCTGTGATATAACCCAAACCTTTAGAGAAAATTCTTTCATCTGCTGTTTGTATGTGGGTGTGGGTTCCAACAAGAACACTTGCAGTTCCATCAACAAAATTTGCAAGTGCTAGTTTTTCAGCAGTTGCTTCGGCATGAAAATCTATAAAAATTACTTTTGTCTCTTGAGCTATCTTTTTAAGAGCCCATTCAGCAGATCTAAATGGACAGTCAATTGTTGCCATAAATGTTCTACCTTGTAGATTTAGAACTGCCGCTTTTCCCTTTTTTGTCTCAACAATTATATAACCATTACCATAAGTTCCTTTGGGGTAATTCAGCGGGCGAATGGCTCTTTTTTCATTTTTTAAATATTCTTGGGATTGATGTTTATCCCAGGTATGATTCCCACCGGTTAAGACATGTGCTCCCAAATTAAATAATATCTGACCTTCCTTCTCTGTGCAGCCTTTTCCATCAGCAGAATTTTCTGCATTAACAATTACAAGATCTGCACGGTATTTATTAATTAAGCCTGGCAGCCACATTGCTGCCATATCTAAACCAGGTTTACCAACGATATCACCAATAAATAAAATATTCATATTCATTATTTTTAATCCTTTGAAGGAGAAAGTAGAAGAAAACTACTTTCTTAGATTTATTTCAGCAAGAGCATGTAATTTATATTCTCGAATTTTATCATTTAATGATTGAGAAATTTCTCTTTTTTTAATCGCCAACTCGTCAGGAGTAATTTCCTCTAATCCATTCTCCGAAGCAATCCTAAAAGCGTGCTTTTCAACTTCATAATCAAGCATAACTCTTAAAAGAGCGTTATTATCTATTAGCTGTTGCAGAACTGCTCTATTATATTCTTCAATACTTTCAAATTCTAATGGAATATTATCAGCCATTATGTAATTTCCTTAATTATTCCGAAATATTTTTTAATCGAATGCAAAATAACAAAAGTACTGTAAAAACTAAACAAATGAATTTATTAAATTATTTATTTTTAGAGAGATGATTTAAGAATCAGCTTTATATATTACTTAATAGTGTATTGTATTAATTGAATTTACCAAATACTTTTTTTTTGAAATATTTCACAATGCCAATAATACTTATTAATACCCAGAAAGCTTCAATCACAAATGCGGACATATTAAAATTCTCAATAAGTGAAATTATTACAAAAATAGCCCCAAAAACATTCATTAATGAATAGCGTACATCTGTGCTTTTTATTTTATTTGTTTGAAGGAGTAAATAGCTGAAAATAATTAAAAATACTCCCACGTTGCCGATTAAGTCGAATATTGAATAATTCATTTACTTTCCTATGTTACTAACAATAAAATAATTATGGCAAAAGTGGATTATAATAATTTATTGTTTTTCTTTTTTTACATTTATTAATTAAAAATATTAATAAAATTAAATGCATCAAAAAGAAATAAATTTTACTGAAGCAACATTTTCGGTCCTTGATTTTGAAACAACCGGTACTTCTCCTCCAAATAGCCGTGCTATTGAAATAGGAATTGTAAGAATTGAGAAAGGTAAAATCACTGAAAACTATCACTCTCTTTTAAATCCCGGACAATACATACCTCCGTTTATAACTGCGCTAACTGGAATTACCAATGAAGATATTATTGGAGCACCATCCTTTGAAACTATTTCACAAGAAGTAAAAGAATTTATAGATGGTTCAATTTTAATTGGGCATAATCTTCCTTTTGATTTTGCTTTCCTAAAATCGGAGTTTGAACGGGCAGATATTCAGTTACCAAAGCTAGAACAAATTTGTACTCTTAAAATATCTAGAAAAATTTTCCCAGAGCTAAAAAGCAAATCCTTGGGAAATATGGTTAAACATTTCAAAATTCAGCATAAAAATGTTCATCGTGCTTTGGGTGATGCTTTAGTGACAGCAAAACTATTCCTTAAACTACTCGAAAAGTTAAAGGATGAATATGATTATGAAAGTATTTCAGAATTAGTCGATTTCCAAACAGCTCCTTCAGTTTCAAAAAGTTTTAGACTTGTCAAAAAAAAACTAGTTGGTGATTTAGCTAGTTTGCCGGATTCACCGGGAGTCTATTTCTTTCGTGATGCATCAGACAAAATCGTTTATATAGGAAAGGCAAAGTCATTAAAGAAAAGAGTAAAGAACTATTTTTCTAGTGCTGCATCCCGCAAAGCAAAAAAAATTGCTAGAAAGGCAAACCGGTTGGGATTTAGTGTTACAAATTCAGAATTAAGTGCGTTGGTTCTTGAAGCGGAACTGATTAAAATTCATAAACCTCAATTTAATTCAATGCTTAAAAAATATTCACAAAATTATTTTATAAAAATTAATAATGACCATAAGTTTCCAGATATAAAAGTATCTACAAATTTTGATTTTGATGGAAATGATTATTTCGGTCCATATTCTAACAGAATTACATCCAACTCGTTAAAAGAAATTTCTGATAAAACTTTTACATTACGTGAATGCACCAATAAGGAAATGGCTAAAAAGAAAAAATGCTATCTGCTTGATATTAAAAGATGCACAGCTCCGTGTATTGATGAAGTTTCAGTCGAAGATTATAAAAACGAATTAGATAATGTTTATGAGTTTCTTTCGGGGAAAAACCAAAACGCAGTAAATAGATTATTGAACAAGATGAAGGAACTATCAGAACGAAAGAAGTATGAGGAAGCAGCTGAAGTTAGAGATACAGTAAATATGTTGTTGAATCAACTTAGTAGATCATCAATTTTAGCTGAACCAATAAACCAGGTAAACGCACTAATTGAGATTAGAGATTCTCTTGAAACCGACTATGTTCTTTTTTTAGAAGGGAAAGTTTTTCTAAAGGATTATTACATAAAGGAACAAGATCTTTTTGATGTTGCACTTGATGATTATTTTGACGGTACTTTTCATTTATTAGCTGGAATGGAAGAAAAGGATCTAGAAAAAATAAAAATCTCGTTAGGGTGGTTAGTGAAAAATAGAAACAAAGTTAAGATTCATTACTTAAGAGAATACGAATCGAAAGGAGAATTATTTACAAAATTAAAATTCCGAATTCGAAGCAAATAAACATACTGCTACAATATAAATTTACCACATTATACAAAAAGGTCATTCTGAATGAAATGAAGAACCTCAAGGGTAAAATCTTGCGTATTTATAGGAACTTCGTCTCAGCGCATTATGATAAAAATATTCATCTTATAACATAAATAACATTATACTCATAATTTTGCGATTATTATTTTAGCAAAATCATTTTACGAACTTCCCGAAAATTACCTGTAGAAATTTTATAAAAATATATTCCACTCGGAAAATTTTCAGCAATAAATTCTGCTGAATAACTTCCTGCTGGTTTTTCCTCATTTATTAATGATTTTACTTTTTGTCCCAAAGAATTGAAAACATCTAGTTTTACAAAACCAGATTGGGGCAATTGATAGTTTATTATTGTTATTGGATTAAACGGATTCGGATAATTTTGATCAAGTTGAAATGACTTTGGTAATGCATCTTTTTCAAGCTCAATATCCGTCGGAATTTCCCCTTTACTTAGTTTAATATTATCGAAGTATATATCAACAGTTGATTTGCCTAAATCAAAACCCAACCTTGCTTGATTATCAGTCGGTTCATTCATTAAAAAAGTATAAGCGTATGTTTTTCTCACAGTGGTTAAAGAAATAATTTGGTTACCACTGTAAACTGTCCATGGATTCGAGTTTTTACCGACAAGTGCTGAGATCGTTCGGGGTGCATCGGCAAAAGCATCAAAATAGACAGTATATTCTTTCCCTTTTTCACAAGAAACATTTACTTGCCCTAAATGGATATCCCATAAATTTGATCCGCCATTAGTAATGGAAACTGCGAATTCACCATTTATAACTTCCCCTACTGCTTGAGCAGGTGCAAAACTATTAAAAACCCAACCTGAATTACCATTTGAAAAGTCTGCATTTGTAATTTGATTCGCATCATTATTTAATTCAGGTAATGAAATAGCAAAGTCATCAAAGTAATAATTGCCAAGGTGACCACCCAAATCAATATTAATTTGCCCAAGAACATTTGAAGAAGGTGTGAAACTTAAATCATACTTTTGCCAAGAGTCAGTTAGCGTAATCTCTTTGATTACGTAAAGCTCAATGGTAGTTGAATTGATTATAGCAGCATTTATCTTTGTACCTGAAGGTTTTGCTTTTGCCCAAAAGCTAAGACTATACTGCTTTCCAGACTCAAACAATAAATTGCGCTGAGAAAGCTGCACATCCCATGCGTTTGTTGATTGGGATTTCACATCAACATTCAAACAGTTATTTCCACTATGCGGATCTTCAGAATCTAAAGTAAAATCAATATCTCCAGGGTAAGGTCTTGATTGTGTCCATGGACTGACTCCTTTTTCAAATCCATAATTTTTCAAATAATTATTAGAAACAATTACTGGGAATTCATAATTGTAGCTTAAACCATTACTTGTAATTTCGGCTTCCACATTTCCGCTAAAAGTATTCCAATTTATCACAATACTTTCTGTGTTTTGACCTGAAACAATTTCTGCATCGCCGGTAACATTCCACAAATAATTAACACCTTCAATATGAGGAAGAGAATAAGTTACAGCTTTAGTATAACGTGGAAGATAATCTTCGCCGGAAATTAAAATATCTTCAAGATTTTGGTAAACCCTTACATAGTCAACTTCCATAATTGCGGGAAATACAGTTGAGGAATTTGGCGGTCCAACCCATCCACCACCAACGCCCATGGCAAAAAGTATATAAAAAGGTTCATCAAATGGCCATGTTTTAAAACTAGTATGATCATTATTAAAGGTGAAATATTTTTGATCATCAACAAAAAAATCTATTTTGTCAGGCGACCATTCAACAGAATATAAGTGAAACGCTGTTTCAGAATCCGTAACTTGTATGCTACCTCCAGCCGGTTGCATTGATCCAGTAAAATAACTGTATTGCCATGAATGGCAGGTCCCATATATTCTATCTTGATTTGTTGGATGTTCCATTACATCAATCTCTCCGCTCCAAGGCCAATAACCATACTTAGAATCTTGGGGGAGCAACCAAAAACCGGGGACAAAGCCAGTGGTTTGAGGTAGTTTAATTCTGGCTTCAATTCGTCCATATCTGAAATTATAAATGTTTTCTGTTTTGAGAAGCGATGCTGTATAATGAAATCCTTCGTAATCTTCTTTAAGTGCAATAAGTTGTAATTTACCATCAACTATTTTTGTGTTTTCAGGATGATCAGTAAAGTAGTGTAAAGTTTCAGCAGTTGGTCCAATTTCATAATCCCACAAAGCCTTATCAATTGTAGCGTCATTAAACTCATCCGCCCAAACTAACTTCATATTCTGTGCATTAACCAAAGAAAACGAAAGGCAAAAATAAGTTAAAAATCTGGCAAATAAATTTTTCATATTTCCTCTCTTTTGGGAATGAAATATTTTGAATTTTAAATAGTATTCATTTTTTTTTCGATACATTAATTTGCACTCTAGAATTTGGTGAGATAATGCCATCACCAAAAATATTATCTGGAATACATACAAGATTATATGTTAGATATACAAAATCTGTAGGAGTTAGTTTTTGTTGATATTGGAGTGTTTTTTTGCTTTTAAATACTGAATTTTTCTTAATATACTTTTGAAAAAAATCATTAGGTTTGAAGTGAACAAAAACTATTTCAGAAGTTGAATCCAAAGTATACCTATTTACAATGGGTTATACTTAAATATATAAAAAATATTATAAAGTATTTAACTTAACAAATATTAAATTATTTCAAAATAATTATTGAACATTTTTTCGAGGTAGGTTATCTCTCATCAAAATTTCTTTAGCATGTTCACTCATACTTATCATATTAAAATTGTTTGTCATTTTTTCCATTACAATAGCAAAAAGTTCAGTTTTGTAACTGGTCGATAAATCCATTCCAGGGAAAAAGTTTAACTCTGGTATTAAATCTCCTCCAATAAGATCAAGTGGGTGAAGTAAAAAACTTGGTTCTGTGTTTGTCAACTTACAAAGAGTAACAGCAGTTTGTATATATGTATCCATTAATTTTTCTGAAATCTTTGCCAAGTAATGCAAATAGCTAAAATGAAATGGGAGTTTCATGATTGGAATGGTGCTTACCGGAATTTCAAGTAAAGTGCTTTGATTTCCCAAATCCCAGACAAAGGGTTTTATTCTTTGAAATCCATCTGAAAAAGATCCAAATAATCCTTCACGGGATTTTCGTTCATCTTTCGTTAAGTTAGATTGTCGAAAATAATATGCTCTTGCTAATGGTCCAATCCAAGTTGGTAAAATTGAAGCGTCATATAAGTATTTTTTTTCATGCAGAATATTATAAAGCAGCTTGCTCCTACTAAATCCAGGCCCGCGGAATCCGATTGGTCGTGCTCCAGTTACATTTTCTATTGCATCTTCAGTTCTATTTAGCTCATCTAGAATTTCTTCCCTTGAATAAAAGTTGAATGCAGCTTCATGATTGTAAGAGTGATTACCAACCTCGTGACCATGTCTGGTAATTTCTGACATAACTTCAGAATTTCCTTGGTCGTCTGCATCTCTCCCTACAATAAAAAATGTAATTTTTAAGTTATATTTTTTAAGCATTTCTAAACTATGGGGAATAAATTTATTGAAATAAGATGGATATTTATCCCAACCTTCATCCCCATGAACTTTCATATATGCCCATTGATTATCTAAATCAAGTGAGATATTAGCATTCATTTTATTTTTAGTATTCAAAATTCCCCGATAATAATATAAATAATAACTTTAATTGACAGCTCCAAAACATTATATAATAATATGTTAGCGCATATTTAAAATAAAATTATTTAACCCATAGACAAATAAATAGAAAAGCCCGCTCACAATTGTGGGCAGGCTCAATTTTAACTTGATTAAAGAAATTATTCTAATTTTTTAACACTTGCATACCAATCACTAGAATTTTCCAAAAGTGAATTTACCCTGTTCACAAGTTTATGTGGGTCATATAAAAATCCTTCTAATAATAAAGAAGATTCATATAATTGCTCTACAACAGTTGTAATATATTCGTCTTTATCGTTGGATTTAAATACCTTAATTAAGTTTCTAACCAACTTGTGATCTTTGTTAACTTCCATAATCTTTGGTGGCACGGTCTCCATTTTGCCTGTTATATTCATAATTTTCTGCATTGTTGAAGTCATTCCATCATCAGGATTTACAAGCACAATTGGGCTTCCACTTAATCTATCAGATTCCTTAACATCTTTAATTCTATCTCCCAGAATTTCTTTCATTCTTTTCAGCAAACTAGAAAAATGTTTTTTATCTTCTTTGGAGAGTTCTTCAGCCTTCTCTTTCTTTTCAGTTTCAACATTTTCTAACTTACCTAGTTTTTTAATATCTGCTTGTTCAGCTGATTTTATCTCAAAATCTTTAAACTTCCGCAATGCTTCCATCACAAACTCATCCATTGGATCATAAAGATATAAAACCTCAATACCTTTACTTTTGAATATTTCTAGATGTGGATCGAGTGAAACAGCATCTCTGCTGCTTCCGGCTAAATAATAAATATCCTTTTGTTCTGTCTTCATTCTTTCAACATATTGTTCAAGACTAAAAAGTTCAGTTGCATCTTTTGAAAACGAAGTATTGAAACGCAATAGTTTTATGAACTTTTCTTGATTTGAATAATCCATATATCCCATCTTAAAAGTCTTTCCATGCTCTTTCCAGAAATCTTTATACTTATCTTCTTCTTTTTCGGCCAATGTTGAAAGATCAGACAAAATTTGTGATGTTACACTAGATGAAATCTTAGAAAAAATAATATTTTCTTGAAGTGTTTCTCTAGAAATATTAAGTGGCAGATCTTCAGAATCTACAACTCCTTTCACAAAACTTAAATATTCAGGTAAAAGGTCTTTGTTCTGATGTTGAATAAGAACGCGGCGAACATATAAATCTAGACCGTACTCTTCTCTATTATAACCGAACATATCCATATTTTTCTTTGGAATAAATAGTAAACTAGTAAACTGGATCGGTGCATCAACGCTTCTGTGAATGGTAGTTAAAGGCTCATCTTGATCATACGTTAAGAACTTATAAAACTCTTTATATTGTTCTGGTTTAATATTAGACTTTGGTTCTCTCCATAAAGCGGAAACAGTATTTACTTGTTCGTTTTCCACTTTAATTGGGAATGTGATAAAACTAGAGTGCTTTTTGACAATTGAGTCTAATCTATATTTTTCTAAAAATTCGTCCATATCCTCTTTAAGATGGACTTCAATAGTTGTTCCCCGTTTTGTAGGCTCCTCCAATTGTGAAATAGTGTATGAACCTAATCCATCAGAAACCCATTTCAAAGCAGGTTCATCTTTTTGAAAGGATTTTGTTCTTATTACTACTTCCTTAGCTACCATAAAAACGGAATAAAAGCCAATTCCAAACCGACCAATAATATTGCTCGCATCCTCTTTGCTTTGCGCCATAACCTTAAGAAATTCTGATGTCCCGGATTTTGCAATAGTTCCAATATTACTAATGATTTCATCGTGGGTCATACCAATTCCGCTATCAGAAATTTTTAATACTTTTTTATCCTTATCAATAGAAATGTTAATTTCCAATTCAAGATCTTTATCAGAAATTTCAGTTCCTCTATTAGACTCAAATCTAAGTTTGTCCATAGCATCAGATGCATTGGAGATTAATTCCCTTAAAAATATTTCTTTATGTGTGTAAAGTGAGTGAACCAGAATATCTAGAAGCTGTTTTACCTCAGCTTTAAACTCTAGTTTTGTTTCTTCAATATGTGTCTCGGACATTATTCCTCCATAATATTTTATTATACTTATATCTAATTTTTATTTCAAATTTGATGCAGAAAAGATCAAAAAGATTAAATTCACTAAGTAAATTTAACATTTTCATGTGTAAAATGTTTCAATAAGAAATTTGTGCTGGTATTGCTTTTAGATTCAAATTCCAATCAATTCAGATACAAATTATTCCAGAAACATTTCTAGAAAAATATTCAAAATAGTGAGAGTTAATTTTTAGAATTAAGGATTGAAGAATAAGTTTTGCTGCTTTTTAAAATCTCCAAAGCTGTAGAAAATTGAATATCATATTTTAAAGATTGTGTGATTCTTCCTTTTCTACCATCTTTTCTGGCAGCAAGCTCTTGTTTAATTTCGGAAATAATATCATTCTTATATTTATTCAATTCTTTCTGTTTTATTAAATCAAATTTTATATCAAATTTTTCAACATCTTCCAGCAGATTAGAGTTATATCCTTCTTTTTTAATAGATTCTTTTAATTCGCTTATCAACATCTCAGATTGAGTTTTGTAATTAAATTCTTGATTATCCAAATAGGTAAGGAACAAACTAAATAACATTTCATCAGACTTACTGTTTATTTCTTCTTTGGATGAAGTATTAAAAAAGTTTGTAGCAAATTTAAAAAACATTCCTTTTGCCAATAAAGATCTTACTAGGTGGGATTCAGAAGAATTAATAATAATCGAGTCGGGTGTAATTCCACCTCTGGCAAAAACCTCTCTTTTATTGTCTGTGAAATAAACTTTATCTTCATCAACAACACTTTGACCAAATATTTCTTTCTCTTTTGAATAATCAATCTCTTGAATGCAACGGCCACTAGGTGTGTAATATCTTGCGGTAGTCATTTTCAATGAAGTATTATATGACAAAGGAATTACAGTTTGAACCAATCCTTTTCCATAGGATTTGGTGCCAAGAATTACTCCTCTATCATGATCTTGAAGCGCACCGGCTACAATTTCAGAGGCAGAAGCAGAACCATTATCAACTAGTATTGCAAGGTTTGACAAACCAGCAATCGGTTCTTCTTTGGATGTAAATACTTGTACTTTTGAATTATCCCTTCCTTTAATTGATACAACCTCTGTGTCCGTAGGTAAAAACTTTTCGCTAACGTCAATTGCTGCATCAAGTAAACCACCAGGATTTCCCCTTAAATCTAGAACTATGCTTTTTATTTCTTTCTCAATCCTAAGTTGTTGAATTGCCTTTTTAATTTCATCCCCAGCACTTCTTGAAAATCCGCTTAACTTAAGGTAGACATTATTACTTTCTTCAGGATAGAAGCCAAAGTATGTTAAATTTTTAATTTCTATTTCTTCACTTACTAAGTTAAAAACTATATTCCCTTTAACTCCGTCTCTTTCAATAGTCACAGAGATTTCAGTTCCAGGTTCGCGCTTTAGATAGTTGCCAAGTTCATCATAGTTTTCCTTGGATACTTCAATAGTATCAACTTTACGGATTATATCACCTATTCTAATTCCTTGACGCTGAGCTGAATAACCTTCAATTAAATCTACTATCGTAATTTTATCATTGTACAAACCCACAGTAGCCCCAATACCGCCATACTTCCCTTTAGTTATTAGTTCAATGTCTTTCTGGTGATTTTCATCAATGTAAACAGTATAAGGATCTAAAGTAGATAACATTCCTCTAATGCCTTCTAACATAAACGATTCTGGTTTAACCTCATCAACATAGTTTAACGCAACTTCTTTGTAAACTCTACCGAAGATATCAATGCCCTTAGACATTTGAAAATAAATGTCGGAATCACCACTAACAAAACCACTTAAAATAAATATTAAGACTAATCCAAAAATTCTATTTAAATATATTTTCATACTAACTTCTACCTTTCATAAATTTTTTGACCGCAGACTTAATTTCACTATGAATAATTTCAACGGATTTTAGACCATCAATAGTAACAAATCGTTCCTCAGATTCAGCAATTTTTTTATATCCTGATCTAACTTTTACATAAAATTCTTTCTTAGAAACCTCAATTCTATCTAAATCTTTTCTATCCACTTTAGATTTTCTTAACAAAACTTCTTCAATTGGAATATCTAAGAAAAAAGTTAAATCTGGTTTTGCCTCGCCAATTGCAAAATTCTGTAGATTAGTTACAAACTTTGTATTTAATCCTCTTCCAAATCCTTGATATGCGATAGAAGAATCATGAAATCTATCGGAAAGTACGATATATTTTTTTTTCAGCTTGGGAATAATTTCTTCTCTTACAAGTTGTGCCCTGCTAGCTGAAAACAATAGCAATTCCGTTTCAAAATGCATGGAAGAATTTTTTCTATCTAATAGAATATTTCTAATTTTCTCAGAAATTTCAACTCCGCCTGGTTCACGGATAAACAACACTGAAAAACCTTTATCGTGTAAGTATTTTTCCAATAATTTTATTTGTGTGGATTTACCGCAGAAATCCAATCCTTCGAAGGTAATAAACATATTAATATTTTTTTATTATGTAATCTAGTTTTTTAGGTTTGGTATCAATAATTGAAGTGAACTCAGGAATTTCAATAATGGGTTCAATTGAACCTGTAGTATCATTTAAAGCTTGGTCAAAATTTATATATGCTGTTATGTCTTCATTTTTAAGTCGGCTTAAAGTATTTATTCCGCCTCTCAAAATAATAGCCAAAGAGATGGGTGACAGATTTAGTTCATATCTGGAAGGAATATTTTTTGTTTGAACACTAATATTTTCAAATGATTTATCCACGATTTTTTGGACGTCAAAACTAACGATACACTCTTCTGTTTCTAATGTTAAATAATTCGGCTTATTTAATAACAATTTAATAGAAGTCTCTCTTTCTAAATTATTAAGAGTACTTCTTTCCGTATTTATCATAGAAAAATCATTTACTATACTTTCTGGTCCTGAAATAAATATTGAGTCTGGTTGAATAACAATTTTTGAAATAACATCAAAACCAGGTTTATATTGAAGCGAAAGAATAGGAACAACAACTACTTTTTTAGTGATATACTTTTCAACTTTAACATTTATTTTTTCAGGACTTACATCAGAAATTTGCATAGCTGATGAGATCCACGAATTAAGATAAATAAGATTTTTGGTTGATACTACCTCCTCACCTTCAATTTGGGGAGATGGAATTAAGAATTTAGGATCAAGTCCAAGAGTATATTGGGCCAATTGCCAACCTCTACCTTTAAGACTTAAAGAAACTTTATTTGATGAGATTGAACTTAGAGCTAAATTTTCGGGCACTCCTGTAACTTGTATAGGTAATGTTAAATTGATAGAAAACTCATCTTCAAATGAAACAAAAACCCACAGTAATATTGAAAATATTGAGATCAAACTAATTGATATAATTTTTCTTTTCATATGGTAAATATAAAAAACTCCACATTATTGTGGAGTTTAAAAAATTTGAAGCATATTGAACAATTCATTATTGTAGTTTTCTAAAGTAATCTAAAAGTTTGCCTCTATTAGCTTTAGATATTTCACGACCCTTAATAGGAAAGTCCTCTATGCCACGTGCTATTCTTCGTAATGAATGAACATTTAATATTTCTAAATTAGCTAATGTTGGTATTTTTTTTGACGAACCAGATTTAGTGGGAACATCTGTCTTAGTTATTATCTTCTCTTTAGGTTCACCAGCACTAGTTTTTTTAACAATTACATTTTTAACAATTTTGGCATCAGTCTGCTCTACAACTTTTTCAATAGTATTTATGTTCTTACTTTGGTCAATCCGAGTTTCTTTTGGGGAACTTGCGGTAACTTGCTGCTTTTTAGATGTTTCATTCACAAGAACAGGATTCTTTTCTTTAGCAGATTCGGTCGTTTTACCATTTCGATCATTAATTAAAATATCAATTTGATCATCTGGTCTTGGAATTACATGAGCGGAAACTAACTGTCCAACCCGTTGAGCGGCAAAAGAACCGGCATCAACAGCAGCTTTAACAGCAGCAGTTTCACCAGTTACTTTTATAATAACTAAAGCACCAGAAACAAGTTCTTTGCTAATAATTTTCACCTTAGCGGCTTTTGCCATTGCATCTGCCGCCTCAATAGCACCTATTAATCCCTTAGTTTCAATTAAACCTAATGCAAAATTCATATGGAATTATTTTCTTTGAGGTAAAATTAATTCCACATCAGAATGAGGTCTTGGAATTACATGAACAGAGACTAACTCTCCAACTCTTTGCGCAGCTGCTGCACCAGCATCTGTTGCTGCTTTTACTGCTCCAACATCTCCACGTACCATTACTGTTACGTAGCCGCCGCCAATAATTTCTTTTCCTAATAGTTCAACTTTTGCAGCTTTTACCATTGCATCTGCAGCTTCAATAGCACCAACTAATCCTTTGGTTTCTATCATACCAAGTGCGTCAAGTGTCATAAATGTGCTCCCAAATTGGTTAATATTTGTATGAAAAATAGCTTATAAATTGAATAATGTCAATCTTATTTCTTACAGTTTATGAAGTCCAAAATATAATAACCTCCCCACTCACAGAGTAGATAAATAATCTTTTAGAATTACTGCAGCAGCATTTTTATCTATAAGCGATTTATCCCTTCTCTTTTTCTTAGATTTTACACTCTCTAAAATATGCTCCCAAGCAATTGAGGATGAATATCTTTCATCAACATAAATAACCTCAACGTTAAACTTTTTCTCAATATTCTTTTTAAATTCCTCGACTTTATCTGTGAGTGTAGTTTTACTTCCATCTTCCTTTAAAGGATAACCTAAAATAGCAGATGTAAAATAATAATTATTAAATAATTCACTTATTTTCGTCCACAATAATTTATTGTTTTCAAGTGTGATTAAGGGAATAGCAAATATTTTCAGTGGATCAGAAATTGCTATACCAATTCTTTTTACACCATAATCAAATGCCACAATCCTTTCTGCTTCATCTCTCATAGCTACCATTAATTGTGTGCATCGAACCGTTCAACAAAAAATATACCTTTGTTCTTCTTCAATCTTTCAATTAAGCGGTTAAGATTATTTACATCTTGGATGTAAACCGTAATCTGTCCATTAAATACTGATTCGCTACTCGAAATATTTACAGACTTAATATTTGTATTTTGGAATCCGGCAATAGTGTTTGAAATATCTTTCAAAATTCCAGGTCTATCTTCTCCCTTTATTGTGATCCCAGTTAAGAAGTATGATCCGGCTTCGCCAGGCCATTCAACTGGAACTAAACGATTCTCATTGTTTTCGGAAAGGGATAATAAGTTCTTACAATTTTTCCTATGAATTTTAATTCCTTCACCAATTGTTATATAACCAATTATTGGATCACCTGGAATAGGGTTACAACATTTAGCATAATTATATACAAACCCTTTGTGTTCACCTTCAATAACAACTTCACCAACACTTTCGCGTGCAATTTTGGCAAAGCTATCAAATTCTAACTCCCGTAAATCATCTTCTTTAAGTTCTTCTGGATTTAAAATACTTTCTAAATCAAGCTGATCCTCTGCAACGGCAACAAAAAATTTAGAGGGATTTTCGAATTTTAATTTTTTTGAAAGTCTATTTACATCATCAGAATTAAAAACTAATTTATATTTTTTTAGTTTACGGTCCCAAATTTCTTTACCGGTTTCAACAATTCTATCTTCTTCTTTCTGTATAAACTTTCTAATATTTGATTTAGCTTTATGAGTTTTTACAAATTGCAACCAACTTTTATTTGGGTTTTGATTTTTAGAAGTTAGGATCTCAACTTGGTCACCGCTATTTAAAGATGTACTGAGAGGTACAATTTTGCCATTAACTTTTGCTCCAATACAGTGTGAACCGACTTTACTATGAATCTCATAAGCGAAATCAACAGGTGTTGAGTCAACAGGAAGTATTTTTAATTCACCCTTTGGTGTAAAAATATAAATTTCATCTTGATATAAATTGAGTTTAAAACTTGCAAGAATCTCGCTACTTGCTTCATCACGCGAAACACTTTCAAAAATATCTCTAATCCAATTTACCCACTCTTCTAAATCCTTACTTGCATTCGAGAGGTTCTCCTTGTATTTCCAATGCGCGGCAACTCCTTTTTCAGCGATCTCATGCATTGCTCTAGTTCTAATTTGGATTTCAACTAATTTGCCATTTGGACCAATAACCGTATTGTGAATTGATTGATAGTTATTCTTTTTAGGAATGGAAATAAAGTCCTTAAATCTATCTGGTATAGGTTTGAAAAGCTGATTAATGATACCTAATACATAATAACAATCATTCTGATCATTACTTTCCAAAATAATTCTTAATGCAGAAAGATCATAAATATCTTCTAGAGGTTTATTCTGCTTGATCATCTTTTTGTAGATACTATAAAAATGTTTTGGTCGCCCGTCTATCTCATATCCTAACTCATGCTCATCTAATCTTACTTTAATTGGCTCAGTTACAATCCTGATATATTCTTCTCTATCTCGTCTAGTCTCCTTTAACTTTTTTGCTATTTCATTATAAGCATCTTTATTAAGGTATTTAAACGCTAAATCTTCTAGCTCCCATTTTACTTTTGCTAATCCAAAACGATGGGAAAATGGAGCATAGATTTCTAATGTTTCTGTAGCTATTCTTCTTTGTTTATGTGGACTGACAAAATCTAACGTTCTCATGTTGTGCAAGCGATCTGCAAATTTTACTAATATTACCCGAACATCGTTAACCATTGAAAGTAACAATTTTCTATAATTTTCGGCTTGAGTAATATTTTGACCTCTGAAAACTCCGCTGATTTTTGTTACGCCATCAACTATTTCAGAAACTTCTTTACCAAATTCCCGTTCAACATATTCTAGTGAAATGTCCGTATCTTCAACCACATCATGCAATAGAGCACTAACAACCGAAATATCATCCAAAGGAATTTCCTTAGCAATGATCATTGTAACTTCGTAAGGGTGCAAAAAATATGGTTCCCCAGATGCTCTAAAATGATTTTTATGCGACTCGAAACTTACTTTAAATGCTTTAGTAATTAATTCCTCATTACATTTGTAAAGATTTTTCTTACAAACACTAAGCAAATCGGCTAATAATAACTCCAGTTTAAGTTCATCTAATACAATCATTTGCCTTCTCTATCAAGTATACCATCCAACTCATTCCTAAGTTTTTTAACTCTACTAATTCTGTTTTCTAATTTTAACTTAATTTCCGCAGATTTAATATTAAAATCAAGTATTTCATTACATAGTTGAAGTGATTTATCATAGTTTCTCAAATCAAATAACAGCATTGCAATTTTATGTTTTAAAATTATATCATTATAATAGTTTCTGTTTTTAATCTCCTTGATCGAATTTAGTAAATCATAATATTGTTCAATAGCTTTTTCTTTGGAGATATCCTCATAAGCTCTGGCTAATCCCCATTTAAAAAAACGAGATGTTTTGTGTTTGCTCAACATTTCATTAGATAAATCCACAGCCTTCTTAAAATTTTTGTTGTCTATATAAATCCATACTAATGAATAAGCAGCTAGATATTGATTATAGGAATCATGGATAAGTGTCTTTTCTAGATACTTTATGCCTAATTCTCTTTCATCATTGATAAAAGGTAACCAATTAAATGATTTGGTTTCTGCACTTTTCCAATATTTGTAAGTTCCAATAGCTATATAAGCTTCATTAAAACCTTTATCAATCTCCAAACATTTTTGAAACCCACTTAGAGACAAAATTCCATTTGAAAAAGCCGATATTACATTTGAATTTAACGAACTATAATAAGCTCTATAACCAAATATTAGAGCCTCGTAATAGTTGTACCAAAGATTTTCATCATCTTTATCTAGTAATTTTTCTGTTTGATTTTTTGCATCGGAAAGTAAAGAATCAATTTGGTTCTCATTAAATTTTTCTTCGTAATCAACAGATTTTGCTATTAGCGTTGCAGCTAAATATATTTTTCCTAACGGGTTTTGGGGGTATCCATCATCTAAGTCAATAAAAGTTTTCTCAGCTTCTGCATAATACTGATTAATGATCTGCTCAATACCATTCTTCAATAAAGAATCAATTTCAGAGTTGGGATGATTTTGTCCGTATACAAGAGAAACAAAAAAGAAAATTATTATACTAGAGCGTACCAAATGTTCTATCTCCAGCATCTCCTAATCCAGGTAGTATAAAACCTTGCTGATTCAACTCTCTATCAAGCATAGCTGTATAAATTGGTACATCAGGATGGTCATTACTCAATTTTGTAACTCCTTCGGGAGCAGCAATTAATGATGCCATTACACAATCATTGGCTCCACGATTTTTTAAAAATGTTATTGCAGCAGATGATGAACCACCTGTTGCCAACATTGGATCAAGAATAATTACTTTTGATATTTCTAAATTTTTAGGAGCCTTGTAATAATAATCAACTGGTTGTAAAGTTTTTTCATCACGCTGAATACCAATATGCCCAACTTTCGCATTTGGTATCATTTCTATAAATGAGTTAACCAAACTGAGGCCTGCTCTAAGAACTGGAACCAAAACAATTTGTTTGCTTAAATTATACCCTTTTGTAATCTCTAAGGGTGTTTCAACATCAAACTCATTAAGTTCAAACTCATTACTAATTTCAATCACTAGCGCATTTGCAATTCTTCTTAAAGCTAATCTAAATTGGTACTCCTTAGTTTCTTTATTTCTTAAATATGTAATGTCTCTGCTAATTAAAGGATTGGAAACAATTGTTAGATTTTTCATTAAATATTCTCCTCGATCTTCCTACCTAGAATAGAAAGTAAATTGATAAACGGTGATAATGGAGGTGTATAATTATAACTCTGTTTTGCTAAACTTAGTACTGAATTTTTATTATAGATAAGGCTGCTAATTAAATCAGCATAACCAGATACTTCCACCGAACCAATAAAAGAAGCACCCAAAACAAGTTTAGAATAATTATCATAAACTACTTTACCAAATACTTTTGAGGAATTTGGCATAATTCTAACCTTATTATTTGCTATTGCGGTTACAAACTTTGAATTTATATTTAAATTTTTAGCTTGATCCCAGCTTAATCCAACTTGAGAAATAAACTTATCAAATAATTTAAATGATGAATTGAAAATTAACGGTTCGGCAATTTTGTTTCCGCCTGCTGCATTTTCACCAGCAATATGTCCATTCTTGTGAGCATAAGTAGCCAGAGGGAAATAATCATTTCTATTTGTTAACCGATTAGTAATTTCAATATTATCTCCAGCTGCATAAATGTTTGGGTTAGAAGTTTTAAGTCTGCTATCTACAATCAGTCCACCAAACTTCCCAACTTTTAGGTTAGCGGTTTCTGCTAATGAGTTATTAGGAGTTATACCAACCGCTACAATAACAAAATCGAAATCTAAATATCTCCCTTCGTGTTTTAATTGACTAAAACGATTATTGCTAAGAATAAACTTTGTTCTAGCATTTTTATTGATAAAATCAATATTGTACTTGGTAAGTTCATCGGCTATTATCAGTCTAATTTCTTCATCAGCAGAAGGTAATGGATATTCTGATTCATCCAAAATTGTTACATTTTTACCTCTACGTCTTAATGATTCAACAACCTCAAGACCAATATAACCGGAACCAACAATTAAAACATTATCAGAAGGATTTGAACCACAAAATGTTTTTAACCTCAGATAATCGCTAACAGATTTAAAACTAAAAACATTTTCAAGTTCAAAAGGAAGCTCACTAAGTTCGTTTGGTTTGGAACCGGTTGTTAAAATTAATTTATCGTATTCAAGTTCAATTAAAGTATTAGTTCGCTTATCTAAAACTTCAATTTCTTTTCTTTTTGCATCAATACTTTTAACAAAATGATTGATTAGCACATTAACTAGTTTCTCTTTTAGGAATGCATCGGGAGTATAAAATAGTAATTTGGAATAATCGTCAATTTCGCCTGATAATAGATAAGGTAATTCACAATTACCCGTAGAGATAAACATACCGGATTCAATTAAAATAACTTCTGCAGAAGGATTAAACCTCTTGGCTTTTGCTGCGGCACTAGGTCCGGCTGCATTTCCTCCAATAACAATTATTCTTTTTGAATTATGCATTTATTTGGAATTGTAAATAAAAATACTAGAGTATAATATAATTATTTTTCTTTAAAACTTACGGTTATAGGAACCCCTGAAAACCCAAAATTTGTTCTTATTATTTTTTCAAGAAATCTTCTATAATGCTCAGGAACATCCTTACTATTCCTAGTAAAGAATAAGAAGATGGGATATTTTTCACCGACTTGTGTTACAAATTTAAAATTAATCTCTTTACCACGTTTAGTAGCAGGAGGAGGGTTCTTTTTTATTTCTTCAAGAATTACTTCATTAAGTGTTGAAGTTGGAATTTTTTTCATTCTGTCTATTTGAATATCTTTTGACATATCAATCAATTTATAAATTCTTTGCTTCTCCAAAGCAGAAATGAAAACAATTGGCAAATAATTAATTGAGCCTAAATTTGACCTCATATTTTCTTCAAACACTTTAGCAGTATTTGTGTCTTTTTCAATTAAATCCCATTTATTTACAGCAAGTATAATTCCCTTTCTTCTGCTGATAGCTTCATCAATAATTTTTTGATCTTGATTTTCAATTCCTAATTGTGAATCAATTAGAATTATTGCAATATCGCAATTAGCAAGGGCTCTATATGTTCTTACAGTTGAGTAATACTCAATATTCTCCTTAACCTTGGTTCTTCTTCTTAAACCGGCGGTATCTACAAGAATAATTTCTTCGCCATAATATTTAAGGATTGAATCTAAACTATCTCTAGTTGTTCCAGGAATATCAGTTACAATACTTCTATCATAACCGAGAAGTGCATTTGTTAAAGAAGACTTTCCAACATTTGGTTTGCCGAGTAAGGCAATTTTTAATCTTGAATCATCATTAACTTCCCGCTCAGAGAAATTAAGTTCTTCAATAAGTACATCCAGAACGTCCCCAATATTTCTCCCATTTAAAGCAGAAACATCATATACATGTTCAAGTCCAAACGAGTAAAATTCTAGTTTGTCATTTTCAAAACTTGCTGTATCAGCTTTATTCACTAATACAAACGTTGGCTTTTTAGTAGCCCTTAAGAGACCGGCTACTTCACTATCTAAATGTGTTACTCCCAATCTGCCATCTGCAACAAAAAGAAGAGCATCTGCTTCTTCAATTGCTATTTCCACTTGTTCTTTAATGGCAAGTTCAAATTGATCGGTTGTTTCTTTCACATAACCACCAGTATCCATAAGTCTAAAAACTCTTCCGTTCCAATCAACTTCCCCATTTATCCTATCACGTGTAACACCGCTTTGATCATCTACAATGGAACTTTTACTTTTGGTTAGCCGATTAAATAAGGTTGATTTTCCTACGTTTGGTCTACCTACTATTACTACTAATGGAGTTGCCATAATTATTATAATTTGTATTGAATATTCAACTGCGGAACATAATCTTTTAAGAAACCAATATTCTCTTCTTTAATTGAAATATTTAAATTTAGTTTTTTATTATATCTACTTGTCGACCAAGCTGCATCTAATGCACTAATAAAATGGTTAGAAACAACTGCAATTACTGCCCATTTAGAAATTGTATAAAAATCATTGGCCTTTCCTCTTTCAACAGAATATTTATGGAATTGATCAACAAGCGGGTCAACATTCCAAATATATGCTTTATTAACATCATCACCAAACTCTTGCCAACCAACATTAAACTGGGAATACTTTCCAATCATTTCATAATATTGTTGATCGCCCAAAGGAGCTAATCTGTGAGAATAATACCCCCCAATATCTCCTTCTAACCTATTTAATTCTTGCCAATTAACTTTTCCAGAATTATCAAGAATAACATAACTATCAGGATCAATATTTTGGTTTATGGAAGTAGCATTGTGTAAAGTCCATTTAGCATATCTTTCTGGACTCCAATTGGTATTGGCATATGCTTCAAATTGGTCTGTTTGATCATCGCCTTTATTATCATAAGATACTGCCAATAGAATTGCTCCAACTTCAACAACTGCAAAAATTCCGGCTTTCAGATAGTTTTCAGAATAAATTTGTCCGGCTCCAGGTAATGCAAAGGACATTAACCCGGCTAATAATGGCGTTTTCTTATTTAGAACGATTTCTAAAGAATTTGATTTTGATGAATCAATAAGTTGCTGATTAACAAATTTTGTATCATTTACTAAAGAGCCACTAAAATAATTATTTTGAGCAAAATTATTTGAGCTAAACAAAATGGTTTGAACGAAATAAATAATTAGAGTAAGTGCAATTTGTTTTGTACGATTCCGGTCTTGCAAAAACCGCAAACCAGAATGACAATTAAATTTAACTATTTTCATAATTTTCCTAAAAACTAAAATCAAAAAGAATTCCGCCGTAGAATTTCCATTCTTTTCCAAACGATATCGTTTCATCGCGAATAATTCTATCATATTTATCAAAAGAATATGAAGCATTAAAGAAAAGACTTGTAGGAAATAAATAAAATGATATCATCTTCAATCTTACTTCCGCTCCAATTCCTTTCTTAAAATCATCAGTTTTGGGAATATCTCCATTCCAAGCATTTCCTAAATCTCCATTAACAGAAAAGAATAATTTATCAATATATAAGTGCCCTAATCTGTAATCAATATTCTTGAAAATAGGTAAACGATACGTAACGCTTAACCATGCCAACTCGTTTCCACTTATTGAATAGAATGGATAACTTTTCATCCCAATTAAACCACCAAGATAAAAATCAAAAAAATCTGGCACTTCGGGACCTAAAATAGATGCAACTCTCAATCTTGTTGAAAGTGTGTGATCACTTATTATCTGCCAATAGTTTTTAACATTTAATTCAAGTTTATGGAAACCATATTTTTTATAAACAGGAACAAGCACCCCATTTTTATTATCATATTCACTGTCGGGGTTATATTTGTTGCTCTCATAATTATACTTAGCTTCAATTTCCATCCCGACTGGATTAATGTCATGATCAATTGTTGGAGCGAGGGCACTAAAGTTATAAGTAAGCTGAAAATTTCTTCCAATAAAATAATCGTCACTACTACTAGGGTATAATGTTGATGAGCCAGGAAACACAAAATTGCCAATTGCCGCTGAATATTGACTATAGATAAATCTAAATTCTAAATTTTGAGAGGAAGAAAATATTTTATGTTTTGCAGCAATATCAACTTCAAAAAGATTATAAGTAACATCGGTATTTACTTGACTTCCTGGTCGTGGAGGAGTAAATGAACTATCCACACCAAATTGAATATCTACATCTGCTTTTCTACTGATTGAAAATAAGTCTAAGGATAATTCAGGTTTTAATCCCAAATTATAAAGCAACGGTACTTTATTTTTATAAATAAATGTTAAGAATAGATCACGCTCTAATCTCGTGTTAATTGAGCCACCTGCAAATAGTGAATAACGATTTAGCATATCTGAGGATGTTAAGTAAACTCCAGGTTTTATTTTATCAATAGCTGAATTTGAGGTTGTATAATTATCATATCTAACAAAAGGTAAAACTGTAAGTCGAGTAAAAGCACTTGAGTAGTTTTTCTCTTTAACATCAGGTAGCTCAAAGTCATTAAAATTTCTCAAACGAGCAAATTGTTCATCACTGAAATCGCCGAATTTGTTATCTATATTTAACGGAGGATTTAAAGATTCGCCATATCGTTTTGATGAGTCCACTTTCTTAGATTCATTTTTTTGCAGATGAAATATTTTATAACCAGAAGAAGTATAACCTGCATAAACAATTTCACCTTCATCATTTATTGAAGGCATAAATGCTCCACCAATAACATTACTTAATTGGGATTTTTCTTTTGTATCAAGATCGTATTCATAAATATTAAAAATACCCGTTTCGTCTGAACAGAAAATTATTTTATTATTGTCAGAATAAATTGCGTTTCTTTCATCATAATTTTGATTAAGAATAATCTCATATCCAGTTCCATCTGTATTTACTTTTGCAATATCTCTTCCTTGATGGTAAGAATATCCAAAAATGATTGATTTTCCATCCAATGAAAATTTTGGATTATAGACTTGCTCACCTTTTTCAAAAAATGTCAATCGTTTAAAATTCTTTCCATCAATATCTACCAATCCCACATTAGAGGTTCCATCTTTCTGAAATAAGAAAACTATTTTTGTACCATCCGCAGAAACACTAGGATTATTAGCTCTCAATCCATGTGTTATTCTTGTCTTCCTTTTCTTCATCCAAATCATAGACATACAAATCATGGATGTTCGTCCATTTAGGATTATCTTCACTTAGTTTAGCATAAATTATTTTATTGGAATTTTTCACAAATCCAAATGTCGATCGAATTCCGGATTTAACAAGTTCTCTCTCTTTCTTCTCGATACTATATTTATATAATCCTGAATTAGCAAAATAGTCCCCGCTAGAATTTGAGATATAGTAAATCTCACTTTTGCTTGATGAAAATATTGGATAGAAATTTCCAAAACCTTTATCTTCAACTAAACTTCCTCTTACTTCATTTTGCTTAACATCAGAAATACGCTTAGAATAATCTGATTTTAAGTAAGAACTCCATTCATCATAAATTTCATTCCCGTCCTTTCCCAAAACATCTTCAAAAGCAGCATCAATAGTAAAATTAGAAAGTTTACCAAGTTTAACTGAAATATCTTTTAACTTTTCCTCACCATACTTTTGAGCAATATATCTAGTAAGGGCGAAACCGGAATTATAAACTGATTCGCTGCCTAAACTTGTCTTACTAAAAACACCCATTTCATTCCAGGTGAGCATCTTATCATCCAGAGCATACGAACGTAAAATCATATCTCTGTGCGAATCCCAATTATCATAATTAAATTCTTGGCGCATATACTGGGCAGTTCCTTCAGCAAACCAGGCAGGCATATTAAAAGTTGCAACAGGATATGAAGCTATAAAGTTTGGGAATCCATAAAGTATATCTGGTCGTCGTTTATCTTCATAGTTTAAAAACTGCAAATAAAATGCTGGAATTGTCCTGCCAATTTTCATTGAAGCTTGAATTTGGACCATATGAGTAAACTCGTGAGAGATAACATTGCGAAGCCAATTATGAGTTCCACGTAAATCAAAATCTAATGCAGATGACCAAATTTCAATTTTATTATCGAAAAAATATGTGGCTCCATTTGAATAATCATCAATGTCTTTAATAATGTAATGAACCTTATCTGGTTCATAGTTATATAAACTTGTGATAGGCTCCCAAACTTCTTCTGCAATTTTAAGAACTGTTCTTGCTGATCGTTCTGCTTCTTCATGGTAATGAACGAGAACATGCTCCCCTTCAATTGTATACCAATTGTAGTCTGGATCAAAGTCATCAATTTGAGCTAATATATTACAAGCCAAAAAGATAAATATTATAAAGGAATATTTTTTCATAAAAAGAGCAGATTACTTTACGATGGCAATTTTAATAATTTTACTGTCTGTTTTTCCACTGTTTGAGGTTACTTCAAGATGTGCAAAATAAGCACCACTTTGGATATTGCTTACATCCCACAAAATTTCAGAATCAAGTCCACCAATTGCATTAAACTCAAGCTCACCAACAAGATCGCCTACTAAATCAAAAACTTTTATTTTAACTTTAGAATCTTCGGCTACATAGGTCCTAAAATGTGTTTCATTTCCATAAACCGGATTTGGCCAATTATAAGTTTTGTTCTTTGGAAAAAATGTTGAAACAAAATTATTTGTAGCAGCACTTTTAATGTAACTGGTATTTTGTTCATCCCTAAATTTACTACTCCAATAAATTTCACCAATGTTTGATAAGCTCCATTGATAAATACTATTCTTATCTGAAACAACTGTCAGAAATACATTATTTGCGTTACCTTGTGTAAAATTTGATTTACTAATTGTTGGGGACACAGCTAATGCAGTTTCAACAGCGATTGGGAAGCCACTGTGTAATTTTCCAGACTTAGCTTCAAATATATAAATACTACCCGTACTAGAAAAAGTCAAAATATCTACATTTCCATCATTATTATAATCTAATGTTAATGGAGATATAAATGAGTTGAACTGACCACTGTTCTTTGAATCTGTAAAAGGGAAATTATTAGCTAAAACCCCATTGAAGTTATATGCTTCCAAACCTCTTTGAGTATTAACTAAAATATAATTTTCTCCATCATTAAATAAGATCCGCAATACTAAATGCCTCATTTACCCAGATAGAACGAAATCATTTGCAATTTTGCCTTCTTTAATAATGTAAAAATGATTGGATAACGTTAATACAACTGCAACTGATTTATTATTTCTATCATTTGTAAAGTGCAGATTGGATTATTTTTTCTTGAAAATTAATTACGTTATTTGTCCTATCTGTGTAAGCTAAGTAAACCTGTTGCAATATAATCTTCACCATTTATTGCCAGCTGTTTAATTGCTCCAATATTCGCAATTCTAACTGAATCAATGAGAGTAAGATTTTCAATATTGCGAATGTTCACTTGATAAGTTAAAATATTTTGAAAATCACTTTGATGTGTACCAAGAATCACATTGAAATTTTCATTGTCAATTTTCTGAACAATTGGAGTTGAAGTTATTGATTTTTTTAAATTAACTGAAATTACGCTATCATTACTGGAGTCATAAATATTTAATATATCTCCAAGAATATTATTTTGATCAAAAACACCAATTATAAAACCTTCATTAGAAAAAGTGACGACTGCCGGTTTATACCAGCTAAATTCCTCAAATTGATTTTTAATATTTCCTAATGAATCAATCTGGTAAAGATTAGAATAATGATTTACAAAAACCCGATTTTCGTTTACTAATGGCAAAGTATTAATACTAATTATTCCATTAAAAACTTGTTCAATATTTAGTTTATTCTGATATAAAAGTTGGATTTCATTATTTTGAAAACTTACATCAAAACTCATATTGTTAGATACATCTGAGAAGTTTGAGAAACTGATTAAGCTATTTGCACCGGTATTTGTTTCTGTATTTGGTTTGGTATCAATTCCAAACCTGTTTTTAAATAATTCTGATGGATTACTCGAATACCAATAATCAAACTCGTCTCCCTCTGCAATAATTATATCACCAAAGATTGTACTAAATTCTTGACCAATATCTTGAATTCCATCAGCTTCTTCTAAATCAACACCTCTATTTTTTCCAATATTTATTTTATTTGATTCTAATCCTTGATTTATAATTTTCTCATCAATATGCCAAATTAAAATCCCTCTTCCGGGAGTTGCCCAATCAAATTCGTCTACATCTAAAACAACTCCATTAATTGAATCAATCACTGCATTATTAAAATTGTCAATATCATTGTTGAAAGCTGTTTGTTTAATAGTCCCATCGACTTTATAAGTAATTACCGCACCATCTTTATTAGCATCTCGCTGTCTATTTTCAATTAGATAATACTCTGATGAATTAATAGGCACTTTAATTATTTTTGCAGAACTTTCACCAGCTATAACTTTGGCATCGACATTAATGTTTGTTGAGTTTGAATTTATAACTACAGGTTCTTCCCATCCTAAAAATATCTTTTCCCAAGCAGAGGGTTCGGGTGGAAACAATCCACCAAAGGCAAACAAGGATTGTCCGTCCATTAATCCAAATCTACCAATTGCACTTTTGCCTGTTTCAGCATCAAACAAATCTGGCAACCCCAAATGGCTTGCAATATTTGATACAATTAGCCCGTTAATAGAAAGTTCTATTAAAACAGTTCCACCAAATCCACTTTCCTCTCTAGATTCAGTTTCAGGTAGAATTAGAGAATTCGTAATTTTAGCGCCATTGCTTAATTCAAATCCAGTAAAGGATTCTCCGTAAAATTGTTTTAAAGATTTAAAACTTAAATATAATGATGGCAAATCCCGTGGTTCACCAAGAAGGTTAGAGGTACTTATATCATTTCCAACACCAGCATGAAAAATTACGAATAAATCATACTGAGAAAAATCAACTGACGGATTTTCTGAGCTTGCTAAATTCCAAACTTCAGATGAAAAATCGCCCAAAATTTTAAAACTATTTGTTTCAACTGGCGAGTAATCTCTCATAAATTTAGGGACTGTTACAATCTCTGGAAGTACATTATAGCTAAGTTCAACAATACCATTTGAAGATTTTCTATAATAATTCTTTGCAAATTCAAGATGATCTTCAAAATAAGATTTATCATGTGGAAGTGGATCAATAATGTTTGACCCATAATCTTGAGTATAAATAGTTCCGAACTTACCATTCCCCTTGGTTAAATCATATTTATCTGCCTGGAATTCAACCATAACTGCTAAAATATTAATAGTTTGAGTTGTGCTTAAACTTTTAGGATTTTGCAATAGGGTAGATTTTTGAGGAAAAATAGTTTGGGCAGTTAAACTACCCAAACTAAATAAAATTATTAACGCTAATGTTTTATAAATCATAATTTGAAATTAAATACCTCTTGGGAATCCTTTACCAGAATATGAGTTTGTTGCTCCCCACCCAATAGATAAAGTGAATCTTAATGTATCAGAAAGTGGATGCTGGTCACCATCTTTCCACAAATCAGTTGTAATATAACTAAAGTCAAATCCATAAAGATCATATCTTAACCCAGCACCTATGGTTGCAAATTTTCTATTACCATATTCAGGATCCTCGTAGAAAAATCCAGTTCTTAATGCAAATTTAAAATCTTCATCGCCATACCAATATTCCAAACCAATGGATGTTACAATATCTCTAAACTCTGTGCTCATATCATCATCAAACCATGAAGTGAAAATAGCCTCATAAAATTCAGCTCTTTCGGAAGCACTATCAGCTCTATCGACTAATAGTTTGCTAAAATCTGTGGTTAATGTTAATGAATTAAAATCATCTTGCATCAGAATGAATGCTAATCCTAATCTAAAATTAGTAGGAATTGGATCAGCTTGGGCTTTATCTATGTAATATATTTTTGGACCAACATTACTAAGGTTAGCACCTAAGCTAAAACGATTTCCAAAATCTCCAATAAGAGGAAGGTTAAGTTCTTCAGGTCTCCACATTGTAGCTAGATCGAAACTTACTGAAGTTGCAACACCAGAACCTTGCTCGCCGGCTGTTGGTTGATCAGAAAGTCGGCTATGTATTAATCTAAAGTTTAAACCAAGACCCCAATCCGAATGCAGTTTGGTTGCGTATCCTAGTGTAAGTGCAGCATCAAACGATCTGAACTTTCCCAATAACTTCCGGTCCGCCTTCACCTGTACGAATGAACTCACCAAAGTTCATATATGTGATACTCGCAGTCAAACTTCCATCAACTTCTTCAAGGTAATGACGATATGTAAGATATTCGTAAAACAAATCATCAAGTCCAAACTGTGGCAACCAGTTACTATGCGTAATGCTCGCTTCAGATCCAGTTAAAAATGCAATACCAGCAGGGTTCCAAAATATTGCAGCCGAATTATCTGCAAGTCCACCACCAGATTCCCCAATTCCACCAGCTCTTGAATCAGGAGCTAATAGCAAGAAAGTTACTGCTGCTTCACCTTGCGCATAACTAATGTTATTTATTGGTAAAAACCACTGAATTAGCATCAGTACAATTATTAATCTTTTCATTGAAAGATTCCTCCAAATTGATAAATTATTTAAAACAAGGCAGTTTTAATTTTACCTAATAACTGCCATTTTTCCAAGTATATTCTCCTTATATTTGCCATCTGTAGTCTCTACAAGAAGCTTATACAAGTAAGTTCCATTTGCAATTTTATTATTATCATCATCCTTTCCATCCCACTCAATCTTTACAAATTTTTCATCAATTCCGTTAGCATCTATAACCTTTATTACTCTTCCGGCAATTGTATATACTTTTATTTTAACATTTACATCATTATTTAAATTATGTTGAAACGTAAAATAAGTATTTGCACTAAATGGATTAGGGTAATTATATACCTCTCTAACTACCAGGTTATTTTCATCAACCACTGTAAAGAAATTTTCCCTAGATGAAAAATTGTTGAAAACATCCCAAGCATTAATTTTTATTTTATATTCACCAGTTGATAGAGCAGAAAAGTTATATATTATTTCTCCAGACTTGCCACCTGAATTAAGATCCCCAATAAAATAGTTGGTTAAATCTATTGAATTTTGTTCATCCTCATTTAGAATGGCTTCTAATTTATGCCCAATTCCAGTCCCAGTTGTATTCAATCCTGTTTCATCAAATAACTTAACTCGCAATTTAAAATTTGGGTTTACAAGATATGAGCTTTCGGTTTCATCATCATATAAAATATTTATATCGGGTCCTTTTCCGTCATTCACATTACTGGAATCGGTACCACCTACAATTATTCTATCAGTAAATCCAATACCATCTAAATCATTATTGAAAAAGTACGCGACAATTTTGCCATTTTTATTTTCGTAAGATATATCCTTAGGCACAGTAAAACTTGTAGAAAACTCTCCGTTATCTACAGAAACTCGACCTCTGAAGATTACTCCACCCTGTTCTTCCATATTATAATTTATATCTTCTAAGCGTACTGTTCTTTTGGAATCAAAAACAGTTATAATTCCTTCACCATCAATAGCATTTTGGTTCAATTCTGCATTAAGTACTTTCCCCTCAATCACAACTTCACTTAATGCTTTTATATTTATTGTTTGAGAAAGATCCTGCTTATTTACAGATGTTATTCTTAATGGAAGCTTAGGAATATTTAACCTTAACATTGGGTCGCAAAAAAGATGAAACTTCTCATCATTGCTATTTGATCGTTTTGCTTTTAACTTAAAATAAGCATCACCAATGGGTGGTGGAAAGCCAAGAGAATCCGTTGTGCCAAGCATGAAGCTATAAAAGTCATTGTTAAGATCTGCATTTGAGCTAGAAAAAACTGGTCTCACCGCAGACAATCCACCAATCATACCTGCGCCATCCATTAAAATCATTTCTTCAGTTGCACTTTGTAAATTTGGGTCATCGTATTTTCCAAAATCGCAAGTCGCAGCAGTAAGAAAAAACAACTCTTTATTTCTTAATTGAGGAATTGAAATACTTCTATCAAAGACTATTTCATGCGCCCAGACATCCGGATTTCCATGCCCGATATAATTAAAAATCAGAGTCCCGTTATTAATACTATTAATTACTTCAAGATTACAATCCGGTTTTCTTCTTCCAAGTCCTGTATTGATAGTTTGATAGTTTGATAAGTACATTTTATTTCTATCAAAATTTTGCGGAATGTAGTTAATTGATAAATCTTCTGACTGTCTTGTATGAGTGTTCCCATCATCCTCAACGTAACTTCCATTGAAACCAGCTAAGCCGTCATCAGCCAGCAAAGTAATCCTATTTCTCCATAAACCTTTGTTTAGTTGGGTTTCATAATTAATAATTTTATCAACAACAATTTTTGCTTCTTGAATTGTAGTAACACTAAGTCTTCCAATCGCTAAATCAGCTTTCGAATCATTCCCAGATATTCTACAATAATAATCATCATATGGATAGGAATCTATTTCAAATAGTGACTCAGCTTTTTGAAAAGTTGGTATAAAATTTTTCCCTTTCCCTTCAACATTAAAATAATCGAAATCACCATCACCAAATAATAGAATATATTCTGGTTTTATTTCCCAGTTTTCATATGCATATTTTAAGAAATCCCTTATGGCTGTCGGGTCTAAAAGTCCACCAGAAAATTCATTGTACAATTGATCTATTGTAACAACTTTGGAAGTTGTAGGGAACTGCCAATGAGTTGTTCTGTAATTCTTTAATCTCTCTGCTTGTTCTAGAAAATCTTTTGGGGTAATTACAACATACTTTGCTCCCGGTGAAAATCCTCTAATATTTGAATTTTCTATTTTTATACCTTTAGCAGGTTTTCTATACTTATTTGAATGAACTGCAAAATATTTTGACCGAGATGAACTATTTTCAAGGGTATTAACAACAAAGGATCCGCCGGTAATATTTGGATTGATAATATTTGGTGTTGAAAAATCTGTTATGTTAAATAATTTTATATCACTACCTTCAAAACCATTAACTGTATATTGAATTACATTATCACTCATATTTGAGTAAAATAAAAGCTCTCCATCAACAGCATTTAATCTTTTATAATATTCAATTTCCAGAAAGTCTAAATGCCCTTTATCAGAAATTTTTGAGGGATTAAAAGTAAATTTCAAAACTGACCTATCACTTGGAAGACTTCCTTTATAGGATGTTATGTTTCTCGTTAATGTTCCGTATCTGTATTCTTGTAAATATGAGGCAGAACCAGCTAAGGTTTTTGAAAATATTCTATTATTATTTTCCTCTATAGTTAGAACATTACCAACAGTTGAACCATTTACAAATTGAAAAGTATAGTTAATAACGCTATCAGCAATTAATTCATTTAGCATATTTGTATAAGTCTTGGACTTCACTGAGTTTGTATAATCGTCATCAATATATAGCAATCCTGAGCTTATTAAGTTCTGATTATCATCATCTTTGAATTTGTAGGCAATTGTTGAATTTTGCTGCAGAGTGGCATTTAGAGTATTACTAGCTTGAGCGCTCATCCTTTTACCACTTTCTCCACCGTAGGTTAGCCAGTAATAATTCTTCTTTGAATAAAAATGCTTGTTTCTAATAATCTTATTGCTGATAGAGTTAAACTCCCAAAAATCAACACCACGCCCATAAAACAAAATGTAATCGCTATCTCCGAAACTACCATCTTGTTCTCCAGAAACAAAAATCGCATTTTCAGTTAAATCAGCAGGTCTATTTTGTGTTACTTCCCAAGATAAATTGTAACCACCATTATTGTAAATTTTAATAGTTTTGGGGTCAATGGATGACACGGGAATTCCTAGTTCACTTAAATAAGCTTTATCAATTTTGTAAATTCCTTCGATTGGGGCTTCAAATCTATACCAGTTACCTTCAGCTAAAACTGATTGTTGAGCACTCTTTTTACCTAATTTTTGTTCTTCACCCCAATATTTTGATTCCTCTTTATTTATAACAAGATTAGAAGATATCTCAGATACTTTAGAATTCTTTTTTCTATTATTAGTTGAAAAATCAACCTGGAAAATAATTTTAGTAAAAAACTTGATTTCGTTATTATTTACATCAAACTGAACTGGATTAACATTTATTTCCTGTACGTCCAATTCTCTTACTTTTCCAAACTCCCCAAAAGTTACTAATTCACGGTCCTTAAAATTATTGTAGTTCTTAGATTTTGAGTAAACAAATTGAGAAAAACCATTAGTTTTTTTTACATCTGGAATTGGTCTAATATTTCCTTTTAGAATTTTATAATTGGAGCTTAATACTCTAATATTATTGCCAAATTCATTTGGAACACCGAAATTAAAGATTCTGACTGGAAATTGAGGCATTCCAATGCTATCATCAATAAAATTTGCGTTTTTGAAAATAGTATTTCTAAAATTTTCGAAATTGGATTTAATAAGTGAGGTATCTATATATATTGGAGTAAATTCAACAATAATTGAATTTTGTGAAGATGAAATTATTCGGAAATCCTCTTGAGCGGTAAGGACCGAACATAAAAAAAGGAAAACAGCAAAAAAATATTTGTACACTATTAGCTCTCCATTTTAACAAGTAATGAACTTTATAAACTTGTTAAAATATATTTTATAAATCAATGCAAAATAGTAACAAATACTCTATAAGATTTTCCCTTGTTGCGATAAAAAATATTACTTTAACACAAATTAGATAAGTTTACTCATAATTGTCAAGTCAAAAGATTATGGATGATATAATTTTCGAAAGCAATTTGAAATTGTTTAATTAAACAACAACTCATAATCCCAAATTTTCTTTAATACTTCTCATAGCATTGATACAAATCTGGATGTGATCATCTAGTGTTATTTCCAATTCTTCAGCCCCATTTATAATATCTTCCCGATTTACAGCTTTTGCAAATCCCTTATCCTTCATTTTTTTCTTAACTGATTTTACTTCTACCTCATCAATTGATTTACTTGGACGAACAAGTGTAACGGCAGTAATAAATCCTGCCAATTCATCACATGCAAATAAAACTTTTTCAAGTAAAGTGACCCTGGTTACATGAGTATGATCTGCATGCGATAAGATAGCGCGCCTAAATAAATCTGAGAATCCCCTTTCTCTGAGGATCCTTTCACCTTCACTTGGGTGTTGTTCCATTGATGGATACTTTTCATAATCAAAATCGTGAAGCAGGGCAACATTTCCCCATAATTCAATATCTTCATTAAATTTTTTAGCATATTCTCTCACACAAACTTCAACAGAAAATGCATGTTTTAATAAACTATCACTTTGGGTAAATTCATTTAGAATGTTTAGACAATAATTTCTATCTTTTTCCATATTTAGGTCCATTAATTAAAGGTTGAGCTAGGACAAAGTTTATTCAAAATACAGCTTTCACATTTGGGTCTTCTAGAAATACACACTTTTCTCCCGTGGTTTATAAACCAATGTGTTGAACTAACCCAATCATCTTTTGGTAATAAGTTTTTTAGTTCAGTTTCAATTTTTTCCGGATTATTAGTCTTAACTAAACCCAATAAATTTGATATTCTATTTACATGAGTATCAACAGCAATTGCAGGTATATTAAATGCATGACCAGCAACAACTGATGCAGTTTTTCTGCCAACGCCTGAAAGTTCTGTAAGTTTTTCAAAACTATGAGGTACTATTGAATTATGTTTTTCAATTAGTTGCTTACAACAAGATTTAATACTTTTTGCTTTTTGTCTATAAAATCCAGTTGAATAAATATCCTTTTCAAGTTCAGTAATTTTTGCATTAGCGTAATCAGCAACAGTAATATATTTTTTAAAAAGAGTTTCCGTTACAATGTTCACTCTAGCATCAGTGCATTGCGCAGATAAAATAGTTGCAATTAATAATTCATGTGGATTTGAATAACTTAATTGAGGTTTCGTATTGGGATATTCTTGTTTTAATAATTTGAAAATCTTTTTTATTCTATTTAATTCTAATTTAGTTCTCATATATTATTTTGTAAAATATAGCCTTATTATTTAACCTTTCTTTGAAAACACAATTTAAGTAATTTAAAATATGAAAAAAATACTTTTAACATTTTTTACACCTATTTTGCTTTATTCGCAATCGCTGATTTTTTTAAATGAATTTGGAAATTTTCAGAGCGCAAATGCTTTTGATGTAGATTTATCATATAATATTTTTGTCACCGATTTAAAGACAAATACCATTTCCAAAATTAACCCTTCCGGTAAAATGGAACTAAATATCGGTGGGTTTGGCTGGAATGAATCTACTTTTGATATGCCAATCGACATTGTTACAAATACTCTCAGCTTGTATGTTGCAGACAAAAATAATCATAGAATTCAGAGGTTTGATAAGGATCTTAACTTTTTATCTGTGCTTGATGGAAGAAACACAAATAGTGATCTAGATTTTGGCTATCCACTCTGCATAGAGATTTCTAATATTGGTGATTTGTTTATTCTTGATTCTGATAATAATAGAATTCTTAAGTATAATTTAAGTGGTGAATATCTTCAAGAAATTGGTGGAAATGATGCTGGAAATTATGCTGTTGCAAATCCACAATATTTTACCCTTGATAGAGAAAGCAACATATATATTCTTGATGATGAAATTATTAAAGTTTTTGATCAATATGGGAATAGTAAATTATCTTTCATTCCTGAAATCAAACCGAATAAAATAAATATCTACGAAGATATTTTGATCCTGATAAATTCTGAAGAAATAATGTTGTTTAACGTGACCGAGAGAAATATTGTTGCCCATTTTGTTGACTTTCCAAATCTTAATTCTGAACTAATTGTTGATGCAGACATAAGTAAAACTCTAATCTATGTTCTAACGCAACATCGATTACTAACATTTAGATTTTAGCAGCATTTTTTTTAATTACATAAATGAAAAGATTAAATTGGCTTCTTTTTATTCTAATATTTGTTTGGTGTATAGGAATTATTTGGGAACCAATTATTACTATATTCCCAAATGGTATATATGCGTTGCCCATTCTAAAATATAATTATTCAATAGTTTGCCATACACAGAACGAAAAATTATTTATTTTTTTTGATTACAAAACACTTTTATGCTCAAGATGTGCGGGTATTTATTTAGGAAGTTTAGTTTCAATATTGTTAATTATATTTGGTTTGCGAAAAAATATTACAACTAAACTTTTATTTATGATTACTATCCCAATGTTCGTCGATGTTATTTTAACTTCACTGGGCATTTACGGATATTCCCAATATTTAGCATTATTTACAGGACTACTTTTAGGTTCTTTTGGTTTTTTTTATATTCACACTTCAATTGTAGAGTTATTAATAGAAAATAAAGGAAAATCTTGAAGAAAATTTTACCAGCTCTTGTAGCAGGTTTTGCAGCGGGAGTATTACATGTTGTTCCAATTACAAAAGCATTAACCTGTTGTCTAGTAATACCATTTGCCGCCTATTTTGCCGTTGTACTGGAAGCAAAATCTTTAAATCATATCGGTGATTTTAGTATTAAACGAGGTGCAATGCTTGGTGTTTTAACTGGGATTTTTGCGGCTTTATTTGGTAGTTTTTTTGATATTTTTATAACATTTATCACGAAGAACAATGATATATTAAATGCATTTAATGACCTTACTCTAATGATTGATTCTTTCCCGGTTAGTCAAGAAGTAAAAACTGAAGTAGTGAATTTGTTAAAGGTAGTTACAGATTCAATTAGAGAAAGTGGTTTCTCACTTCTGTATTCAATTTCCATTATTTTAAATAATTTTGTTGTGGATATAATATTTGGTTTAATTGGTGGGTTAGTTGGTACAAAAATCTTCAACTCAAGAAAAACAAGGATCCAAAAATGATAAATGTACTCATTTTCCTTATCCACATAATTTTTATTGGGTATATATTTTATAAAAAGAATAAAAATGAATCTTTAAGTGCTGCATTTATTGATATGGCACTAATTATCATTGTTTTTAGCGTCGGTTGGTCAATATCAACTATGTTAGTCAAAATTGTAATTGAACCTGAAGGTTTTGGAAAACATTTTGATAGAGATGCAATTTCCTTAGTATTATTAACTATTGGGGAATATTTCTTCTACAAGATGTACTATAAAGGAATTAATACTACTGAAGTCGGAAAGGGAAAATAATAACTACTGTTTGTTCTATATTTCTATTTTCCGGTAAGGGTTCAAATCTCCATTGTCTTAGAGAATTCATTGCTGCCATTTCAAGTTTACTATCTGCTTTTATTAATGGCAAAATTCTACCAACACTGCCATCAGCTAATATTGTAAATTTCAATTTAACATCAATTTCTTTTGAAACTCCTTCAGGGTATGCAGGAAGTGAATAACTATATATTTTACGTTTTCCTTTTCCACCAAAATCTATTTCAAAACCAAAATTTCCGTCTCCATCACCACTTTCTTCTTTACCTTTTCCAGCTTCTTCTTTTTTATTAAGTGGAACAACTTTTTCAGGTTTAGTATCAACATCGGATTCTTTTTTATCAGCACTTATCGCAACATTGTTTTCTTCATCAGGATTCTGAATTTTGGGGAGTTCTACTTTTTTAACAACTTCTTCTTTAACCTCAGTTTGGACTTCAGGTTGTTTTTTTTGATCATCCTCGGAAGGTTTTTCTGCAAGTACACCTGATGAACTCAGTTCCCCTATTGAGCCAAAACCAATTGTTACATAATCATCTTCAACAATTTCTAAATTTACTTTAATTAAAAATAAAATTAGCGCCAAGATTAAGTGGAAAGCAAAAGACAATAAATATGGTTTTCTTTTATTTTTCAAAATGCTTGTTTCTCTGTCTCTATTGTAAATTTATCAATTCCAACAGCTTTTGCTGCATCAATTACTTGAATAACTAAATCAATACTAACAGTTTGATCAGCTCTAATAACAAGATTGTTTTCAATGATATTCTCTTTTAATGAGCTTAATTCTAATGCAATATTTGATAATTCTGTTTGCTTACTCCCAACATAAATTTCTTTGTTTTCTGTAATTGAAACAATTAATTTAGTTGGCATACTTTGTTCGTTCATCTTTGAAGCAGGTAATTTAACTTTTACACCTGTTTGAACAACAAATTGCGATGTAAGTAAAAAGAATATTAGTAACAAAAAAACAATATCTGTTAAAGAGGATAAGCTAAATGCACTAAGAGGTTTTCTACTTGTTTCAAATTTCATAATTTACCTTATAATTCAATTTCAATATCATCTGCTACTACCTTGTTACCTCTGCTAGTTTCTTCAATAATATCTAAAACATCATTAGAAACAACTTCCATATCAAGAACTAGTTTATTAATAGCACCGGTTAAATAATTATAAAATGTTAAGGCAATAAGTCCAATAGTTAAACCAACTGCTGTTGTAATTAAAGCTTCCCAAATTCCACCCGCTAAATCACTTGGATTTGCTGCTCCTTGCAAATCTTCAATTCTCATAAATGCTTGAATCATTCCTGTCACTGTTCCCAAAAAACCAATAAGCGGTGCTATACCGGCAATTGTCGCAACTACTGAAAGCCCTTTTTCTAATTTAGCTACTTCTTGGCGTCCAGAATTCTCAATGGATTCTTTAACTCTAGCATGTCCTAAATGGTATTTCTTCAAACCACTTTTTACGATGTTAGCCGCTGATGATTTTTCTTCAATACAATAACTCATTGCACCAGAAATATCTTCCTTGATCAACATTCCTCTTATTTTAACAAGAAATGCGGGGACATTAAGCTTTGATTTTTTTATTACTATATACCTGTCAATAATTATAACAATTGCAATAAAAGAAGTTATTAGAAGCGGTATCATTAACCAACCGCCTTTTGAAAGTATAGATAACAATGACATAGTTTTTCCTTAAGGTTTCTATTTAAATTGTGTTTGCTTTAACTTGGCTTCATCCAAAGTTTTGTATGGACCAATTCTAACTCTGTGCCAAGTGCCGTTAAACTTAGGTACAAATGCTTTTATAATTTGTGTTGAGTAACCCAGCTTCGTAAGTCTGTTCACATCATCTTCTGCAAGCTTTAATTGCTTCCATGATGAAACTTGTACAGTATAACCATTCCCATCATAGTATATATTTTTAGATGTTTCTGTTTCATTCTTATTTGCTTCTGAAAGTGTAGTTACTGTTTTATTCTCTACCGCTGTTTTTATTGGTTCTGATTTCTTAACTTCTTTTTTAGAATCTAGTACTTTTTCTTTTGTGGTTGGAGTAGGAGTTATATTTTCTTTTTGAGTTAAAGGTGTAGTTAATCCTTTAACTTCACTTTCTAATGGAACTTCCGCTATACTATCTTTCAATGAAGCTAGTGTAGATTCCTCACCTTCCCCTAAATTATCTACAGCTTTGGAAAGTCTAGCATCTTCAAACTCTTTAGCATGTTGTTCAGATAATTTAATTTCAGTTTCGTGTGGATCGTAAAGCCATGTAGGGTTTGCTAAGTACAAATAATAAATCCCAATGGCAGCAATAATTATAAATATTGCCATTAAAAGGTAAACTATTGGACTTTTCTTTTTATTTACTAGTTTCGATTGTAATTTATCACTCGGTGTTTCGCTATATTTTTCAGTTGTTAATCTAGGTTTAACTTCAGTAAGTTTTTTCTCTATTATTGGAGTAATTCTTAGTTTTGATTTGCCTTCAACTTCAATCTCAGATTCAAGGTTGTCGATAAAATTTTCATTTTCTATTGTATCGTCTAAGGCAAGATCCATATTTATATCTTCAACATCTGGAACATCAGCATTATCTAATTCATCAATTTCTGGAATATCATTCATTTCAAGATTGTCAGAAACTTCCTCACTTTCAACATTAAAATCAGAATCTACCTCACTTGTGTTGTCACCCAGTACTTGGTCTAATATATCATCGGTCTCAACTGTTCCGCTATCTTTTGAAGTGATTTCATCCAGTTGACCACTATCTAAATTTCCTTTATTAATCAATTCATTAAAAATTTCATCTTCATCTAATTCTTCAAAATCATCTTCAAATAATTGATCAGTAACTTTCGAAATCATGTCATCGTCAATCAGAGAGTCCAGTTCATCTTTTATTTTATCTTCATCAATAATACTTTCGCTTTTTTTACGCTCTAAATAATCATCCCACAAATCAAAGTTTTTAATCCTTTCAGCATTGTTTAGCAATGCATCTACTTTTTGATCCATTATGTTGATAGAATTAGTGTTACCTTCTTGAGATTCACTGTCATCTAAAGGAATCATTTGTTTTCCAATTCCTACTTGAAAAACATTCTCATCAAATACATTTGGATCCGAACGTTTTGTATCAACTTCTAATGTAAGAAAAAGTGAATTCTCTGATGCTAAACTTGGGTCGGGCGAGAACAGCAATGTAGGTTTGCTCTTTTTAATATCGGCAAGATTATCACTAAGTTGCTCTTTAAGCTGGAAAACTCCCAGATTACTTATTTTAATTGCTTCACCCAAATTAAGAAGTTCTACCAGTTTTTCTTTAAACTTGTTAAAAGCAAAACTACTTTCGCTTTCGTTAACTTCTAGTAATTCAGCAATTTTCTGCTCTAGTTTTTCTTTATCCATATTAGCCCTCTTTCGAATGGTATAATACTACCATCTTAATTCAAAACCCGCTAATAAATCAAGTGGTTTAGCTTTATAGTTTCTAAAATAGTAATACTTATCATTTAGAATATTATGTAGAGACAATGTTATGTCAAAGTTTTCAAATAATTCATAACCCATGTTTATTTCAACATTTGTCTTACTTGGTATCTTATTTATGTTTTCATAATCTACAAAACTTTCGCTGTAATAATTAACATTAATACCCAGAGTAAAATAGGTCCAATCATATGCATAATTCAGACTAAAAAAAGTAGATGAAGAATAAGGAAGTGTTTTAGAATTTGAACTACTTACATCTTGTAACTTTATCTCACTATAAAATTCTCCCAGAGGACCTTTTCTAAAAAGGAAATTCATAAAGGCATATGATTTTTCTGTATCCTGTTTATGAATTGTGAATAATCCGTTTCCAAAATTATCCTCATAATAAAAATTATTATCAGAATTTAAATAACCAATACCTCCGTTAATTTCAAAATACTTCTCATACTCAAATTTTGCTGCAACTTTTAGATTAAACTTGTTCTCAACGTACAAATGAGCAAAATTATTCAATTGGTAATATCTATTATTATTCTTAAAATCTCTTAAAGTTAAAAAATCAGTATATGGTGAAAATTCACCAAAGAATGAGAGACTTTTATTAAATTTTATACTTCCGTATGCATGAGGTGCAAAAAATGTATTTCCCTGACTTTCAGAAAGATACATTCCACCTTTTATGTTGATGGAGTTAAACAACATAATTCCCAAAGATACTTTTGAACTAAAATAAGAGTTGTTATCATTGGCAAATTGAACAGAATTGGTCGATTGATTTTTAACAGAACCTTCTAATCTGAAATCAAATTTGAGTAATTTAAGGTTAAGAAAAGCTTTGGTGCCAAAAACATTTTCACTTATAGCATCATCTTTTTGTTCATAATAATTATCACTAAAAGTAATTCCAAATTTACTATTTGTATTAGCAAGATAATTAAATGACAATTCTGCAAATCCATTATTT
>CAVPHW010000003.1:0-522859 GCA_963704835.1 uncultured Ignavibacteriales bacterium | reverse complement strand
CGTATTGCTCAAGCGACTCAAGGATCTTTTTGAAGATCGAATCTACCTAAACACAAAAGTTGGGTCTTTGGCCATGAAGGGCGACAGAGTCGAGGTCACCTTTGAGGGTCCCGCGGAGTTTGGAACCAGGGAGTACGATGCGGTTCTGGTTTCCGTCGGTCGACGTCCGCTGACCGACAAGTTGGGCCTGGAAAATACAAAGTGCCAGACCGATCAACGAGGGTTCATCAAGCACGACGACCAGTTGCGAACCGATGACCCGAATATCTTCGTTATCGGAGATGCCGCCGGCGAACCGATGTTGGCCCACAAGGCAACCCACGAAGGGTGCATTGCCGTCGAGGTCATTCACGGCAAGAGTGTCAACTTTGACAAGTGCGCCATCCCGGCGGTTGTCTTCACTGATCCTGAAATCGCCTGGGCAGGCGTAACCCAGGACGAAGCCAAAAGGAAGGACGTCAAGTGACGGTCGCCACCTATCCCTGGGCAGCCAGCGGGCGGGCTCAGGCGATTGGCCGTACCGAAGGCCTGACACCAGTGGATCATCGATCCGGATACGGAATGCGTGATCGGTTGCGGAATGGTCGGCGCGGAGCGGGCGAATTGATTGCCGAGGGTGCCTTGGCAATCGAAATGAGTTGCGAGGTTCGGGACATTACGGAAACCGTGCACGCCCATCCAACCCTTAGCGAGACATTGATGAACGCAGGCGAGGTCTTTTACGGCACCGCGACAGAAACTACAAGCCGCGTCGGGATCGAGGCTAATTGTCATGGCGTCCGCAACCCGGATTTTAAGATCGACTCGCGAGATTGGTCTGATGCGTCGGGCCGGACTTCTGGTCTGGCAGGCTCACCAGGCGGCTGCTCAACAGTTGCGGCCAAGCGTCACAACGGGACAGCTTGAGGCAGCGATTGCCGGTGTCTTCAAGGGACACGAAGCTGAGCCACTATTCCTGGGCTACCCAGGCCCAACACCCTTCCCTGCCGTTTCCTGCATTTCAGTCAACGAGGAATTGGTGCATGGAATTCCTGGCGATCGAGTGCTGAAAGATGGTGACATTGTCAGCATTGACACGGGATGCCGCATCGCAGGTTGGTGTGGCGACGCCGCCGTGACCCATGCGATTGGCGACATCAGTGATGATGCCAAAAAATTATGGATGTCACCAGCGGGGTCCTGAACCTGGCCATCCAATTAATGGGATCCCGTAAATGGTGGAGTGAAGTTGCCCGGGAAATGCAGGCCTTCGTCGAAGGTCACGGCTGTTCCGTGATCACGACGATGGTTGGCCATGCCATTGGCAAGGAGATGCACGAGGAACCACAGGTCCCGAATTATTTCGACCCGGAGTGGGCCGAAGAAGGCGACTTCGATTTGAAACCAGGGGTTGTCCTGGCAGTCGAGCCAATGGTTAGTCTGGGGACTAGCCACCTGGAGGCACCTGGAAGATCACTGGACCTGCATCACCAAAGACAAGAGCCTCTGTGCCCATTTTGAACACACCATCGCGCTGACCGGCGACGGTCCCCGGCGTTTGACGGCCGCACCCGAAACCGACGAGGAAAAGGCCGGCTTGCCCGATTGGTTGCAGGACCAGGATCGTTGGGTCAGCTGGTAAAGGCTTCTCAAGGCTTTTCAAGACCGGGCGATCGGCCGTGATTCTTGCCATAACGCGTTGGAACGAAAGTGCGAAGTTCGTATCAACTTCCTAGCGATCAAACGTTTCCTGATATCGCTCGTTATTCTCGTAGGCAGCTTGCTTCACTTTTGAGGACGGGTCTTCGGTTTCCAGCATGGCGATGACTCGTGACTGAACATCGCGAGCTCGTTCAAATTGTCCTGCGGCAGCCAGCGCGGCACCCGCCAACGTATCCAGGTTGTCGCTGGATTCGCCCGTCAACTTGATTGCTCGCTCGGCCAATGTAACGGCCTGCTTGCCGTCGCAGGTTGATCTGTCCGGCAGGTCCTGCCACAACAGCCACGCCAGCCTGCGGCAATATTCACCATTGGCTTGCAAGTCCGTCGCTTGCCTTAGATCTTTCGCGGCCAGCTTCCATTTGGCAGCCGCAACATAGGCTTCAGCACGATTGGCAAGAGCCCAGCCATCACGAGGCAATTGTTCGTACCACAACATCGTAATCACGAATTGCGGATTCGATGTCTAGCAGGCTCAGCGAGCAGTGGGCCCGACCGCTGATGCCTCCATGTCCTCTGGGTTGCTTTCCAATACCAGGTTGTAGTCGGCCAATGCCAGTTTGTATTCGTTAAGACTGTATCGAAGTTCAGCACGGTTGAATCGTGCCTTGTGGTTGGCAGGATTCAGACTGAGAACAACCGAGTAGTCAGCGATAGCTTCTTTTGGCTGGTCTTCATCGACCAACACGGAAGCCCGATGCATGTGTGTTTGCCATCTTTTTGGGTTCCGCGAAATCGCTGCGGCAAAATCCTGCATTGCCTGTTCGGCGTCCGTGTCGGCCTGGCCAATGTTACCCGCTTTCCGGAACTGCTCGCCAAGGCGGCGCTGCCGGACGCCACGTTGGTCCAGGGCCCATGCCTGCAATGTCGTCAGATATTCACGATGGCCAGCTTTCTCCAGCGGCATGCTCAGCAACGATTCGCATTGTTCGATGAACTCGGTTAGCTCAGTCGTTGAGCGTTCTGTGGGTGCTTTGGAGGACCAAGCCTTGGCTCTTTGCGAAAGTGCCTGGATGCGATCGATCAGGTCTGTCGGAACCACCTCCGTGTTCGGGTTATCTATTTGAGGTGTTGCGAAACAGGGCGAGACGCAAATCACACACGCCAATAGCGCTGGGACAAGCAGGCGGAACGGCGACACCGGGTTCGGTTGGTTTAGTAGATTGAATTCACTGAGTTGACTGAATTCGCAGAGTGGACTGAGTTTCTTCATGGCAAACCCTCCGTGGATGTTGCATTGGTTTTAATTTGTAGTGTGCGGCTTAGTCCGCGTGTGGTTCGGTCATGCTCATGGGATCGAGGGCTTCCTTTAGCGTTTCTTCCGGCAGGATGTTCTGCTCGCGGCAGAGTTCGCGAATCGTCTTGCCGGTCTTGAATGCTTCTTTGGCCAGCTTGGCGGCTTTTTCGTAGCCGATGTAGCGGATTGAGGCTGGTGACCATCGACAGGCTCTGCTCCACAGCCGCCTCGCACGCTTCTTCGTTGGCTTCCATGTCCTGCAGCGCAGAACTCGACAAAGGCCCGGCCTCGCATGGCCAGCAGGTGGATGCTTTCCAGCGTCGTATGGCCCATCACCGGCATCATGATGTTCAGCTGGAACTGGCCGCCGGCTGCACCGCTGACCGCGATCGTCTGGTCGTTGCCCATCACCCGCGCGGCAACCTGCATCATGCTTTCGCACATCACCGGATTCACCTTGCCCGGCATGATCGAACTGCCCGGCTGCCGCGATCGGGAACTGCACTTCGTAGAACCGCAACGCGGACCGGAGCCGAGCCAGCGAATGTTGTTGGCGACATTGAACAGCGTCGTGGCGATCGTCCGCAGTTGGCCGTGGCATTCGACCAGGCCATCGCGTTGGGCGTTGGCTTCGAAGTGATTGACGGCTTCGACGAACGGGATGTCGGTCGTCTCGCGGCCAGCACTTGCAGCCACGCGGCGACCAAACTCCGGATGCGTATTGATGCCCGCTACCCACGGCCGTGCCGCCGACCGGCAATTCGAGCACCGCTGCCAGGCCCGTCCGCGCGCGCTCGATCGACAGTTGCAACTGCCGAGCGAATCCGCCGAACTCCTGGCCCAGCCGCAGCGGCGTGGCATCCACCAGATGCGTGCGGCCAATCTTGATGATCTTGTCCCATCGCGTGGCTTTCTGCGCCAGCGCGTCTGCGAAGCGTCTCGCAGCGCGGGGATCAGACTTCTTGTGATCTCCACCGCCACGGCGACATGAATCGCCGTGGGGAACGTGTCGTTGGTGCTCTGCCCCATGTTGACGTGATCGTTGGGGTGAATCGGCTTCTCGGCTGGCGAAGCGATCGCCGCCGAGCCAGTTCGATGGCCCGATTGGAGATCACCTCGTTGACGTTCATGTTGCTCGACGTGCCCGAGCCGGTCTGAAAGACGTCGATCGGGAATTGATCGTCGAATCTTCCGTCGACCACTTCGTTCGCGGCGTCCAGCATCGCCTCGACCTGCTCGCCGTCCAGCGGGTTCTTGCCGGTGCCGGTCAGCTTGCCCAGATCGCGATTGGCGATGCCGCAGGCGTACTTGACCAGGCCCATCGCGTGAATCAGCGCCGGCGGTAGCGGCCAGCCGGAGATCGGAAAGTTCTCGACGGCCCGCTGCGTCTGCGCACCGTAATAGGCCTTGGCGGGGACCTGGACGTCGCCCATCGAGTCGCGTTCGGTTCGGAATTCAGAGACGGTTGTCGCCATCGTTTGGGTGCTCGTGTTATCTTCAAGTCGGGTTTACAGGTAGGCAGAGGTCGGCCATGGTAGCCGTCCGCAACAATCTCCAATTCTATCCATTCTCCGATTCTATCCATTATCCGGTTTTCTGACACCATGAATGTATTCGAGAAAATTCGCAAAGAATACGAAACGCGAGGATTGCAGCAGTCGGAACTCAACCAAAATCCGCTGGAACAATTCGATCGCTGGTTCAAAGAAGCGGTGGAGCATTCCCCGGGTGATTGGCTGGTAAGCCAACGCGATGACCCTATCGACAAGTGCGGCCAATATCGTGACCAGCCGCACGGTTCTGTTGAAGGATTATTCGCACGGACGGTTTGTCTTTTTCACAAACTACGACTCGGAAAAGGTCAGCAGCTGACTGAGAATCCACATGCCAGCCTGCTGTTTCACTGGGCCTACCTTGGTCGTCAGATTCGGATGCACGGTTCGGTCGAGCGAACGACGCGGGAAGAATCGGAAAAGTACTTCCACTCGCGACCTCGTGGTGCCCAGTTGGGTGCTAGTGCGTCTGCGCACAGCAGGCCGCTGGATTCTCGCGAGGCACTGGATCAGTTAAAGCAGCAATTGGAAACCGAGTTCCGGGATCAGGCTGTGATTCCCTTGCCTGATCATTGGGGTGGGTTTGCCCTGATCCCCGAGCGGTTCGAGTTCTGGCAAGGGCGACTGGATCGAATGCACGATCGGTTTTGATATTCGCGATCCCCGAGTTTCAAGTCGATTCAACGGACGGAGCGGGTGTCTGGGATATCGTCCGTTTGAATCCGTAACAGGCATTGGGCGTCGCGGAATACCGGATTGGATCGAATCAGGGTCGCAGTCGACACGATCCAGGGGAAAACCCGACGTGGGTCAAGCGACCTGATGGTCAGGCGAGAGTTAGATTTGAGAGTGGACTTTTCCGCTTTCCAAAATCTTCAACTCAACCAGCGATACCAATCACGTGGATACCCTAACCCGTTTGTTGTCTGCCAGTAACCGATTGTCGGACCTGTTCCCGTTTGCCGTTGTCGTCGATGGGCAGCTTCAGGTCATTCAGCTTGGACGCTCGGTATCCAAGGTGGTCGGCGACGAGCGGTATATTGGTGATCAAATCCAGCATCACCTGGATCTCATTCGCCCGTATCGAATATCGAGTGGACTCTGGAAAGCTTGCAAGCCAACGAATCGAAGCTGATCGTTGTCGAATCACGAGAAAGCCACATTCGCTGCCGATGCGAAATCGTTTGTGGCGAACCATCGACCGGTTCTGCCGGCGCGAATGATCAACATGTGGTTTTGTTGTTGACGCCGATCGTTCCCGACGATCAAAAACTGGCCGAGTGGGGCCTGAAGTATTGCACTTTTCCCGAATTCTATCCCATCATGGATATGGTGTTTATGATGCGAGCTCAAAGGCAGTCGACTCAACAAGCGGAAAAGCTGGCGAAGGACCTCCGCGAAGGAGAGCTCCGTTTTCGCACGATCGTTGAAAACTGTCGCGAGGCAATTTTCATCCACGATCGCAAAGGAAATATTCTGGATGTGAATGCCGTGGCTTGCGAAACCACCGGTTACTCGAACCGGGAGTTGTTGCACATGAATATGGTGCAATTCCATCACCATCCTGGTGGCGGCGTGTCTGCGGGAGACGACTCTTGCGACTCTGATGCACCTGATGCACCTGATGCACCTGATGCACCTGATGCACCTGATGCACCTGATGCAACGGGTGATCCTTTGCAAAACGAGGGCGAGGCCAGGCCCATCGATTACGCCGAGGTTGCCGAAAGAGCTTGTCAGCAAGTCGGCCAGGTTCAACGTGTCTCGTCCGTCTTCATCAACAGAAAATTTAACGCATATGGAGTGCCATATGTGAAAGAAATCTTTAAGAATTCTTTTAATATCATCAAGCGAAAGATGACCTAAGTCTGCTTGTTCACAGAGTAATTCTATGTATGCGCCTTTTTCTTCAAAGGACATTCTTCTGGTGCCATAGGCAAAGTCTTGGTAGTAGAATAAAAATGCAGGGTCTTTTGTCATTGAGTGATTTCCAAGTATTTAGGTTAACTAAAAAAAACTGCACAAAAAGAAATAAAATCAAGAATGTAGATAGTTTTATGTCCTTTTGTCCCGCCCAACAAGATCCGCCAAACAGAAGGCGGACAAGTGGCGGGTAAACCCGCCCAACAAAACGGTGGGTAAACCCACCCAACAAACTGCAGTAAACTCACCAAAATAAAGGTGGGTAAACTTGAAAGAAAATAAAAGCTGAATAAAGTATGCCTTACTTTCTTCTTGATAAGAAAGTAACAAAGAATCAAGACTGAAAATATTTTGCTAAATTCTGTTTCACTACGGTAAAGCAAAATAACTCATCCCGTAATAAATTAAGAATGTAGTAATTACGGGATTCAAACAGATTTTTCTTTTTAACGCTCCGTTTCACAAAATTTTCTTCGCAAAATCTTTTTAGGTCAGTAAAAAACATAACTCAAAAAGTCATAAACGATCAAAAAGATCTTTTTAGGTCAGCAAAAAAAACTACAATAGACAGGAACAAGCGCAAATATTTGATGCCAAATGAAAAACAAACCGCTATTTATTGATTTTCCAGACGGTGTTTGGTTGTCCGGTTATTTTGTCTCTCTTTTTAATTTTCTTGCCGTAAAAATCGAGTAGTGGGACGATTAAACCTCTGTCTCTTAGTTCATTTCTTCTTGCTGAAACAGTCGATGGCTGAATATTCATCTTGCGTGCAATTTCATTGTCAGTAGCTGTTCCTCCCAACTCTTCGATCATCTCCATTACTTTAAGCATCTGTTTTTCTGTATCAAGGTTATTATACACTTCTGCTTTGTTTTCGGTGGAATCGTCAATATAAAGTAGTCCTTCGACTACGCTCAGATGACCGTTTTGATTGACATATTTTCTTGATTATCTTTTTAAATAAGGAGTCTGCCAGCCGGGACCATATTTTTGTAACATAGCAGATGTATTTATTTATTTTCCTCATAGAAAACCTCTTTGTCGTCTAACATCTCGAGTATTACCGTTGGATTTGGCTCTGTACCGCTTTCTACACACTCTGAATAGTAATTGGCTACATTAGTCTTAAATGCCTTGAGTGTTTCAACTGACGCTTGTAATTCAAAGATTGATAAAGACTGTACTTTGGTCCAGCTTCTTGTATTGAACAGTTTTTCTATAATATCTAACTTGATCTTTTTTTCTTTTGCCGATTGTCCGGGGAATAATCCGGCTAGTATGCCTTCTATTTCTTCGATTGCTATAGTTTTAAGGTTTCTCTTTTCATAAAATTCTTTTTCATAATCTGCGAATGTATCTTTTGATTCACTAAGTTCTAAATCGATGGATTCTCCGGAGAGAAGTATTTTTATTGCTTTAAAAAAATCTTTGAAAGAAGGATTTACAAATTGCTTACCATCGATTTCTGTTGTGCGGTCTTTGATAATGGTTGCTTGTCTTTTGATCTTCATTGATTTACTTGAGAGTTCTTTTATCTTTTCCATAAGTACAACAATATCGGGCTCGTACTCAGTTTCGTTTTCTACCTTCATCTTAATTCCGGTCTTGATCAATTCTTTCTTACCCGTATCTTCATTTATTTCTTGATCATATTCATATCCGGCTCTGCCCGTAAAGATTACGTGAACTTTACTATTTACAAGACGATCGGCAAATTTCTTTTTCCAAGCGGGTTTTAATATTCCCCAATCTTGAAATTGAATAAATGTCCGTTTTTTTTCGTTGCGATAATTATCGATAAAGGTTTCCCAAACATGGGTAATGCTGTCGATAACAATAATATCTGATACTCCCTCTTCGCAGAAAGTGAAAGTCTTCTCAAGGTCTGCAAGAGAACGGCTTTCGCGAGTGAGTACTTTAATTCCAGCTTTATCAAAGAAAGGTTTAAGGGCTTTGAGTGCTTTCTCGGTATCGTACCAGACAATTGGTTTATCGGATTTTATGTATTCGTGCAATCCGATTGCAATTTTAGCCGAAGTGAATGTCTTTCCGCTTCCGGCAAAACCTTCGAGAGCCATTTTTAGAAAGGGTCTTGTATTTTTAAGTTCATTAAAAAAATCTTGTTCCATTTATTTTTCCTCCAGGTTTATGAGATAGTCTTCTGTATCACAGATAAGTGAGTGAATAATATTAGCTGTAGATTTTAGGTTAAGCAGTACTTGTTTAGCTTGCGAGATTCTGCCTTTCTGAATTAGATAGTCAATGTAATTTATGTCAGTCGTTGATATAGTTATTTTGGGCATCTTGATTTTATCTGAATAAAGAAGTGATCCGAACCATTATTTACATTGCCATTGTATTGTTCAATCTCTGGTATATTCTTTCTCTCATTTTTTTCATTTCCTCAATTGTCATTAGCCGAATATCCTCTTAGCTATATCTTCAGCGGATTCAATATCAAAACCTTGCGGGTTAAAATGATCATACTTATCAGCTTCTTGAAAAGCTCTAATATCTGCTAATCTGAAGCGGTAACGTTTTTTTCTTTTGCTATCAAAATAGATACGAGCTTTAAGGCTACCCTTTTTAACTTCATCCAGAACAGTAACGGGTCCAAGTTTTAACAATTTTGAAGCTTTGTTAAGTGAAACTTCCTCGATGCTAAATTGCTCTTCCTTTTCAAGCAGTTTTTTTATCAATTTACTTTGACTTTGAAGTTCATCCCATATCATTTGGCTTGTAATAAACATGGGTTACTCATTCTCAGCTATTATTGATTTGAAGTATCTTGATCATCACCATTATTCCTTGTTTTTAGGTCAGAATTAGGGATTTTAACGTCATAAATCTTCTCTAAAGCATAAGCCATTAAGCGATTTGTAACGACATCCAGATTACGCTGTTCGTTTTCTGCAATGGATTTTACATGCTTATGAAGCTTAGTAAGTAATCTGATATTGGTGTATTGCTTTTTCTGGTTTTTGTATTTATTTTGCCAATTCATTGCAATCCTTAAAATTATTAAATAGATTTGTGGCGTTAAAATAGCAGTAGAGTGTAATTTATCCAAATAATAAATTGTTATAACTTGTAATAATGTGTAAGTTATTGTTACCAAATAAAATAAAATACTATAAACTTTAACTATGTGATTTAAGAAAATGGGAAATATCAAACAAGAGGTTGGAGAGAGGCTGAGTCTTTTTAGGAAGATAAAGAAATGGAAAAAGTTTGAGCTGGCAAGCATGGGAGAAATACATAGCACTCATGTTAATAGGTACCTATCCGGTGAATTTGATGCTGTGAGGCTTGTAGATAATCTATATTCAGAAGGTCATATAACCAAAGAGGAAAACACTTGGCTACTTACGGGAACGGGACACAAACCCTTAACTGAAGAAGATAGAATTGAATTTGAGAGCGGTTTCAGCGGTGCAAGACCAGCATATGAATATCCGGTTCTTATCTGAAGTATATGCGGGAGAGCCGGCGTTATTTGAGCATGAGAACTATGAAGATTTTTATCAGTTCCCTTACAAGAAAAATAGTAACCGTTGTTTTGTGTTGAAGGTAAACGGTGAGTCGATGGAATCTACTTTATCTGACGGTGATTTAATTCTATGCGATATGGATACTGCACTTACTGAAAATTGTCTGGTCGCCATAAAGCTTGCTAATGGGAAACAATACATTAAGAGATATAGAGAAGTAAATTTTGCTCTTATTCAATTAAGCAGTGACAATCCAAGTTATGACACCCGATTTATTGATAAGAATGATATAGTCGCAATTTATAAGGTAGTGCAGAGTGTCAGACAACATTAGCGATAAAAAAGATATTTGGATTAAGGTGAATAAAGCCATGGTTAAAAAGGTAACACCGGTTATTAAGGAAGGTGATATAATATATGTTGTTCACGACCCAAAGCTAAATATCTTAAGAAATGAATACTGTTTTGTCTCGCACAACGAGAAGCAGTGGATTGAGAAGTTCTGGCCGGGATTACGGAAAAGGTACAGAAATATTTATCCTATAAGAAGGATTGTGATGATGAGTTAGGGAAAGGAAGATACAAGATGTGAGATATAAGATTTGAGATAGAAGATTAAACAGGATAATACGAAAATAAAGTCAAAGAAATAATACCGATTGAATAGTTAACTGAAAAAGCATTCAACGAGATAAAAAAATAGAGAACTACCGCAAGTGAAAGGAATATACACACAGAAGAATAGTCCCTATTATTGGTTAAGGTATTACGATCAACTAGAGCAAGATCCAAATAGGAAACGGAAATCAGTCAATACAAAAATTCCAATTACACCAGCTGACAAACGAAGAATAAGTGATTCGAGAAAGAACGGTCAAAAGGTTCAGCTACAAGGTACTGCGGAGCTAAGAAAATTATTACGAGAATTCAGATCAGGACTCACAGAGAGAACTATTGCAAGCCAAGACGGGTGTAAGGTTAGTCAAGAGGTTAAATTCTTACTGAAGGTTATGAAGAATTTAAAAAAGCGAGAAGCGTACCCGGAAGTAAGAAATCACTTAAAAGAAAAAACTTAACAAATTATACAATTGCTGTTGATCATATGATTAAAGGTTGCGGTGATAAAAAAATTCATACTTATACCAAAAATTATTATATAAAACTTCTCTATTATTTTGAAGAAAAGGGATTGAGTAAAAATTCACGTTCAATCTATACACGGGCACTTCATTCACTCTGGAATTATTTTACCGAACAGTTATATACAAATAAAAATATTATTGAATCAATCGATCCAGAAGAAAAAGATCCCGAACCGATTCCTCTTGATGATATGTACGCAATAATTAAATATCTGAAGAATAATGATAAATACCCTCACCATTATTGGATAATCTCTTTTATGCTTTTAACAGGTTGCAGGACCAGCTCTGCTATTGTTCAATTGAAGGAAGATATTGACTTTAAGAGAAAACAGATAACCATTAGAAATGTGAAAGCTGGTGAGAGAAAAAATAAAAATTATTACCGCTTCCCTTTATTTAAGGAGCTTGAAAATTTGCTTAATTGAAATGAATGTGAATCAGGGGATTCGGGCAGACTGTTTGATATGTTTGCCGTAGTTCCTATGAGTTATTCCTCTCCCCTTTCTTTTTGGGAAAGAATAATAACTTTAATGAAAAAAGCGGATTTGATTGACAGAAATATAAACTAAAACAGATAAGACCAACTTTAGCAAGCTTTTTAATAAATGTCGTTAAAATTGATATTTTCTCTGTGAAGAAGTTGTTAGATCATGCAAATATTAAGGTAACGGATAAGCACTATATTGATTTTAATGTGAATAAAGTTAGAAAAGAATTGGACTTCATGACTATGGATAATCTTATAAATGAAGTCATTTAAAAAAGGTGTTATAAAAAGTGTTATAGTGGAAAAAAGCGAAGCTTTCTTTAAAAGAAAAAAGCCTTCTAAGTTGTTGTCTTAAAAGGCTTTAACTTGGTGGGAGCTGAGGGATTTGAACCCCCGACCCCCTGCTTGTAAGGCAGGTGCTCTGAACCAGCTGAGCTAAGCTCCCATAAATGTACATCAAAATTTAGAAGATAAAATTACATCATATTACCAAATGATGCAACTTTTATTTTTGAATTATCCTAAATTTCAAGTTGTTTGGAATTTAAAAGGTAAAGGATTTATTTTAACATTCGTTCTGTCTCAATTTCATAGTAATATTGCTTCTTTAACTAGTTCACGTAAGTGAAAATATTTATCTTTACTGAAATTTTTAATAAAAATTATTAAGATGCCTGAAGCAAGAAAAGAGTTAATAATTACTTTCGTAGGACTATTATTTATAATCATTATATGGGAATCTTGGATAGTTTTTCCCGTTAAACTATTTGTCGTTCTCCTTCATGAAATAAGTCATGTTCTTACGACCTACATAACAGGTGGAAAAGTCATGGGACTTTATTTTGATTTTAATCTTTCTGGCTTAACATCAACTAAAGGTGGGAATACTTTTATAATTGCTTCTTCTGGGTATTTAGGAAGTTTGTTTTGGGGTTCCCTTCTCTATCTCTCCTCATATTCTTTAAGATTTAGAAAATGGTTGCTCAATTCTTTATCAATTGTTATTCTATTGGTCACTGTAAATTTGGTTAGTGGTGGTTTGCAAATTTTATTAGGTTTATTAGCAAGCTTGTTCTTTATAGTTGCACCTAGATATTTTCCAGAAAAAGTTAGCTCATATTTTTTAAGATTTTTAGGACTGGCAAGTTGCATTTATGTGATCTTTGATATTAAGGAAGATTTATTAACATCAACATTAAGAGAAACAGATACTCAAATTCTAGAATATATTACCGGAATGCCATCGATGTTGATAGGATTTTCTTGGCTTATGCTGACCATTTTGTGCATATTTTTCTTAGTGAAATTTACATTGCGAAAAGCTAAATCTTAAGCCAAAGTTGATCATGCTTTTTCGTCTTCTTTAACAAAATGAAGTACAAATATTCCTAGAACAAAAAACAGACCAACTGAGAGAATTGCATACCTTTGGCTACCTGATAGATAACTTACCAATCCAAAAACAAGCGGACCCAATATTGCAGAACTTTTTCCAAATAAAGAATAGAACCCAAATAGTTCTGTTTTCTTCTCTTCGGGAGTTAATTTACTCATTAAGCTTCTACTAGTTGATTGAGTAGCACCCATTACACTTCCCGCCAGCAATCCAACTAAATAAAAATAGTTACTCATAATTTCTCGGGAATTATCATTGGCTGAATCTAAAAATAATTGTACCAAATAATTTTCCTTACTGCTTGAAAAGTAAGCCAAAATAACTGTAAAGATCCAAATTATAAGTGATATTGTAATTGTTTTTTTTTGACCAATCGAATCTGAAATAATCCCAAAAACAATGGAGCCAATAATTGCAGTTGTCTGAACAATTATAAAAAATAGAATAAGCTCTTCCATAGTAAAATCTAATGTACTGGAAGCATAGTTACCCGCAAAAAAAATAACAGTGTTAACTCCTTCTATATAACAGAAAAAAGCCAACAAAAATAAACTTAAATTTTTATAATCTTTTAAATTGGATATTGTTTTGTAAACCCTTGTCAACCCAATTTTGATATAAGAATATTTTTTTATTACAACCTTTCTTGTATCATCCAAAAAGACAAAAATTGGAATTGCAAAAACTAAAAAGAAGGCTGCAGATAGAGGGAAGGTTTCTTTAATTTGTCCAGCGGAGATAAATGGTACGGCTAATGTTAATATAAGTAACGAACCAAGATACCCCATTGCAAACCCGTATCCACTAACTCTTCCGTATGTTTTGGGTGAGGTTAAATCAGGTAAAAAAGCGTCATAAAAAACTAATCCAGCTTCGAAACCAATATTTGCAATAATAAAAAGTACCAAAGCATAGAGAATATCACCGCTTTCTGCAAAGTATAAAAAAGAGGTTGGAATAATGCACATTAGAGTAAATAGTAGAAGGAACCTTTTCTTCCCAGCTGAAAAATCAGCTATAGCTCCTAGAACCGGTGAAATTATTGCAGTTATAATCATTGATGCACTTATTCCGATACTCCAATATAGATCACCAATTGGTTCTTTATTGGCAATTACATCTTTGAAATAAACTGCAAAAATAAATGTAACAACTACAATTGAGTATGAAGTATTAGCAAAATCGTACAAACTCCATACAAATATTTTAAACTTACTTTTTGAGGTATTCAGATTATGGTTGTTTAGGAAGCGAATTTTCAATTAGTCCCCTGCCAACTTTTCTTAGCTTTCCTTCATTTTTGATATCATCTAAAACGGCGTCTAAAATCCCATTAATAAATTTACCGCTTTTAGCTGTGCTGAATTCTTTGGCAATTTCAATAATCTCATTAATTGTTACTTTTGGTGGAACATCTTCAACAAATAAAATCTCCCCAATTCCAATTCTTAATAGAATTTTATCAATTACTGCAATTCGAGCAACATCCCAATTGACCAATCTATGTTCAATTTTATTTTCTATTTCTGTTCTATTTGCTAATATAAAATTAACAAGACCGGTACAAAAATCCCTATCTTCATCTTTAGAAACTTCTTTTAATTGGTCATCCATAATACTTGTTAAACCGTTCCCATGCATTTCATAAGAGTACAAAATCTGTAATACTTTTTCTCTAAGTTGTCTTCTGTTTGATTTCATAATATATTTTATTTTTTAAGAACCTGAGTAGATTTTTCTAATGCCGCCAATTTGTTTAAGTCTTTCCTCTGCTATTTTATTAGAAGCTAAATTAGTAGGAATTTTTTGTTCGTTTGATATTTTTATAACCTTGGTAACAACATCATATAATTCATCTGCTTGCTTTAATGCTCGATCTTGTCTATAACCATTAAGTTCATTTGCCACATTAATTAATCCGCCAGCATTTATCACATAATCAGGAGCATATAAAATATTTTTTTTCAATAGCATTTTACCATGTTTCATCTCATCTTCCAACTGATTATTTGCAGATCCGGCAATAATTTCACATTTTAATTTTTGAATACTTTCATCATTAATAATGGCTCCCATAGCACATGGCGAAAAAATATCTGTATCAATAGAAAAAACATCATTCGGTGCTACTACTTCAGCTTTAATTGAATCCAACATCTTGTTAATTTTTTCTTCCAATAGGTCACTAATATATAATATTGCTCCTTCATTATATAAATGTTCACATAATGATCTAGCAACTTGTCCAGCCCCTTGAACAACAATTTTTTTACCTTCGAGTGAATCATTTCCCCATTTCGCATTTGCACAAGCCTTCATCCCAACATAAACTCCATAAGCGGTTACTGGTGCTGGATCTCCTGAACCTCCGAGTGACTTGGATATGCCAACTACATTTGATGTTTCCATAAGGACATATTCCATATCCTTTACGGTTGTACCGACATCCTCCGCTGTAATATATCTACCGGATAATCCCTGAATAAATTTTCCAAATGTTCTAAACAATAATTCTGTTTTTTGAGTAGTTGAGTCGCCAATAATTACAGCATTGCCACCACCAAAATTTAACCCCGCAATTGAAGCTTTGTAAGTCATTCCACGAGATAACCTTAAAACATCCTTAAGTGCTTCATTTACATTGGTGTAATTCCACATTCTGGTACCACCAATTGCTGGTCCCAAAGTAGTATCATGAATAGCAATAATCGCTTTTAACCCAGACTCCTTGTTTGAACAGAATACAACTTGTTCGTGTCCGTTAATTTCCATAATATCAAAGTGTTCCATAAATTCTCCGTCAAATATTATCTAAATTGCAAAAAACCAAAATAATATTAATCCTATACTTTCTCTAATTCTATATGATATTGATTTTTGGATATTCATTTTATAATCTGAAGAGACAACTTTTGAATTAAGATTATAAAAATCCGCCATTTCTTCAACTCTTTTCAAGTGGAATTCATCAGAAATAATTAAGAAATTTTTGTTCTTAGTATTTTTTTCCAAATTATTCTTAATAAACTTAATTTGTTCATTAGTTGTAGCTGTAGTTTCTTCTATAAAGATATCTTTTAAAGGTAAATTGTACGTTGTCATCAAATGGTTTAATGCAGTTTTAGCTTCACTAAATTCACCTGGCGCATTGCCACCAGTTAGCTGAATCTTTTTAATTACCCTATTCTTATACAGCTCAGCTCCTTTATCAATTCTTCCCATGAATATAGGACTTGGTTTATTTCCGCTCCATACTGCCGCTCCCAATACAATTCCATATTCATATTCACTGTTGGATCTTAACAAATCGTCCTCATTGATGAAAAAGGTGAAAATAAAAGTTGTGACAACCAGGACAAAAACAATAAGAATGACCATAATAATTGAAAATAAATATGAGATAAGTGAGTATCCCAAAAAAAAGTAAAATAAAAGAAAGAGTACATATAGCAAAATTAAATGATTTACAACAAATAATATTACCGGAATTATTTTCTTTAGTGGATATCCTAAAAAATATTCATCTGCAAATTTAAAATCTATAAAATTAAAAACTAGTATAACAATAATGGGTAGAATGTAAAAAAAAGAAAAAGTAAGCAACAATTTAGATTTAACAATTGTTAAGTTGTCCTTTTTCCGTAACAGAAGAGCTGCAAATAAAAGAAGCGATAGAGTAATTAAAAGACTAATAATATTACCAGTTCTTGCTAAATAGAAATCAGCAAAAGTAAGATTATTCTGGAAATATTTAATGAAAATAAGAAGCAAAAAATTCAGAATTGCTATAATTGATACTATGAAGATATTTTTGCTTTGAACTGTCATTTATCAAACACTAGGATTTATTTTAACAAAAATATTTTCTTTTGAATTCCCATTATAAATTTTCGATTCAACATTGAAAATTAATTTAATATTCTTTTCTGTAAGAACATCTTCCGGTTTGGAATCAAAATGAATTGAACCATTTTTCATAAGGATAATTCTGTTACTAAAATATGCAGACAAATTTATATCGTGTGAAATCAGTATCACTGTTAATCCAAACTCAGTATTAAGCTTTTTAAGCAAGTTAAATATGTTCAATTGATGCTTTATATCTAAATGAGTATTAGGTTCATCTAACAGCATTATTCTGGGGTCCTGAACCAAGGCTCTGGCTATTAACGCCCTTTGTGCTTCACCACCGGAGACCTCATTTATCCCTTTATTTTTTAAATGATCTATCTCTAATAATTTGAGAACTTCCGCAACTCTTTTATGATCTTTTGCATTCTCAAAACCATAAAAATTTAATCGAGGAGTTCGCCCCATCATAACTATTTCATAAACTGAGTAAGGAAATATAATATTACTTATCTGTGGAACAAATGATATCCTTTGGGCAAATATTTTTCTCTCAATTGAAGAATATTTATTCTCTTCAAGAGTAATTTCGCCAGAATCTGGTTCTATTAAATTAGCAATTAATTTTAAAAGAGTTGATTTCCCAGAACCATTAGGCCCCATAATAGAAATAAAATCTGAAGAATCAATTTCAAGATTTAAATCGCTGATAGAGAATGATTTGGGTTTTTGACTTACATCATATCTAAACGCAATATTTTTTAGATTAATAATATTCATAAAAAAATAATATTTGCAAAGATAGGAAATTTAATTGTAGGTTAATATAAATTTAAAACAAAAAAGCGTCTCGAAAGACGCTTTAAATTTTAATTCAATTTGAAGAGAATTGGGATTGAAACCTGTACTCTAACAGGTTTACCTCTTTGCTTTCCAGGTTTAAACTTCGTCTTTAAAACTGCGGCAACAGCTGCTTCATCACATCCGGCACCAATACCTTTAATAACTTCTGCTTTCTTAACAACTCCTGATTCATCAACAAATGCTTTTATGTATACTCTACCTTGCACTCCAGCTCTTTTAGCAATTTCCGGATAAACTATTTTTTGTTGAATTCCAGCAATTCCACCAATTGGATCCGGCATTTCTTCCACAGCAACGAAAAATTCTACCGCAACTTCTTCCTCTTCAACTACAGGTGGAGGAGGTGCGGCCACTTCTTCATTAATATCAATTTCGGTATCCTCAATTTCTATATCTTCAAGCTCATTATCTGACGGAGCTTCAATTGGGATTGGGGGTTTAGGAGGTGGAGGTGGAGCAGTTTCTTGCTTCGTAATATCCACATCTTCCATTTTAACCAATTCTTGTGGAGCTTCAGTTGCTAATGTACTTCCCTTAACATCGGGGAAAAACTTGAAGGCAAGAATTAAAAGTAATAGAGCCGCGATTAAGCTTAGCTCAAAAAACTTTCTGTACTTTAATTTTATATCGACTTTTGGATTTTTTGGTAAAGCCACTGCTTTCCTCCTAATAAAAGAAAGTATAACATTTAATTGAGTAGTAACATAAAAAAACAATCAATTATTGTCAAATATAGATCTAATTTTTATACAATAATTTTTACGAATTTGTTTCAATGGAAACATGTTTTTGTTTCAAGTTTTTAATAATAATTTTTACAACAATCACGCCCAGAAGTGTACCAAGTACGTCTGCAACCCAATCTAAAAATTCAGCTGACCTATTTGGGACAAAAATTTGATGGATCTCGTCAAGTAACCCGTAAATTGTGCAAAGAATAAAAGTATAACTTAAAAAATGAGGTACAATACTTTTCCATTTTTCTTGAAAGTGCAAATTTAACCCAAGAAGAGCCGATAAAATAAAATATGCACCAAAATGTTTAATTTTGTCAGATATTTCAAAAACATCCACAAAATGCGTGGAAGGCAATGATGTTGCTATAAATAGCACAATCCAATATATAATTAAAGGAACTAATAAAACTTTGGTTCTGTTTTCTTTGAGGTAGTTATACAATAGAATTTCTCAAAAATTTGATGGTATTAGGGAAATGATTAATTAATTTGTTTGGAGTAATTCCAAATTCTGATTCTTCTTCAAAAATCAAATCCGCTGTTAATCCGTGTAAGTAAACAGCTGAAATTATTGAATCCTCTATCTCACTTGATTGAGCAATAAAAGATGAAATGATTCCGCCCAAAACATCACCACTTCCAAATTTTGCTAAACCTGGGTTTCCAGTACTATTTATAAATACTTCTCCATTTGGACTAAATAATATCGTTGGAGCACCTTTAAGCACTAAATAAGATTGAGTTTCATTAACAAATTTTCTTCCATACACCAAAAGATTCTTTTTTAGGTCTGCTAATTCAATTCCTATTAAATCGGAAAATTCTCCATGATGTGGCGTAAAAACTGAATTGATTAAATTTAATTTTTTATATTTTTTGTCTCTCAATGCAAAAATTGCATCTGCATCAATAATAAACTTCTTGCTTCTATTGGTTGTTAAAATTTCAATTACTGCTTTCTGAGTTTCTAAATCACGACCCAAGCCGGGACCAATCAATATTGAATCTGCCCATTTAATTTTAGAATTTAATTCTTCAATATTTTTTGTTCTAAGATGCTCATAGTCTTCATCATCATAAGATAAGACTATGGCAGAATCCATTTGTGAACTAGCGAGTATTTTAAGAGAATTGGGAAATGCTAGAAAACCAGCGCCAGTCCCAGAATTCATTGCAGCATTCATTGAAAAAATTGCAGCACCGGGCATTTTCCCAGAACCAGCTATAACAAAAACTTTCCCACCAGAGTATTTATTAATATCAATTCTTTTTACTGGCAAACCTTCAAAAGCATCTTCAGGTTCAACTAAATATTCAATAACATTAAGTTTATCAAAGTAACTCTCACCAATACCAATTGATCCTTTAACAACTTTCCCAGAGCAATGACTTCCTGATTCATAAAATAAGCCTGTCTTCAACTCTGCCAAAGTAATTGTCAAATCAGAATTAAAGATAAGTTCCCCATAACCAGTTTCAAGATTCAAGCCAGTAGGACAATCTATGGCAATTTTAATTCCTGACATTTTATTTAGCTCAACAATTATCTTTGCAATTGTATCATCTAAAACACCACTAAAACCTGTTCCTAGAATTGCATCAACAATAAAATCACTGTTTTTAATAAATGCTAAATCACTATATTTTTTAAAAGATTTTATTTTGAGGTTTTTATAATCTTTTTGAATTCCTTTTAATGACTCAAAATTAATTTTCGCATCCCCGCTTAGCGTATTTTCACTAATTAATAAAAGAACATTTACATAATAATTTTCAGTAGCTAATTTCCGGGCGAGAGCAAATCCATCACCACCATTATTCCCTTTTCCACAAACTATCCCAAAGCAATCCGATTTATTGATGTACTGAAACTCTTTGAAAATTTCATTTGTAATACTTTCGGCTGCATTTTCCATTAATAGAATACTTGGAATAGAATAGTTTTCTATTGCAAATTTATCAGCAGCTTTAATTTGTTTAGCTCTAAAAAGTGGAATCATTTTGATTTTTCATATTAGTCTATAAAAATAATATCGTCACCTAATTCTTTTAATTCTAACTTATGGTCACCAATTGGGTTCAAAGAAATTTTTCTATGTTTATCAAAATCAAAAATATCTTCTCCTTCTTCCACAAGTACCAGCTTAATTGTTTCATATTTAGAGACATCTTTTAAGATATCAACATGATCAAAAAAATATATTTCTGTGAAGTCATCATATTTCTCGTAATAAGCACCCTCAGAAACCGGGCTAAAATCTGTAATAATTTCATCATCTATTACAGCCTTAAGGATATCTGCTACAAAAGGTAGTAATATTCTTGAACCATAATATAATCCGTGTTTTTGTTCTTTTAATACTTTGTCAATTGTACTCACTTTATCCTCCATTAAAAAATACTAACCAAACAATAAAAAACACTGGTATTAGAATTGGAATTGAATATTTAATCATATATGCAAAGAAGCTTGGCATTTGTATACCAGATCTTTCACAAATAGATTTAACCATAAAATTGGGTCCATTACCAATGTAAGTCATTGCGCCAAAAAATACTGCTGCAACTGATATAGCTGCTAAATAAATTGGATGCTCAAGAGATAAATTGTGAACATCTACTGAACTATTAACATCCAAGCCGAATTTCCCCATTGCCGCACTAAGGAAATTAAGGAAAGTTGGAGCATTATCTAAAAATCCGGATAATATTCCAGTTGACCAGTAAAATACCCCAGCATTTAATTTATCACCTAAAACTTGGGCTTCATGAGCAATGAGCTGAAGTGCTGGAATCATTGTAGCAAATATTCCGATAAATAAATAAGCGACCTCTTTAATCGGTTCAAAATCAAACTCATTGGCTTTTAAGACTTCTTCATCCGCACTCTTATAGGAAAAGTAAACAACGCTGAACATAATAATTTCTCTAATACCAAAAGGTAAAGGAGCTAAACTTGGAACCCATGGCATAATCGCTGGATCGATAAAAACCGAGATTAGAATAATAACAAGAAACCATACATTTTTTAATCCTTTGAATTCAATTTTACCGGAATAACTCGTATCATCATCCAGTTTATTTCTAGAATCTATAAAATAGAATATGGCTAATAAAATCAAAATAGTAGGTAGCCAAATATACCATATATGTCCAAAGAACCAGAAAAAATCAACTCCTCTTAAAAAGCCTAAAAATAAAGGAGGATCACCGATAGGAGTAAGTGCACCACCGATATTACTCACAATAAAAATAAAAAACACGAGCTGGTAAACTTTTATTCTCTTTCTATTAATTTTAATAAACGGTCTTATTAAAAGCATTGAAGCACCAGTTGTACCTATCAGGTTAGATAATAAAGCCCCAATAAAAAGTATTATAACATTTAACATTGGTGTAGATTTTTTATCAACCTTAATTAGTATTCCCCCAGAGGCAACAAATAGTGAAGCCAGTAATGCAATAAAAGCTAAATATTCTGCCAGAGTGTGTAAAAGGCTAATGGTATCACCAAGTATTAAAATGTAGTATGATATGGTTATTAAGCCCAAAAATATTGCCACTTTAGGATAGTGATGTTCCCAAAAATGGTGATAAAACAATGGCCCTGTTGCAATCATTAACAAAAGCACTACAAAAGGAATCACCATATAAGTTTCAGGCAACTGATGAGTTGACCCAGATGCAAATAAATTTGATTGCATCAAACAAAACAACATAAACAAAACAATTTTTTTCATAGTTATTGCTCTTTTTCTAATTAGGGAGTATTTCTATATATCATTCGTGGAAAAGGAATAGACTCCCGCAAATGTTCAATTCCACATATCCAACTAACTGTTCTTTCTAAGCCCAAACCAAACCCTGCATGTGGTACAGATCCAAATCGTCTTAAATCCAAATACCACTCAAAATAATGCTGGGGCAATTTGTGCTCATTTATTCTTTTTAAAAGAAAATCCAAATTATCTTCTCTTTGGCTTCCACCAATTATTTCTCCATAACCTTCTGGAGCAAGAACATCAACAGCTAAGGCTACTTTAGGATTTTCTGGATCTCGCTTCATATAAAATGCTTTAATTTCTGATGGATATCTATGAACCATTACCGGTCTATCGAATTCTTCTGAGATCAAGGTTTCATCGGGAGCTCCAAAATCGTCCCCCCAAGTAAAATCTTTTCCCTTTGATTTCAATATCTCGACCGCCTCTGTATAAGATATTCTTGGAAATGGTTTAACTACTTTCTCTAGTTTTGACGTATCTCTTTCTAAAATTGCCAATTCTTCTTTACAATCGGCTAGGACTGTTTGAACAATATACTCCAAAAATTCTTCAGCTAAATCCATATCATCATCTAAATCATAGAATGCCATTTCGGGTTCAACCATCCAAAATTCAGTTAAATGCCTTCTTGTTTTAGATTTCTCTGCTCTGAATGTTGGTCCAAATGTATAAACCCTTCCAAGCGCTAAAGCTCCTGCTTCGGCGTATAGTTGTCCCGATTGTGTTAAATAAGCTTTTCCTAAATCAAAATATTCCATCTCAAAAAGTGTAGAAGTACCTTCAGATGCATTTGGAGTAATAATTGGAGGATCGAAAAGTGTAAAATCCTTGTTATCAAAAAAGTCTCTAATTGCTTTAACTATTCTGTGTCTAACTTTAAGAATAGCCGCTTGTTTTTTTGATCTTATCCATAAGTGTCTGTGATCAATTAAAAATTCTGTGCCATGCTCCTTTGGGGTAATAGGATAATCAACTGATTCCCCAATAAGTTTAATATCAGTTGCGTCTAATTCATAACCTCCAACTGCTCTAGGTTCTTCTTTAACTTTTCCGGTAATTTCAAAAGATGATTCTTGAGAAAGTGATTCACCTAGTTCGAAAACTTCTTCCGAAACATTCCCCTTGAAAACGATACATTGCAAATAGCCTGAGCCATCTCTTAAAATTAAAAATTTTACTTTACCGCTCGATCTTTTATTAAACAACCAACCTTTAAGTGTTACTGTTTCACCAACATGCTTTGATAAATCCTTAATGTACACGTGTGTAATCATTACAATACCATAATATATTTGAGAATAAAAAATTACTAATTAAAATCTTCTATAATTATTCTAACGATTTTTTTTTATGAAACTTAGCTTAATATTGAAGATATATAGAAATATTAAAAAGAAAAATACTACCTTTTAGATTAAGTTTCATAAAGAATTTTTATTATTATTCGATTCTACAATTAGCCTTTTATTAAAAATTTCTTCAAATAAATGCTTTCTTCTTTCAAAATTCCAAAGTTCTATTTCAATTTCTGCTGGTGAATTTTTTAAAATTAAATTCATAGTTTTTGTGGTGATTTTCACATCAATCTCCTTTATCAATGATTTGTGTGTCCTATCAAAGGAGTCAGCAATTCTTAAAATTGCCGATAATTTTTGAACCGCAATTTTCAGTTCATCCGGAAGCAACATAAATTCATAATGTGAATTTTTAGGATGACTTTTTCTGTGATACCTGGCAATACATGCAATTGTTCTAATTTCGTTTTCATTAAATCCTAAAAGTTCGCTATTTACAATAATATACTGCGAATGCTTATGATGTTTTGAGTGAGCGATGTGAAAACCGATATCATGTAAAAGAGCTGCGGCTGTTAAATATTCAACAAAATTATAAGGTAGTTTGTGGAGCTCAGCTAATTTAGAAAAAAGTATTTTGGATAATTTTGCAACATGTTGACAATGCTTAAAATCATAATTACAAGATTGAGCAAGTTTCTTGATACTTTCGCTTCGTAAATCTGGAGAATTTAAACTTGGGCTAATGTTAAGCTCAGTTTTAATTGAATTAAAAATAATACCTTCCCGAAGAGCGTAACCCGAAACTAGCATTTCCTTAATTCCAAATTGCTCAAATATCGTGGTTAGTAATATTATACCAGCTGGAATAATATCTGATCTTTTTTCATCTAGTCCTTTAATTTTTTCTCTATCTTTATTAGTTTTTCCACTTAGCACTTTTTTTTGAACTTTTAATAAATCTTCGTAAGTGAATTTGTAGTTGTTTAAAATAGTAAATGATGAATTCTTTTCTCGCATGTACCTAATCATTAATCCGGCTGCCATTATTGTTCCTGATGAGCCGACAACTGAGGAAATATCTTTTATATCAATTGATCTCTTGAGAGGATTTAAAACACCTTCGACCCATTTTTTACATTCTGCAATACGAGATTTAGTAACAACATAATCCGGGAAAAATTGCTGAGTTAATCTAACTGCACCAAGCTTAAGACTATTTGCATAATTGATTTTTCCTTTGATGCCAATAACAAACTCAGTACTCCCACCACCAATATCAATGCATAAAGTTTTTTGCTTAAAAATTGGAACAGCATTCTGAATTCCTAAATAAATAAGCCTTCCTTCTTCAACACCACTAATAACCTGAATATTGATTCCGGTCTCATCAAAAACCCTTTTTTGAAATTCTATTTTATTTTTGGATTCTCTTACTGCGCTGGTAGCAACGGCTTTAATTTCTGCTTGGTGAGATTTTGCAATACCGGAAAATTTTTGTAAGGCATTAATAGCTCTTAAGATCGAATTTTCAGATATTGTTTTGATGTCACCTGAGATATTTTCACTTAACCGAATTACTTCCTTTACCCTGTCAATTATTTCAAAATTTCCATTCTCTAAAACTTTCACAACAATCAAGTGGAATGAATTTGTACCTATATCTATTGCAGCAATTTTTTTACTCATTCTCGATTTTTTCTTTATTGAAAAAAAATAAATTTACAAAATTAGGAGATATGATTTTGCGACATTTTGGTAAAAAGTTAGTAATTCTTATGCTATCCACCAGAGTATAAAATTTTAATTTTCGATTGGAACTATAGTTGAATTTTTATTTAATGAAAAAGAAATATAATAAACCTAGGAATTGAGGTTTCACTAGGATGGATCATCTTCTTTAATTTCTTCAAATTTAGCGTCAACAATATCTTTCTTATCAATTTTGCTAGATGAACTACGAGTTTGATATACCTGCTGCTCCTCTCTCTTAGCAGAAACACTACTAAATATTGAGAAAATATAGCGGAATGTTTTCATTAAAACATAGCCGAAAAAAATAAATAATAATATTCTAAAAAGACCAGTCATGATTATACTTTTATTTTAGGATTAAAATACTCAATAAAACCTCTATCTTTCCTAAAAACCTGATTAAATAATTCATCAAAGTCATCATCATTATTCACAAAATCGATATCGGTTGTATTAACAATTAATAATGGAGTTGAGCTATATTTAAAGAAAAAATTATTGTATGCTTCACTTAATTCTCTAATATAAGTCCTTGTAAGGTTTTTTTCAACTGCTCTACTTCGTTTCTTAATATTATAAATTAATCTATCAACACTTGCCTGTAAAAAAATCACTAAATCAAATTGCCTCAAATCTCTCTTTAACAATGGGAAAATACTTTCATAGAGTTTTAATTCTTCCCCAGATAGGTTTAGATAAGCAAAAATCTGGTCTTTATCAAAAATATAGTCCGAGACAATATGATTTGTAAAAAGATCCTCTTGATTAAATTGCTCATGCTGCTTAAATCTATTTATTAGAAAAAACATCTGAGTCTGAAATGCATGTCGCTTCCTATCATCATAAAATTTTTCAAGAAATGGATTATTCTCAAATTCTTCAAGAACTAATTTCGCATTAAGTTTTTCAGATAGTTTTTTAGCAAGAGTTGTTTTTCCTGCTCCAATAACACCTTCAATTGCAATATATTTTGGTGGTTCCAAAAAAACTCTCCTCAATTTGGTATTGTAATATTGTAAAAAAATTATACAATAATCAAAAGTAATTAATTCACAAATTTGTAACTAAGTCAATTAAATCTTTTTTTCAGCGATTACATCACCGTTTAGTGCAAATTTGCTAACAATGTAACTTTCTTTAAGTTTTCTTAAGTAATAAGATAACTCTTTTTTAGTTTTCGGATGAACTAATTTATCCTCAATTTCTAAGAGTGGGATTAAAACAAAGTCACGATTTAACAAATCTTTATGTGGAATTGTAATATTTTCACTTTCAAAAACCATTTCATTGAATAATAAAATGTCTAAATCAATTTCTCGTGGTCCCCAATTTACCCTCTTTATCCTACCAATTATTTTTTCAACTGATTTGGTAAAGTCGAACAATTCCAATAATTCCATTGATGTTTGTAAAAAGATAACAGCATTATAAAAATTTTCTTGTTTAACATTACCATAAGGGACGGTTTCATAAATGGAGGAAATATAAACTTTAGAAATCAAATAATTCTTTTTGAATTTACTAACTACCTTCTGAATATTTTCAATCCTATCTCCAACATTTGTCCCGATACCGATATAAACATTATTCATTTCTGCTTTTTTCAACCTCAGCTTCCACATGTTTAATAATGCCGCCTACTGGAACATTATTCTTTCTTACTTTCACATTTACTTTTTCTAATATTGGGTAAGAAGATAATAAACTATCTGCAATAAGCGTTGCAAGTGTTTCAATCAAGTAATATTTTTTTTCATGAATTTTTTTGTTGATAAACTTATAGACCTCGTCATAATTAATCGTTTTATTTAAATCATCATCTGCTGCAGCTTCACAAAAATTAAAGAACATATCAACATCCGCCTCAAACTTTCCACCAATTGACTGCTCCTCTTTTAACGCTCCATGATATGCATAAAAAACAGCTTCTTTTATCCTAACAACATTAAGCATTTGAGGTTCCTCTCTTATTCAAATAATACTTTCTTAATCCTTTAAAATTACCAAATAATATCCCAATTAACACAAAAAGTGAACCCCCCAATACCCTTTGAGAGAGTTGTTCATCAAGAATAACCCAACCTAATATTATGGCAATAATTGGTGTAATAAATGAAGAAAGTGAAAGTAAAACTGCATTGATTTGTTTTAATAACCAATAATAAACTGTAAATGCAATAATTGTTCCTACAACAGCTAGGTAGAGTATAGATAATATTGCCTTGTTGGTAAATTCCCAAGTTGAAGTATCTTCCAACCCAAAACTTAACACTATCATTGTTAGTCCGGCAATAAATAAAGGAATGGCATTGATTGAAAATGGGTTCAAATATCCACCCCATTTTTTTAGAACTACAGAAACAGAACCTTGAATTATTGCACTTACTAAAACTGCAGCTAATCCCAAAGTATGGTTTTCTATATCAATCTGTAAACTTTCAGAAAATATTATAATTATACCAACAAAGCCTAAAACAACACTAATCAATTTGAAAAGATCTGCTGACTCTCCTTTTAAGATAAACCATGAAAAAATAAAAACTGAAAATGGAAAAACCCCAAACATTACAGAAGTTAAGCCAGTAGGAACAAATTGTTCAGCCCAATAAACTAATCCAAATGGAATTACAAAAGAAAAGAATGCCAAATAAGCATACATCAATAATGATTTTGGATCGGTTGGAATAATTATTTTTTTGATCCTAATAGCAAAAATGATTAAAATGGATGCTAACAAAAACCGTAATCCCGCGGAGATAAATGGTGTAAGCGAATCCAAGCCTAGTCTTATTGCCAACCAAGTTGAACCCCAAATAAGACAGATAGTTATATAACCTAATACTATTTTATAATTATTATTCATTAGCTTTATTTAAGTGCAATAACTCCAAATGCTCTGCCGGAATTTTGCTTATCCCTTCTATATGAATGGTAATTTGTATGTGCAAAGCTGCAAATATCAGAAACTTCAATCTGCTTTTCTGGGACTCCTGAATCTATTAAAATATCCTTGTTGGCAGTTTTTAGATCAAGCAGATACTTTTCACCAAAAGCAACTAAATATTTAGCTTCAAATTTTGTTAAAAACTCTTCCCCAACCTCATAATTCATTTGTGAAATTGCAGGTCCCATGTAAACGAACAAATCATTTGGATTACTATCAAATTCATTTTTTAATTTAATAATTGTCTTTTCTAGAATCCTTTTTTCAGTTCCCTCCCAACCGGAATGAACAGCAGCTATTACTTTGGTTTGAGAATCGTATAAATAGATATTATTGCAATCTGCAGTTGAAACTGCTAATCCTAAGTTTCTAGTCTTTGTAATAAGCGCATCCCCTTTCAAACCTATTATAAATTTATTTACAACATTAATGATATCACTATGAATTTGTTTCTGGACTACGACTTCATCCATTTTAAAATTCAAATTTGAAAAGAAATATTTTCTATTGTCGTTAACTTTTTCATCATCATCACCAATTGATTTTGATAAGTTAAATGAAAAATTATCATTTTTATCTAATTTAGTTTTGGTGCTAAAACCAAATATTAAATTTTCAAATTGCCTAAATATTCTGGGTTTTTCTAAAATCATTATTGTTTTTTATAAAGAATGCGAAATTTAACAAGCCTTGGTCGTATTTGAAAGATTATTATTGGAAAGTTTTATGACAGATCAATAATTATTATATTATCACTAATAAATATTCTCAACTTATCGAAAAAATTTATGAATTATTTACTTGTATTAATTGGTTCTGGAATTGGTGGTGGATTAAGATATTTTATTTCTAACTCTGCTTCAAAAACATTCCCAATACCTTTCCCTTTTGGAACGTTGATTGTTAATTTATTGGGAAGTCTTTTGCTTGGATTTTTAATTTTCGGGATAGATGATAAAGAGCAATTTTCTAATAATTTAAAATTATTTCTGGGTATAGGATTTTGTGGTGGACTTACTACATTTTCAACTTTTTCACTAGAAACAATAAACTTGCTAAAAGATTCTCAATTTATATTTGCTGGTCTAAATGTAGCATTAAATTTATTTTTAACCATGCTTGGTGTTTACATTGCTTATGTTTTATCAAAATAAACTAAAAGAACACCATTTAACTATTGTTCCTGTCTTAAAACATCGATAATTGATTTCCCATATTGAGAAAAATCGAAGCTCCCAGATTTACTAAATTGGATTAACATTCCTAAATTTAAAGGTTGCTCAAAATCTAATTGATTGTAGATTTCTATTGGTGATGCAATATAAGGAATAAAATTTAACCCAAAATCATTTTTTATTTCTGTATTTGGATTTACGATTGTTGAATCATTATAAATTGTTCTATAATAATCTGTTAATTGATCGTTTCCACCAAGAAATAAATATTCATCTTCAAGAACTAAAATTATTCCTTCGTTAGAAGAAATTACTCCCAAAACATTTTTTGTTAAATCAACTGAATTATTTTGTGAGTAACAAATTGCAGAAAATAACAAAAGTGATATAATTGCTTTATTCAAAATATTCCTATTGATCTTAAAAGTATGCTATTATCGAGAATTGAAATAGATTTTATAGTAAAAAAAACGCAGAAAATCTATCTGCGTTTTAACGTGAATACAAAATTTTTATTGAAAAATAATAAGAATCAAATATTATCTAATGAATCTTTCAAGTCATTCAATAAATCATCAACATTTTCTAAACCAATTGCTAACCTAACACCACCCGCATCCATTCCTCTTTCTTCTAATTTTTCAGCTGGCACAACTGAATGTGTCATGGAAGCTGGATGCTCAATTAGAGTTTTGGTATGACCTAAACTTACTGCCAAAGTCATTGTATATGCATTTTCTGCAACATAGTTCATTAACTTTCTTCCATTTTCTTTTGTTTCCTCAGCTGTATTTCCTTTTAGAACGAAGTAAATCAATCCACCGGGAGCAAAATTTCCATAGAAATCTATCATTTGGTTTTTCGCAATTTCATATTGTGGATGAGACTTTAGTCCAGGGTATTTCACAAATTCTACCTTGGGATGATTCTCCAAAAATTCAGCAATCTTAATTGCAGAATTAACTTGATGACTCTGTCTAATAGCAAGAGAAGGCAATCCATAAGTTAAAATTGCCCAAGCACTTTTAGGGTTTAGCACACACCCAAAATCTTTTCTATAAAGCAGAAGAGCATCTCTATATTTATTTTTTCCAATAACTGCACCGCCCATATCAGTCCCGAATCCACCCATTCCTTTAGTTAGTGAATGAACTGAAAAATCAGCACCAAGTTCAATTGGTCTTTGGCAATATGATGTTGAAAAAGTGTTATCAACAACAATTGTAACTTCATTTCCTGATGTTCTGTTTTTATTAATTTTATCAACAATTTTTCGCAATGAAATTATATCAATAATATCCATATTGGGATTTGCCGGGGTTTCAAAATAAATGACTTTTGTATTTTGATTAAGAACACTTTTAATATTTTCTAAATTTGTTAAATCAATTGTTCGTATTTCAATATTCAATCTCGGATACCAATTTGTAAATAAAGAAATTGTGCATCCGTATAATGTTGAATGAGTAATTATTTCATCACCGGACTTTGTTAGAACACCAAGGATACCAGAAATTGCTCCCATTCCACTAGTAAAAGTGACAGCCATTTCACCCTTTTCAACATAAGCTAAATTCTCTTCGAGCATATCTTTATTTGGTTCCCCAAGTCTGTCGTAAATAAGAATTGGAGCTTGTTTACCATGAGTTTCAGTTTGAGCAAATTGCAAGAAACCATCTGCACCTCTTTCAACTGAATCAAGTTTAAATGTGGTAGAGGAAGATATTGGAGCAGTTACATGATGATTGTAATCCCACTTATTTGAAAAATTTCTTCCATTAATTAAAAGCGTATCCATTGAATATTTCGAATAATCGAATTCATTTTCTTTAGCTTTAATTTTCTCAGACATTTTACTCTCCATCAATTTTTAAATTTATTTTATACCGGAATTTTTGTTTGATATTTAATTGTAGACATCACAAATGATGTTTTAATCTTGCCAATATTTTCAATTGCTGTAAGTTTTTCCAATAAAAATGTTTCGTATGTCCTAATGTTATCAACAAATACTTTCAGAATAAAATCACTCTCTCCGGCAATGTGATAACACTCCAAAACTTCTGGCAACATCTCAATAGATTTCCAGAATTTTTTAACATTTTTTGCAGAATGGCCACTCAATGACAATGAAACGAAAGCCATTGTTTCTTTGCCAACTTTTTCCGGATTAACAATTGCTACCCTCTTTGTAATTATTCCATTTTGTTCTAATTTTTTTACTCTTTCAAAAACGGTTGTTGCAGGTAGGTTAAGTCGATCAGCTAATTCCGCATTAGTTATGGCACAATTCTCTTGTAACTCGTTTAGAATGCTTTTGTTGATTTTATCAAGATTTTTCATAATTACTGTAATATATTCGGATTATTTAATTATTATCGATAAAAATAATCTATTTTTTACTTATAAACAATAAATATTCGGCAATTACGAGTATGTCTTGTATGATTTGGGGTTAAGATTAAATAATTTTAGAAATAAGATTGAATGGAGAGGAAATTTACAAATGATAATTTTATTCGAATTATCTGCCTACTTGTGGGAAATCTAAAATTGGAATTTATACTACTTCATAGCTTGTTTAATATCAGCAATCAAATCTTCTATATCTTCAATACCAACTGAAATCCTCAGCAATGAATCGGTAATTCCCATTTCAATTCGTTTTTCATTTGGAACTGATCCATGAGACATTGAGGCAGAATGCGAAATTAAAGTTTCGACGCCTCCCAAACTTTCTGCCAGAGTAAACAATTTAGTTTTTTTAATGAATTTATTTAAGGATTTCATATTTTCAAAATCTACAGACACAACACCGCCAAAACCACTCATCTGTTTTTTAGCTAATCTATGTTGGGGATGATTTTTTAAACCAGGGTAAAATATTTCTTTTACAAAACTAGCATTGCTTAAAAAATTAGCAATTTCGAGTGCATTTTCGTTATGCTGTTTCATTCTTAAAGCAAGAGTTTTAGTCGATCTTAAAATTAACCAACAATCAAATGGTGAAGGAATTGCGCCAATTGCCTTTTGAATATATCTTAGTTTTTTATGTAAACCGGGGTTATTCGTTATTGCAATACCGCTTATAATATCACTGTGGCCATTCAAATATTTTGACGAACTATGAACAACTACATCAGCACCAAGTACCAATGGATTTTGAAAATATGGGCTCATGAATGTATTGTCTACAACACTAATGAGATTATTAGCTTTAGCAATTTTTGACACTTCCATCAAATCTGTTAAAGTTAATAAAGGATTAGTTGGAGTTTCCACAAAGAGCATTTTGGTGTTTGGCTGTATATTTTTCTTAATAACATTAGTATCTCGTGTATCAACCCAAGAAAACTCAACTCCATTATTTTTAATTATTGTTTCAAATAATCTAAAAGATCCCCCGTACAAATTTTCAGTAGCAATTACATGATCACCCTTTTTAACCAAACTAAGAACTGCTTGAATTGCAGCTAACCCTGAGGAAAATGAAATACCGTATTTACCCTTTTCTAATGTGGCAATATTTGCTTCCATTGATTCTCTAGTAAGGTTTTGAACACGACCATATTCGTAACCTTTATTTATCCCCAAACCTTCTTGTGCATAAGTTGAAGTTAAATAGATTGGAGTAACTACTGCCCCCGTTGCTTCATCTGGATGTTGGCCTGCGTGAATTGCATCAGTTGAAAATCCCATTTGTAACCTTTGTGTATAATTAAGTGTGATTAAACCGATAATAAACTACTAGCTAATACTGTTAAAGTAAAGAATTGCCACGCAAAAAATCTTCAGTTTTCATTCTTTTTCTTCCTTCGGGCTGCAACTCAATTATTTGAATTGCCCCCAAAGATGTTCCAACGAATATTTCTGATTTAGTTTGTTCAATTTTACCTGGACTTAGCTTTTTATCAGTTATAATTTTTGTTGAGTAAACCTTATAATGCTTGCCATTGTATTCAAAAAATGAAGTGGGAAAAGGAGATAATCCTCTTACCAAATTATTTATTTCAATTGCAGATTTATTCCAATCAATTTGGCAAGTTTCCTTTGTAATTTTTGGTGCTGGGGTTGCTTTTGCGTTATCTTGATTTTTGAGTTGGTAATTACCATCTTCAATTTGATCAACAGTTTTTAATACTAAATCCGCTCCAACTAAACTCATTCTATCATGAAGTGATTCAAAATTATCAGACTCATTAATCAATATTTTTTGAGTCAAAATAATATTCCCAGTATCCACCTTATCTTCTAAGAAGAACGTTGTAAGACCGGTTTCAGAATCCCCATTTATTAAAGCCCACTGAATAGGAGCTGCTCCTCGATATTTGGGAAGTTCAGAACCGTGAAGATTAAAAGATCCTTTCAATGGAATTGTAAAAATCTTTCTAGGTAATATTCTAAACGCAACAATAACAAATAAATCCGCAGTTAAATCTATAAGCTGCTGTTCAAAATTTTTATCACTTAATTTTTCCGGAGTAAGGACTGGAATATTATTATCTAGAGCAAATTGCTTTACTGGAGTTGCAGAAAGACTTCTACCTCTGCCTCTAGGTTTATCTGGTGCTGTTACAATTGCAATTACTTCATGATTGCTTTCATTTAATATTTCTAATGAAGGAATTGCAAAATCTGGGGTGCCAAAGAAGACTATTCTCATTTTTTTATCTAAGCTTTTAATTCAGTAATAGGATAATCACAATCTACTTCTCTTTTGGAAATTTGCATTAATTGGGAAAATATATTATTCCGTTCTTTTTCAGAAATTCTATCTGGAATCATTTTTCCAATTAAATGATCATACTCATGTAAAATTACTCTGGCAAATAAATCTGAGGCTTCTATTTCCTCTTCTTGCTCAGCCGGACTTAGATACTTTATTTTAATACTTTCTGCTCTCTCAACATCAACTCTTAATTCAGGTAAACTCAAACAACCCTCTTCCATAATTACTTTTTCGTCTGACTCCAAAATAATTTTGGGATTAATCATTACAATTGGTTTAATATGCTCATAATCTTCAACTGGGGAAACATCAATTACAAATATTTGTTTATCTAAACCAACTTGGTTGCCCGCAAGTCCAATACCGTTTGCATTCCTCATTGTTGAAAACATATTTTGAATAATTGCTATTATTTTGTCATCAATAACTTTGATTGGCTTAACAACTTTTCTTAATATTTTATCACCATAAATTGTGATTGGATATATTGACATTCTCTGCTCTAATTTTTTAAAGATTAATTACGTATAAAAATAACTAAGATTAAAAGAAGAAAAAAGTCTTCAGTTAATTTATGTTTTAAAACAAAAAACCCCAACAGATTGTTAGGGTTTTTCGAATTTTACTTTCAGAACTAATTTATCTCAATTGTCCTTGGTTTTACTCTTTCAACTTTAGGAAGATGAACTTCTAATCTGCCATTTACTAACTTAGCAACTATTTTTGTTTCATCTACACTTTCTGAAAGTTTGAATTTTCTATAATAATTACTTGGATCAATTTCTTTCATCAAGTATTTTTTACTTTGTTCTTCTGATTGATTAACTCTTCCCATTATGACCAAATCGCCTTCCTCAATTTTAATCTTAACATCTTCCTTTTTTACTCCTGGCATATTTGCAACCAAGAAGTAATCATCATTTGTTTCATATATATCTATTAAGGGAGCTACCCAACATTCTTTTTCAATAGCTTCTTCCCAGCTTCTTTTTTCCTCTACTTGAGTTAATTCTTTTGTTTCTTCCATTGTATATTCTCCTACTTTATATATTTAATTTTATTTTTTTTCTTCATCATCTACTACTTCATAAGAAGCATCTTCAACATCCTTTTTTGCCTCTTTTGATGGATCTTGAGCTTCTCCTTGAACATTTGGATCTTGTCCTTCACCTGGTTGCCCTTGAGCTCCTTCTTGTGAATATAGTTTTTGAGCTATATCATTCCATTCTTTACTTAATTTTTCTGTAGCAGCTTTAATTGTATCTGAATTATTAGTTTTTAAAGCCTCTTCCACATTTGTAATTTCAGCTTCCAGTTTAGCCCTTGAATCAGCTGGTAATTTATCCTTCAATTCCTCAATTTGTTTCTTCGTCTGAAAAACTAAATTATCAGCACTATTTCTAACCTCAACGCTCTCTTTTTTCTTTTTATCCTCAGCTGCATATTCTTTAGCTTTTTGTCGCATTTCTTCTATTTCTTTATCACTCAATCCACTTGAAGAAGTAATTCTAATACTTTGTTCTTTGCTGGTTGCTTTATCTTTTGCAGAAACATGCATTATACCGTTTGCATCAATGTCAAAAACAACTTCAATCTGTGGAACTCCTCTTGGGCTAGGTGGAATACCATCTAGATGAAATCTTCCTAGAGTTCTGTTATCGGCAGCCATTGATCGCTCACCTTGAATTATATGAATTTCAACTGAAGGTTGATTATCAGCAGCAGTTGAGAATACTTCACTTTTCTTAGTTGGAATTGTTGTGTTCGATTCAATAAGCTTTGTCATTACTCCGCCCAAAGTTTCAATTCCAAGTGATAGAGGTGTTACATCAAGTAATAATACATCTTTTACATCACCGGCTAAAACTCCACCTTGTATTGCCGCACCAATTGCAACAACTTCATCCGGATTAACACCTTTATGTGGTTCTTTTCCAAAAATTTTCTTTACCAATTCTTGAACTTTAGGCACTCTAGTTGATCCACCAACTAAAATTACTTCATCAATTTGAGAAGCTGAAACACCGGCATCTTTAATAGCTTGTTCACATGGACCAGCAGATCTATCAATTAAATCATCAACTAATTGTTCAAACTTTGATCTTGAGATAGTTATATTTAAATGCTTTGGTCCGTCTTGAGTTGCAGTAATAAAAGGTAAATTTACATCCGATTGAGTTGTTGATGATAATTCTATTTTTGCTTTTTCAGCTCCTTCTCTTAGTCTTTGCAATGCCATCGGATCTTTTCTTAAATTAATTCCTTCTTGCTTCTGAAATTCATCGGCTAAGAAATCAATTATTCTTTGATCAAAATCATCACCACCTAAGTGAGTATCACCGTTTGTAGATTTAACTTCGAAAATTCCATCACCTAGTTGCAAAATAGAAATATCAAAAGTACCGCCACCCAAATCGTAAACTGCCACGAGTTGTTCTTTATTTTTTTTATCTAATCCATAAGATAAAGCTGCAGCAGTTGGCTCATTTATAATTCTTTTTACAGTTAATCCAGCAATCTCTCCAGCATCTTTTGTTGCTTGTCTTTGTGCATCATTAAAATAAGCTGGAACAGTTATAACAGCTTCTGTGACTTCTTGTCCTAAATAATCTTCAGCGGTTTTTTTCATTTTTTGTAGAATCATCGCACTAATTTCTGGCGGAGAATATATTCTGTCTTCAATCTTAACTCTTGCCGATCCACCATCACCGGAAACAACTTGGTAAGGTACTTCTTTCATTTCATTACCAACTTCATTGAATTTCCTTCCCATAAACCTTTTGACTGAAAACACAGTGTTTGTCGGATTTGTAACAGCTTGTCTCTTTGCAGGTTGACCAATTAATCTCTCACCATTTTTAGCAAAACCAATAACAGATGGTGTTGTTCTACCACCTTCTGCATTTGGAATTACAACTGGTTCGTTTCCTTCCATTACGGCAACGCAAGAGTTTGTAGTTCCTAAATCTATTCCAATAATTTTTCCCATTTTATTTCTCCTATTATAATTGGGCAACAAACTATGCTGCCCTTAAAAATTAGTTAAGCTCAATAATTCTTTCTTTTGCTTGCTTTGGAAGCAATTTATTTAATGTTATTTCTAAAATTCCATTATTGAATTTTGCATTAACTTTTTCTGAATCAACTTCAACCGGAAGTGTAAAACTTCTTTTAAACATTCCGAAAGTTCTTTCTTCTCTAAATAAATTTATTTCTTTTTGTTCAACAACTTTTTTCTTTTCGCCTTCAATGGTTAAAATGTTATCTTGCAATGTTATTTTTAAATTTTCCTTTGGAACTCCAGGAATTTCAGCTTCGATCAATATATTTTTTTCATCTTCAGAAATATCAATCTTCGGTGAAAAAGTATTATTATCAACATAATTCAAACCTGGAAATTCATCAAAGAATCTTTGGAATCTGTTTGTTAAATGATCAAAATCTCTTATGGGTTCAAATCTTAAAAGTGTCATGTTTTTTCTCCTTGTAAATTTGCATTCAACTTTATTTTTGTCTTTAATAAGCAACAGATGTGCCAAAATAAATAATTCTTATAAGATGTTGTAAATAAACAGCTTATGGATTTAAGCCCAATTTTCAAATTTTGCCATATTGACTTTTTTTAGTCATATTGGCGCAATATAGTCTGTTTTGACCTAACATTTGCCATTATGGCATATTTTGGAGGAGTTATGTTTAACCTTGAGGAATTTGATATTAAACTTGAAACTGAGTTTATTGGGAGAACCTTTCTTTATAGCGAAGAGGTTGATTCCACCAATTCATACTTATTGAAAGAAAGTAAAAATCTTGCAAATGGAACAACATTGCTAAGTGAATTTCAAGCATCGGGGAAAGGAAGACTGAATAGGAAATGGTATAGTTCAAAATCTGAAAACCTTACATTTTCTATTCTGCTAAATGAAAAATTAAATAAATTCAATCCTAATCATATAAACCTTGCTGCATCACTTGCCGTTGCAAATTCAATTGAAAATTTATTCCAGCTCAAGACGGATTTAAAATGGCCAAATGATGTTTTAATCAAAAATAAAAAAGTATGTGGAATTTTGCTGGAATCAACATCCAGCGGTTCAACATTAGACTCTTTAGTTATTGGGATTGGTATTAACGTGAATCAAAGAAAGTTTGAGGAAGAGTATAAAATTAAACCGACTTCTATCCGTTTTGAGGCAAGAAAAGAAATATCCCGAGAAAGGTTACTTAGCGAAGTGCTAAATAACTTTGAAGGCTTATTGGCTGAGATGAAATCCAGCCCTAAGCGAATATTGGACGAATGGAGAGATAATTGCAGTAAGATTGGAGCATCGGTAAAAATTGAAGACAACGACCAAATTAAGCACGGTATTTTTTATGACATTGATGCTAACGGATTTATGATCTTAAAAATTGGTGATAAATTAGAAAAAATTATTAATTAAGGAAGTCGAATTAGGATAAGAGTTTATGTACGTCTATTTAGATAATGCAGCAACAACAAAACTTCACCCAAGAGTATTGGAGAAAATGCTTCCTTTCTTTAAGGATGAATATGGAAATGCTTCGGCTATCCATTTATTAGGAAGAAAGGCAAGGGTTGCTATTGAAGAATCAAGAGAGGTAATTGCAAAATTTATTGGTGCCGAACCAAGTGAAATTTATTTTACTAGTGGTGGTACAGAGTCGAATAACTTTATTATTAATGGTATAGCAAAATCTGAGTTTAAGGAATCGAACAGGAATCATTTAATAACTTCAAAGTCAGAACATCCTGGAGTGTTGCACACATATAAAAATTTAGAAAAAGAAGGTTTCGTAATAAATTATATTGATGTTGGACATGATTTTGCTCCATCAATCGAAAATATTAATAGGAATGTAAGTGATACTACTTCGCTTATTTCTATAATGCATGTTAATAATGAAATAGGAAATATTTTTGATTTATCGTTAATAAAAAGTAAAAATGTTTTCATCCACTCTGATGCTGTTCAAAGCCTTGGGAAAATAAACGTTAATATAAATGATTTAGGAATTCATGCACTTTCTGCATCTGCTCATAAACTTAAGGGTCCAAAAGGTATTGGTTTTGCATATATAAAAAGTGGAACTCCAATGGATTCATTTATTTTAGGTGGAGGTCAGGAAAGAAACAGAAGAGCTGGGACTGAGAATGTTGCAGCTATCGTAGGATTTGCTGAAGCAATAAAAATCGCATCTGAAGAAATGTTAATAAATTATGAAAAAGTAAGTGCACTAAAGAATTATCTTATTGAAAAATTAAGTGACCTCGGAAATAGTAAGGTATTTATTAATGGTGGTGATAATTGTTCTCCTTACATACTAAGTATAACATTAAACCCAGAATTATATAAAAATGATTCAGCAGCCATGTTGATGTATTTAGATATTAATAAAATTGCTGCTTCGTCTGGATCCGCATGTGCTTCTGGAACAATAAAACCATCTCATGTTATTTTAGCTGGTGGAAAAACAATTGATTATGCAAATGGAACGGTGAGATTTTCATTTTCCGCAGAAAATACTTTTGAAGAACTTGATTATACTTTTACCATTTTTCAAGAAATGATGAAAAAAATGTTAATCTAGAAACCAACTGTTATTATTTTTTTAACGCACAAAAAATAATATTTGAGCTTAACCCAAAAACTAAGTCATATACTTTAGCAAATCTGTCAGCTTTTGTTTTAATTCTTTTCTAGGAACAATAACATCAACAAACCCGTTATCTAAAAGAAATTCCGATCTTTGAAATCCTTTTGGCAAATCTCTTCCAATGGTTTGCTTAATAACGCGCGGACCGGCAAAGCCAATTAGCGCATTTGGTTCAGCAATAATTACATCGCCCAACATTGCATAACTTGCAGTAGTTCCACCAGTTGTTGGATCAGCTAGAACTGAAATATAAGGAAGTCCGGCATCTGATAATCTCGCCAATCTACTGCTTGTTTTGGCCATTTGCATTAGTGAAAGCGCTCCTTCCATCATTCTTGCACCACCACTTTGAGAAATGATAATCATCGGGATTTTATTTTCGTAAGCTTTGTCAATTGCTCTAGCAATTTTTTCACCAACAACTGAACCCATACTTCCGCCAATAAACTTAAAATCCATACAAGCAAAACTAACTTTTTGACCGTTAATTATGCCAGTTCCGGTTTTAACAGCATCATTCAATCCGGTTTTTTTAATACTTTCTTTTATTCTATCCTTGTATTTCTTTGTATCCTCAAAATGCAATGGATCAGCAGATTTCATTTTTTTATCTAACTCTTTGAAAGAATTTTTATCAAACAAAAGTGCAATATATTCATCACTTCCAATTCTAAAATGATGTTGGCACTTAATACAAACCCAAGCGTTTATCTCTAATTGTCGAGAATAAATAATTTCCCCACACTTATCACATTTGGTCCATTGCCCATCAGGCATATCAGATTTAATGCTTTCAGGTGAAATATTCTGTTTTGATCTTTTAAACCATCCCATTATTTATTTCCTTCAATATTAGCTATCAATGTTAAAAGACTGGTCGGATTTTTAGGATCATTTGAAAAGAGCGTAATTGTTCTTGTAATTTGACCAGAAAGGTTTTTTGAATTAAACTCAACTTTCAATTCACTTGTTTCATTTGGACTTAATATTTTATCGTCCATCAAAACTGCTGTACATCCACAGGATGATTTGATATTTTTAATCTCCAAATTACCACTACCCGAATTAGTAACTTTAACTATTGCATCATATATTTGGCCTTCTTTAATATTACCAAAATTATGATTGTACTTGGATAATTTTATAGAAGGTTGATCAGACTTTGCCTTTTCTAAAGCAGATAGAACGTTCGCGGTAAACTCTAATCTTAACTGTGGAGTTTCCGGATCGTTACTAAAGATATATACATATTTCTTTTGTTTACCAACTCTACGAGCAGAATTAAACTTAACTTCAATTTTAGTCGATTCATTTGGACCTAATTCTGTTTTGGTAGGAATTGCAGCAGTACAACCGCATGAAGCTTTTACTTTTTCAATTTTGAGGAGATCGCCTCCCTTGTTGTAAATTTCAAAGTTATGAGTAACTGTGCTTCCCTCTTGAATATCTCCAAAATCAAACACTGGCTGCAATGTTGAAATTTTTGGTTGACTAAATTGTGCAAATAAAATAAAGTTGAGACCAAAGAATAACAATAATATATTTTTTTTCATTTTGCTTTTTTAACCTTAAAATCTTTTAAATAATTGGGTTCCAAATAATCATAATCAAAAGTTAATAAATCTTCACCAAATAAATAAGCCCATTTTGCAATGCTTGTAGCTCTCGGTGAACCGATAAATCTAATCCCTTCTTTTCCCTTTAAGTTACCAAAAATTAAATAATCTTGGGTGATTAAATTTTCTAATTCAGATTTTAACTCCAAGGAAGGTTTAGTAATTTCAATTACTTTTTCATTTTCAATTTTATATTTTGCAAAATAGCATTCATCTATGTTAGCATTATTAACTATACAAAATTTATTTCCAGATGTTAAATATTTGCCAATTTCCAGGCTTAAAGCACCAAATGTTGGCACTGGAACAATTGGGATTTGGGATGCAAATGCGATCCCTTTTGCGGCTGTGAGACCAATTCTTAACCCGGTAAACGAACCTGGACCTATTGAAACTGCAATATAAGTAATATCTTTGGTTGTTAAATTATTTGCTAGCAAAAGTTCATTAATGCTTGGGATTAACCTTTCGGAATGAACGCGTTTAATATGAATAGTTCTTTCATCATAACTATTCTCAGAAAAATTTAGAGCAACGCTGCAAAGTTCATTGGAAGTTTCAATAGAAAGAATTGTTTTTTGATCCATATTAATTAACCTTTCTAATCGTAATTTCTCTTTCACCATCATCAAATAATTTCAGATTTATTCTTAATATAATTTTTAGGAAGAATTTCTCCAAATGAATCTGCCCATTCAATAAAAACTATACTTTCATCATTTAGGTAATCATCAAAACCAAGATCATATAGCTCTTCTATTTTTTTTATTCTGTAAAAATCGAAATGGTATATTTTATGAATACCTTCATATTCATTTACAATTGAAAAGGAAGGACTATTTACATTATTAATATTAAAATTTTGACAAATATTTTTTACTAAAGTAGTTTTACCACTGCCAAGATTTCCCTCAAGTGCAACAATATCACCAACTTTTAAATGATTTGCAATTTTTGCTGCAATAGTTTTTGTCTCAGTAAGAGAAACCAATTTTTGATGATGTGGTAATTCCAATTATTGTTTACTCTCCATTGTAATAACAGGTAGAATCATTTCTTCCATGGAAATTCCACCATGCTGAAAAGTATCTTTATAATAGTTTAAATATTTGTGATAGTCAGTTGGATAAATAAAATAATAATCTTCTTTAGAAATAATATAATTGGTAGTTACTCCATGTTTAGGAAGTTTATATTTTGATGGATCATTTATCTGAATAGCGTGTTTGGGATCTACCTTTAAATTTTTGCCAAATTTAAATCTCAAATTTTTGGAGGTCTCTCTATCAGCAAGCACTTTTGTTGCTCTTCTCGTAATAATACTTCCATGATCAGTAGTTACAATTATTTTAGCTTTATTCATGGCAGCAATATTTCTAAAGGTCCCAAAAAGTGAAGAGTGTTGAAACCAACTGTTTGTAAGTGACCTGAAAGCTGCCTCATTTGGTGCAATTTCTTTAATTAATTCTGAATCTGATCTTCCATGAACCAACATATCCAAAAAATTAACAACAACAGCCATAAAGTGAGTTCTTTTATGTGATACTATATTTTGCTCAAAGGACCTTCCGACATCAGGATCAATGATTTTCATATACTTCAATTCATTATCTAACTTAATTTTTTTTCTATCCAATAATAACTGAAGTAATTCTTTTTCATACTTATTCTGGCTTCTCTCATCTTCCTTATTATCCTGCCACAAATCTGGATAATATTTTTCAATTTCTGAGGGATACAATCCACTGAACAACGAATTTCTTGCATATGGGGTTGCTGTTGGAAGAATTGAATAATAATAATCTTTCTCTATGGAAAAATAATTAAGCAGATGTTTTTCCATAAGCAGCCATTGATCAAGCCTGAGACAATCAAGTACAAATAGAAATACTGGACCTTCAGCACTTTCTAAATGAGGTACAACAAATTGTTCAACTATATCCGTTGTCAAAAGTGGAACATCTTCTCCCCCTTTATTATGAATCCATGTTTCATAATTCTTTTCAATAAATTTAGAGAACTCCTGGTTACACTCCTTCTTTTGCTCTGATAATGTTTGTTGCAAGTCAATTTCTCTGTGCCCATCAAGCTCAATATCCCAATTAACCATTTTTAGATTAATATCAATCCAATCATCAAAATCCACATCACCCAATAATCTATTAGAGATACTACCAAAATCTGCCAAATAATCTTTTGTTACATATTCACCTGATATTTTTTTACCATCCAATATTTTTTTGCAGACCATTAATATTTGAGAAGGAACAACTGATTTAATTAAGTAATCAGTAATTTTACTTCCAATTGCATCATTCATTAAAGATTCTTCTTCGCTTTTGGTAACCATTACTACAGGAATATTTGGATTGATTTCCTTAATAACCGATAAAGTTTCTAATCCTCCCATTCCGGTCATCATCTCATCAAGAAAAATCAAATCATATTCATGGTTTTTTACTTCTGAGATTGCATCTTTTCCATTTGTCACGGTAAAAACATCGTACCCTTTCTCTCTCAAAAATAAAATATGAGACCTTAACATTTCAATTTCGTCATCAACCCAAAGTATTTTATACTTTTTCATTAAATCCTTTCTAACTATTGTATTGATATGTGAACATCAAGCCCAGCTTCATTTGTTGTAGTTGGCGGAATTCTAGAAGCACCTTCTGGTTCAATTGCAGTTCTTTTGTAGAAAATTGAAAGTGTCACCTTAGAACTTAATGTATATTTAATTCTAGGTTCAATTATTGTCCTAGTAGTTCCATCCTGAGGTTTTCCTTCTTCATTAAACTCTCTAGAATCCATTTCAAATATTACCACAGAATTCTGACCTCTGGTATATGATAATGACATTTCAATATCATTCTTCAAGTCAAGTCCAAATAATGGAAGAGAAAAACCGGATTTTGAAAAGCTAGCTGTAACGTTAATATCTCTTGAAAATGATTCAGTAATATTTCTTGTTGCAATACCAAGATCAAAACTTGTTTTGGTGGAGTACTTAACTGAACTTGTTAGATTACCATCCCAGATATTGTCGAATGTAATATTCATTCCTAATAAGGGGGAGAAACCATAGTTAATTCTTTGAGTCTGAATTTGTTTTTTACCATCGGGATCTACCTTCCAGCCTTCAGTATATCCTGAAGTATACGCATGATCTAGTGAAACAGATTTTGCAATACCTTTAATAAACTCCAACTTTTCTAAGCCTCTCCAATTCAATCTCCAGTTAGCACGAGGTAAAAACTTGGCGATGTCTTTAAGCAAAGGTATGTTCGCCAAAATAGGCATACTTTCAAAGCCCTCGGAGAAAGCTTTTGCAATGTCTCTATTGGGATCTTCAATGTATATTTTTTGTGCCTCAACAATTCCTGCTTTAGAAAAGAAAATTGGTAAATACATAAATGTTTTATCTAAACTACCTGTTGATGAAACATTATTAATAGTAATGTTTCCATATTCATCCGTCGATAGACTGGTTGTTCTATTCAACCCCCAACCAATTCTCCAATTGAGGCTTATGTTTGCACCTTCCCACAATGGTCTTGAAGTTTTAAAATCTAATGAATTTTTCTCAGAGAAATTATCTGATAAATTTCCATTTGACGCTCGGGCTCCCAAATCACTACTTAATCCCAACATAAAAGAACGTGAAGGACCATTTCTTTCTATAGATTGTAATCCCCAAAAATTAGTAAATCCCGTGCCAGTCTCCTTTATTCCACTACCACTTACAGAAACTGTTTGAGAAAAATCAACATCAATATTTTCGTAATCAAAGAACAACCATTTTGATGCCATTTTAAGGTAATTTAAAGCTGTTGAAAATATCATCACTTTTGGTTCTGCATCAATAGAATCTTGCACTCCAGCATTTAATTCTTCTTCATTAATTCCTTCCTGTACGAGCTCCTTATTTTCTTCACTTTCTTCTTTTTCTTCACTTTCTTCATCATCAACTTTTACAACCTTTGGTGTATTGGTTCTACCTCTTACTGGTTTATTAAAAGTTTTTGAGGTAGGGTTAACTATAATTTTAGTTTCTTCAAAAAGCGGAGTTGTAAGTGCTTTTAATTTTAATCCAAAACCAGCGCGTACACTATTTGAATAACCCGCACTTCTTCCCAGGTCTTCCTGTTTAAAATTATTCGTCCAATTGTAAGTATTATTAAAACCCATAGATATTGTAATATACTTATTCATATCCCACAATGATGGTAATTTGGGATCTGTTTTTACACTAAAGCTCTGTGAATAACTGTAGTCTTTTCCGAAATATTGACCATTTAAAATATCATTCCAAATTTCTGATTCAGAGCGCTCAAAATCATTAAATGTTAGTAAATGAGCATAAGAAGAAGCCAGGTTAACATTGTAGCCAATACTTAAATTTAATAGACCACCTTCAGTTAATTTCCAATTAAAGCCAAAATCTCTTTTGGATGTAAAATCTCTCTGGGTATTTATTTCTGCATTATCTGTTCTACTTAAACTTGCAGAATATCTTCTATTTGCTGAAAGCCCTGTATTAAAAGACTGTGGAGAAAAGTAAAGTTTTACATTTTTATAGTCGGTAAAAATTTCAATCAAGCTCCCGATTAAAGGAATATCTGCGGCAAAAATATAATTGTCTTTGCTAAAATTTACCGAATACTTACTGCTTCCATTCCACTGCCAACCATTGGAGTAAATAACCGAAGGGCTTCGACTAAAATTCTTATTGAAACTAAAGGAAAATTGTAAGTTATTAATAATGTCTTGTATATACCAATCTTTGCTCGGTAAATTTAATTTTATGCTAGAAATTGACCAGGTATCAGTAATATTTACTGATTGGGAATTAGTTCTAATTTCTTCAGCAATTAAATCGGCTTGACTTTCAGTCATGCCGCTATCTATTAACTGGATTCTTTCTTGTTTAACTGCTTCATCAACATTAATATCAGTTCCAGGCATATACAGTGGTTTAGAAATTGATTCAGATCGAGAATAGTTTAAACCAAAACTACTTCCAGTTAAATTCCAAGGGAGTAACTTAATGACATCAAAATTTACTGCACCGCTCCATTGCGAGTTATCTACACGTTTTCCAAATCTTTCATTTAATCTGTGGAAGAAAGGATCTGTTTTACTTGCGTTAACACTTACTGTCATTAAATCTGCAAACTTTACTTGGGATGAAGCACTATAAGCCCAGCCTGGCGTATCATCAGCACCAAGCACTCTTAATTCATTTACCCAAAGCTCACCTGAAACACTACTCCCTTCAAAACCTCTATTGCTGGGGTTTCTTATTCCAAAAGAAAAGAAATTTACTCTGGTTAGAGTTGGATTTCCTTTAACACCATAAAAATGACCCACCTCGCCTTCAACCGGTAAAGTATATAGCTCTGTAATTTCCGTTCTAACTTGTTTAATTGCTGTAAGCTTTGCAAATTCAATGGAAATTTCAGACCAACCTAGGTGGGAAGGATCCTGCAGACCTTTTGTAACTGGTTGCCTGTACTCATAAAAGTTAGCAGTATCGGTTCCAAACCTGAAATAAACTTCAGAGCCATAATTATTTGCATCTTCAAAGTATGAAATTGAGCCAGGTAAATCGGACTGCTCTCCACGTACGAATAGTTTCATTTCTTTGTAATCAAAAACATCAAGTGGTCTAAATAAATATTTTACAATTTCCCTTTTGTCTCCATCTTCCAAGTCTGTAACAACCAGCCTAAGAGACTGTTCATTCTTGAATATTTCTTCTTCTGTATTTGTTCTATCTCTTTCTCGCTGAACTCCTGGAGGGGTCAAATATTCAGGGTTATCTTCATAATTGATTGTGGATATTACAAGAGTGGTATCATTTTCTTCAACTTTACCTGGAACAACAACCTTTTGCCACTGATTACCAACTAAGTTAATTTCTGCTAGTCTTAAGTGAACAGGTGCTTGAACATCGGAAATCCAAAGCCTTAGAACTTCAATAATTGTAAAACTAGGACTTCCAACTTTAGATGTAAATTCTTTTAAAGGAATTCTAAACTGCCACCAACCTTTATTATCTCCTCCGCCACTTATTAACTCATTCGTTGCCCGATTTGTATCTAATGGAATCTCATAGCGGAAGTAACTATTCACATTATCAAATGTAAAGTTTTTATTCATATCTTCAGAATCGGGTAATCTTCCCGCATCATTCAGGGTTCCATTTCCTTCAGTTCCATTAATTTTGGTATAATCACCCGAACCGAGAATAAAGCTATATTTATCACCACTAGGATCATCAAACTCAGCTCCAAATGTTGAAATTTCTTTCGCATTTGTCATTCCATCAAGTCCAACATCCTCACCTTCATCTAATCTATCATTTTGGTTTTTATCTTCTTGATCAAGCGAAAGGTTTGGTATAATGTCTTCACTAATTTGCCCTAAATCCATATATATTTTTGAGCCTTCAGGAGCTTCTTCTAATTTTAACCAAAACTCAATGTATTCGATATTCTCTTCTACAAGGTTACTTGCGGTAGAAGAAAGCGGTCTCATAATTCCACCCCAAAGCAAACTTTTATCATCTAAAACTGGAGTATAGTTATAAGCTCCTCTATTATTGGGATTAAAAACATAGTCAAGAACAGTGATTCTATCATCATGTCTTGAAACTTTTTTTCTATCGCCCCAGATATCTTCTACTAACACGTTTGAAGGCAGAAAGTTAAACCAATAACTTTTCGCTTTATAATTCATCTGTTGTTGTTTTGTAAAACCTTCAAGACCAAATATCTTATCGGGCACACTTATATCTCGCCATCCGGTATATGACACACCAACCGGTATAATTCTTTTTGCGCCTTCAAAATCATCAACATAAGCAATACTTTGTTTGCCATCACTATCAATATTACTTTTTTTTGTATTCGGGTCAGGACTCATATAAGCAAATTCGCCCTTTAGAGATACACTAGACATTTCCTTAGTTGAAATAATATTATCCAGTCCTTTTGTAATAAATGGTAGATCGAGTCCCGTTTGAAAATCAAGACCAAAAATAGAGTTGTTTAAAGGTTCCTCACCAATTCTAACTTTATCACTAAGTGTAGTTTGGTTTAAATTGAGGTATGAAAAACCAAATTTAGTTTTCTCACTCATATCATAAATACCTCTTAAACCAAGAAGTGTTTTTGATGCAAGTTGAAATAAATCGTTCTTTTCATAAGTAATTTTCAAATTGGCTCCAGGTACTAAAGCACTAGCATTTCTGATAACAACTTGACCAATATTATAATCAACACTATAATCCTTCCCAAGATCCATCTGCCTGCCATCAAGAGTAACTTTTACAGAATTTTCGACAACATTAAATCCGATATTATAGACAGAGGAAGCATCAGCGGAATATTCACCAACGAGAACAAACTTATCTTTTGTATTGTCCTGACGGGCATACGTTACAGATGTATCGTAAACAGCTTGATATTTTAATTCTTCTGAAAAAGGAAAATCATTTCCAAATGGTTGAAGTTTTGGAAAAATAATTTCGCCGGTTTTGGGAATAATTGTTCTTCCTGGATCCCAGTCAAATGCTCCATCAGGACCGCCGGTTCCACTTTCATCTGTTAAATCAAGTCCAAAAGCTTGAAGAATATTTTTACCTTCTAACTCTCTTGCAGGTTCTTGCCCAGGGAATTGGAAATTAATATCAAACGTAAAATTTTCTTTTTTAACGTCACGTCCACCAATTGGATAAATATTTTTAAGCTGTAATTTCCATGCATCAGCAAAATCACCGCCAGGTTGTAATTTTTTAGGCTTTATTAATTTCAATACTAAAACTGTTGAAGTATCATTTTCAACTTCTCGAATAAATTCACCGTAGAAATTATCACCAGAACCTTTCCCCTCAGTACGGTAAGCTACAGCAATAGCGTCTTCTGTATTGACTTGAGTCCTAAAACTTATTAACCCTACATAAGGATTATAATCGTAGTCAACACCATCTTCTAATCTTACAAATCTGTCATTAACTACAGAACGACCAGGTACAGGAGTATAATTAAGATCTCTAAATGAATCGGGATAAGGTGCAGGGCTATCAGCACTTTCTCTTGCTTCTAAATCAATAAATGCACTGGCTCTTCTTTGCTTTTGAATATCTAATTGGGCAGAAGTGGTTTTCCAAACTTCAAGCTCTTTAATTCTAAATTCATCGATAGTTAAAGCATTTGCATTTCCATAATACTTTTCAAACATATTCGTATCCGGATGAGTTGAAGCGTAAGCCAAATCAACGAAATAATGATTTTGAGAATATTCATAAGCTCGAACAGTAAATTCACTTTTTTGCGAACCACCGGAGACAGAAACTTCATCAACCTCGCTTTTCTTTTGTGAAGCAAGAGCAGTTAAACTAAATGGACCAAATTGAAAAAGAGCTTTAATCCCGAAAAGTGCTTCACCACCACCAACAAGTGGTGATGTTTGTAAAGATACGTTACCGGCTTCAATACTCTGTACAATTTCATCCTTATAACCTTTGTAATGCAGCTTTAGCTGATTTTCAAATTCAAAGGTACGTTCAGTATTCCAATCAGCAGCAATTGTTAATTTATCGCCAATTGTGCCGTTCACATTAATTTGCACTTGCTGTTTAAAGTCAGGTTCGTTTCTTGTATTTCCCAAAAGTGAGGCAGTTCCACCTTCTGTCGTTTCATTTCTCCATGCACCATGAATATCTACGGCACCATTAATTTTTAAACTTATTTTTGGCGGACCGAAAATACTTAGGAAACCAACACTAGGCAAAGGAATTTCAATATTAGTGATGTTGCTAAACAACTGACCTAGATCGTCTTTTTTATCCTTAAGAACATATTTATAACCGAGCTTATCCCAAGAGCCGCGCTCTACACTTTCTAATTTCAACTTAATATATTCATCGAGAGGTATTTTTAAATAATTTCGTATCTCAGCACCTGCGACTAATTCCTTAATAATTACAAAATTACCGGTGGAATCAAGTTCAACGGTTCGTCTTACATTTCTTTCTGATGGATATGCATAAAAGCTAATTTTTCTTTTTGGTTCAAAAGAAAGAAGAGGATCATCTTCCCTAATAAATTGAAAATTCTTGAGCCTATAAGTTGAATCAAACATAGCTGAATCAACTTCTGTTTCTGTTAAACTTGCTGAATCTAATAGAAGATTGTTTTCGGTATTAAAAATATCAGAAGAATCTGATAGAAAGTTATTTTCAGTAATTAAAGTATCAGTTGAGTCTGACAATTCAAAATGACTTGGAGTAACCGCTAATAAACTATTATGCAAATTCGAAACCAGCTCAATTGAACTCGCTGATTTACTAAACCTATTTTTTGACGGAACAATAAAGGTATAGGTCGAAAAAACTATAATAGATTACTAATGCTAATAATAATTGGTTCTGATTTTTATTCTCTAATTTCAAATTTTAGAAAGTCCAAATAATTTGAGAATATTGATTATTGTAAAAATATTTCTATAATACCTCCTATAATTTATAATAGGGACGAAAAATTATCCAATTCAATAATAATTATCAAATGCTGCATTTTATAGTCAAAAATTACTACCTATTATATATGAATATCCTTAGGAATAGTTCCTACAGATAATATTTCTATTATTTTGCTATCTTCTACAATAGCAGCACTAAGTTTATTTCCTCTAAAAGCTCCAGTATCGATGTAAAGAGCATTGGCAGAATTATCTAATTTTGGTTCCATACTATGAGTATGACCCACAATTTGTAAGACTCCTAAATTAAGCAGTTTGTCTCTATTCCACATTACACCATGATCGGATTCAATTTCTTTATCAATAATTTTTCCAAGTGTATCTAAATTTTTCTTATATCCACTAGGCAGACTCTTTTTATAGTAAGATGAAAATCCCGCATGCGTAATAAAGGCATCTGGATGATTATACCAAAATGGTTGCTTATTCAAGAAATCAATATGTTCCCAAACCTTATCGGGTTCAAATTCATAAGCGGCAAGTGTTTCACCATTATCGTTATGAATCCAGGTTCGGGCAAAAATGCTTCCTGGTGATTGAAAAAAGTGGCTAAACATTAAATCATGATTACCTGGTGTAAACTTTATTTCTTTTTCTCTAACAAATTCAACCGACTCTAGACAATAATGACCCCGATCTAACAAATCACCTACTGAATAAATTTCAGCACTCGGATAATTATCCTTAATCTTTTTATACAATTCTTTTAAGGTGTGATAACATCCATGGATGTCACCTATTACAGCAATCATAGTTCCCTAAACTTTAAAAGTTTCTTTTGCGAATTTGGTTAACTCATCTCTAAACTTTGGATGCGCAATTTTGATTAATGCTTGAACTCGTTCCTGAATGCTTTTTCCAAAAAGATCTGCAATTCCATATTCAGTGACTACATAGTGAACGTCACCACGAGAAGTTACAACACCGGCTCCCGTTTTTAAAGTAGGTACAATTCTAGAAATTTTTTCATCTTTTGTAGTTGAAGGTAAAGCAATAATTGGTTTGCCTCCTTCAGAATGAGCAGCACCACGAATAAAATCTACTTGTCCACCAATACCACTATAAAATTTTGTCCCAATCGAATCAGAACAAACTTGACCAGTTAAATCAATTTCAATAGCAGCATTTATAGCAACCATCTTATTGTTCTGTGCAATTATAAATGGGTTATTTACATATTCTTGAGGGTGAAATTCAAAAATCGGATTATTATCAATAAAGTCAAATGACTTTCTCGTCCCTAAAACAAAACCAGCAATAATTTTACCGGGATGTAAAGTTTTTTGTTCACCATTAATAACACCCTGTTCAACCAATTCAACAATCCCATCGGAAAACATTTCTGTATGAATACCTAAATCTTTATGATTTTTTAAATATTTCATAACGGAATCCGGAATTGCTCCAATTCCCATTTGTAGTGTTGAACCATTTTCAATCATTGAAGCAATATATTGCCCAATTTTATCGTAAGCAGCTAGAACAGTTGAGGATGCGTTTGGATCAACCTGTGGTAATTCCATTAAATTTTCACTGTGTTCAACAATAAAATCAATTTTATTCAAATGAATAAAACTATTTCCTAATCCCCTTGGCATGTGATCATTTATTTGAGCAATTATTACTTTAGATTTTTCTGCAGGAGTTTTAATATTCCCAACATCAATTCCATAACTACAAAATCCATGGTCATCCGGAGGAGAAACATTAATAAGTGCAATATCTGGAACTATTACACCTCTTTTAAATAGCATAGTAACTTCTGAAAGAAAAATTGGAATAAATTCTGCTCGTCCTTCATTAACAGCATTCCTGGCGTTGCCTCCAATAAAAAATGCTTTATGCTTAAAATGTTTTTCCATTCCCGACGCAAGGTACGGCAGATCTCCGACAATTAGAATATGATAAAGGAGTACATCACTTAAGTTCATCTTTTTTTCTTACCAATGCTCGTATCAATTCCATTGGAGCTGCACAACCGGGCTGAATAACTACTTTATCTCCAGATTTAACAACTTTAAATGCATCATCTGATGATAAAACCTTTGATTTATATTTTTCTTGCCAAGATAATTTCATGGGTTTATTAATTCTGTACTTCTTCAGTTGTCATAACAATTTATCAATTTGTTGAAAAAATATGTAATCTTCTATACTCCAAATTAAATGTCTCTGCAACTATCTCGTTTGAACAATAACCATTATAAGAACAAACTCCTCTGGATAAACCAAGATCACCAAGTAATGCATTTGATAGTCCATTATCGGCAATATTCATGATATATTCCAGTGAGGCATTTGTTAAACCATAACTTGCTGTTCTTGAAACAAGTGCTGGAATATTAGGAACACAATAATGAATAACGTTATGCTTAACAAAGATTGGATCTGATAATGTTGTTGGATAACTGGTTTCTACACAACCACCCTGATCAATTGAAACATCGACAATAACTGCCCCACGTTTCATTGTCTTAACCATTTCTTCAGTAATAATATGGCGAGATTTTTCTCCTTTTATTTGCACTGCGCCAATAAAAAGATCAGCAAATTTAATTCCACGAGCTATAGTAAGAGGATTGGCAACAACTGTTGTGATATTATTTGAGATAGAATTCTCAATCCTTCTTAACCTTCGTAAATCCGTGTCAAGAACAATAACTTGTGCACCATTAGCGTAAGCTGTGCGTGCCGCGTTAAAGCCAACAACTCCGGCACCTAAAATGACAACTGCTGCTGGTGCAACACCAGGAATTCCACCCAGTAGAATACCTCTTCCGGAAGGAACATCACTTTTTAATAACTTGCTTCCAATTTGAATTGCCAGCTGACCTGCAATCTCACTAATGGTTTGTAAAACTGGTAGCTGGTCTAGTTTCTCAATTAGTTCATAACTAATTGCAACGGCTTTTTTCTCAATAAGTTTATCAAGAATATTTTTTTTACCAACCGACAAGTGCAAAAATGAAAATATGATTTGATTCTCCTGAATCAAATTGGCGACTTCATCAGTTAATGGAGTTACTTTTGCAATTAATTCAGCCCTTTGAAATACTTCTTCGGCACTATAAACTATTGTGGCGCCAACATTTACATAATCTTGATCTGTAAAATGGCAACCAGCTCCAGCGTCGGTCTCAATAAATATGGTATGTCCGGCTTTTACTAAGGCATCAACTCCCGCAGGAGCGATAGCAACTCTTTTTTCTTCTCTTAAAGTCTCTTTGGGGATTCCAATTCTCATAAGCCAAATAATTTAATTAATAAGTATTCAAAATAAATAGATTTTTCAGTCAAAACCAAGGTTTTTTACAGCTTTATTGATTCTAAGTAATTCTGTAAGAAGGTATTACATAACCGGAGTTAAAGCTTTCTTTCCAAGAAGTACATTTGCAACATTCTTTGCAACTAGTTCTGCCATTTTATTTCTAGTTTCAATAGTTGCACTTCCAATATGCGGTAAAAGGACAACATTCTGCATTTTTATTAATTCTTTATTAAAATTTGGTTCATTTTTGTAAACATCAAAACCGGCTGAATATATTTTTTTCTTTTTGAGCATTACAATCAAATAATTTTCATCAATAATTTCGCCTCTTGCAGTGTTTACAACTATAGCTGTTGATTTTAATAATTTCAGTTTTTCTTTATTGATTAAGCCATTCGTTTCTGAATTTAACGGAAGGTGAATTGAAATAATATCGGATATTTTTAGAAGTTTCTCAAGCGATACCTTTTTCGCTCCAAATTCATTCTCGAATTTTAACTTTTTAGTTCTGTTGTAATAGACAATTTTACAATCGAAAGCTTTCATTCTTTTTGCTGTTGCCATGCCAATTCTACCGGCACCAATAATTCCAACAGTTTTTCCTGTTAACTGAACTCCCAAAAATAATTCTGGTTCCCAACCAATAAATTTATCCTCTCTCATAAATATTTCAGATTCTGGGATTCTCCTTGCACATGATAAAATTAAACTAACTGCAATTTCTGCAGTAGCATCAGTCAAAACATTCGGGGTGTTTGTAACGGAAATATTTTTTGACTTAGCATACTGAATGTCGATGTTATTAAACCCAACAGCATAATTCGCAATTATTTTACAATTTTTTAATTGATCGATTACCTCTTTATCATATTTTTCATTCAAAGTTGAAATAATTCCATCTGCATTACTTGCATGTTCTAATAATTCTTCCCTAGTTATCGTTCTGTCATGTGGAAATTCTTTAACAGTAATCCCATTTTTGATTAGAATGTTTTTAGCTAAGACCGGAATTTTTCTTGAAATAAAAACTTTCATTTATTATCCAAATAATAATTTTACTATAAAAACTGCACCGATAATTCCTGCTACATCTGCTAATAATCCAGCAGTTAGTGCGTGTCTCGTTTTTCTAATATTAACAGCACCAAAATAAACCGCGATTACATAAAAAGTTGTTTCTGTACTACCAAAAAATGTTGAGACCAAGATTCCTATAAAAGAATCGGCACCGTGGGTTGCTATAATTTCTGCCATAATTCCCAATGAACCCGAGCCTGATAAAGGTCTCATCAAAGCCATTGGCAAAGCTTCGGCTGGCATACCTATTAAACTTGTAATAGGGGTTAGCATATATATTAAAATTTCCATAGCACCACCTGCTCTAAAAATACCAATTGCAACCAGCATAGCAACTAAATATGGAATTATTCTAACCGCAACATCAAAACCTTCTTTTGCACCCTCTACAAACAACTCATATATTTTCACTTTTTTTATAGCACCGTAACCGACAAAAATTAAAATAAGCATTGGAATTGCAAGTGTGGAAATAACTTGAATTATACTTTTAAAAAGTTCAGGATTAAGAAAACTTAAAAGGCTAATTATTCCAGCCATTAAACCTGAAACAGCAAGCAGAAACAAAAATAATACTAATGAGAAAAATATAATAATTCCCTTTTTACTCGATCTAATTAGCTCAGATAAACCACCTTCTTTTAACGGAAATTTTTCAAGTACTTTAGTTGCAGTAATTCCAACTGTAGTTGCACAGAATGCACCAAAAATTGATGTACCAATAATTATTGCCGGATCGCTACTTCCTGCAGCTGCTCTAACTGCTATTGCTGTGGCTGGAATTAATGTTAAGCCAGCTGTATTAACTGCTAAAAATGTGCACATTGCATCAGTTGCCACACCTTTATTGGGATTTAATTTATCTAATTCCTCCATTGCTTTTAATCCAAAAGGAGTAGCTGCATTCCCTAACCCCAACATATTAGCAGCCATATTCATAATCATTGCACCCATTGCTGGATGATCTTGCGGAACAGATGGAAAAAGAAATTTTGTAATTGGTCTCATTGCATTTGCAATAATTTTTATAAGACCGGCTACCTCCGCAACCTTCATTACTCCCAACCATAGAGCCATAATTCCAATTAACCCTAAAGAAATGTTAACGGCAATGCTAGCATACTCTAATGCAGAATTTGTCACTTCTTTCATTTTGGAAAATGATATTTCCTCCAATGTAACTTTGGCATTAAAAGTATTAGAGGCTGAGCGTTCTCCAATTATTATTTTTCCCGTAAGGTCATCTTCTTTACCGGAAATTTTTGCCATTTTTTTCCACATGGATGGAGAATTATCATCAACTTTAAAGAAAAGTAATGCTTCATTTTTCTTATCATCAAAAGTGATTGAAGCTTTTTGAAAAACATCATTCTCAATTTTTTCACTGTAAAATTGTGCAAATTTTTCTTTTGAACTTTTTAGGTGAACGGCATAAGTTCCTTTTGTAAAAGACTGAATCGAATCTTCAAGAATTAACTCAACTGAAAGATTATTACCATTTTGATATTTGTTCTGACTTTTATCAATAATATCTGTAGATAGTGCTACACCAATTCCTAACATCAACAAAGCAAGCCAAACATAATTAAGCATTTAATACTCCTTGATTTTACAGAAGAAAAATTGAATTTTGCGTCATAAGTTATAAATTCTTTATGTAAATGACATCAATAATTTGAAAGTATCAATTATATTTTTGAGGAATTATGAAATTAGGTCTTGTTCAATTTGCTCCAGTTTGGAATGATAAAGCCAAAACAATTACTAAAATTGAGTTATTGTTAGAAAAATTAGAAACGGATGTTAACTTATTAATTTTCCCCGAAATGACTTTGACAGGTTTCACAATGGATGCCAAAAATATGGGTGAGGAAATTGATGGAATTGGTATGTTATACTTTATGAAGCTCGCCACAAAACTGAAAATAGAGATAATGGTAGGTATAATTGAGAAAGAGGAAAAAATATTTTATAATTCACTTTTTCATTTTGATTCAAAAGGGTTGATAAAAGCAGTCTACAGAAAAATTCATCCATTTACTCTTGCAAGCGAAGATCAAAATTATTTTGCAGGCAAGAGCATTGTTGTTAGCAACATAGATACAACTAAAATAGGTTTATCAATTTGTTATGATCTTAGATTCCCAGAGTTATACAGATTGTATGGAAAACAAAAAGTGGATCTAATGATTAATATTGCAAATTGGCCAATTAAAAGAATTGACCATTGGAAAACTTTATTAAAAGCACGTGCCATTGAAAACCAGTTCTTTATGGTTGGAATTAACAGAGTTGGGAATGATCCATTTCAGCAATACAATGGCTGTTCTACTGTGTTTAATCCAATGGGCGAAGAGCTGATCACAAGTGAAAATAAGGAAGAAATAATCTATTCTACGATTGAACTTTCTGAAGTAATATCAACAAGAGAAGCTTTACCATTTTTAAATGATATTAGGTTGATTTAAATTTATAGCTTTGAGAGGTTTAAACTCCAAACAATTTTTTCATTTCATCATCACCAATTGATTTAATTAAATCGGCTTCCACATTAGAATTTTTGTTCGAATTTAATTCCTTTCCAAAATCCTCACTTTTAATAGAAGTACAACTGTTAACTTTGGCGTACTCCCGAACAGAATGATCAGAACTAACAACAGCAATAACTTTTGGATTCTTTGAATTATCAATTTCTAACTTTATCTGGCTATCAGCTGTTTTATTGTTAGAATATTTAATTTTTATTTTAGATGAGGGTATTGCTTCATTTTCAAATCCATCCAAATGAAACGACACTTTTACATTTTTTGGACTAAAGTATTGATCTAATTTTTTAACTATTTTGATTCGAGAGAGCTGCTTATCTTTTTGCTGGAGTGACCAAAGCTCCTTAATTTTTCCAATAAGATTGTTACCGTCAATTATATATTTTTTAATCATAATTTTATAGTTGTATTACCTGCCAGAAATCCAACCCTCAGTTTTAGTTACTTTCACATCTCTCAATTCTGGGGCTTTCATTCTAATTTCAAATCTAAATCCGGTATATCTGCCAACCGGATTCCAGCTAAAATTCATTTCCCAACATTCTAAATCGCGATAGGCTGTAATTTGTGGTGCAGAGATTTCATCCATTTGAAAATCATAATTTCCGCGAACGCCAAATTTCCAATTTTTGGTAAGATTAAATCCCAAATTAACACCAAGGTTGGAGTTAACTATCCCTGGTGCATTAGTTGGTTTTGATAAATTAAAATTATAATTGAGTGTCAAATTCCATGGAATTGAAAAATCAGTTTCTTCTTCCTGATAAAGCCTTACATAATCCTTTTTTGCAAATGATTGATAATCTTCTTCATTTTCCGCATCCAAATTTTCTCCGGTTCTTTTTTCTCCGGCAAGCTTTTCACCAGATAAAGATGTGGAGATTGAGAATTGTAAATTAGTCAAGCGGAACAGGCCTTTACCGTTGGAGGCTAAGTATTCATTGATTCTATTGCTACCAACAAAATCATAAAACGTATATCTAGAAGAACCCGAAAAATTTAATAAACTTCCTATACTTGTACGGTAATTAAGACTTAAATCGGAGAGTTTATTGCTATCTGCAGCAAAATTATATCCGGTTGAGACATCAAAATTTAGCAATGATATTTTATTAGCCTCAGAAGTAGTATCTGTAGGATCTTTCATTGTCTTAATTTCAAATACATTCCCCACAGATAAGTTTATACTTTGCGATTCACCTTTAGAAACTCCACTAAACACTTCTTTATAATATGGATCGTATCGTTCAATTGTTCCATCGGATTTAGTATAAGAGTCGTAGTAGCCCCATTTTTCAGAGGAAAAATCCGGAGTGTAATTGTAGGAAATATTTGGAGTGATAGTGTGCCTGAAAGCATCAACTCCGAGCATTTTAGGTTGCAGCATTCCATATAGTTTTGTTGATGCCCCTAAATTAAATCTGAATGTTCTTACCATATTAATTTCATGAACATCTTTTGAAATTAAAGTATCCGCAGCACTTGCATTGGCACTAGCAATTGAATTAAAAATATTAGATGAATTAGTAATATCTTGAATTATTTCAACAACATTTTGGGTTCTTTTATTATACCATTTCTCAACATAATTTAGACTTGGTGAAATACTAAAATGTCCTAATTTTGGTGAAGCGCTTACACCAATACTGTGCTGAATACCACCGCGAATTTTTAGATCACCATCAATTTTATTTCTGTTATTTTTAAACAGACCAGAATAATTATATCCGATATACTCATACCAAGCTTGATTGCTAGGTGTGCTAGTTGCACTTTTAAAGGGATAAGTTTGGGATTTATTAAAGCTCACACTTGGTAATACTTCTCTAATATCACCGGTTTCTAAATTTTGGGATCTACTGTAATTTATTGTTAAACTGTTCCCTGATTCATCCCAGCGTTTGGAAAGAGTTGCATTTGAAGTAATATCTTGGGTTAATAGTTCATTTAAGCTTATGCTGTTGTTTTCTAAATATGTTCTCGATTGAAACCTTAAATTTGCATCCATTCTTAAAGTTGGAGTAAATGTTTGGTTATGGTTAAACCCAATTTTCCAGTCTGTTGTTCTTTGTTTATCCGAGACAAGATCATTATCCTCCCCGATTAAAATCCTAGAATAATCAGCACTTAAATTCCCATTATAATTGTATCGCTCAGCATATCTGTATCTTCCTCTTAATCCATAACCACCACGAGTGTAATAGTCAGCATTCAAAGTGAAATCCATATAATCATTAATTGCAAAAAAGTAACCAAAATTTTTAAAATATTGTCCACGATTATTAATCGTTCCGTATGTAGGAGCAATTATCCCCGACCTTCTTCCTTTTTCATTGGGGAAAACAGCAAAAGGAATTGGGATTGGAACTGGCACTCCACCAATGTACATGAATATCCATTTAGCAATTATTTTATCTTTTTGAATAACCTTCATTTGCTCTGCTCTAAAATACGTATGAGGAGTATCACTTTCGCAAGTTGTATACATTCCCTCATCAACAAAATATGTATCCTTATCAACTTTATTTACATTTTTACCTTCGTATCTAGTATTCTCTTTTTTATTTTTCGCGGCAGAAATAAACCCTCTTTTTGTTTTAAAATTATATCTTAATTTGGTACCCTCATAATTTTCATTGCCTTCGCTCAACACTGGAGTTTGTGCCAATCCATTTATAGAAGTTGTGTCACTAGAATCTACTTTTCCTTCAGCTTCAAGATCGCTTGTCTCAAAATTTAGATTAATCTTTCCACCTTTTAGAATAGTCTGCTTGTACTTTATTTCACCAGTTCCATAGATAAACATTTTCTTTTTATTTAAATCGAACATTAAAGAGTCTGATGAGCTGCTATATATAACCGCGTCCACATCAAATGATTTTTTCTTTAACGAATCGGGAAGTTCAGTATTTGATCTTAGTAAAGTGGAATCAATAGTTGAAAGTGTAGAAGTTGTGGCATCATTTTGCGCAGACAAATTTGAGGGAAATAATCCTAAAATTAGAAAAAAGATAACTCTCTTCATGTTTAATGTAATATTCAAAAAAGTATATGTTTCTTATGATAAATTAATAACAATTAAATAAGATAGTCGAAATTTAATCATAAAATACCAATGAAGAAGCTCCTTTTATTCCAGCATTATTTTTTAAACATGCTTGAATAACTTTTATTCTAGGTCTAAATGGAATAAGTACAAGCGATTTAATCGATTCTTTGGTTGCATTAACCAGAGGTCTTCCAAACCCTGAAACGCCACCGCCAATTATTATATTGGAGATATCTAAAACATTAACAATTGATGCTAATCCTTTGCCCAATGTTTCCCCTAATTTTTTAATTACATCGATTGAAAATTCATCTCCCAAAAGAGAGGCTTGATGTATTACTTGTGGAGAAAGATTTTCTAAATTATTATCAACCAGCGTATGGATTTTAGAATCAACATTTTTTTCTAATTGAGTTTTAACATTTTTAATTATGTAATTATTGCCTAAATAAGTTTCGAGACAGCCAAACGAACCACATTTGCATTTAGGACCATTATAATCAATGGTTATATGCCCAATTTCTCCAGCTCCACCAAAATCACCTCTGAATAATTTTTTGTTATAGATTATTCCACCTCCAACACCGGTTCCCAAAGTAATCATAATAAAACTTTTAAGATCTCTACCCGCACCATAAATCAGTTCGCCAATTGCTGCAGCGTTTGCATCATTCTCGACAAATACCTGTAGCCCAAATTCTTTCTTAATTATTTTTCCTAAATGTACTTTTCCCCAACCTGGTAAATTTGGAGGGTTTTCAACTGTCCCTTTTGTAAGAGAAATAGTCCCAGGAGAACCAATCCCTATCCCAGTAATTATTTCCTTATTGCCTTTTAATAAAGTTGAAATTCCTAATTTAATTTGACCAATAGATTTATCCACTCCTTCTTCAGCACAAGTTGGAATAACAATTTTCTTTAATATTTTACCATCATTGTTAACCAATCCAATCTTAATTTTTGTACCGCCTAAATCAACCCCAATTGCATATTTAATCTTCATAATATTTTAAGTATCAATTAAAAGATTTATCAATAATTGTTAGTGGACTGGGGTAGCTCATTTTACCAATTGGAGTTCCCAAAACCGGTTCAGCAACTACCTTCACATTTGCAGTTGAACCATTAGATCCACCTAAGCTTAAGGCTAAGCTAATAAGATTATCTAATCCATCACCTTTGAAAAAATCAAGCAAGTCTAGCTCCATTTCTAAAGGAATAAGTGTTGTATTCTCAATAGCAGGTACATCAATAGGGTTTGAAATATTCCCCGAAATAGTTTTTGTGTCATTTATATAAAGTGACCATGGAAACGATTCAAGTGAAATATTTGACATGTCTGCACTACTTTTTGAAGCATTTGGATTTTGTGCTAATACATTCACGGTAAATTTGACAGGGAATTTTCCTGAAATTACTTGGGAAGATAATTTTAAAACATCTGTTGCTGAAAAATCACTTAACTTTGCTTTATTAGAAATAAGTGTACTCCCAATCTGGAAATTATTAACTGATCCTAATTTGAATTTTAATTTAGATAGATTCATTAGCGAATTGTAAACGCCACATGAAGTTAAGAATACAAGTAGAAATGCAAATAATACAATATTTTCTAGTTATCATTTTAATTTAGACTCCCCTATTTTTTCCATAATTATTTGAGCTATTCTTAGTGCTCGCAAGCCATCAGCACCACTAACAACAGGTTGTTTATCATCCAAAACAGCCTCAACAAAAAGCTGAAGTTCATGTTTCAATGCGTTAACTTCTTTTAATTCAGGTTGTTCAAAGATCACTGCTTTTTTATTTTCACCTATTCCAATTTCTCCAAAAGAAAGAAAATGCTCAACATTCATATCATTCGGTGAAACCAATCTAAAAACTTCAGAAACCCCGGAATTAAAATCAACTGAGATGTAAGAATCTTTCTGAAACATTCTCATTTTTCTCATTTTCTTCTGTGAAATTCTGCTAGCAGTAACATTTGCAATAGCACCATTTTCAAATTCAATTCTCGCGTTAGCAATATCAATGCTATCTGAAACAACAGCAACACCACTTGCTCTTACTTCTTTTACTTTACTTTTAATAAGGCTTAATATAATGTCAATGTCATGAATCATCAGATCTAGAACAACTGCTACATCAGTTCCTCTGGGATTGAACTGAGCTAATCTATCTGTCTGAATAAATTTCGGGTCTAAATGATACTTTTCTAAACTTAATAAGGCTGCGTTGAACCTTTCTATATGTCCCACTTGCAATTTTAGATTTTTATCCTTGCCTATTTGTACAACTTCCTCAGCTTGTTCAATAGTACTGGTAATTGGTTTTTCTACAAAAACATGAACATTTCTCTCAAATGCTTTTTTGATTAAATCATAATGTGCACTTGTAGTTGCAACAATTAATACAGCATCAATTTGATCGAAAAATTCGTCTAAATCTTTAAAACTTTTCGTATTAAAGTCTAATGCGACTTTTTCGGCTACTTCGTAATTTAGATCATAAAGACCAACCAATTTTGCTCTTTGAACCTCACTTATAATTTTAGTATGAATTTTTCCTAAATGTCCGGTTCCAATAATTCCGATGTTTAATAACTTCATTTTTTATCTCAATATTTGTTTATATCCAATTATTTGATGGTACTCACCTTTTTCTGCAGACACATAATATAAGAAAATTGAATAAGAGTTTATTGTTTCCCAAAAATTTCCTTCAAATAATCTCCAGTTAATATCTTCAACCATTTCATCTTCTATTCGTCCTGAAACATATTGGTAATCATAAACACCTCTTTTTAATTCAAGGCTAATGGAATAATACTCGTCCTTTTTATCAAGTTTGTACCAAGGCAACACTTCCCAATTTGTGAATGAACCTACAATAAATATATCTTCATCTATTTCTTCATGCGGTTTGAATTCAAATGTGGTAACCAAGTAATCAGCATATTCATTGGCTTTATTCATCAACCTAAAACCGCCATTTTGATCTCTATCTCCCAACTGGTAAAACCGCGAATATTCGATTCCATCAAAATGGGCTCTTGTTCTTGGGTACTGATACTTGTTTCTATCATTAAGGTTAATTTTTCTGTACTCATTTCCTGGTTCAAGATCTCTAGTAATAAAAGTGAATTCTTTAGATCCATTCCATTCATAGCCTTTGTTTTTTTCAAATTGATTTTTAGTAATAATCTGTGGGTAATTAATTTCAAGATTTTTAACAATTTCGACATGCTCTATTCTAAACGGTGAAAGTGAATCACTAATGGTAAAATTGACTTTTAGATTAAGAACTCTATCCAATTCATTATTCGAGGAGATTCCTCCCTCTTTGCGCCAATTTTGAACATCAACACCCAAATTTATAAATTCTTCTACTACATAAAATTTACCGAATTCATAAATATAATCTTTATCATAGCTGTCTGTTATAAAGAACATCCAATTACCACTATTATTAAAACTCACGTTTTCATTCGGGAAAGACTCACTTACAAAGTAGGATGCACCTTCAGTAGTGCTTGGTAATCTTTCGGAATAAATGTTGTACTGAGCATTATCACTGGTTCCTTGCAACAATAAATTATTGTAAGGTTCCCAGTTTAGATTGCAGGCCTTAAAATGAATTGCAAAAGAAGGTGTACTTTTTGATTCTACTTCAAAATAAATATTTAATTTATCATTGCTGTTTAGTTTTAGTACAGGTAAAGATGTTATTTCATTATTAACGAAAACTTGCAAACTTTTAATAACTGGATCAGATGCAAATACAATATTAAAGGAGATGAAAACTAAAAAGAATATCCTGGATGATTTTTTTGCTAAGCCAAACTGAACCACAATATTGCTATAGTAATTTCTTTTCATGATTAATTATTAGTATTTAATAGTAAAGTATCTATAAAAATACCATTTTTAAAACTGTAATCAATGGAATAGAAATTGACCTTTTGTATATAAAGAAAAAAGCATCCCAAAATTTGAGATGCTCATTTCCTTTCACCCAACAAAAGTTATTTTATTTTTCTACAACGTGAATATCGCCACCGGAAGTTTTGCAAACTACGGAATTACCTCCATTATTGAACTTACCAATTATTTTGGACTTAGTAACTTTTGAGTTTGTACTATTTGAAAAGTTACTTGTTACTCTTCCGCCAGAAGTTTTAAATTCAACATCCGCATTAATATCTGAAGGTAATTTTACATCAATATCGCCACCTGAAGTGGAAAGACTTATTCCGTGATTTTCACCAAGATAATCTAAAAAAATATCTCCCCCCGAGGTTTGTGCATCAACTTTCCCATTAGATGATTTTAAAACTATATCACCACCGGAAGTTGAAGCAGAAGTTTTCCCTTTGGAAGATTTTATCTCTATATCGCCACCTGATGTTGACACATCAGAATCACCAGTATAATTGTTAAGCACAATGTCTCCGCCAGATGTGGAAGCTGATAATTTTCCTTTAACTTCATCTATAAAGATATCTCCACCAGAGGTTTTTGAGCTTATATGACCAGAAATATTTTTGATTACAATATCGCCACCGGAAGTTTTCATATTTAGATTAAATTTATTTGGAACTGTAATTTCATATTTCAAATCAATTTTGGTAAACCAACCCCAAAATTTTCCGCCTTCTTTTTCACCAATAATTTCAACACCTTTTTCATCTTGATCAAAAATAAATTCCATTTTTGAACCAGCATTCTTATTCCCAAATATTTTTACATTCACTTCATTTTTATCCCAAGTCCTAACAATTACATCTCCAACATCTGTCCTAACAGTTAATAATTGTGATGAATTTACCGTAAATGATTTTTCCTTTATCAATTTCATTTCCTTGGCGGAAATATTATTTATTAAGAGAAAGGAAAATAAAATGGTTAAAAAAATAAATCTCATTTAAGCCTCCAGTACAATGTTTTTATTTGTTCATTAAATTAGACTCATTAGAGGAGGAAAAGTTATGTGGTTTCTAAATTTTATTATCAGTTTTTTACGTTTGATTATATTATTAAAAGATCATTTAAAATGGAAATTTAATAAATAGTCATAGATAGCAAAAAATATTTTCACCAAATCAGATAAAATTGGACAAAAATTTTTATACTAGAAAATTACTATTATGATTAGAAAAATAAAACGGTTGGTTAAATAATATTTTATAACAGGATTAAATGAATGGTGCAAAAGCACCATCCAATCTCAAATGTTTTAAGTGTTACAGAAAATCTATCTCTAATCATTAATAGGTCGTGTAGAAAACAACCATAAACTATTCTTGACTGTTGATATATGACAAATATTTTCTATCACTCACCTTGATATGGTGTACAAACCATCTGTTCATGAAGTTTATCATTTTAACCGAAAGCAAAACTTTCTTTTCGTCATATTCCTTCTTAAACTGAATTACTTTATCTACAAATTCCTCGTGTTCCTTTTTATGCGCATCAATTTCTGGATAATTGGCATTACTTAAATATCTTTCTTCGGTTGAAAAATGATAAAAAGCATAACTTATAAGTTTATCAATTATTTTGCCTTGAAATCGATGAGTTTTTTTTTCTTTCAGAGCAGTTGAAAGTTCATTTAAAATATCTAAAAAAGCATATGCTGCTTATCGACATCCTCTATAACCAAGATTTAGGTTTTTTGTCCACTTAATCATTTTTATTTCTCACTTTTATTGAAAATCCTTAAAAATCATTTTTTCTAGGGGGAAAATAGTTAAACATATTACAATGCTTTACTATCGATAAAAAATCATCGGTTATTTAGGATTATTTAAATTTTCACCATAAAATAATAATGGGAGATATTTTAATGAAAAAAGATAGAGAACTTAAAAAAAATTTTCTGTTATTAATTACAAAGTAGACTTCAAATTCTTATGTATTATAAAAGCACTGATAGAAAAAGCAAAAAGATAAATAAATAAATTTAGATAATTACCAAATATTAAACTTCCTAACCCAAATAAAAATGAATAAACAAGGATTACTCCAAGGAACCAGTTAATAAAAGCTTTACCAAAATTCATTTCACTTTTTATTTCACCAACTTTGTTACTAATTCGCTTCCAACCAATACCACCAGGATAAGTTCTTTTATAAAAATCAATAAGTTTACTTTCTTGAACAGGCTTTGTTAAATAAGTGGTTGCCAACCAAATAATGGTTGTTCCAAAAACTATGGGATATAAGGTCATTGGCGATTCCAATCCAAAACCATATTTGGCGATTGGATAAATTGCTAAAGGTGCGATCATCGCAGATATTTCTGACCAAGCATTAATTCTCCACCAGTACCATCTTAAAATTAATACAGCACCCATTCCAGCACTTGCATTTATAATAAACTCCCAAGCACCTGAAATTGTAGTTAAAAAATAACGCGTGACAAACAGAGAGAAAATTGTAACAACAATAATCCCCACCCTTGAAATAATTATGTAATGTTTTTCATCTCCATTCTTTTTGACAAACCTTCTATAAAAATCATTTACCAAATAGGATGTTCCCCAATTTAACTGCGAGGCAATTGTTGACATATAGGCAGCTAAAAACACAGCTATCAGCATTCCCAATAGACCTGCTGGTAAATATTTTAACATTAATTTGGGGTACATTATGCCTGGATCAACAGTATTCTCATATTTATCATAATAAGTTTTAAACTCATCAGTTTTAACATGAGCTAAATCTTCATCACTCATTACACTTTTTGAATGAAGTTTTTCTGCACTATTATAATATTGAAGGTTTTCAATTTTGAGATCTTCTACTGTACTATGTGGTAATAGTATTAGTGCAGCTAAAGCAACAACTATCCATGGCCAAGGTCTTATTGCATAATGAGCAATTGTAAACCATAGTGTTGCAAGAATGCTATGTTTTTCGTCCTTTGCTGACATCATCCTTTGCGCAATATATCCACCTCCACCGGGATCTGCACCAGGATACCAACTGCTCCACCATTGCAATCCGACATGAGCAACAAATGCTCCAACTGAAAGAGCAAATACACCACTAACTGTTTGATCAACACCAACATCTCCTACTGATGGGAAAAAGGCTATTGTTGACTCGGGCAGTTTACTTTTAAGTGCTGCAAGACTACCAATTTCCGGCTGTTGAACAATTATGATAGCAAGAACAATACATCCGATCATTGCAAAAACAAATTGAAAGCTATCAGTTCTGGCAGTTCCTAATAATCCGGAAGCAGATGAATAAACAGCAACAAGTAAAGCAGTTATAACCACTAATGTAAATGGATCAAAAGTTGGTATCACAACAGAAAATATTTTTTCCATTGCTTTGTTCACCCAGCCCATAACAATGGCATTCATAAAAAGACCAAGATATATGGCTCTAAATCCTCTTAAAACTGCTGCAGATTTACCCGAATATCTTAATTCAACAAACTCCACATCGGTAAGAATATTTGCTCGTCTCCATAACTTTGCAAAGAAAAAAACTGTTAACATTCCGCCAATTGCTAAATTCAACCAAAGCCAATTTCCGGCAATTCCATTGCGAGCTATTAATTCTGTTACGGCTAAAGGAGTATCAGCAGCGAACGTAGTTGCAACCATTGCAGTTCCGGCAATATACCAAGGCATATTTCTCCCGGAAAGAAAAAACTCACCCGTGTCTTTACCAGCTTGTTTGGAATAGTATGCAGCAATACCAAAAATTATTAAGAAAAAAGAAATAATTACTAAAATATCCAGCCAATTTAGCTCACCCATAATCACCCTATTATTTTAAACTTTTAAATAATTTTTCTATTGCACTCACAATCATTAACTCAGTTTGTGCAATCGGTTTCTTTACCAAATTTATTGTCTCATTCAGAATTATCTTTTGTTCATTTGAAATTTTAGTTGCATTTATTTTTGATTCTAAAATATCTAATCCAACTTTAGAAAGATTTGATAAATTTTCAGACATTGGTTTAATCTCAAAAAGAATTGGGGATTTTTCAATAACCTTTATTAATTCTGAATGATTATTTTTCCAATTTCTTAAGTAAGCTGTAATTTTAGCATGTTTATTAATATCAATCCGTACATCCTGCAGATATGAATCCACTAGGTTTCTAAACTCACGTGCCGATTTAGCATCTGCAGTTGCAACATCAACTACTCTTGTTAATGGAGTTTGCTGAGTTTGCTTTCTCAAACCGTTCCGCTTATAAATCTTAACTGGCTCAATAACAGATACCAAGTTCCTTAGTGATTCGATCTCATTATTATTGGTTAACTGTCTTAGTAAAACGTCTGTGTTTTTTATATGAGTTAAACCATGTTCTTCCAATAAATAGCTTATGGTTTCAAGTCTGGAATACATATCATCAACATTATTGATACTTTGTGGCGACCATAATCTTTCTGCAATTGCGGCAGTTCTTGGCCATATTCTAGAATCAATAGTTTCCGGTGATACCATTTCTGCCCACATTGTGGCTTCCCCACCAAGAATAAATTTACTTTCCTCTTCAGTTAATTCTATCCCTTTTGGAAGTGGATCATTTAGATAATGAAAATCAGTTGGTTGAATTAAATCAATATAATATCCATTGGATAAAATAACCTGATAGCCCTTTTTTGCTGCTTCAATGAGTGATTCTTTCCCTCGCCAAGATTGAATAACAATATTATTCGGCATTGTTGGATGAAAGATTTCATCCCAACCAACCATTTTTTTACCATGCTTAGATAAAATATTTAGAACTTTGTTGTTAAAGTATCCTTGTAAAGCGTGGTTATCTTCAATTCCATTGTCCTTCATAAATTTTTGAATTTCTTCATTCGAGTCCCATTGTTTGCCATTGTTTTCATCACCGCCAATATGGAAGTATTCATCAGTAAAAAGCTCAGACATCTCGCCAAAAAGTTGGTCGAGAAATTCATAAGTCTCATCTTTAATTGGGTTTAAGGTTGGATCAAAAACACCCCAATCTCTCTCAACCTCGTAAAGACCAGGTGCGCTAGAAAGTTCAGGATAGGCAGTCAGAATTGCTGTTGCATGCCCTGGTACGTCAAATTCTGGAATTACCCTGACTCCTCTTTCATCAGCATAATCAATAATCTCTTTTACTTGTTCATGAGTGTAGAACAAACCATCTGAACCTAGTTCTGTAAGTTTGGGATAAATTTTACTTTCAACTCTAAATCCTTGATCTTCTGATAAATGCCAGTGAAGAACGTTCATTTTTACTGCTGCCATTCCATCAATATTTCGCTTAATAACATCGACCGGCATAAAATGACGACATACATCTATTAAAAGTCCACGCCAAGGAAATCTTGGGAAGTCCTTTATTAAAACATTTGGGAAATAATAACCATTTTCATCAGCTTCTAAAAGTTGGAGTAATGTCTCAATTCCTCTCAAGGCTCCGATATCTGAATTAGCTTTTAAACTGATGCTGTTGCCATTAACTGAAAGTTCATAGGATTCATCTTCCTTGAATTTTGAATTAACCTGTCTGTTAACTTTAATCAAATAAAGTTGCATCTATAGATTCTGTGAATTTAGTGGCAAAAGAATTCGTAAGAAATAACCCTGTCCGCTTAGCCAATCTATCTAAAAACCGGTTAGCTGTTTTTGGCAATCTGTTGCCAATATTAGAATACTGAACTTGAAAATTTTCATCTAATCTGAATTTACCATCATGTAGTTCAACACTTTGCGGATAGGGCATTAAATCTAATTTGAGATTTGAAGTCTGAGAATAAACATTAGCTGATATGAAAAATAAAAGGAGAGTAACGATCAGAACATAGAATCTTTTTTTCATTTGAGGTCCCTTTTGATTAAAGAGTTAAGCGAGAAAATAATATTGATTAAAATAAAAAAGGCTACCTTAAAAAGATAGCCTTAGGTATGAAATTATTTTAGAAATTCTTACAACTCCTTAATTTCGTTTACCAACTTATTAACTGCTTCTTTTGCGCTTCCAAAAAACATTAACGCATTTGGATAAAAGAATAATTCGTTTTGAATTCCCGCATACCCAACATTCATTGAACGTTTGTTAATTACAACTGTTTTAGCATAATCAGCATTTAAAATTGGCATACCAAATATTGGAGAATTTTTATCATGGCGTGCAGCCGGATTTACAACATCGTTAGCGCCAATAATTAACGCCACATCAACATTAGGGAAATCATCGTTAATATCCTCAAGTGCAAATAATTTATCATACGAAACTTGAGCTTCAGCCAAAAGAACATTCATATGACCAGGCATTCTACCAGCTACAGGATGTATTGCAAACCGAACATTAATATTTTTCTTTTCCAAAATATTAGTTAAGTCACGAATAGCATGCTGAGCTTGAGCAACAGCCATTCCATACCCTGGAATAATAACCACACTTTGAGCAGAGTCAAGTATCATAGCTAACTCTTCTGCATCAACAGATTTAACATCACCTTGTTGGGCAGAACTATCACCTGAACCACCGGATCCTGCATCTTCCCATCCACCCAATACAACATTCATCAGAGAACGATTCATTCCTTTGCACATAATTAACGTTAAAATAATTCCAGAAGCACCAACCAACGCACCAGCAATTATCAACATATTATTCTGAAGAACAAATCCGGTCATAGAAGCAGCAATACCGGAATATGAGTTGAGCAGAGAAACCGCAACCGGCATATCCGCACCACCTATTGGCAGGACAAGAAGAATACCTAGTACAAGTGAAACTCCGGCAATTGCTAAAAGCAAGTCAATTCTAGTTGGATCAATAACAACAAATACTCCAGCAACAGCAATACCTAAAATCAAAAGAATATTAATTGGATTTTGCAATGGGTATTTAACAACTCTTCCAGTAACAATTCCTTGTAACTTACCAAAAGCTATGAGAGATCCCGTAAAAGTAATAGCTCCGATTAATACGGAAAGAACTATTGTAATTCCGGTCGGAATTTCAACAGTGTTTGTTGTGTTCATAATATGATAATATTCAGCTAAACCAACTAAAATTGATGCTCCACCTCCAAATCCATTGAGAAGTCCAACCATTTGCGGCATCCCAGTCATTGGAATTTTGAATGCCATAACAGCACCAATTGCAGAGCCAATAACAATTCCTAAAATTATATATTCAAAAGTCAATACTCTTTGATCAAAAAGAGTAATTACTACTGCCAAAAACATTCCCAGCGCCGAAAGAAAATTTCCTTGTCTTGCAGTTTTGGGAGAACCAAGCTTCTTAATTCCAAAAATGAAAAGGATAGAAGCCACTAAGTAAACTAAATATGAAAGTACAATCATAATCTATCCTCACTTCTTTTTAAACATTTTTAACATTCTGTCGGTTACTAAATATCCACCAACAACATTTATTGTTGCAAATATTAGAGCTATTAGTCCAAGAATTGTACTAATTGTAAACTCTTCTAATCCGGCGCTTAATAAAGCCCCAACAATTGTAATACCTGAAATAGCATTTGAGCCTGACATAAGTGGAGTATGTAATGTTGGGGGTACTTTCGTAATTAACTCGAACCCCACAAAAACTGCAAGAGTAAATACATATATCAGCATAAGTAATTCATGAATTTCCATTTTAAATTCCCGATTTTATTTTAATAAACTTTTCGTTCTTTCTTGCACCACTTCTTTATTAAAAGTAATTAGAGCCCCTTTAACAATTTCATCTTCAAGATTAAGCTCTACTTTGCCTTCTTTTGAAATATGATCTAAAAGAGCCAGAATATTTTTACTATATACTTCACTAGCATTTGTTGCAACTAAACTTGGAATATTCGGTTCTCCAATAATTGTTACACCATGCTTCTTAACAGTTTTACCATTCTCACTAATTTCACAATTTCCACCAAACTCAACTGCCATATCTAAAACTACTGAACCAGGTCTCATTCCTTTTACCATTTCTTCAGTTACAAGAACAGGAGCTTTTTTACCGGGAACAAGCGCAGTTGTTATTACAATATCTGCATTGGTTACATGCTTAAATAACAACTCTTTTTGTTTCTGAATAAATTCTGCAGAAGCTTCTTTTGCATATCCACCGGCATCCTGCATGTTTTCATCGGTATCAACTTCAATAAATCTTCCCCCAAGAGATTGAACTTCCTCTTTTACAGAAGGACGAATATCTGAAACTTCGACAATTGCACCTAATCTTTTTGCAGTTCCTAACGCTTGCAAGCCGGCAACACCAGCACCCATAATAACAACTCTAGCAGGTTGAATAGTTCCGGCAGCTGTCATCATTAGTGGAAAAATTTTGCCTAATTCATTTGCAGTCATTAAAACTGACTTATATCCGGCAAGGTTAGCTTGTGAACTTAAAGCATCCATCTTTTGGGCAAGAGTTGTCCTTGGAATTGCATCCATAGATATTACATTAATTCCCTTCTCAGCACATTTTTTGGCAAGTTCCGGATAATGAAGAGGATATAAAAGTGTAATTAATAATGATCCTTCCTTAATTAAATCGAGTTCATGTTTACCAACAGAAACATTTTCAATTGGTCTTTGAACTTTTAGGATTATCTCAGCCTTATACAAATCATCTAGTTTATCAATAACCTGCGTACCAGCATTGGTATATTGTTCATCGGTGAATCCGGCATTTAAACCAGCTCCTTTTTCAACATTTACAGTAAATCCCTTCTTAATAAGTTTGGAAGCTGTATCTGGAACAATGGAGACTCTGTTTTCACCAGGTAGGATTTCTTTGGGAATTGCTATTACCACGTGTTATCTCCTTAATTTGGTTAAATAAATTAAAAATTTAACTATTAAGATAGCTGATAGAGTTAATAATTCAAATAGGTTTATTATATCAATAAGAATTTCGATTATATTTTTTAGAAATAATGAGATAGAAATATTAATTATTTTTTATAACTTTGGATAGCAATATCTTTTTATATCATAAAGCATATTCTATTATTTTAGGGTTAACATGGCAAAAATATTATTAAAGGAAAAACTTTCTGAAAGTGTTTACAAAATGAAACTAGAAGCAAAACTTATTGCTGAAGAAAGAGAGGCCGGACAGTTTATAATTTTACAGTTGGATGAAGATTTTGGTGAAAGAATACCTCTCACTATTGCAGATGCTGATATTAAAGAGGGTTCAATTACAATAATTTTTCAGGTTGTAGGATTAACTACAACTGAATTAGCAAAACTGAATGTCGGTGATGATATTCCTGTTCTTGTAGGTCCACTTGGAACACCAACCCATATTAAAAATCATGGAACTGTTGTTTGTGTTGGGGGCGGAATTGGAGTTGCTCCATTGCATCCAATTGCTCAGGCTTTTAAGGCTGCTGGGAATAATGTAAAGATAATAATAGGAGCAAGAAATAAAGACCTTATTATTATGGAAGAAGAGATGAGAAAAATAGCTGATGAATTGATAATTTGTACTGACGATGGAAGTTATGGTAGAAAATCTTTGGTAACTGAACCACTAAAAGAGATTTGTGAAAAAGATCATAAACCTGAAATGGTAATTGCAATTGGACCACCAATTATGATGAAATTTTGTGCTGAAACGACCAGACCATTTGGTGTGTACACTGAAGTTTCACTAAACACTATTATGGTAGATGGAACTGGGATGTGTGGTGGTTGCCGGGTTAATGTTGGCGGCGAAGTGAAATTTGTTTGTGTGGATGGACCTGAATTTGATGGACATAAAGTAGATTTTGATAATATGATTTCAAGATTAAATTCTTACAAAGAAATTGAACAGAAAAAACATTCATGCAATTTAGATGTAATGTTTGATCAAAAAAATTAAAAGTTTTGGAGAGTTTTAATGAGTTACCAATCACCCGATATTCTTAGTGCAAATGCTAAAGCAATTTTAAATGATTACATAAATAATATAGAGAATCTGAAAGCAAAAGACAGATTAAAAATTCCTCAGCAAGAAATGCCAGCGCAAGAGCCTTTAACAAGAGCTAAAAATCTTGAAGAAGTTGCAATTGGTTATACAATGGAAGAAGCACGAGTTGAAGCTTTAAGATGTTTGGAATGTGTAAAGCAAAACTTGTATTGATGGTTGTCCAGTTGAAATAGACATTCCTGCATTTGTAAGACATATTGCTTATGGCGAGTTTCAAAATGCAATTGATGTTATAAAAGAAGCTAGCCTCCTTCCGGCAATTTGCGGTAGAGTTTGTCCTCAGGAAAGTCAATGTCAAGAAAATTGTAAAGTCGGCACTGCGATGAAAGATGTAGATAAATCAGTTGCAATTGGTAGATTGGAAAGATTTGTTGCTGATTGGGAACGAGAACAAGGAGCTGTTAAAATTCCAAAAGTAAAACCTGAAACAGGCAAAAAAGTTGCTGTAGTAGGAAGCGGTCCCGCTGGACTAGTAGTTGCTGCTGATGTGAGACGAGAAGGACATGCCGTAACAATTTTTGAAGCATTCCATAAATTGGGCGGAGTTATGCGCTATGGAATTCCAGAGTTTCGATTGCCAAACAGTATTGTTGATGAAGAAATTGAAATATTAACAAAAATGGGCGTTGAAATTAAAAAAAATTATGTTGTTGGAAGAACGAGGAAACTGACAGATTTAATTGACAAAGATGGATTTGATGCAGTGTTTGTTGGTACCGGAGCCGGTTTACCAATGTTTATGGGAATTGAAGGCGAAAATCTTGTTGGAGTTTTTTCCGCCAATGAATATTTAACAAGAACCAATTTAATGCGCGCTTTTGATAAAGATAATTCCGCTACTCCAATTTATCCCTCCAAAATTGTTGCAGTTTTAGGTGGTGGAAACGTTGCCATGGATGCGGCCAGAATGGCTTTAAGATTAGGTGCAGAAAAAGTCTATATAATTTACCGAAGAACCGAAGTAGAAATGCCTGCCAGAAAAGAAGAAGTTCTGCATGCCAAAGAAGAAGGAATTGAATTTCACTTTTTAGAGAATGCCAGTAAACGATTTTGGGCGATGAAAAAGGGAAAGTTAAAGCTATGGAATGTTTACGTTACGAATTAGGCGAGCCGGATAGTTCTGGAAGAAGACGACCAGTTGTTATAAAAGGAAGTGAATTTATAATTGATGTTGATACCGTAATTGTTTCAATTGGAAATGGAAGTAATCCATTAATTCACAAACAACACCAAATTTGAAGACAAATAAATGGGGAAATATTATTGTTGATGAAAAACAAAAATCTAATATGGATAAAATCTTTGCAGGCGGCGATATAGTCTTGGGAGCTGCAACTGTTATTCTGGCCATGGGAGAAGGAAGAAAAGCCGCTGCCGGAATTAATGAATTGTTAGCGAATGATTTAGCAAAATAATTTTGTTTTGATTGATATTCATATGATTCTGCAAGATTCCGATACTAGAAACTCATACATGAAATATGATATCGACCTAAATATAAGAAACTATAAGGCTAGTCTTTACTTTCCTTAAAACCCAATCCCCACAAATAACTGTTGTTAGGATAACAATTTTCAAATTTACATTGCTCAAGAAAATTGCTTAGCGCAATTTTTACTTTTTCAATATTTGGCTTTGCTTCTCGCATTTTTTGATAAGTACTTCTATCAGATTCTGCATAATCAATCACTAAATCATAAAACTCCGGTTTATTAAATTGTACCGGACCGCTAGTATTATCCACTTTTTTATAAGGCCAAAAATGCCAGCCAATTTCATTTTCATCTAATAACTTTCTGAAATTGTATACCCAGTCATCATCGTTCTCACCTGATTCACCCATATAAATAGGAACATTATATTTATCTCTAAAGTCGATATATTCTTGAATTTCCGCTATTACTGGTGGCATCCAATATTTATGAAATTCATAAACAAGATTATCGTCAAACGGCTTATTGAAAACAGAAAAATTCGTATTCCATCTTGCGCCACCAAGAATTATTATATGGTTCGTATCAACAGTTCTAATTGCTTCTACAATTCTTCTGTAAAGAGGTTCTAGTTTTTCATATAGGTTTTCATTCTCAAAATAATGTGCAATTGGTTCATTCATTAAATCGTAACCAATTATCATTGGTTCATTCGTATAATATTTTGCAATATTAGTCCAAATCTTAATTATCTCATTCTGTGATTCAATGCTCTCAAAAAGCCAAGGATAACCATAACTATCATCAATGTTATCACCAGTTTGTCCGCCAGGAGCGCAGTGCATGTCAAGAATAATAGGAAGATTTTCTATTTTACACCATTTAAGTAATTGGTCTATAAGTTCAAATCCACGTGAGGTAGTGTTCCATAAATATGTTTCATCAGAAAAGAGTTTGTAGTTAAAAGGAACGCGGATGGAGTTTACACCCAAAGATTTTAAATATTTAATATCATCATGGGTTATATAATTATTTTGAAATTCTATCCAAAACTTCTTTGCTTCTGCTGGTCCTATTAATTCAGTAATAACACTATTCACCATTGTTGGTGAATTTGCTTTGCCAAACTTAAACATATAACCTTCAGGTACAAGCCAATTACCAAGATTAACACCTTTCATTAAAAACCGCGTCCCACTTGTATCAATTATATCTTTACCGTTTGTGTGAAAATATTTTTGCTGGCTGACTGAAAGTGAACTTAAAGAAAAAATCAAAATGAAAATCATTCTTGAATTCATAATATTTTACTCCCTGATTTGCTAAAATGTTTTTGGGCTTTCAATTCTAATTTTGTCAGCATAATTATCTTTATCATTCAGTCAAAAAAATATTTATTTTAATTATCCAAATTTTTGAAGAATGTTTATTTTATTAATTGAAAAAATATAGTTCTGTTCAATATTATAAATAGTATAGAAAAATAATTAATAATAAGGAGAATTATATGAAACCCATTGAGTTGTTGAAAGAATTTAGTTCTGATTTTTATTGTAACTTTTATTGTAAGTGCATTAGTTTCGTTCAGTTATAGCTTAATTAGTGCATTCTGAAGGATTATTTGATTGGGCTATGGCTTTTCGTTTTTCGCTTATTTTTGGTATTATTTTTACATGGCTACACTTTAGAAATAAAAAAGCTGAAAAGTGATAACCAGAAATCCTTGTTGGAAGTGGAAATACTAATGTTTGTCATTCTCGCGAACTTGTCCGACCATTGGCGGGAGCGGGAATCTATTTTCATGTTTTTACCTGTAGTGTGCTTTCAGAATAATGATCATATCTTCGTACAATTCATTCAAATTACCCCAATAAAAATACCATATATATTAAAAATGAATTGCATTGAATATTGAAATTATCTTTTTTAAGTTATATTAATCTAAACCAAATTATAGTTGTAATTTCAAGATTTTACTTGAATTTAGATAGACTTTTTTTTTTAGCAACCTTGCGAACGATGATATATTCGACCTTAGTTATGGTTAAACGTTAAGAGAAGAAAATGACTAGAATTAAAACATCTTTATTGACAATACTGCTCATCTTTACAAATGTATCCGTTGCACAAAAATTTTCGTATTTCCCTTTAAATGCAGGTAACAAATGGTTTTTTTCACAAGGGCTTGATAAGGTAATTAAGTTAAAACTAGAAATACAAAAAGATACTGTTCTTGATGATGGTTATACTTATGCTAAATTTAATATGTATAAAGTCAATTCTGATTCTAGTTTTAGTTTATCTCAAGAAGGTTATTCTTTCTTGAGAAAAGAAAATAAAAATATTATTGAATATCCAGATAGACTTATTTTTGATTACGATATAAATATTGGTGATTCAGTAGTTTCTTTTTCTAATGAACCGTATCCAGCAGTTCTAGATACAATAGTTATTGAAAATGTTTTTGGTCGTGAATTAAACACTTATATATTCTCTTTTACTCAGTTCGACTACTATACTTACACTGATAGTATTGGATTCAATACTTTATGGGCAACTACTTGGCATAATTGGGTTCCCGAATATTTATTAGGATGCGAAATTGACGGTTTTATTTATGGCAACATTATTACTGGTGTGGAGAATCAAAAAGATTTATTAACAGAGTTTTTTCTATCTCAAAACTATCCTAACCCATTTAATCCGAACACAAAAATTCAATATTCTTTATCAAAAAGTGGAAATACAAAAATTTACATATATGATGTGTTAGGAAGAGAAATTATGAAATTAGTAGATGAATATAAAGTGGCTGGGAGTTATGAGGTTGAATTTAACGCAGAACACTTATCAAATGGAATTTACTTTTACAAAATAGTAAGTGGAGATTATTCTGAAACAAAAAAAATGGTATTGTTAAAATAATTTATTCATCAAAGTTTTAAAATTTAGATAAGCTTTACTTACAATTTTTTGAAAATGAATTTGTGACTTAACTTTGTCTCCACTAAAATGAGGTAAGTTCAAAATGAAAACGATTAGATGCATATTAACAATATTTATTATTTGTAGTAATTTAACTATTGCTCAAGAAGTGATTTTGTACAACGAGACTAATTCGCCCCTAATTTCAGGATATTTATCAAGTATTGCAATTGATTCCTCAAACATTGTCTGGGTTGGTGGTTATTCCGAACAATTATTTACCTATGATGGCACATGGAACTCTTTAGATGATGTTTGGAATTTATTTCATGGAAACGGAATTGGAGATATTGGAGTTTCCCCAAATGGATCAATATGGGTAACTGTTTCTAGTGAATTTGGTGGAGCAATATTCTCATTCTCTAACCAAAAGTGGAATTTTTTAACTATTGGTTCTGGAACATTTCATCCCGTAAGCATTTTTATAGATAATGATTCAACAATTTATTTTACATTAATAAACTATTGGGCGCATCTAATGTATTCGGATGAAATTGCAATATTATCAAATGATTCGCTAAGAACTGAAAGGTTTCCATGTTTGAAAAGTGTTGTTCCATATGCTAAAGATACTATGATAGTTGCTTCTTGTTTACTTGGTATATCAAAATTTAATGGTGATAGTATAATAGATATCAATCCGGAAGATTGGGTCCCAGAGGGATTAGAACAATTAAAATTAGCAAAAATTAACAATGAGATTTTTGTTTATTCTGAAAGATTAAGAAAATATGAAAATGGACAATATATAAAATACCCCATAATAGATTCGGTAATGAGTTCTGACACATCTAGCATTACTTCAATAGCAATGGAAGGAGAAAACATTTTATGGATAGGCACTGATAAAGGTAGGTTAATAAGATTTAATGGAAATATTGAGGTTTTCAAATTATCAAGTTGTGCAATAAGAGACATTAATATTGACAAGTATAAAAACAAGTGGTTTATTAGTTGGGAGGGTTGTTTTGTTTTTAATGAAAATAAAATTGTAAAAGTAGAGCAAGAACTTAAATTGCCACTTTCATATTCACTTTCGCAAAATTATCCTAATCCATTTAATCCGAACACAAAAATTCAATATTCTTTATCAAAAAGTGGAAATACTCAAATTTATATTTACGATGTTTTAGGAAGAAAAATTATGAAATTAGTAGATGAATATAAAGTGGCTGGGAGTTATGAGGTTGAATTTAATGCAGAATACTTATCAAATGGAATATATTTTTACAAAATAGTAAGTGCAAATTATTCTGAAACAAAAAAAATGGTATTGTTAAAATAAGTTATATACCAAAGTAATAATCAATTAAAAAATGTTTTGAGTGACACCTATAAAGCGAAGATTTAATGAATAAAGACTACTTTGAAAAAAAAGCAAATAATTATGATAAAGACGAAAACAGAGTTAATAATGTTGGAAATATTGCTAACTCAATTCGTGAAAATATATCATTAAATAAAACCATGCAGATAATGGATTTTGGATCCGGAACCGGCTTATTATTAGAAAACATCGCTCCATATGTTAGTAAAATAACAGCAGTTGATGTATCAAATTCCATGAACAAAGAATTGGAAACCAAAAGAGAGAATTTAGGGTGTACTCTAGAAATTCTAGAAATGGATTTATCAAAATCCAAATTGGATAGGAAATTTGATGGAATTATGTCTTCAATGACTATGCACCATATTGAAAATATAAATTCTATGTTTATTGATTTTTACAATATGTTAAATGAAAATGGATTTCTAGCAATTGCTGATTTAGATTTAGAAGATGGCACTTTTCATACAGAGGATACGGGAGTTTTCCATTTGGGATTTGATAGAAAAAAATTCTTACACTCAGCTAAAGAAGCCGGATTTAGTAATCTTAAAATTACGACAGCAAGTTCAGTACAGAAACCGCATGGTAAATATCAAGTTTTTTTGATGACTGGTTGTAAAATATCCAATACGTAAAGAAAAAAATACATTCGCAGATAGCCAATAAATAGACACTTTATTGAGGTGAATAAAATGAAATTTTGTCGCAAAATATTTGTTTTTTCATTAATACTTCTAATAGTGTTAAACACTTCTTGTAGTGAAGAGAACCAAATTACCAATAATAGAAATAATGAGCCTGAGTTAAGGGATAAGAAGATTGAGTTTAGCGGTAAAATCATTGATTTAGTTGCCTACCCAGTAATAGGAATTGAAAATGCTTTAGTAAAAATGAAATCTCAAAATATTAATGTTTCAGTGTTTACAGATAAGCGAGGATATTTCTATTTTGGGAATCTCCCCAATGAAAATTATGAGCTTCAAATAGTAAAATCCGCATATGATACATTAAGGGAAGATATAAAATTTTCTGCTGACAGTTTATTTAAAGATTTTAGAGTTTTTGAAATTAATACGATTTATGATTACTCGGAAGGTATCATTGCTTTAGGTTTTAATGATACCTCTACAGTTGAACATATATATACTATTATCAATTCATTGAATTTAAAAATCCAGAGATTAAATGGCTTTATTTATACAAGTCTATTACCAATTGATAGTTTGGATTATGTTAGAAGTTTTCTATCCACTAAATCGTATTTATGGATTACAAATGAAAACACAATTTATGTTTCCCAAAATTCAATTAAAGTTTATTGTACTTTTATAGAGTTTGACGAAGCAGCAATATCAGATTGGTTTATAACAAAAGAAAAATTACAATTAAATAGTATTAACACTAAATACAGAGATGGTATAATAGAAGTCCCAATTAATGAGGAGATTAAATGGGCAAGAGCCTTTAGGGAATATATGGAATTAAGATGGATAACTTTAGATTATTTTTTCATAAAACCACTTTAGCAAGTCTTCGAATAAATCTGCCAATCAAAATGTTGAAGAAGTTAAATTCATCTATAAAGAGGATTGAATAAAATATTTAAATAAAACAAAAAACCCCTCAAATTAGAGGGGTTTTTCATTAACTAAATTTTTAGAATCAATTAGTTCAAAGTTTCATAAACGCTAACAAATCTTCTATTATTTTTTTTCTTTTCAAATTTTACAAGTCCATCACTTATAGCAAATAAAGTATCGTCACTCCCTTTTTTAACATTATTACCAGGATGAAATTTAGTTCCTCTCTGACGAATAATAATTGAACCAGCAGTAACTACTTCTCCACCAAATTTTTTAACTCCAAGATACTGTGGATTACTATCTCTTCCGTTTCTAGTTGAACCTTGTCCTTTTTTATGAGCCATTATTCAATCTCCTTCTCTTCAGCTTTTTTAGCTTTTGTGCCAGAAATATTAGTAATCTCTATTCTAGAAAGCTGTTGTCTATGACCGTTTTTAATTCTATATCCTTTTCTTCTTTTCTTCTTGAAGACAATAACTTTATCATCTTTAAGATGTTCTAAAACCTTAGCCTTAACTTTAACTCCTTTAACAGAAGGTGCTCCTACTGAAGTAGTTTTACCATCAGAGAAAAGTAGAACGTTATCAAAAGTTACTGATTTATTAACTTCCACATCCAATTTAGGCACGTAATGCTTAGAATTTTCTTCAACTTTGAATTGTTGTCCAGCTATATCAACAATAGCGTACATTTTTGCTCCATTAAATCTTGATTAGACTTGTAAAAGTACGGAAATGATTAAAATTTGTCAAATTATTTATTTCATGAAAAACATATTTAAATACATCCAAAAAGGCCTTTATTCTTCCTCATCATCTTCTTCATCTTGTGCCATCTCCGAAATAATGAATTTATCGTATCTATGTTTAATTAATTGCGCCTCAACAATAAAGTAAACATCTTCAGCAATGTTAGTGGAATGATCTCCAGCTCTCTCTAAATGACGACTCATTTCTAAGATACTAATAGCTTCGTCAATATCATTTGAGTCTTTTTTCATTATTTCAATCAAAATTTTTCTGTTCTCAGCGAATAGCGCATCAAGAGTAGTATCTGCCTCAATTACTTTTCTAGCTAGAATCGCATCGTTATTATTAAATGAATCAATGGCATCTTTAATCATCTTTTTCACAGTTATGGTCATTTCAACAAAATTAGTCTTTTCCAAAAAAAGTGGTTTTTTCTTCAGAATTTGAAAACTTTTGGCAATATTTTTCGCTAAATCTCCTAATCTTTCTAAATTTGTGTTAATTGTTAGGGCAGAAATTACTAATCTTAAATCAATTGCAACTGGTTGACTTAGGGCAATAATTTTTTGACATGTCTTTTCGATTTTCCTATCTAACTTGTTAATTTTTTCTTCTCGCTCAATCACCAAATTAGTTAGTTCTAGGTTTTCTTCTAATACTGCACTAATTGCAAGTTCCATTTGTTCTTCAACCAAACTAGACATTTTAATAATCCGTGTTCTTAACTTGCCTAAATGAACTTCAAATTGTCTTTCCATTGTTTTCCTCTTAACTTTTTACCCAAATCTGCCGGTAATGTAATCTTCTGTTTGTTTTACTTTTGGATTAGTAAAAATCTTAGTTGTATTATCAAATTCAATTAATTCGCCCAAATAAAAGAAAGCCGTTTTATCACTTACTCTTGCAGCTTGCTGCATGTTATGTGTAACAATAACAATTGTATATTCTTTTTTTAGATCGTGAATTAATTCCTCAATTTTGCCCGTTGAAAGTGGATCAAGTGCACTTGCAGGTTCATCCATAAGAATTATATCCGGTTTCACGGCTAATGCTCGTGCAATACAAAGTCGCTGCTGCTGTCCACCCGATAAACTTAATGCGGATTCATGCAATCTGTCTTTTACTTCATTCCAAATAGCTGCTTGGTTAAGAGTTGTCTCAACAATTTCTTGCAGCTTTTTTTTATCTTTTATCCCATTTATTGATGGACCATAAATTAAGTTTTCATAAATAGTTTTAGGAAATAAGATTTGCTTTTTGGAAAACCATTCCAATTCTTTTTCTCAGGTTCACTACATCTAAATTTTTATCATAAATGTCTATTCCATCAACAAGAACTTTGCCGGTTATTTTTACACCAGGGATTAAGTCATTCATTCTATTTATAGTTCGGAGATATGTTGATTTACCACATCCTGAAGGACCAATAAATGCAGTCACTTGCTTTTCAGGTATCGACATTGAAATATTATTCAATGCCTGTTTCTCTCCGTAATAGAGACACAAATCCTCAGTTGAAATCTTTGTCTTTTTCATTTACTTACATTTCTCGTATTAAAATTTTCCTAGAGCTTTTCTGTATTTATATCTAAAATAAATTGCAGTAATATTTAATAAAAATGTGATACCAATTAATACTAAAGTTGAGCCATACTGTATTGGCAATGTTAAAGTTGGATTTGCTGATTGTGTTGTTAAAATAAAAATATGATATGCCAAATACATAAATTGTTCAGCCGGATTTATCATTGGAATGCAATAATCTCCAATGCACAAATCAACAACCGGTAAGTTTGGCAAAAAGAAAGCAGCACCTAAAAATAAAATTGGAGCCGTTTCACCTGCACCACGACCAATTGCTAAAATAGTGCCTGTTAAAATTCCTGGTTTTGCTTGGGGCAATACAATTTTCTTAATTGTCTCCCATTTCGTTGCACCCAAACCGTATGACGCATCTCTATGACTTTTATGGACAGAATTAAGTGCTTCTAAAGTTGAGACAATAACTATTGGCAAAACTAAAACTGCTAATGTAGCTGCAGCCCATAGCAAACAAGGCTGTCCCCAAATTAATCCGGTTCCAAGAACTTCATCAATTCCCTGCCCAATAAACAAAATAAAGAATCCCAATCCAAATAAACCAAATACAATGGATGGAACTCCCGCCAAATTGTTGACAGCTGTTCTTATTATTCTAGTCAAAAAAGTATCTTTAGCATATTCATTAAGGTAAACTGCTGCAAATACTCCTATTGGAACGGCTATTAAAATCATAACCATTGTAACGGCTAATGTTCCAAATATTGCAGGCCAAATTCCGCCTTCCGTCATATTATTTCGTGGCTCATCAAAAAGGAATTCTAAACTAATAATTCCAATTCCTTCATAAAATATTTTACCTAAAATCATGAACAAGACTAGAACCAAAAAACCAAACAAGATTTTAGTTGAACCTATAAAAAATTTACCGGCTAGGTCTTTATTTTTTTTCATTAAATCCAAATTAAATCCTCGCTAAAAAACATTCTTTTTTCTCATTTTGTTGATAATAATTTCTGCTAAAAGATTTAGGAAAAATGTTAAAGTAAACAAGATTATACCAATAAAAAATAAAGCGTAATAATGATCAGAGCCTTGAGAAACTTCCCCCATTTCAGCGGCAATTGTTGCTGTCATTGTTCTAACACTTAAAAATATATCTGATGTAATATTTGCAGCATTACCGGAAGCCATAAGAACAATCATTGTTTCTCCAATTGCCCGACCAAATCCAAGAATTATACTTGCTGAAACACCACTAAATGCAGCCGGTAGAATTACTTTACTGATTGTTTGCCACTTAGTTGCCCCTAATCCATAAGAAGCCATTCTTAATTCCCGTGGGATTGACCGAAGTGCATCTTCTGTCATGGAAGCAATTATGGGAATAATTACAAATGAAAGACCTAAAGCTGCAATAAAAGCATTTAGCCTATTCGTTGGTTCTAATAGGTCATTAAAAAAACTTGCTCCAACAACTAACATTAAAAAGCCAAGCACAACGGTTGGAATTCCTGCAAATAGTTCAATTAGAGGTTTTAAAAATTCTCTTGCATTTGGTTTTGCAATTTCAGAAAGATAAACTCCGGCACCAACTCCAAAAAAAGTAGATATTAAAGTAGCTGGAATAGCTGTTAATAATGTTCCGACAATAAGTGGAATTAATGAATACCTTTCTTCACTTGAAGTTGGATACCATTCATACAGTCTTTTGATTGAATCATCAAGTTGAACTTGATCATAATAAAGAAAATCCAAAACACCAATATTGTTTAAAGCATTAATTCCTTCCTTAAACAAGAAAATAAAGATGAGTACTATAAATACTAAAGCAACAGCACCGTTTACTGCAAAAAAATATTTTATAATACTCTCTTTTATGCGTGTACTTAAAGCAATTTTTTTGCTGTATGGGGAGATATTTTCAGATTGTTCTTCCATGTGTTAGATTAAGTTCGCATTAAAATCATTGAGTTTATTCGTTCGTCCAGTTTGTATAGTACTATAAAAAGTTATAGAAAATAGTAAGTCTTCCAGTTATTGCTGAATCAAAACTTAATCCGGATGTTGAATTCTCATAAGTTTCCACAATAATATTTGGCATTATCCAAACATTAGGGTCAGGCTTATAATTTACAGCTGCAAGGAAATAGTTTCTCGTATCACCTTCGTAACCAGTGTTCCTTATTGGATCAAAAAAATCATACCTACCAACAAGAGCAAATTTTTCAGATAAATCTGCTGAAGCAAAAATAGAAACACCCATAGAACCTGCATCTTCCTTTGCCTGCGATGTTGTAAGTTCATTTTGAGTTAATTGATAAAACCCTTCGACACCTAAACTATAGTTCCCTGGATTTTTATATCCCACAAAAAACACTGATTTAATAATATTATTACTTAAAGTACCACTTGAGTTGGGGTCTGAAATATTTTCTTGAAATCCAACATCTCCATTTAAACTAAAAGTTAGATTTTTGATCGGTTCTACAGCTAAATGAGCATAAATTTTCTTTTGATTGTTATCTTCCCCAGTATTCCCCTCTCCATTTGCAATCATTAACATATATTTGATTGTTCCGCTACTGTTAATTTTGCCTTTTAGATTTATTCCAAAATCGCGTGAGGAACCGACCTTTCTCAAATCTACAATTGTCTTTTCTAAGGATCTATATCCCCAATAAGATTCAGAAATCTCAAATGTTGGGGTTGGCGAAAGTCCAATAATCAAGTCTGAGCCACTAAAAATATCATTCCATTTTAAGTAAGCATCCTTAACAAATAATCCAAATTTCCCACCGCTGGTTTCTTCTTTTTGATCCGCTTCTAGTCTTAATCTAGAACTAAAAATTGGGCTTATTTTATAATCATACCCAAAATAAATCCTTCTAAACTGAAAGCCATTAAAATCTTTCTCTCCTTTTTCAACAGAGTTAGGAACAGAATTTTGATCTCTCGCTATATTATAAAAATAGTCGCCGAACATATACCCATGAATTTTTCCCTTAGGTTCCTCCTGTGCTTGAATTACAAAACTTGATAATATAAACAATACAAATACTAATAAATATTTTTTCATCTTTTTTCGACCCCTCGAACAATAGACTAAGATTAAGAAAAATTAAATAATTATTTTGATGGTAAAGGGATATACTCCATTTGTTTAACCAAGTCTTGACCTTCTTGTGAAAGAATGAAATCCATAAAATCTTTTATTTTTTGATCACCAGAACCATTTGTATAGCAGTAAAGATAACGAGAAATTGAATAATTGCCACTCCAGATTGCATCATAATTCACTTTTCCACCTTCAGCGGGGGCGATTGCGGGAGAATTATTATCTGCTTTTACTTTAAGAATTTTTACATCTGTTCGTGCCGCAAAATAACCAACTCCACCATAACCAACACTTTTTATATCTCTCGCAACTGCTTCTCCAAGTGCTGCTGTTCCTTGCAAAACTTGAGTTGAATTATCAAAATCTCTTGTATTGCCTCTTTCATCTTTGCCTAAAACATGGTCTTTAAAAAACTCGTATGTACCACTACTGTTTTCTCTACCATATAAAATTATGGGAAAATCTGCTCCACCAAGTTCTTTCCAGTTTTTAATTTTGCCAATGAAAATGTCCCTAATTTGAGCAATTGTTAACTCACTTATTGGATTATCTGTACTAACAATTACAGCAATTCCATCGAGTGCAACTTTAAATTCTTTTGGAGAAATACCTAACTCTTTTGCCTTAGCGTATTCAGCACTTTTGAATTCCCTACTTGCATTCGCGATATCAACAGTTTTATTAAGTAGCGATGCAACTCCGGTTCCCGAACCACCACCAGTTACTTGAATTGATGCATTCGGATTTTTCTGCATATAAGTTTCAGCCCATTTCTGTGAAAGGTTAACCATAGTATCTGAACCTTTTACAGAAACAACACTTTTTTCTACTTCTTCCTTTTTCTTGCAGCCTGTAAAAACAACAGCAGCAAATAATAACATTGTGAATACAACTAACATTTTACTTTTCATTTTTCCCTCGAACTTATTTAATGACTTTTTTATTTTACTGAAAACAAGAAATTATTTATTCCTGTAAATATATATCTATTCAGATGTTTTGATGTTATGGTAATGTTAAGGAATTGTTAAGTTTTATAAGAGATTATGAAGTGTTTTTATTCCCAAAGTGGAATATATCCCATCGATTCAACTAATTTTTGTCCATTTTGGCTAGTAACCCAGTCAATAAAAAGTTTTACATTGCCCTTAGGTTTTCTAGATGTGTAAAACCTCAAATATCTGGAAATTGGGTAGGTATTATTAAGAACATTCTCTCTTGTTGGCTCAACTCCGTTAACATTGCATTGCATACTACTATCAGTATAACCAATTCCGCCATATCCAATAGAGTTTATATTATTTTTTACAAATCTAGTAATTTCGCTAGTTGTATTTACAATTGGAATTGTGCTACAAATTTCCTCTCCTTTCAGAACATGTTTAATAAAATACAAATATGTCCCGGATGCTGATGATCTTGTTATTGGGAGAATTGGAATATTATTTCCTCCAACTTCACTCCATTTATTAATTTCACATTTGAAGATTTTCGCTATCTGTTCAATTGTCAAATTTTTTACATTATTTTTTGAATTAATATAAATTGATAAAGCATCTCTTCCAATTAAGAACGACATTCCGACCGTGCTAAATTCTTCTCCAAATTTTTGTATTTCATTTGGCTCAAGGGGTCTTGAAGCAGCACAGATTTCAACATTGTTTCTAATCAAGGCTTCAACTCCGGTGCCGGTACCTCCTCCGTCAACATAAACTGATAATCCTTTATGCTCTTTCATAAATTCAGCTGCAAGTCTTTGATTTAGCAGAAGCATTGTATCAGAACCTTTTATTCTGATAATGTTTGAATCATCCTGGTTAAAACTAGAACATCCCATCAAACAATGATAAACTGATAAAGACCAAGATATATTTCATCTTTTCTCCGCTATTGCTTGGAGTCTGACAAAATTATAATTTACATTTTTATTCCACTTAATTTCATTTTTTAACGAAGAAATTTCAAATATGAATGCACTTAAAATGTTTGTATGTTTTGCGCACAGCATTATAATCAATTTTAATTGATAAATCGTCAAATGGTGTATGGTAAACTACTTCATTATAATATATAATTTTTTCAATAGCTGTTGCTCTGTCTAAGTTTATATATTCCGGCGAATCCAGTATTAAGATAGAAGGAATTCCTGCCTTAGCAAAAGATATTTGATCTGATCTATTGAATGCTTCATTTGAGTAAAATTCTTTTGGAATTTTTTTTACCGAAATATCAAACCTCTTACTCATTTGTCTAAGATAATCCTCAAGATTGGATAATTCTGAACCAACTCCAATAATTGATTTGAATTCATCAATAAATGCAATGCCATCAATATTAATATTTGCTACTGTTTTATGAATTGGGAATATGGGGTGATCAACGTAGTAACTTGAACCAAGCAATCCTTTTTCTTCTCCTGTTGTTGCAATAAAAATTATCGATCGTTCTAAATAGTCTTTATAACCCATTAAAATTCTTGCCACTTCCAGCATTGCAGAGACACCCATTGCGTTATCTAAAACACCATTATAAATTTTATCACCGTTTATTGAAGGGCCAATTCCCAAATGATCGTAATGAGCAGAAACAATTAAATATTCTTCATTTTCTTTAGATTGATTTCCTTTTATCATTCCAACAATATTATTTGCTTTAAAATCTCTAACAATAAATTGACCTTCAAACGTTAATGAAAATTTGTTTATTTGGTTTGCAAATTCAGAAATTGACTTAACGCTATCCAATTTAAATATTGATTTAGCTAATATTGGGTTTAAAATAATTCCAAAACTATTTGATGCATTATATGATAATTTAACATCTTCAAAAGAATATTCAGAAACTAATCTGTTCCAGTACCCAAAATCATTATTATTGTATTCAGGTATTATTATTGTCCCAGCAGCACCTCTGCTTATCGCAATTCTATGTTTAACATCAATATGACTATAAATAGTAGGTTCGTCTCCATTGAAATACTCATATTCTTCTGAATATGGCTCACCATTTATAATTACTACAATCTTACCCGAAACGTCTTTGTCTTGATAATCATTGTGGTCAAATTCTGGGGCTATTATTCCATATTCTACAAAAACAAGTTCAATTGGTTTAGGAATAATTGTCTGCTCACCTAAATTAGAAAGCAAGTAATCTTTACCAATTTCAAGATGGAGAGAATCATTAGAATTAAGTAAGGTTAGCTTGGAGTCATTGAGAATATTAGTGCCATGAAAAGGAATACTCTGGAAATAGGTATTTTCATCTCCAATAGGTATTAAACCGATCTTTTTAAAATTTGAAGATATATAAGCTGCTGCCAGCTCGCCACCTTTTGTACCAGTTCCTCTACCTTCAAATAAATCACTGCCTAATATTTCAATATGTTTTTTTAATATTACTTTATCGGCGTTAATTGTTGAATTATCATCAAATAGCTGAGGGTAAATCTGGATTGCGGCAAAAATTATAATTATAAATAAATATTTAGCCTTCATATCAATAATATATAAAAACTCAAATTAAAAAAAAGGGACATATTGCTATGTCCCTTACACTCCCTATATAAGGGATAGTCTAACGAGGGGTTTATTTCATTAAGATCATTCTGTTTGTAATAACTTTTGAACCTGCTTGTAATCTATAAATATACATTCCACTTGATAGATTTGAAGCATCCCAATTTATTTTATAAGAACCAGCATTTTTAACATCATTTACCAATGTAGCTACTTGCTGACCTAAAATATTATAAATATTTAACTGTACTTCACTTGCTTCTGGAAGTGAAAATGATATTGTAGTTGATGGATTAAATGGATTTGGATAGTTTTGCTCTAACACAAATTCATTTGGAATTTCATTACTAAATTCAACATCAATACCGGTAGATAAGTCACCAACATAACCTAATTGATCAAGAGCAGTCCAACCTAATAACCAGTTATTTCCACCAAATGCTCCTACATAACTTGTTTTTACAAAGTAATCATCACCTGTATCTAAAGCTCCACTTAATGCCGGACTTCCAGCTTGATGGTCGTGGATCTAAACCTGCATTCATTTCTCTGCTTATTCCTCGTAACATTGGATCTACTACTCTGTTGCCATTTGCCTGCATCACTTAAATATGTCTGTACAAAATCTTGATCTGAAAACTCTGTTATTGTATTGCCAGCAGCAAAACCATACCAGATATTATTCATTAAACCTAAATCTCCGGCTTCAAATCTCTTTCTACTATCTTCGGCTTTATCTCCACTATTATCTACATCTTCTACTGTTATGCCCAAGCCACCTTCAAATCCATTAAAATCTGTGATTATACTATTGTAATAATAGCCACCTGTATTGTCTCTGAATATCATTGCTTGACCGCCATCACCTGTTGGTGTGGCTGTTACTCCTGGACCTATATAAGTTACATTACTTAACATTGGTTTTGCATATGGTGTACCTTGTTCATTTCCGCCTGCTCCATCCATTTCTGCTATTCTGCCTGCTTCATCTGTTCCTTGTATTGCAAACCAGAATTGATGTTTTCCATTAAAGCCTTGATCCCAATCAAATGCATCATCTGAACAGAATGCACTTACTAAGTATCTTGTATTGGCTGTTCCACCAAAAAACTCAAAGCCATCATCACCACTTGCATAACTCTCTACATATTCTATTACTGTTCCTGCTCCTACTGCTCCACATGTTAATCCTTGTATCTCATTTCCGGTCTGAACTTCCCACATTGATACCGGTATGACGGATTGAGACATACTTAAATACTCCACTGCTGTGATTTGCATCTGGTGTTTCTGATCCATATCTTGCTCTTATTGGATCTATCTCATTTACACCTTCTACTGATTTTACTTCACTGTTATTGGTTACTGATCTTCCTAATAATACTACTCCAGCCCATTCGCCTCTATCATCATATCCTAAATTTCCATTTAGGTCATCATTTACTGAGGTAAAGATTATTGGTCTGTCTGCTGTACCTTCTGCATATATCTTTCCATCTCTGGTTACTACTAATCCGCTTGCTTCTGTATCTTGTCCATCTTCTGCTTTTATTAATGTTCCTGCTTCTATTGTCAAAGTTGCTGCACTATCTACAAATACCATCCCGCTTAATACATATACTGTATCTGAGGAAAATGTTACATTACTGCCTACTGGTATATCTGAATCGGTTATTGTTCTTGTACCAACTTCTGCAACAGGTTGTTTTATATAACCTAATTGATCAAGAGCAGTCCAACCTAATAACCAGTTATTTCCACCAAATGCTCCTACATAACTTGTTTTTACAAAGTAATCATCTCCTGTATCTAAAGCTCCGCTCAATGCCGGACTTCCACTTGATGGTCGTGGATCTAATCCTGCATTCATTTCTCTGCTTATTCCTCTTAACATTGGATCTATTACTCTATTGCCATTGCTGCATCACTTAAATAGGTTTGTACAAAATCCTGATCTGAAAACTCTGCTATTGTATTGCCTGAAGCAAAACCATACCAGATATTATTCATCAAACCTAAATCTCCACCTTCTAATCTCTTTCTACTGTCTTCGGCTTTATCTCCACTATTATCTACATCTTCTACTGTTACTCCTAAGCCACCATCAAATCCATTGAAATCTGTTATTATACTATTGTAATAATATCCGCCTGTATTGTCTCTGAATATCAACGCTTGACCGCCATCTCCTGTTGGGTGTGGCTGTTACTCCTGGTCCTATATATGTTACATTACTTAACATTGGTTTTGCATATGGGGTTCCTTGTTCATTTCCGCCGGCTCCATCCATTTCTGCTATTCTGCCTGCTTCATCTGTTCCTTGTATGGCAAACCAGAATTGATGTTTTCCATTAAATCCTTGATCCCAGTCAAATGCATCATCTGAACAAAATGCACTTACTAAGTATCTTGTATTAGCTGTTCCACCAAAGAACTCAAATCCATCATCACCACTTGCATAACTTTCTACATACTCTATTACTGTTCCTGCTCCTACTGCGCCACATGTTAATCCTTGTATCTCATTTCCCGTTGAACTTCCCACATTGATACCTGTGTGACGGATTGAAACATACTTAAATACTCCGCTGCTATGGTTTTCATCCGGTGTTTCTGATCCATATCTTGCTCTTATTGGATCTATCTCATTTACACCTTCAACTGATTTTACTTCACTGTTATTGGTTACTGATCTTCCCAATAATACTACTCCTGCCCATTCCCCTCTATCATCATAGCCTAAATTGCCATTTAAGTCATCATTTACTGAAGTAAATATGATTGGTCTATCTGCCGTTCCTTCTGCATATATCTTTCCGTCTCTTGTTACTACTAATCCGCTTGCTTCTGTATCTTGTCCATCTTCCGCTTTTATTAATGTTCCTGCTTCTATTGTCAAAGTTGCTGCACTGTCTACAAAAACCATACCGCTTAATACATAGACCGTATCTGATGAAAATGTTACATTACTCCCTACTGGTATATCTGAATCGGTGATTGTTCTTTCCGCTTGTCCAAATACTAAAATAGACGATAGCAGCAATAATAAAATAAAAATGTTTCTTAGTTTCATGAATTCTCCTTTAAGGTTTATATGATATTGATATTGATAAATGTTCTTCCTTGATTATAGGCTGAATAATTGAATTCTTTATCAACTACTCCATTATCCAATCTATAACTAAATATTTGTTCGGGATTTAATAAATTTTTTCCGGCTAAAGAAATTTCAAAATTGTTAAAGATTCCTTGTGAAACTTTTAGATCTAATGAACCATAACCCCTTTCATATACATCAGGAGTTGCATGGCGCCCGGTTACAAAAAGTCTATCACCAAATAGCGTATAAAATATTCCGGCAGATGTACTTGATTCATAATTATCATATGTAAGATTAACATTGAATAAGTATGGAGACTGACCAATGAATGGTCTAGTTTTTTCAGGATTAGAATCACCGTTAAATATTTTTTCATCAATTTCTTCTTGAGGTACATCTACTACTGAATTAACTAAAGATAAATTTGATCCAATCTTAAAATTTTCAAGGTATGAAGACATGAATCCAAGATTTTTTCTCAATTCCAATTCTACCCCATAAACAACTGCCCTATCAACATTTTTAACGCTTCTAAGTGTATTATCATCACTAAAAGTTGGATCAATATAACTTTCAATTGGATTAGTAAAATCTTTATAGAATCCACTAACTGCCATTAGTTCACCTGGATTCATAAACCATTCCCAACGTAAGTCGTAATTTTTCACTAGTGTTCTTTTAAGATTTGGATTTCCGACATAGAGGAAATCACCGACAAACTCAAAACTTAAGTATGGTGCTAATTCTCTAAATGTAGGTCTTGCAATTGTATTTGTATAAGCAAACCTCAAATTCATCGATTCATCTAATGAGTATATTAAGTTTACAGAAGGTAAAATATCTGTATTATCTAACTTTCCAATTGCATCATCTGAATCCAAAGTTTTACTATTCATTAAGAGTTGTTTCTAATCGAGCTCCACCAATAAATCTCAGTTTATTTGTAATTGGTAGATCAACCATTAAATAACTTGCAAAAATTTCTGAATCCCCTCTAAAGTAGTTTGTTGAGTCTTTAATAGCTTGATTATCTAGTGTTAATCCAAACCATCTGCTCGGTCTATCTGGGCTAGATAAAGAATCAATAATACCTACATCACTAAATAGTGCTCCAATATCTCCATTATAATCACCATATGAGATTCTATTAGTTTCATAATCAAATCTATATTGATTATAAGCTCTATCTACTTTACTAGTAAATATTCCAGTTTTTAATTTAGCTTGATGATTATCCCAAATACCAAATGGCATACTTAAATTTAATTGAGTAGAAAAGTTAGTTTCTTCTAAATCTCTGAAATATCTCGAAATTGGCTGTGAATTTGCGCCATCGAATGCATATGTTTTTGAACCATCATCATTTATTTTGAAAATATTGAAGAAATATCTTTGGTCAGGTTCATCTTGCTGATTTATTGCATAAGAAGCTTTCCAGTCTAATTTAAGATCGCCTAAACTTGATATAGCATGTTCCCCTTCAAATTGATAATTATCTAATGCTCTCTCTGTCCATGAAATTGTTCTTGTTTCAAAAGTTGTTGTTGAAGAGGCAGTAGACCTATCTCTATCTCGCACTCCAACCATATAACGACCTATAGAATTTGCACTTTGGGTTCTCATGTACGAAAATTTTAGTTCTCCAATTGAAGAGTTTTTATAAGCAACATTTGCAATTGCTCCCCAGTCCACTGTCATACTTCCTTTTGTATCATTTCCTTTAAATTCAGCCTCTAAACCAGTAACATCATTTAATGATCCAACTAATTTGTATCTCCCAATTTCACCATTATCTACCATTGAATAGTTTTGGCCCCATGAAAAGCTTCCGAAATACCCGATACTATTATTATTTTTTTCATCTAAAGGCATTGAATTACCAACAGAAAGAGAAAATGAACTATTAACATTAGCATTAGCACTTACAGGTGCCATTACATTATTAAATGATTTTGCAATTCCATCTAAGTATAATGCTTCTTCTTGTGTTTTAACTGTGCTTGTCCTCGGGATATCAATATTGCCATTATTTAAAGTGTTTGGTAATTCTCTCGTCCCATCATCAAATCCCAGGTAATCGCTACCACCACTATTACCCATTATGAATTTGCTATTTCCTGTTGCAATTGAATTATAGCCTACTGAGCTATTAAAATTGACAGATAACTTTTCAGGATAACTTTTAAGTGTTACATCCACTAACCCACCAGTAAAAGAACCCGGTTTATCAGGTGTAAATGTTTTAATTGTATTTATATTATCCAGCATATTGCCAGGAATTAAATCGAGTTGAAACGATTTTTTATCTGGATCCGCACTAGGAAGTTCAGCACCATTTAACATTGTAGAAGAGTATCTTTCACCAAGCCCTCTTATATAAACATATTTTCCACCAACAACTGAGGCACCTGTAACTTTATTCATTGCAGAAGCTGCATCACCACTGCCGGATTTTGATATTTCTTCAGCACTTATTGCATCACTAACCGATGTTGATTTTTGACGCTTTGTTAATAATGATGCTTCGGTATTTGTTAATGATTTTGCTGCAATAATAACTTCATCAGTTTCATATGTTTCTGTTCCTAAGACAACATCAATTTTTATAGTTTCACCGGACTTAATCTCAACGCCAGAAATTGTTTGTTTCTGAAACCCAATCATAGAAAAAGTAACTGTATATGTGCCTACAGGAACATCTGTAATTAAATAAGCTCCATGAATATCAGATGCAGCACCCCTAGTCGATCCTTGGATAAAAACATTTGCACCAATTAAACCATCTCCAAATTCGTTATCTACTACAACACCGCTAACATTACCTACATCTTGTGCAAAAGAACTACTATCTGTAAATGATATAAGAACAATTATTAAAGTCAAAATTGTAGATTTCATTTTTTTGGTATACTTATACCATTTTTTATTTTTCATAGTTTTCATGACCCCTCATGTTAGAATTTATTTGTCACAAAAATACGTTTAGGATGTTAACTGAATGTTATTGGTATGTTAAGATTATGTTAAGGATGTATTAAGGAAAAATAGTGTCGATTGGGGATGGGAAGTGAAACCTATTATTTATTTAGTTTAAATGAAAACTCAGAACCAATATTAAGTTCGCTTTTAACTTCAACAGATGAATTATGTGCTTCTAAGATATGTTTAACTATTGCTAAGCCAAGTCCTGTTCCTGGAATGGAACTTTCTCTTTCCCTATCAGTTCTATAGAACCTTTCAAAAATTCTATCCAACTCATTTTCGGGAATACCAATTCCTGTATCTTTTATAGTTATTATGGCTGATTTACTTTTGTCAGAAACTATAACGTCAATACTCCCTTCTTGGGTATATTTAATAGCATTGTTAAGAAGATTTGTAATAACTTGTTTTAATTTATCTTTATCACCGTAAACTTCTATCTCTTTATTAAAATCTTCAAGTTGAATAGATATATTTTGGGGAATTCCAACTTGTTTTGTTTCAGTAACAATCTCATTTAAAAAATTAAAAAGATTAAAGTACCGAAAACTTAAGCTCATTAATCCGGATTCAATCATAGAAATTTCTATTAAATCGTTGAGAAGTGCATTCAGGTTGTTCGAATGGTTAAGAGCTTTTTGAAGAAATACTTTATTCACTTTTGGATTATCAACTGCACCATTAAGTAAAGTTTCTAAATACCCTTGAATAGTAAAAATTGGAGTTCTTAGTTCATGAGAAACATATCCTAAAAAATCACTTCTCGCTTGGGCTAATTTTTCAGTTTTTATAATATCTCTTTGAGTTTTAGCCGACATTGCTTTAATATTTCCTTCCAAATCTTTCAGGGATTTACTTAAAACAATTTCATTCTCATTTAACAATCTGTTCTTACGTATGGATTTAATTACTGATTTAATTTCTTCAATTTCTTTTCTCCGTTTAGAACCAAGAGAATTGAGTACAACCAAATCAAAAATAACTATAACAAAAAATATAAGCAGTGATTTAGAAGTGGAAATATCAAAAAGAAAGACAAGAAGTAGTCCGAAAATAATACTTAGAAAAAGAATCTCCTTAACAAATATTACCGAAGATTTAAAATTATAAATATGCTTATTAAAATTCTCTAAAACGATATCCAACACCTGTGATTGTTTCTATCAAATTTGCATCACTACCTAGTTTTTCTCTAATCTTTCTTACATGCACATCAACAGTTCTTTCTATAACAAACACTTCTTCGCCCCACACCTTGTCTAGAATTACATCACGAGGGAAAACCATTCCAGGTTTGCTGGCGAGAAAGAAAAGAATTGCAAATTCTTTTTTTGGAAAAACTATTGAAGATCCTCTTAATTTGACTTCGAATTTTTCTCTATTTATTTCGAGAGGTCCGACTGAAATAGTTGAAGAATTAATTGTCTCCTCACTAGAAGAGGATCCTTTTAACTTTGCTTTAATTCTAGCGACCAACATTTTGGGTGAAATAGGTTTTTTAATATAATCATCCGCACCAAGATCAAATCCCTTTAATTCATCAAATTCACTAGTTTTAGCCGTAAGAAAAATAATTGGAATGTCATTGTATGCTTCATTCATACGAATACTTTTACAAACCTCATAACCATTCATTTTTGGCATTGTTACATCAAGAACCACAAGATCAGGATTCTCATTCATTTTAGTTATAGCTGTTAACCCATCATTTGCAGAGATTACTTCAAACCCTTCAGCTTCAAGATTATATTGCAGAAACTCTACAATATCTTTCTCATCATCAACAAGTAATATTTTTTGCATAAATTCTTAAAAGTTAACTTCTGTTTTATTCTTTGCCGATTCGTATAATCCTTCGATAAGCTTCATTCTTGGAAGTGCTTCTGCACTAGATGAAATAATTGGGATAGAATCTCTTACTGTGCCAATAAAATGCTTCAATTCATTTTCATAAGATTTTTTGAATAAATTTTTTGATTGTAATCCTGAATTAACTGTATATTCAACTTTATTTGATGCAATTTTTTTATAAGCTCGTAAAGGATTGAGATGCCCGGTTCCTTCTTTTCCATAAGCTGCTAATTTAAATGTATCAGTATCTTCATGTATTGACCAACTAACTTCGTAACTTAACACAGCCGAGTTATTAAATCGTATAAAACCTACAGATGAATCTTCCATATTTTGAAGATTGTGAGAATAATTTTGAGCTGATGCAGTTTTAACTTTTGGATAATCGAGCAACCATAATGCAGTATCAAGTAAAACTATTCCAAGATCAAGTAAAACTCCCCCGCCAGCAAGGTTTTTAGTGTTAAACCACTTCTGCTCACTGCTTTGCTTTCTTGTCCAGCCACATTTTATATAAAACAATTCGCCTAGTTCGCCACCATTGATTAAACTCTTTAACAACATTGTATCTGGACGGAATCTAAAATTCATTCCAACCATGGCATTGCACTTGTTACGTTTTGCAGCATTATCAATTTCTTGAGTTTCAAGAAAATTTAGTGCAATCGGTTTCTCTATCAGAACATGTTTTTTATTGTTTAAACATTCAACAGCAATATCTTTGTGCGTATTTGTTGGGGTAGAAATAATAACCGCATCAATTTCAACTGATTCTAACATTTTAGTTAAATCAGAGAACCTATTTGGTATATTGAATTTTTCAGCAACTGTATTCATTCTGGTTTTATTGACATCAGCAACAGCTACTATCTCAACAGAATTTAATTTAGATAATATTGGTAAGTGAACGAGTTGTGCAACTCCTCCTAATCCAATTACTGCAATTTTAGTTTTATCACTCAATCGGTTACCTCTTAATTATTTTTTTGAACCAATAAATTGTTTTACTCTCTTTTCAATACCGTTTGGATCAATCTCTAAAATTTTATGCAGTTCCGCTTGTGTACCATGATCTATAAATTTATCTGGTAATCCAATTATTTTAATATCGTTTTTGTAGTTCTTTGAATTAAAATATTCTAAAACTCCACTTCCAAAACCACCTATAATTGAGTTTTCTTCTAGAGTAACAATTTTATTGTATTTTGCGGCTATACTATCTAACATTTCAGTATCAAGTGGTTTTACAAACCTCATATTAAAGACGGAAACATTTATGTTATCATTTTTCAGCTTTTCCATTGCTTTAAGAGAATAATCTACCATTGAACCTATTGCAAGTAAGGCAACATCTTCACCTTCAACTAATAGTTCTGATTTTCCGATCGGAAGTTCAACAAGATTTTCTGAGGTTTTTACTCCCAGTGCCGAACCACGTGGATATCTTAAAACAATTGGTCCTTTCTTATATTCAATAGCTGTAAATAACATATTCCTTAATTCGTCTTCATCTTTTGGTGCCATAATTACAATACCTGGAATATAACGCAAGTAAGAAATATCAAAAGTACCGTGATGTGTTGGGCCATCTGCACCAACAAGCCCAGCACGATCAAGAATAAAGACAACATGCAATTTTTGCAAAGCCACATCATGTATGATCTGGTCTATTCCTCTCTGCAAGAATGTTGAGTAAATTGCTACAACGGGAATAATTCCTTGAGTAGATAAACCGGCAGCAAAAGTAACTCCGTGTTCTTCTGCAATACCAACATCAAAATATCTAGTTGGGAATTCCTTCTCAACATAGGATAAGCCGGTTCCATCGGGCATGGCAGCAGTAATTCCTACAACCTGTTTATTTTCCCTCATAATTTCAACCAAAGTTTTACCAAATATCGAAGTATATGATGGAAGTCCGCCAGTTTTTTTCTGCATTTCACCAGTCATTTTATCAAAAGGTGTAACTCCATGAAATTCAGATTTGCTGCCTTCAGCTGGTTTATATCCTTTTCCTTTCTCACTTATTACATGTACTAAGATTGGACCCGTTAATTCTTTTACGTGAGTAAATAGTTTTACAAGTTTAGTAATATTATGGCCATTTATTGGTCCAAAATATCTAAACCCTAAAGCTTCAAATAACATTCCAGGTGTTACAATTGCTTTCAAGCCAGATTCTACTCGACCAGCAACTGTCCTAAGTCTATCTCCAAATTGATCTAGTTTACCGGTTAAATCCCAGATTGCTCCTTTGAATTTATTGTATTCTGGATGCGATATAATTTCATTAAAATAGTTTGATATCTGCCAAACGTTAGGAGCAATTGACATGTTATTATCATTAAGAACAACAATTAGATTTTGTTTTTGAAAACCAGTATTGTTCATTGCCTCATAAGCCATTCCACCAGTCATTGCACCATCACCAATAATTGCAATAACTTTTTTATCTGGTTCGCCATTAATTTTATTTGCGGCAGTAATTCCTAATGCAGCAGAAATTGAGGTTGAAGCATGACCCGCTCCAAATTCGTCATATTCGCTTTCTGTCCTTTTGAGAAAACCACTAATTCCATTAAGTTGTCTAATGGTTTTTAAGCTGTCTCTTCTACCAGTAATAATTTTATGAGGATATGCTTGATGACCAGTATCCCAAACAATTTTGTCTACCGGTGTGTTAAAAACTTTATGCAATGCAACCGTCAGCTCCACAGCACCTAAGCCACCGCCAAAATGTCCTCCAATCTCTGAAACCACATCTATCATATAGTTTCTGATTTCTTCACATAAAATTTTTAGATCATCGGATTCAAAATTTCTTATATCTTTGGGTGAATTTACATTAAATAATAATTTGTACTTTGATTGATCAACCACTTAATTTCTCTCTTTATAAATTTATTTTAAATCGTTTTGCAATTCTTTGTTCAGTTCTTGGACTTTTAGTTCAGCCTTTTCTAAAAGATGATAGCATTGTTTCGATAATTTCATTCCTTCTTCATAGACACTTATAGATTCTTCTAAAGAAATATCTTCGCCTTCTAACAGATCAGAAATTTCTTGCAATCTTAAAAGAGACTCTTCAAAATTTTTATTTTTTTTACTCATTATTTAATATTTACCTTTCCATCATAAAATTTTAATTCAATTTTCTCATTTAGATTAAGAGACTTTTTCCTCTTAACAATTAAAGATTTTTGATTTACAAGCACAAATCCTTTTCTTAAAATATTTTCAATATTGTTTCCATCAAGAACTTTCGTAAGTCCAGACAAATTCATTTTATTCAACTTTAAAAAGTTACTAATAACTATTTGAATTTTGAATAAATAATTGTCAATTGTTTGTTTCTTAGAATTAATCAAACTTGTGAGATTTCTAAAACCATAAGAACTAAATTGAGTATCCACTTTTGTTTTAAGAGTGGCAATTTTGTTATATAGATTATCAGTGCTATCTAAAGAGAAATTTCTGATAAAGGCTAATATATCTTCTTTGTTTGGTGTTGCTATTTCCATAGCAGCAGATGGTGTTGGTGCCCTTAAATCAGAAACAAAATCGGCTATTGTAAAATCAATTTCGTGACCAATACCGGTAATAATTGGAATTTTTGAATTAAAAATTGCACGAGCAACAATTTCTTCATTAAATGCCCAAAGGTCTTCAAGAGATCCACCACCTCTGGCAACAATAATGACATCAATACTCTTATTTTTATTTAATTGTTCAATACTATCTACAATTGTTTCGGCAGCACCATCACCTTGGACTCTTGCTGGAGCAATAATTATTTTGGCTATAGGATATCTACGAGAGGCAACACTTAACATATCTTTAAAAGCGGCTGTATCACTTCCTGTAACAATTCCAATTATTTTGGGATAGACAGGTATTTCTTTTTTTAAGGATTCGTCAAAAATACCTTCTTCAAACAACCTTCTTTTTAACTGTTCAAAAGCTTTTTGTAACTCTCCCTCACCTGCGGGTTTCATCGATCTTACATCTAACTGATAATTTCCTCTTGGTGGATAAACTGTTACCTTCCCGGTTAAAATAACCTTCATTCCATCTTGGGGAGTAAAAAAAACATAACTGTTTATCCCCTTCCACATTGTACAACTAATCTGAGCATTTTTATCTTTTAAGGTAAAATACCAGTGCCCAGAAACATGAGGTTTAAAATTTGAAATTTCTCCAATAATTTTTACTTGGTCGAAATGCTCCTCAACAACCTTTTTGATTTTGTTGGTAAGTTCAGTTACAGTAATGGCATTTTCCAAACTACAATTCCTTTCTAAAAATCAGACAATATTGGTGATGCCTGTTCCCAACCCAAGCACTATTCACACCAAGAGCTATAAGTGGTTTATCATCTTGAAGCCATATTTTTTCATCTTTTAAAGTCCAACTTTTTTCCCCTCGTTTTGTAAGAGAAGTAGCTGTGTCAAATGCCAGAGGAAAAACTTGGCTCTTAAAATAAATATTATTTGTTATAACTGTGAGATATCCTTTATCCTTGGTTAAATCAAAAACCTGATCAAATATTTCTGCTTGTACTTCTAAAAACTTTTCGTATTCGCTAATATTGCCAATATCATCCTTAGCTTTAGAATATTGAGTATCAAGCCCATCATTGTTTCTTTTCTTTTGTCTTAAGGAGTTTCTTTCTAATTGGTTCCAATAAGGTGGTGAAGTAATTGTATAATCTATTTGCCGCTTAAAGCCACTTTTCTTGAATATTTCTTTAAGATTTAACGAGTTTCCTTTAATAGCTTTAATTTCATTTGAGTATTTTTTTTCAGCTATTCTGGAATTTGCTATTTTAAAATATTTGCTATTAAGTTCAATTCCAATAGCATCCCTTTTTAAATTGCCAGCAGCAATTAAACTACTTCCAGTACCAAGAAATGGATCTAAAACGAGATCATTTTCTTTAGTAAAAAATGGTATAAACTCTTCAACTAAACTTTCTGGAAATTTTGCAGGATGTAAAATTTCATTTTCTTTTCTCCTTTTCGGTTTATGGATAAACCAGGATTTGGAAAACTTAATCCATTCTTTGCCTGTTAAATTATTCAATTTATTATTTTTGTTAAACTTGCCTCGCTCGCCTAAATCGACAATTTTATCGTTTATATCCATAAGACTAATAATCTAAAGTAAAAAAGTTTGAATAAAGTCCAATTGAAATTTCCTGAATATTTGATTGGAAATCATTCGGTTTAAAATTAAATCTGTATCTGGAATAAACCGTGAAAACATCATATACTTTAAATAAACCAATTGATAATTCAGTACCAATTCCATTAAATCCCTTAAAATTTGTAAAACCCGAGATGCCTGGAGAAATATATTCGATACCCTTTATTGGAATTATTTGTTTGTAGCCCAATCTAAATAAATCGGAAATAGAAGCATTATAAAAATGAGAATACTCAAAACTTATATTTCCATTTGGGTAATTGTAGCCGCTGCCATAAAAAGTTATAATCGGTATTTCCTTGCTAATGCTAAAATAGCTCTTATTCTCAATTATGGCTAAATTAGGAGATGGCAGCGAATAAAGAAATACGCCTAAAAGTATAGTGGAAATAGGATTGCTTCCCTCTTTGGTTTGAATAAATTCATCATATGGTAAAATTATATCAAACTCTTCACTTTTAATTATTTTTCCTTCCTCATTTTGAGAAATAATTACGTAAGGAATATTCTTATTTACAAATTTATATTGGCTAAAATCAATTTTAATTGAATGGTCTTCTGTAAATTCATCTGAAATATTAAATTCAAACTCATTATTTATTTTTATTTTGGAAATCACTGGTAACGAAGTGAAAAAATTTAATGAAAAAGTATGTGGCTCTTCGGGAGTTACGAAACTATCAATAATAAATAGTTCTAAATCATTTTCTTGTGCATGCACTTGAGGAGAAATGAATATAATTAATATCACAAGGGTTGTTAATAAAGTTTTCATTTAAAATAATTTTCTGTTCTTAGTTGAGTTGTTAAGAGTGACTTAAGTTTAAACAACAAACTTATGTATATTTGTTTTATAAGAATTAATTATGTTATAAATATAGGAAAATTATTTATGAAAATATTGATCAGCAATGATGATGGAATTGGGTCTGAGGGGATTTTTCAATTAGCTGATGCCTTAAGTGAGATTGGAGATGTAACAGTTGTTGCACCATTGTACGAGCAAAGTGCAGTAGGACATGCAATTACCATGAAAGTTCCTTTAAGAGTAACTGAATATAATATTCGAAACAAATTTGTTGGTTATGCAGTTGATGGAACTCCCGCTGATTGTATAAAATTTGGTATTAAAAACTTATTAAAATCTCCCCCGGATATTGTTGTTTCTGGAATAAATCATGGTTCAAATACTGCGATTAGCATAATTTATTCCGGTACTGTTTCGGCCGCTAGAGAAGCTGCAATTATGAATTGTCCAGCAATTGCTTTTTCAATTACAGACCACAAACCGAAACATTTTGATTTTGCTAGAAAGATAGCAAAAGAATTGACCCAAAAAGTAGCTAAACATGGCTTAACAAACGGTACAATATTAAACGTAAATATTCCTAATCTACCTGAAAGTGAAATAAAAGGAATAATGCCAACTAAACAAGGGAATTCAAAATGGGCGGATATTTATGAAGAACGAGTTGATCCATATGGTAATAACTATTATTGGCTTACCGGAAAAATGATTGATTATGAAGAAGATATAACATTTGATCAAATTGCAATAAAAAATAATTATGTGGCAATTACTCCTGTTCATTTTGATTTAACAGATTACAATATGTTTGAGGAATTAAAAAATTGGAATTTATCCTCTAGTAAGTAACTATTCCATGCAATAAAAAATTAGACACAATTGAATATTTTCGAAAATCTTCATATATCATTCGCATTAAATCCAATTTTTCTTTTAATTGGTTTTCTGCTTGCTTTGGGTTATTCAGTTTTTGTGTACCGAACAACTCTTCCTCCAATAAGATCTTCATTCAAGATAGTTTTAGTTTCATTAAGAACATTTGGATTATTTTTAATACTCCTATTATTTTTTGATCCGGTTATCAATTCCATTTCAAAAGAGAAAATTATTCCCAGAAATTTTGTTTTCATAGACAATTCAAAATCGGTAAAAGAAATAAGCTCTGATAAAGAAATTGAAAAAATAGAAAATCTGATTCAAGACCTTCGAAATGAAGATTTAGAATCAGAATTTTTCTTATTTGGAAATGATATTAAAGAATTTCAAGATACAGATTCACTTAATTTTAGTCAATCCGCATCACAATTCGATAATATAATTAAAAAAATAAAATCCGCAGAAAGAGTCTCCTCAGTTGTAATTATCAGCGATGGTATTAATAATCAAGGCGAAAACCCTAGGACTTTAGCTGAAGAAATTGGAATTCCAATTTTTACGATCGGTTTAGGGGATTCAACTTCTGAAGCTGATTTAGCAATCCAAAAAATTTCTGCTAACGAATACATTTATGCCGGAAGAGAAACCGAAATAGAGGTTTCGATCATAAATAAAGATTTACATGAAAATAAAGTAAATATTCAATTAATTGAAAATCAAAAAATTATAGCTCATGAAGAAATTACTTTAAGTACAACGGGAATTAACCGAGTGCGATTTCCATATTCAAGTAACATTGATGGTGAGCATAAAATAACAGTAAATGCAGTTGCAAATTATAAAGAAAAAAACCAGATGAATAATAATAAAACAACAATAATTAACATATTAGCTACAAAAAAGAAGATTGCTATAATTGCCGGAGCACCAAGCTCTGATTTATCATTCGTTACTAGTAGTTTAAGCAAAAATGAGAATTATCAAATTCAATCAATTATTGAAATTGGTAGTCAAGCTTTTCTAAATAATCAAAATGATATAAAAATCATTAAGGATTCTGATTTAATTTTCTTTGTCGGATTTCCATCAGAAAAATCTGATTTAACATTTGTAAACAAGATTGCTGAAAACATCTCTAGCTTGAACAAACCATTTTTTTTCATTTTTTCGCTCAATTTAAATATTGCTAAATTAGGTGATCTGTCAAAAATATTGCCGTTTAAATTTTCTAAAGTTTCCAATACTTTTACAGAAGTACAAGTAAATGCAATTAGTGGTGTAAGTAGTTTTATAGGAAGCAGCGCTGAACAACTAAATAAATGGAAAAGTTTACCCCCAATAAGTTTAAATCGAACAAAAATTACACCCAACATCGAATCACAAATATTATTGGTTGATAATACTATTAATGAGCCAATATTATTTACAAATTCAGGCAATTCCATAAATTCTATTGTATTAACTGCTGCAAATTTTTGGAAATGGAAACTTCAGCCAAGTGAGAAAAATATAGAACTTTTTGATAACCTACTTATAAATTCAATCAAATGGTTGTCTCTTCAGCATAAATCGGATAAGCTTAGTTTATCTACTCAAAAAAAATCATTTAACCTTGGAGAGAAAGTTGTTTTTAGTGCAAATTATTATAGTGATACTTTTGATCCAATTAGTGATGCCAATATTGAAGTTGAATTGGGGAATGAAAATCAAAAGCAAAAAATTTCGTTGCAATCATTAGGGAATGGATTATACGAAGCAGAGTATATTCCAAATATATCCGGTTATTATAAGTACAAATCAGTAATTAATAATATTGTAAATCAAGATGATTCAAAAGGGTCCTTCCTTGTTGAACCTATAGAATTAGAATTAGTTCAAACACAATCCAATAGAGAATTGTTGAGAGAATTATCCCAATCTACCAGTGGTAAATACTATGATATTAATAATTTTGAGAGCTTATTGAGTGAATTGGTGAAAGAAAAAAATGAACAGATACACTACAATTCTACAGATAATGAGTTGCGTTTATCTTTTATGAATCTTATATTATTGTCAATTGTTTTACTATTTTCTGCCGAATGGATCCTGAGGAAGATGCTTAGAATGATTTAATATAGATGAGGTAAAAATGGAATTCATCAAATTTGAAAAAAAACATATTTTGGGATTTAAAGAAATTGACGATCAGCACAAAAAAATTTATACTACACTAAATGAAATTTACAAAATTAAAAATGCTGAAAAGAAAACAATTGTAGAAACATTTAATTCCCTACTCAACCAACTCAAAAAACACTTTGAAACCGAAGAGACCTTAATGAAAGAAAATAAGGTTGTGGAATTTATTTCTCATAAGTTAGAGCATGAGAGAGCTTTAAATAAATATTTGGAATATTTTGATGATTATAAAAGCAATGTTTCAAATCTGGATGAGGAAATTCTGCTGTCTCTTAAAAATTGGTTAAATAGTCATTTTGAGAAAAAGGATATTAAGCTTAAATACTTAATTAATAAAAATTAGAGATTCTTTTTTTGTTTAACAATTCTCTCAATTTCATTATTGATATTTTTTTACCCCGTATTTGCATTATCTGTAATCAATCAATTAAAGATGAAGCTAAAGTAATTTGCGAAAATTGTTTTAATCAATTTGAAATTGCTGGTGGAGATAGAATAGAAAAAGAGTTTGTCAGAAAATTTGCAAATGATAAATTAGTAGGTGATTTCCATTCTGCATTCGTATTTCATGAAGATTCCTCAATTCAAAAAGCAATTCATGAGTTAAAATATAATAACAATTTTTCTATAGGAAGTGTTTTAGGTTTCAAAACTGCAGATCTTTTAGAAAATAAATTAAAAGAATGGAAATTGGATATTGTTCTGCCAATTCCTTTGCATCATTTAAGAAAAGCAACAAGAGGATATAATCAAGCTGAATTAATTGCAAAAGCGATTGGGAAACGAGCCAAAATTAAATTTTATAAAGGTTTACTTAAACGAAACAGATTTACAGAAACGCAAACAAAACTAGACCTAGTTGAAAGAAAGCAAAATATGTCAGGGGCATTTAGTGTGCGTAAAACTAATTTGATTAAAGGTAAAAACATATTGTTAATAGATGACGTTATTACAACAGGCGCTACAATTAGTGAATGTGCAAAGATGTTATTAGAATCGGGTGCAAATCAAATCTACGCTGCATCAGTAGCAATAGCAGATTAACTACATACTTTCCGGGGCATCTAGTCCCAAAATAGATAACCCATTTTGTAGTACAATTTTTACTGAAGTAATTAATGCAATTCTTGCCTCAGCTAATTGTTTTTCGGATCCGATAATTCTACATTCTGTGTAAAATTTATGAAAGAGTGATGCCAAATTTTCAAGGTATGTTGCAAGTTTATGCGGTTCAAAATTAACAGCAGCATACCTCAATTCTTCAACATATCTGTGGAGATGTTTAATTAGTTTTTGTTCGATTTCTTCTGTCAAAAGGTTCAGACCTTCGAGAGAAATTTGTAAATCTTGTTCGGTTGTTAATCTTAGAATAGACGCAATTCTTGCATGCGCATATTTTAAATAAAATACCGGATTTTCATCAGATTGGGTTTTTGCAATATCTAAGTCAAAATTCATATGTGATGAATGGTTTCGCATAATAAAGAAATACCTTACTACATCTTTGCCAACTTCTTCGATTAGCTCATCTAAAGTAATAAAATTTGCCTTCCTTGTTGACATTTTTACAACTTTTCCACCTTGGATAATTGTAACGAATTGATGGATTATCACTTTCACTTTTTCTTTAGAATAACCTAAAGCATCAATGGCGGCTAAAACATCTGGATAAGTAGCATTATGATCTGAGCCAAATATGTCGACAATTAAATCATAATTTCTATCAAACTTTGTTTTGTGGTAAGCTATATCAGGTAACCTGTAAGTTGGTTCACCGGTTGATTTAACAATAACTTTATCTACTTCTTGGCCCAATTCACTGAATTTTAACCAAGTTGCTCCTTCACTTTCATAGGACAATTTCTTTTCTTTAAAGTATTGTAAAAGATTGTCTATTTCGCCGTTTTTATAAAGATCATCTTCATTGTAAAATTGATTAAATTCAACCCCAATATTTTTTAGTGAATTTTTAATATCATTAAAAATCTCAGATTCAGCAACCATTTTAAACTTTTCATCTTCAATATTTGCTACTAATGTATTTGAATATTTTTCAATAACTTTTTTGGCTACTTCTTTAATGTATTCGCCTTGATAATAATCCTCCATAAATTCAAATTTTTCACCAAGGATTTCCAAATATCTTGCTGCCACAGACAAACCTAAAACCCGCATTTGTCTACCAGCGTTATTAAAATAGTATTCTCTATCTACAGCATAGCCAACTGATTCTAACAGATTAGCAATTGTGTCTCCTAATACAGCATTTCGGCCATGCCCAACCGTTAATGGTCCGGTTGGGTTTGCCGAAACAAATTCAACATTTGCTTTTTTATCTTTAAATTCTGAACTAAGACCATATTTGTCTTTTTGTTCAATTATTTTTGTAACAACTTGATTTACAAAATTTGGTGCAAAGTAAAAATTAATGAACCCTGGTCCAGCAATTTCTGTTTTAGAAATAACGTTGGAATCGTGATTTAGGGATGAGACAATTTCTTCTGCTATTTGTCTAGGATTTTTCTTTACAATTTTCGTAAGAAGCATAGCAGCATTAGTAGACAAATCACCATTTGTGGAATCTTGAGGAACGCTAAATTGGATATCTATCTCATTCAAATAATTAAGTTTATTTGAAGCTTTCAAAAACAAGTTTTCTAAATAATTTTTCACTTTGTTCTCTAAATCAATTTGGCTGGTAAGAATTAATTTGCATTAGGGATTTCAGTAATCTCAGCATCACCCCAAAGCTTTTCTAAATTATAGTAAGTTCTTATATCTTTTTTAAATATGTGAACAACAACATCAAAATAATCAAGTAGAACCCAATTTAAGGCATTATAACCTTCTTTATGGAAACTTTTTGTACCTTCTTTTCTAAGTTTTTTATCAATTTCATCAGCAATTGCTTTAACGTGTACATCAACATCTCCAGAACAAATAATAAAATAATCTGCTATAGCCGAAAGTTTTTTCAAATTTAATATTGTTATATCAAACCCTTTTTTTGATTGAATTAATTCTACCACTTCATTTAATAATTTTTCAGATTCCAAAGTTATTCACCACCTATTATTGGATTTAGTTTATAATAATCCTTGCCTATCACCAAAGACACATCTAGAAAGTAATTTTCATTTAGTTGCTGAATTACTTTAACATTTTCTATGCCTAAAGTAGATGCAACTTTTAAAGCATTCGCCTTATTTCCAATTCTATCTATTACGAAAGTTTCATCAACGTCATAAGAAATATAATTGCCAATCTCAACTACATCAAAACCCTTAGATCTTAAATAATCCGTATATCTATCAGCAATTCCAGCAACACCACAACCATTTAGAACATCCAATTGAATAATTTCAGCAGCAATTTTGTTGTTTTGCAATTCGTTGTTTTTATGAGAACCGTTAACAATTTTTATATATGCGGAGTAACTTAGATAAACTACCAACACAGCCAGAAAAAAAATTAGGATATTATAAAAAATATTAATTGTTGAAGTTTTTACGTCAACATTTGATCCGTTATTCTTTTTGACTTCTTTTTTCAAAACAATTTTAGTTAACTGATTAAATTAATTGAATCCGGAAATGTAAAAAGTACATTGCAAGACTTTATGATGCAAAAATAACAAAATAAATTATGTTAGCCTACAAACTAATCAAACCAACGATTAGAAGATGGATAAAATCTATCATTACCAATCCTATTGTAGTAACTATAAGGTGAGTTTGAAAACATTAAACTTACATTAAAATCTTTGGAGGGGCTGTAATTAATTCGTGCTCTATCTATGTAAACACCATTTATGGATTTAGAAAAAGAATCCCCCAATGTACTATAGGGTGAATTGACTAAACTAGCATCAACCTCAACATTAAATTTTTCACTGAATTGATATGCTAAATGGTTTGTATAAACACCTAAGGCAACTCCATTATTCCCAAATGAAGAATAGGACATTCCAAATGTATGACTCATTGAAAAATTTTCTGGATTAATGAAATTGAAAATAGAACCTAACGGATTTTCACTGAGAATTCCACTATTAATATCTAACTTCTTGTTTTCATCACCTTTAAATTGCCCAAAGGTAAAAGTAGTTGAGATAAACAAAAATATGTAGATGAACTTTTTCATAACAGATTAAACCTAATTAGAATTAAATTTGTTTCCAAAAATGAAATAATAATAAATTTTTAATGAACTTCAACAACCATTTCAATTTCAACAGAGGCATCAATCGGAAGTTCATTTACTCCAACTGCACTTCTTACATGTTTCCCTTTTTCTCCAAATACTTCCACCAGTAAATCAGATGCTCCATTTGCAACTTTGGGCTGATCGGTAAATCCTTCTGCACTGTTTACAAAAACAGTAACTTTAATAATTCTATTAATTTTTTCAAGACTTCCAATTTCAGCTTTAATTACACTTAAACAATTTATTGCACATAATTTTGCAGCATCTTTCCCCTCGTCTAAAGTTATCTCTGAACCAACTCTACCTTTGAACTTTAGTTTACCATTTTCTAAAGTTATCTGACCAGCTGTAAAAACTAAATTTCCACTTTTAACACAAGGAATATAAGATGCTAACGGTTTGGGAGCTTCTGGTAAAACTATCCCCATTTGTTTTAATTTTTCTTCAATCATTTTAATACTTTTATTTAATGTTTAGCTAAAATAACTCATTTTTTATAGAATAAAAATTCTAATTTTAGAAATATAAAAATTAATTGGGACCAAAATGCATAAAGAAAAGTTTGATAATTTAGTAAAAATAATGCGAAGATTAAGACTAGAATGTTCATGGGATAAGGTCCAAACTTTTGATTCAATTAAGGCGGCAACAATTGAAGAAGCTTACGAAGTTATTGAAGCAATAGATAACAAAAATTATGACGATTTAAAAGGCGAGCTTGGCGATTTACTACTTCATATTCTTTTTCATTCAGTTATTGCAGAAAGTCAGAACTTATTTACGTTAAATGATGTCATTGATTCAATAAGTGAAAAGTTAGTTAGAAGACATCCTCATATATTTGCTGATGTGGAAGTTGAAAATAATAAAGAAATTGAACGCAACTGGGAAAAAATCAAGATGAATGAAGGAAGAACATCTATTCTCGATGGCATTCCAAAAGTCCTCCCAGAACTTCAGAAATCAGCTAGGATGCAAGAAAAGGTTTCCAAGATAGGATTTGATTGGGAACGCAAGGAGGACGTTTGGAAGAAGGTAATTGAGGAAATAGAAGAAATGCACGAAAGTGAAAAATCTGGTGACAAAGAACATTTAGAAAAAGAAATGGGTGATGTATTTTTTGCTCTTGTTAATTATTCTAGATTTTTAGGGATAAATGCAGAAAATGCATTAAGACGCACAAACACAAAGTTCAAAAATCGGTTCAATTATATTGAGGAGAAGTTAAAAGAAAATAATAAATCTATTGTTGATTCTTCACTTGAAGAAATGGATAAATTTTGGGAGGAAAGTAAAAAGTATTATTGAATTATCGAGTAATGTGTACTCGTGAAATGATAAATTATTTATCATCTCCACCATTAAATTTTTCGTAGGCATGAATTATGTCTTTAACCAGTTTATGCCTAACAACATCAGCTTTATTAAAGTAAACAAACGAAACTCCATCTACATTTTGCAATATCTCCTTAACTAAAATCAATCCACTTTTTGTACTCCTTGGCAAATCTACTTGAGTAATATCTCCAGTTATTATTGCTCTAGAGTTGGGACCAATTCGAGTTAAAAACATTTTCATTTGTAAGTTAGTGCTGTTTTGAGCTTCATCAAGAATAATATATGAATTATTTAATGTTCTTCCACGCATGTATGCCAGAGGAACTATTTCAATGATATTCCTATCAAAATAGTTTTTTAATTGTTCGTTTGGAAGCATGTCTTGAAGGGCATCATACAATGGTCTTAAATAAGGATCAATTTTTTCTTTGAAATCTCCGGGCAAGAATCCTAAACTTTCTCCTGCCTCAACCGCTGGTCTAGCTAAGACAATTTTCTTTACAACTCCTTTCTTTAATTGAGAAATTGCAAATGCTACAGCTAAATAAGTTTTACCAGTTCCGGCAGGACCAATGCCAAAACAAATATCATTTTCACTCATTGCTTTAACATATAAATGTTGAGTTTCTGTTTTAGCACGAATAGGATTTTTATTTGTGTACAGTACAATCGAATTATAATCTTCGTTACTTATAATATCCTTGCCAGCTAAAGTTAAATCAATTATTGTAGACACATCCGAAGTTGATAATTTATTAGTTGTATTTAACACATAAATCATCTCTTTTAGGATTTTTTCCATGATACCAACTTCATCTTCATTTCCCTTAAGAGTTGCAACATCACCTCTCAGGGAGATTGATGTAGCGAACCTTTCTTCAAGCGGTTTTAGGTTAGCATCATTAAAACCAATTAGGTTTTGTAGATCAACATTTTCTAATATTATTTTTTTTTCAACAATCGTGATAAATACCTCAAAATAAAAAAGGATATTCTGAAAGTTTAGAAATGTTATAAAACATATTCACTATCTTCCAGAATATCCTTAAAAATGGACATTTACAAACTAATCAACAACTAATCCTATTGAACTGGATCTTGCATTGGAGCTGGTTTGTAATTTGATCTTAATTTATCATATTTAGCTGATTCTTCTTCAGTTAAGTTAGGAACAGTAAATACTTGAGCAGGATAAATTAAATCTGGATTTTTAATTTTGTCTCTGTTTGCATTCCAAATTTTTGGCCAAGCAAATCCATTACCATAATGCTCTTTTTTCTTAGAAATTCCCCAAAGGTGATCGCCACGAACAACTGTGTAATTAACTTCAGTTGGAGTTGTAACCCAAGCATCAAGCATTTTTTGCATTTTACCATGAACTAAATCATAGAATGCAGGTAAAGCACTTAATTTACTCATCTTAAGAGCATCTAATTCAGCTTGTCTTGCAGCTTTTTCAATTTTTTTAGAAGAAATATCAGCCATTAAAGCGTTAACTTTTGCACTATAATCTTCTACATCACTAGCTGAAGCACCAACTAGTGCATACATTTCATTTTGGCAATCTTCAAAAGCTTGTAAAGAATTTTTCTTTTCTTTTAAGCTATTAACAGATGCTTGTAAACTTTCTAACTCAGCTGAAAGATCAGCTTTTTCTTGTGATAATCTTGCAATTTCAGCTTCCCATTCTTCTGATGTAAGTTCTTCTTGAGCGAAAACACTTGAAGATAAGAATACTAGCAAAGCTACTAAAGCAAGAACATGCTTATAATGTTTCATTTATTACTCCTTATTTTAAACTTATTATAATCCTAGACTTTGTAAATTTTTTGTAGTTGCTTCTTTATCTTTTGCGCATTGAGCAAGTTTTGCTTCCATTTCAGCAATTTCTCTTTCAAGTTTTGTTTTTTCACTTTTTAAAGAATTAACTTCGGTACCTAAAGCAGAAACCTCACTCCTAAGAGCGTTTAACTCTGCCATTTGTTCATCACTAACACCACCACAGCCAGTTAGACTTAGTGAACCAGCCACTAAAACTACTGAAAGTGCAGTTGTGAGAAGTTTTTTGATTTTTGTCATTTGTGAATCCTCCTATTATAAAGATGATTTGTTTGTTTGTATTATCTTAATTGTAAGTTTTAAATAATATTAAACGTAATATAATAATTTTTTAGACAAAACTAAATAAATCTCTTTTCTACTAAACTAGTATAACTATCTCCGGCAATGATTAAATGGTCGAATACGTTAATATCAAATATTTTTCCGGCTTCAACCAACCTTTGTGTAATTGCAATATCTTCTTTACTTGGTTCTGGATTCCCACTTGGGTGATTATGTAGTAAAAAGATATTTGCTGAATTATTTTCAATTGCAACCTTGAATACTTCCCGTGGGTGAACAATGCTTGAATTTAAATTGCCTATTGAAATAATCTCAAATTTAATAATTTGATTTGATGTATTCAAGCAGACAACAATAAATTTTTCTTTAATTTCATCTCTCAAAAGGGGAATAAAAATTTCTGCCAAATCCTGAGGTGATGTAATTTTTTTATTAGAATACCACTTATCTTGAAATTTAATTCTTCGTGCAATCTCAAAAACCGCAACTAGGGTTGCTGCTTTATCCTTTCCAATTCCATCAGATTTAGCAAACACCTCAACAGATTTTGTCGCTAATGATACAAGACTATCATTTTGTAATAATTTTTGTGCAACTTCAATAACGGAGAGACCTTTTTTACCGGTTCTAAGAAAAATTGCAATCAATTCGGCATCGCTTAAACTTTGAGCACCACGTAAAATCAATTTCTCTCTTGGTCTATCATCAATCGGAAGATCCTTAACTTTAAGCATAGATAAATATTATTCCCATTCGATTGTGGAAGGAGGTTTAGAGCTAATATCATACACTACTCTATTAACACCAGAAACTTCTCTAATTATTTTATTCGATACATGCTCTAAGAAGGAGTGGTCAAATTTATACCAGTCGGCCGTCATTCCATCGCTTGATGTTACAGCTCTTAAGACAACGACAGATTCATAAGTCCGTGCATCGCCCATAACACCAACTGCTTGCACAGGCAGAAGAACAACAAAGGCTTGCCAGATTTTATAATAAATTTCAAACCTTTTTAATTCATCAACAAATATCTTATCAGCATCTTTTAAGAGATTCACTTTCTCAGGTGTTACTTCGCCTAATACTCTAACTGCCAAACCTGGACCCGGGAAAGGATGTCGATAAACAAATTCGTGCGGCAAGCCCAGCAATTCACCAATTTCACGAACTTCATCCTTAAATAACTCTCTAAATGGTTCGATTAATTTAAGATTCATTTTCTCTGGCAATCCACCAACATTATGATGAGTTTTAATTTTATGTGAAGCGGTCCCTGTGGAAGCAGATTCAATTACATCTGGATAAAGTGTCCCTTGAACTAAAAATTTTGCATTCTCAAATTTTTCAGATTCTCTTTCAAAAACTTTAATAAAAGTATTACCAATAATTTTACGTTTTTCTTCGGGATCAGAAACCCCTTTCAGATTATCTAAAAACTCCGTTGATGCATCAACATGAATGATATGTAAATCATAATTTTGTTCAAACAGCTCAACAACATTCTCACTTTCATTTTTACGCATAAGCCCATTATCTACATGAACACAAATTAAGTTTTCTCCAATTGCTTTATGCATCAAAATGGCTGCAACTGAAGAATCAACTCCGCCGCTTAAAGCGCAAATTACTTTTGAATCTTTTACTAAATTTTGGATAGACTCAATTTTTTCTTCAACAAAGTTTTCAGGAGTCCAATCTGGATTGCAATTACAAATATCAAATAAAAAATTACTTATAATTTGTTTTCCATTTTCAGTATGCGCCACCTCAGGGTGGAATTGAAGAGCATATATTTTTTTTTCGGAATTAGAAAAAGAACAGATCGGTGAGTTTTCAGTTTTGGAGTCAACACTAAATCCATCGGGAATTTTAGTTATAAAATCACCGTGGCTCATCCATACTACAGAATTATTTTGTACATTTTTGAGAATCTCACTTTTGCCAATTAATTCAATCTGAGCTTTGCCATACTCTCTATTTTGAGCTGGTTCCACCTTACCATTAAAATTGGTTGTTATGAGTTGCATCCCATAACAAATTCCAAGAATGGGAACACCCAAACTAAATAACTCAGAATCAATCTTGGGAGATCCCTCATCATACACACTAGTCGGTCCGCCGGATAGAATAATTCCCAATGGATTAAGCTCTTTAATTTTATCCAAAGAAGTGAAATAAGGATAGATTACGGATCTTACCTTTTGCTCCCTAATTCTTCTTGCAATGAGTTGAGTATATTGTGAGCCAAAGTCTAAAACTAGAATTGTATTATGAGGTTGCATAAAATAATTTTATATGTAAAAAAAAGAGCCGAATCATAGAGGTATTCTACAATTCGGCTTTAGAAAAATTTAAGCAGTAATTTGAGTTTGATAACTTGTGCTATCAAGAAGAACTTCTAATTCTTGTAGCGAACTTAATTCAATCTTTATAATCCAGCCTTCTCCATAAGGATCATTGTTTATCAATTCAGGTTGATCTTCTAATTTTGAATTAATTTCTAAAACTTTTCCATTACAGGGTGCAAATAAATCACTTACAGTTTTAACGGCTTCAATTGTTCCGAAAGGGTTCCCCAAAGTAATTTCAGTTAAATCTGAATTAATATCAACAAACACAATATCCCCAAGTTCACCTTGTGCAAACTCAGTAATCCCAATAGTGGCAGCGTTTCCATCAACTTTTATCCATTCGTGATCTTTAGTATACTTTAATTCTGCTGGTACGTTCATTTAAACCTCGAATAATAATTTATTTTAAAAAATATTTTTCTATAAAAGAAGTATCATAATCAGCTTGTTGAAATTTTTCGTGTTCTAAAACCTTCATGTGAAATGGAATTGTAGTTTTTATTCCATCAACAGCAAATTCTTCAAAAGCTCTAATTGCTCTTTTGATAGCATGATCTCTATCCATTCCCCAAACAATTAATTTTGCAATTAAGGAATCGTAGTTAGGAGGAACTGAATAATGATTATAAACATGAGAATCTATTCTTACACCAAATCCACCAGGGAAATGAAGATATTCAATTCTGCCAGGAGACGGTCTAAAGTTATTTTCAGGATCTTCTGCATTAATTCTAAATTCGAAGCAATGACCAATAGGTTTGGTAGGAATTTCTGTTATCTTTTCACCAGCTGCAACTAAGATTTGCTGTTTTATTAGATCGATATTGTTTACCATCTCTGTAACAGGATGCTCAACTTGAATTCTAGTGTTCATTTCAATAAAATAAAAATTTTGATGTTTATCGACCAAGAATTCAATAGTACCCGCACCTTCATAATTAACTGATTTAGCTCCTAGAATAGCAGCTGCAGCCATTTTCTTTCTAGTTTCATCAGTTATACATGGGCTTGGGGTTTCTTCAATTAACTTTTGATGTCTTCTTTGAATAGTACAATCTCTTTCACCATACTGATAAACATTTCCGAATTGATCACCAATAACCTGTATTTCTACATGATGCGGATTTTCAATAAATTTTTCTAAATATAGTTCACCATTATTAAACGCAGCTAATGCTTCATTGCTAGCAGTTTGAAATGCTTTTTTCATTTCATCTTCTTTAAAAACAATTCGCATTCCTTTGCCACCACCACCTGCGGATGCTTTAAGCATTAAAGGATACCCAACTTCCTTGGCTATTTCAATAGCTTCTTCAACACTGTTAACTGCACCATCACTTCCTGGCACAACTGGAACACCACAATTCCTCATGGTTGTTTTTGCAAAAGCCTTATCCCCCATTTTTTCAATCATATCTGGTGAAGGTCCAATAAATTTAATATTGGCTTCAGCACAAATTTCAGAAAACTCAGCGTTTTCAGCAAGAAATCCGTATCCAGGATGTATAGCATCTGCTCCGGTAACTTGAGCGGCAGAAATTATACTAGGTATTTTTAGATAACTGTCTTTAGATGCAGCTGGACCTATGCATACAGCTTCATCAGCAAAAACAACATGCAAAGAATCTCTATCAACTTCAGAATAAACAGCAACAGTAGGAATTCCTAATTCCTTACATGTTCGAATAACTCTTAAAGCTATTTCACCTCTATTTGCAATAAGGATTTTTTTGAACAAAAGAGTACTCCTAAATTAATTAACTCTTTTCGATTTTAAATAATGGTTGGTTATACTCGACTGGACTACCATCTTCAACTAAAACTTGAACAAGTACACCATCAACATCACACTCAATTTCGTTCATTAATTTCATGGCTTCAACTATACAAAGAACGCTACCAGAATTAACTTGATCACCAACTTTTACATATTGATCAGCATCAGGAGCTGGTGCTCTATAAAAAGTTCCTACAATTGGTGATTTGATTATATGATGGTTATCCTTTATAGGCTGTTTATCTTCAGATTTTGGTTCTGCAGCAATAGTTTCAGTTTTATTCAGAACGCTAGCATTTTGAAATGGTACAGAATGTTGAACAAAATTAGAGGAGTTTGACGAACCATTTTTTGAAAGTCGAATTTTTAATTCACCTTCTTTAATAGATAATTCTGAAACATTACTGTTTTCAAAAACTTTGATTAGTTTTTTAATTTCATTTAAGTCCATATCACTCTCTTAGTTTTTAATTCTTTCCATGTACTGACCTGACCTTGTATCAACTCTAAGAACATCATTTTCCTCGATAAATAGAGGAACATTGATAGAAACCCCAGTTTCTAATTTAGCAGGTTTCATTGCATTTGTTGCTGTGTTACCTCTAAAGCCTGGATCAGTTTCAATTACTTTTAATTGCACAAACAAGGGAATTTCAACTGTAATCACCTTATCATTTTCATCCAATAATAACTCAACTTCTTCACCTTCTTTAAGATATTGTTCACCGCCACCAAATAATTCTTCTGAAACCGGAATCTGTTCGTAAGTATCATTATCCATTAACACCAAACCATTTGATTCTCTAAAAAGATATTGGTACTTTCGGCGTTCAACTCTTACGGTTTCAATTCCTTCGCCCGACCGGAATGTATTATCTAAAACCTTGCCCGTTCTGATATTTTTTAGAGTACTTCTAACAAATGCTCCGCCTTTACCTGGCTTAACATGTTGAAAATCAATAATTGTATATAGATCATTTTTAAACTTAATAATTAAGCCATTTCTAAAATCTGACGTATCTGCCATAAAATATAATATTATTTGTTAAAATGAATGAATTAATTTTTAAAGCTGAGAAAGATATTTATCAACCTCTCTAGCCGCTGTAGTGTTTTTATATTCTTTTTTAACTTTCTCAAATAACTTTTTTGCGCTCTCAGTATCGTTTGAACTCAAGTAATTCCTTCCTGCACTAACCATAAATTCAGCTGCTTGAGAATCAATATTAATTGCGGTTGCAGCTTTATTATAAAGACTTGCAGCTTTATCAAAATTACCCAATTGCTCGTAACAAGATGCTTCACCAGCTAGAGCACTTGCTTTATGTAAATCACTCTTTCCGGAATAATCTGAATAAAACTCTAATGCTTTTTCATAATTACCAATTGAATAATATGAATTTGCTAAATAAATTTTTGCAATTTCACCTTGATCTGTACTGGAATAATTATCCACAATAGAAGCCAAACCATTAATGTTAGTGCCTGGTTCTCCATCAATAGCTTTTTGAAATTGTCCCATTTCGTAGAAAGGTATAACTTTTGTTAATTGGTTTGCTGCTTGTAGGTTATCATTCTCTATTTTACTATTATACCAAAATATTGCTAGTATAATTACTGCAATTACACCACCAACAATCATTAAATTTTGTTTGTTCTCTCCAAAAAATTCTTGTGTTTTATAAAAACTTGTAACAAGTTGATCTTCTTGAAGCTCTTTTTTGCTGAGTTTTTTCTTTTTACCTATCATAATCTCTTTAGTTTAATTGTAATTCAAATTGAACGAGAAAAATAATAAATATTAGTTTTCAATCCTAATATGATTAGAAAATATCCATGCCATATTTTTAACGTAAACTTCTACTCTATATTGGCCGGCTTTATCTACAATAAAATTTCCTTCATTATTTTCAATGGAGCTAATTTTTTTACCATTATGTATTAAATTGATTTTTGCATTTATTCCTGGAATTATTGCTCTAAAACTAATTTTTCCAGCATTTTTAATTGTTTCACCCATCTGATAATGCTTGTTTCCAACTTGAGCAAAAAATCTAAATCCCCTTGCATCTCCGTGGTAAAAATTTGAGACAAAACAATTTCCTTTTTCCAAACTTTCATAAATCATTTGCTTGGAATTAGAAACTAAAATATTCTTTCCTTTTATTTTTTTATCAACAAGAATATGTGTTCTAACAGATTTAAATAGCACTTTATAAGGAAAAACTTCGACCTCAACAAAACCTAAAACATTTACTTTATGGGCATGAGCGTCAATTCCCCCAATACCAACAACTTTTCTGGTTTTATTTAATTCATCCCATTTTTGCAATGTCTTTTGTGGAGGTCCAATTACAGATCTTAAAGGGTGAACAAAGTGATTATACTTATTTTGTTCCGTTAATCCTTCCATCCACTCCGACATATGATTCCAAATTTCAATGCCTGTAAATTCACCAGCATCCCAATCGGTCCAAGGATAAGGAGGATGCTCACTCATAGAATCTCTTTGTTCGTGTGGATGAGCAATAAAACCAATTCCGCCGGCATCTTTTACTTTTTGAACATATTCTTTTGCTGATTGTCGGGTGGAAAATGTTTCGGAAATATTCATGGCTAAATAATGATTTTTATTTACTTTATCGTTGAGTTCACACCCAACTAAAAGTAAAGTTTGACCATACCATTTTTCATAACCTTCGTGGAGGGCACGAAGTGTATTGTGATCTGTGAGAACAATAAAATCAAGTCCAACTTCGTCGGCTATTTGTGCAATTTTTTCAGGATCTCCAGAACCGTCTGAAAACTTTGAATGCATGTGTATTGCGCCGACGTATTCATACATTACGATAATCTTTTTTGTTTTGAATTACTAATTATTATCGACTTCAAATAGAGTTGAGTATTGTGTTGATTTTTCTTTAATAAGATCAGAAAGTTTAGTCATTAAAATATCTACTCTTTCATTTTCTACTTCATCAGAATCTTCCCAAGCTTGCTGGGATTTATATATATAAATTTCTTGGAAACCATTTGATTTTGATTTTTGCTCATATACAGAATAACTTTCCAAACCATCAGATTTAATAATATTCTTTAGTTCGCGCACAATATCTAAATATTCAGTCCTTTTTTCAGGTATAATATCATAGCTAATTGAAAATATAACTCTACCCATTTAATTCCCCATTGTTAAAAATTGTAAGTGCCAATATAATTAATTTTTGCAGGTCCTGTTAATGTTATTTTTACAAATTTGTTATTATTTTTTTCAAAATCTACAAGAAGTTTATCATTACCAAAAGTTAAAAACTCAACTGGTTTTTTAACATTTTTTTTGATTGAAGCAATTATTGCAGAAGCAACTGTTCCGGTTCCACATGCAAGAGTTTCGTTTTCAACGCCTCTCTCATAAGTTCTAATTTTTATAAAATCATTCTCTATTTTTATGATATTTACATTCGTTCCGTGTGGTTTATAATATTCTGAATACCGAATTTGTTTCCCAATTTGATCTAATTCCATTTCTTCAAAGCTCAACTCAGTTAACTGTTTGAATTCTTCCCAAAATATTACAACATGAGGAGATCCATTGTCCAAAAAATGAGTATTTATCTCACTACCATTAATTACAATTTTCTCATCTAACCTTAATTCATCTATACTGTTTAAATAAAATTTAACTCTATTTGTATCAATTTTTTCACCGTTAAAAATTTGATTATTACAAAGAAAAGTGGTTTTATCCTGATCGATCAAATAATTATCAAAAATATATTTAATTGAGCATCTTGCTCCGTTTCCGCAAAGAGAACCAAGTGAGCCATCAGAATTATAATACTCTAATTCAAAATCATGTTTTTCACTTTTTTTAATGAACAAAATACCATCGGCACCAATTCCCTTTCTTCTATCGCACAATTCTATTATTAAGTTTTTAGTTGGATTAAAATCCACATTTTTATTCTTATCGACTAATACAAAATCGTTTCCAGCACCGTTCATTTTTGTAAAGTTTATATTCATTTTTGTTTTAGATAAGTTCCTAACACTAAATTACTTTATTGTATAACTAAATTTAACTGAATGAAAATATTATTTACAAGTACATTTAAATGTATTATTGGGAATGAGTTGGTTAAAACTTGTAGTCTGCCAAGCACAACCGAAATAACTTTATTTCACCTAAAAAAGATTGCGATGGTTTTGGGATAAACTCCTAAAAATGTTTAGTTCCCAGCCCGCCTTTAGCTGACTTGCTTGTCTACCATTTTACCGAGCAGATTTAAGGGTTAGACGCTTTTTTAATAGAAGTTGTCCTTAAACAAAACACATTCATAATCAGTATGTGAATAAATGTGAATTGCTTCACTCAATTCACTACAGAATTCTTCTCCGTTAATAGAAATTCCCACGTATTTAAATTTGTACCATTCTCTTTGAATTTGATATTTTCTAAACGTTTGTTTCAATTCAAATTCTATTAAAGAATAATGTTTTATTTTCAACCAATTAAAAATATCCAACTCAACTTTTTCATTTGATGCAATCTGAGCTAATCTAACTAATGGATCCTTTTTTGTTTTCCCAATTTTATAGGCATTGTGCCCTTTTACTTTTAGAAAGTATACGAATCCAATTTCAGGCTCATTAAACTTTAATCCGATTTGCTTATATTCTAAATATTCTTGCCACAAAATTATTAACGCTTCTATATTTTCATTATCACTTCGATATTGATATGGAATATGATTGTAGAAGCCTAATAAGGTATCAGAGTCTATAGGTGCTACATTTTTATATACGTTAGGAGATTTAATAATTCTGATGTAGTCATTTGCCAAACGACCACAATCATCATCTCGATCTTTTTGTCCTTTTATGTAAGTAATGAAACCCATAATATTTTATTATCTTGATAACTATTCTTTAACACGAAACGATTACATAATAAAAATAACCATTATTCATTAAATGTGAAAATCACATTAATTGAACTAAATTCCATAACGCCATAAATTAAAATATGTTATAACGTATAGTACTTATTTCAGTAAAATCATTTTTTTTGTAGTTATAAAATCAGAGTGATTTTCTGAAGAAAAAACTTGGAGCTTATAAAAATAAATTCCGCTTGCCAAATTACTTCCATTAACTTGAATTGAGTAATTGCCGGGTTTTTGATTTTCATTTACCAAGTCTAATACTTCCCTGCCGAGCAAATCAAAAAGTTGTAATTGTACTTTCCCCTCTGATGGAAGAGAATACATTATTACTGTCGTGGGATTAAAAGGATTGGGATAATTTTGAGACAAGCTAAAAACTGAGGGAATACTTTCTTCTGAATATATTATATCTGAGACTAAATCGTCACTTCCTGGTGAACCATGAATGGAAGCTGATCTAATCCAATAATTTGAGTTATTAGGATCTTGAGTTGGATTCCTATTAAATGAGACTAAACTAAATCCGGTTCCATCAGCTTCTTCTGGCCAAGGCAATTTATCATCATAAGAAAGGGAGAAAGTTGTATCACCAGCAGCATTAATAAATACAATTTTTTCACCGCCATTATCTAGCTGACCTTCATATTCTCCAAAAGGGAAAAAGCCATATCTTTTAGCAAATTCAATACTATTTGATGCAAGCACTATAAACTCATTACTCATAATTTTTGAATTTTGGGGAAAAGTAAACGAGATTCCATTAACAAATGAAGACGACGTTAAATTCAACTCAGTTGGACCTATATTTTTAAGTTCAATAAATTCAAATTCTTTATCGTTAATTGTATCTGGCTCAACTATAAAATCCTGAGGATGGTAATGCAATTCCGTTACTTTTAGATTAGTCAAATCTTCGTCAATGATGTATTTATGCTCATCAAGTACACTCCAGTTACCATTGTCTAAAGATCGAGTTTTAATAGTTGTTGTCTCATCAATTATTATTGGTTTATCATATAATATTGCACTTGGAGAAATTGATCCGCTTAATGAAGATTTGCCAATTGTTAAAGTTGGCAAGATTATAAAATCAGAACTTTGCTTTGATGTATTAACTCCGTGAATAGCTAAAAGGTTTTCACCATCTTTGAGAAGATTAGAAAACTCTGATAAGTTAAAACTTTGAAAACCCGAAGCATCCAAGAAAGTATTGGAAGTAGAATTCCAAACTGGAGAATCTGGAATATTTGATTCAGCAACCTTAGTACCATTCAGATAGGCTACAAAACCATCATCAAAAAAGATATCCAGATTCATAAAGTTCATCTGAGCTATTTCGGCAATATCAACAGAAAATGGTATTCTAATAAAGCAAGATGTGTTAGGGTTAATACCACTCTCATGCATTAACGATTTAATATTCAAAGAGAGAAATTCGTCGTAAATTCCTTTATCGTCATAACCAATGCCACCATTAATTCCGTCGCAAGTAAGCCAGGCTGAAGTATCGTAACTTAAATCGCTTTTCCACGAACTATTGATTTCATAGGTTGGGACTAATACTTTTTTTACCGCTGAAATACTAATAACAGTTCTACTGAAATCTGAATTAATAACCTCAACAGGTGAATAGGGATCGCTTCCGTCTATAGTAAAATAAATTTCTCCGTTTGGTGAATTTAATACAACTTCGGTTCCTTTTGCCACAACTCCGCTTTGCAAATTAAACTGAGGTGGAGCTTGTGCTAAGCTTAAACCCTTATTCTTTAATTGTTCTAAAACTGCATTATTTCTGGATGGCAAAAAACTATTTAGAATAAAATTTACAGCATTTGTCCAGTTCGCTTTTGTAAGAGGTGTAGATGATTTTGAGTCACCCCATCTTGCTGATTCGGCCACAATTGCTGTTACAATTTGGCTTTTCCTTTTATTTATTCTTTCTTTATTTTTTTCTAACGTTAGAGCACCTTCATTATAAAAATGTTTATATACTCTATCTGCAAATCTTAGTCTGTAATTCTTATTAACTGATAATTTTTGATGAATCCATTGCGGATTTGAATCTACAAATTTTTGTCCTGCAGGAAATGGACCGGTTCTATCAATTCCCCAATTATTAAAAAATAATGTATGTTCAGCATCGTGTCTAAAAAATTTGAACCCGTCTGGATTAACTCGATTATAAATTGCATAAAAATTATTTGGACTTTCATTATTCCTAAATCCTGAAATGGGACCATCAAAATCGCCAGCAAAAAAGGTAACAATCATATAGTCAATCAGGTTATCAACATCTAACAGTTTTTCATATTGGGCATTTGGGGTCAAATCTGGATTTAGCCCCTGAACTTTAAAGTATGATTCATCATCACTAAATCCCCTTTCCCCCGCATCCCAAAGTTCTTTCCATTTGCTAAGAGTCCCATCAGTTGCTTCAACATTATAAACATCAAAATTTTCACCAACATCAACTTTAATCACATCATAATCTTCCTTTTCTCCACCAAAATATGATTCTGCATATGCGGCTTCCGATCTTTCTTGTATCTGGTATAATCCCCAATAAGTTCCATTAATAAATAAGTGATTGAATGTGCTTCTGGTGTATGGTTGATTCATATCTCTCTGTGTATCTCTTGAAAATACATCTCTTAAAAATGTATTGTTTTGATCACCATAATATGACCAAGAATAATTTTGACTAGTACGGATATCAATTTTATCAAACTCATCAGTGCCCTCATTATCAAACAATGGATATTTTAATTTTCCCTTTCCGTATTCTTCTCTAAAAAATACTCTAAAAGCATGTTTTGGATTATCAAGATGTCTGCTCCATCCACCGCGAATTCTTATTCCACAGTTTATCTGAAATCCATCTGTACCGTTAGGATTTAACAATTCTAATGAAGCACTTCTTTCCCATTCTTCACCATGAAAAAAGGGATTAACATAAATACCTGAATCCGCATTAAATAAACTTCCCAAACTTGTAACTATAGAGAGCGTTGGAATTGAAAGAAAAGCCTCTTGCATCTGACCTGAGTATACTTGATTATTATAGATTTCTGGATCCATACCATAACTGATGTCATGTGCACCACCCGGAGATAGCCAACCTGGTCCGGGTACAACATTATCCCTCGATAAAACATTTATCATATTTGGGAACATATAAGTGTTTGTAACAATATTTGTAATTAAGGTATCAGAAGAAGTTGCACAAGCACGCACAACGAAACCTGGTGCAAGATCTCTATTTGTTGTAATTGTTGGATCTACTATTATAATAGCTGGAGAATTACTTATTATAGCTTTGCTTGAGTTTAAGGGGTTACTACCATCTAAAGTATATCTAATTATTGAGTTTGGGGCATCGCAAGAAACTAAAAGCGTGAACTCATCATAGTAAAAACCTCGGTCGTGTGAAAATAATAAATCAACCTTAGCTTTGGAGTTGCCAAAACTTGAATTTGAAATTATAACAACAAAAGCAAAAAGATATTTTACGACACTATTATTCATATAATATATTAAGGTTCTTCACATTCAAAATGCAATGCAGAAAATACCCCTAAATGAAAGATTCTTGTTATGCAAAATAGTAAAACTATTATAAGTATGTGGCTCAACAATTATTATCGAAAAAGTAAACTGCTTTTAGATATATAAAAATATTTCTCTTGCTATATTAAAAGCTGATACATTTATTATTACATTCTCTGTAAATCAATGAAATTTTTGTAAATTTGCAAATGATTAATTTAAAAGTTCACAGAAGTAGTCCAATCTGATTAGAAAAAGGGTTTACTGAAATCCCTTCTCTCTTTTTTCATGTAAAACCACTAAATTAAAGCAAAACCAAACTAGTAAATTGAAGGTTAAAATAGAATGTCATATTTAAAAGAAATACGTAAACGCAAAACGTTTGCCATTATTAGTCACCCGGATGCAGGTAAAACGACTTTAACTGAAAAACTATTACTCTATAGTGGCGCAATTCAAATTGCCGGTGCCGTAAAATCTAATAAGATTAGAAAAACAGCAGCTTCCGATTTCCTTGAAATTGAAAAGCAAAGAGGAATTTCTGTTGCAACTTCTGTTTTATCTTTTAGCTATAAAAAACATAAAATTAACTTACTAGATACTCCCGGTCATAAAGATTTTGCGGAAGATACATTTAGAACATTAACTGCCGTTGATAGTGTAATATTAGTAATAGACTGCGTAAAAGGTGTTGAAGAACAGACTGAAAAACTTATGCATGTCTGCAGAATGAGGAAAACTCCGGTTATTATATTCATTAATAAATTAGATAGAGAAGGAAAAGATCCCATCGAACTACTAGATGAACTTGAAGATAAATTATCTATTAAAGTTAGACCTTTAACATATCCACTTGGAATGGGAATGCAGTTCAGAGGAGTTTACAATATTTATGAAAATTCTTTTGCATTCTACAAATCAAATAAGACTAAGGTTGAGGAAGATGTAAGAGTTTTCAATAATTTGCAGGATCCTGAACTTGATGATACTTTTGGATCAAGCGCAGTAAAATTAAGAAATGATGTTGAATTGATTGATGGAATATATGATAATTTTAACATCGATGAATATTTACATGGGAATATCGCTCCAGTATTTTTTGGAAGTGCTATTAATAATTTTGGTGTTAAAGAATTATTAGATACTTTTGTTCAAATTGCGCCTTCACCAACAGAAAGAGAAACTACAAACGGTATCGTAAAACCAGAGGATACTAATTTCAGCGGGTTTGTCTTTAAAATTCATGCAAACCTTGATCCAAAACATAGAGATAGAATTGCCTTCCTACGAATTTGCTCTGGTAAATTTGAAAGAAATAAATTCTTTCATCATGTAAGGTTAGATAGGCAAATGAAGTTCAGCAATCCAGCTTCATTTATGGCGCAAAGTAAAACCTTGGTAGAAGAAGCATTCCCCGGGGATGTTATTGGATTATATGATTCGGGTACTTTTAACATTGGCGATACTTTGACAGATGGCGAATCATTTATGTTTAAGGGTATTCCACGTTTTTCACCGGAAGTATTTAGAATTGTCCGTAATGTCGACCCATTCAAATCGAAACAAATGGCAAAAGGAATTCAGCATTTAACTGATGAAGGCTTAGCACAATTATTCACCCAAGATCTTGGAAACAAAAAAGTTGTAGGTGTAGTTGGTGAACTTCAGTTTGATGTTCTCAAGTATCGACTGTTACATGAATTTGGCGCAAGTGTTGAATTCACTCACATGTCTGCCTACAAGGCATTTTGGGTAAAGTTTGAAAGCAAAAAAGATGTTGAAGAATTACTTAGACTCCGCTCAAATTTTCTATATCAAGATAAAAATGGTAATCTTGTTTATATCGCAGAGACTCAATTCTCATTAAAGATGGTGAAGGAAAAACATCCAGAGCTACAATTTTTATCAACAATAGAACACAATGATCAAACAGTTATTTTGGAAGAAACAGATTAGTTGTTTTCGTCAAACTAAATAAAAATTTTTGCAGAATATTTTGCAAAAACCATAAACCCTTATAGAATAAGGGCTTTGTGGAGGTGGCGGGAGTCGAACCCGCGTCCGAAGATACCTTTCAGTGAACGTCTACACACATAGCCTATTCTTTAAGTTTCGAAAACTAAACCCAAATAGACATGGTTTTAATTTTCTATCCCTGTAAAAGTTTCGCTTCATCTACCAGAGAACTCGAATCCACTAGTACACCTAACGGCGTTCATCCTAATCTCGGCATACACAGAAAAGGTGAACGACTGCTTACAAATTAAGCAGCAAGTGCGTAGTTATAGTCGTCGTCTCGACTTGGTACCGTCGTTTAGCGTGTCTACGGCGAACACGGTGTGCAGTTCAAAGAACTAATAACCCCGTCGAAGCCAATTTCACCCCCGAGTGTTCCATTCAATTTCGGGTGTTGAGGTTGTAAAATTTTCAAATCTAGCCAAAACAAAAAGCAAATCTGATAGTCTATTAATATAAACTAAAATTTTATCATTAATGGATTCTTTTTCCATTAATTCAACTAAAATTCTTTCGGCTCTTCTACAAATAGTTCTGGTAAGGTGCAAGTTTGAAGAACCCACCGAACCACCTGGAAGAATAAAATTTTTAAGCTTAGGTAATTTTTCGTCAAATTTATCAATTGACATTTCAAGAAAATTTATTTCTTCATCGGTAATTTTTATAATAATTTTACTATCAATATTTTCTGGAGCAGATAATTCTGAACCAATTTGAAATAGATTATTTTGAATTTTTTCTAAAACAATTTTAGTATCCAAATGGACTTGACTAGCTATAGATAAACCAATCATTGCATTTAACTCATCGATTGTTCCGTAACAATTTATTCTAATATTGTTTTTCTGAACTCTTGAGCCACCAAATAAACTAGTGCTTCCTGCATCACCTGTCTTAGTATAAATTTTCATTTTATGATAAAACTTTCAGTTTAAAATTTCTTTCTCTATTTTCACCTAAGCAAACATCAAATTCAGAATTATTTTCAATCAATGTTTTTTTGAAGAAGCCCAATCCTTCAAATTGATTATTCTCATGATTTTGGGATATAGTGGTCACTGTGCAAAGTAAGTCTTTATCATTATTATCCAAATAAAAATCAGCCGGCACATCAAAATTAACATCACTTATCACAAATTTTTTTAGAATCTTCTGAACTTTATCATATGTATCCAATCTTGCGATAACTTCCTGACCTATATAACATCCCTTATTGAAGCTAACATCATTCAATAAATCAGCCTCATGCGGATTATATTTATCGATAATTTCTTTTCCTCCCTTTGTAACTTTATTAATTACTCTGTACCTATCAAAAGCATCTTCACCAACCATTTCTAAATCAAATACACTTTTATGACTCAATAAATAATCTAAAAGTTTTGTAGAATTTTCAATTTCTGAAATAAGCCAATAAATATTTTCACCTGAAGCAGTTTTCTTTTTCAGTAAATGAGCAACGTTTTCATCAATAATTACCTTGTGAATTTTATTATCATCTAATTCATCTACTTCTTTACCACAAATTAATGTGAGATAAGATTCTGCCTGAGGTCCAATAATATCCAAAATTAAAAAATTTCCACTATGGATTTCAACTTTTACATCTTCGGAAATAATAAATCTTTCAATCCATCTGGAAAGAATTGCATCATTAAATTTACTCCCCACAATAAAATATTCATCCTCCAACCTAACCAGAGATGTTCTATCAATCAGTCTCCCCTTCTCATTGGTAAAGAGAGTACTTATATAATAAAATGGTTTTAAATCTTTAACACTATTAGTAGTTATTCTATGTAAAAACTCTAGAACATCTTTTCCAGTTAATTTTATTATTGCAGATTCAGACCGGTTATAGAGACCAACTCCATATTTTACGGCATTATTTTCACTTACAAAATCAGTAAAAAGTTTTACTGTTCCGTCTTCGGAAAGAATAATATTTTCAAAATTACTTTTGAAATATGAAATTAAAACACTCAATATAAATCCTTTTATTTTACTATTTACTTAATTGAGAAAATTCATTTAGAAAATAAGCAGAGCTTAATACTCCCAACTCAAAACTCTTCAAACTAAAATGTTCATTTGGAGAGTGAATATTATCCGAATCTAATCCCAACCCCATTAATATTGCAGGTGCTCTAAGTTGTTTAACAAACTCAACAACTATAGGAATTGAACCACCTTCTCTCGTGTAAACTGTCTTTTTTCCAAAAGCTTTTGAAGTTGCTCTTGAAGCAGCTAATATTGCAGGATCATCAAGTGGAACAACAACTGGAGATCCGCCATGCATAGAAGTTACTTTTACTTTAATACTTTTGGGGACAAGAGTTTTTACATATTTTGTAAATTCCTTTGCAATTTTATCTGGGTGTTGATTTGGTACCAATCGCATACTAATTTTAGCTGAAGCTTTAGATGGCAAAACAGTCTTTGCTCCTTCTTCTGTAAAACCTCCCCAAATACCATTACAGTCTAAAGTAGGTCTTCCCCACAACCGTTGTAATGTGTTAAATCCCTTTTCCCCTTGAAGTTCGTTTACTCCTAACCCCTTGGCATATTTATTCTCGGAAAATTTCAGACTTTTAATATTGGCAATTTCTTTTGGAGTAAAAGGGACAACATCTTTATAAAAATTAGGGATTGTAACTTTTCCGTCATTATCTTGAAGCTTGGTTATTAGTTTTGCTAATTCATTAATTGGGTTTGCAACAGATCCACCAAAACTGCCTGAATGCAAATCTCTGTTCGGACCAGTTAGTTCAACCTCCATGTATGCCAATCCTCTTAGACCATAATTGATTGTTGGTACTCCTTCAGCATATAAGCTAGTATCAGAAATTAAAACCGCATCGCACTTTAACAACTCACGGTTTTCTCTTAAGAAATGTTCTAGATTTTCACTTCCAATTTCCTCTTCACCTTCAATTAAGAATTTTACATTGACCGGAAGCTTCTTTTGTGTTTTCATAAAAGCTTCTACACTTTTAATATGAACAAAATTTTGACCTTTATTATCATTTGCACCTCTTGCCCAAATTTTACCATCTTTAACAATTGGTTCAAAAGGATCGCTTTTCCATAATTTTATTGGGTCAACCGGTTGAACATCATAATGACCATATATAAGCACAGTAGGTTTTCCAGGTGCTTTCAACCATTCTCCATAAACAAGAGGATGACCTTTTGTTGGAATTATTTTAACTTTTGCAATTCCTGCGTCCTTTAATTTTTTTGAAACAAATTTTGCACAATTCATCATATCTTTTTTGTGAGAACTTGAAGTTGAAATACTCGGTATCCGCAAATATTCCTTAAGTTCTTCAATTGACTTATCTTTATTGGCTTTTATGTGTTTGATTATCTCTTCCACATTATTCTCCTTTTTTATATAAATATGACGCAAAATTTTTAGACCTAAAATTTAATCAAATCTTTTTAATTTTGATAGAAGTTACCTAGTAATATGTTGTTATTTACCATTAATAAATGGAAAAGATTATATATTTTTAAAAATTACTTATCGAACAGAAAAATGATTTTATTTAGATACATTTTAAGAAATTTACTGCTACCATTTTTATTTGCCCTATTTACATTAATGTCAGTTTTTATGCTGCAATTCTTAATGAAGATAGCTGATAAACTAATCGGGAAAGGATTAAGCTTTATTGTTATTTCTAAATTAATAATCTATAGCTTAAGCTGGATGTTTGTTTTAGCGGTTCCAATGGCTGTGCTAATTGCAACACTTATGGCATTTGGCAGTATGGCTCAGAACAACGAGATTGCCATTATGAAAGCTTCCGGAATTAGTTTGTACAAGATGATGATTCCTCCTGTAGCAGGAAGTATTTTAATTGCATTTTTCCTTGTTCAATTTAATAACAATGTTTACCCTAATGCTAATCATGCTCTTAGAGTTTTAACTCAAGATATATCTAATCAGAAGCCCACATTATCTTTGGTCCCTGGTGTATTCTCTCAGGAAATGCCCCGTTATTCATTACTTGCAAGAGAAATTGATCCAAACACAAATAAGCTTAAGAACTTAACCATATATGATTATTCATCAGCTCAAAGTTTTAATGTAGTAACAGCTAAGAGAGGAGAAATTTACTTCACTTCTGATAGAAAAAAATTAATCCTAAATCTTTTTGAAGGAGAGATACATACAGCAAACAGTAATGATTTTAAACCATATAGGAAATTAGAATTTTCAAATCACAAAATTGCAATGGACGCAGATCAGTTTTCTCTAAGAGAATCAGCTCTTGGTGGAAGACGTGGAGATAGAGAACTAGGTGCTCAAGCAATTTTAGGATTAGTTGATAGCATTGATACATTGAACGATTTAGAGATTAAAAGGTTGAACGAAAGAATACAAAATGATTTTTTAACCGATACGAATTCGTTTAAGAGTGTTGAACAAAAACAAAAGAATCTAAAGATTACATTATACCATGTAGAAGATAAAATAAGAGCTTCCAGAAATGTTATTACTCCCCTTCTTAGGCGAATTGATAACTACGACCGGAAAATGAACAGCTATTGGGTCGAAGTACATAAAAAGTATTCAATACCATTTGCTTGTATCGTATTCGTTTTAATTGGTGTTCCTTTGGGTACAATGACAAGAAAAGGGGGCTTTGGAGTTGCTGCAGGCATTAGCTTAGGTTTCTTTCTAATTTATTGGGCTTTTCTAATCGGTGGAGAAAAACTCTCAGATAGAGGATTGCTTTCACCTTTTTGGGGAACATGGACAGCTAATATTGTATTAGGTATTTTGGGAATTATACTCGTAAGAAAAAGTGCAAAAGAAAGAGTGGAATTAAATTTTGATTTTTTGAAAAAATATATTCCAAAAAGTTGGAGAATTAACTCTGAAAATAATTGATAAATATATAATCAAGCAATTTATCCAGACTGTTCTTTTCGGATTATTAACATTTACACTTATATTTGTTGTAATTGATTTGATGGAAAAACTTGATGATTTTATTGATGAAAATTCCACCTATAGTATAGTTGTGGAATACTATTTAGTATTTATTCCAGAAATTATCCGACTCATGTTACCAGTTTCTGTTTTGCTCGGAGGTTTATTTACTGTTGGTAAATTATCAAACCAAAACGAACTTACTGCAATTAAGTCTAGTGGCATTAGTTTTTATAGATTCACATTACCCTTTATTGCAACAGCCTTTGTAATTAGTATTGCGTCAATCTATTTTGGAGGTTACATCGTTCCAGAAGCTAATAAACAAAGAATTTTTATTGAACAAAATTATTTGAAAAAAGGTCTAGTGCATTCTGGTAGCAATATCTATTTTCAAGATTCACCAACTAGAATTGTGACCATAACTTATTTTAATATAAAAGTTGGCAAAGCAAATAGAGTAAGTATTCAAGAGTTTGAAAAAAACAATATTTCGAAAATGATATCAAGGATTGATGCGATTACAATGTCCTATGATTCGGCTGGTAATTACTGGGAAATGCAAGATGGAGTTGAACGATTCTTTATTGGTAACAAAGATTCCGCTTCCAACTTTGAAACATTACAAATTCACTATCTTGGTTTCACACCAGAAGAAATTATCCAAAAACAAAAAGTACCTGATGAAATGAATTTGAGTGAGTTAAAAGACTATGCCTCTGCACAACTTAATGCAGGAAATGATCCAACAAGAATCGAAATTGAATATCATTCCAGAATAGCATTTGCATTTGCAAGTTTTGTTGTTATAATTTTTGGTTTAACTATTTCTGCCAACAAAAGAAAAGGTGGAACGGCAATACAATTTGGAATAAATGTATTACTCACTTTTGTATATCTTGTATTTATGAAGATTAGTCAGGCTTTTGGAAAAAATGGAGTTTTAGACCCAATGTTAACGGCTTGGTTGGCAAATATATTGTTCTTCGTTGCGGGAATTGTTAATCTAATAAGAATGAAGAAATAATCTAAAATTTCCATCTACTCGACATAGCGAATCCTAGTCGCTTTGCATTGTTCCCATCAAATAAAGAGTGAGCATAGGAAGTCGCAAAATCAAAATCTAATATCCCAGAATTAAAACCTAAGCCTAATGCCCAATTAAATTTATCATATCCCCCAACAGAAATACCACTTCTAAATTTAAACCAACCAATTGGTACCCACTCTGCACCAAAGGAGAATCTGGGTAAAGTACTATTAGAAGGCATATTATTAAATCCTTGGTGATAATTTAATCCAAGTGTTAATTCACCAGGAAAATTACCTTTTAAAAATTTATCAACTTTAAAACCAACTCCCATTTTCATAGCTGTTGATAGACTTGTTGAAAAAGAATTGGTATACTTGCCTTCGCCTGTAATCACTTCAGTTAATGAATCAACTAAAGCATCGTCAGTTATGTCCTCTAAAAGGAAAAGTCCAGATGAAGAATATTCAGCAGTTCTTTTATTCCATAATACACTTCCAAGATCTGTAACTGCAAAAGCAATTGACCAAGATTTATTAAGTTCTGAATTAAACCCAAAATCAATTCCAAAACCTGTTCCTGCCGGTTTATTAAATAATCCGATGTTCGATTTATTTGATACTGACTCATCTTCAAAATCATACTTAATACCAAAACTGGGAGATGTTGCCACAAGCATTCGAGAGTTGCCATTTACCAAAATATTATAGTCACTTGTTGTTTCCAAAGTTGTATTTATCTTATCAACTCCTGCATAAAATAATCCATGCACCATTTTTAGAGTTACACCAGCTCTAAACGATTTAAAAGCATCTGGGAAGAAATTGGATAAATCTTTTGCATATGATAATGTATAGTTTCTTAAATACCATGATTTAATATCCATGTCATTTAAATCATATGTTTTTTCAACCTCATTTCCAAAGAGGAAAAGTTCAAATAATTGTTTTGGTAAACTCGCACTTGCACTTGTCCAGTCTTGAATTGAAAATGCAATTGCACCAATCTCTTTGGAAGGATAAAACGATACTGAGAATAAAGTTGTTCCAAAATTTGTATTTACCATAGAACCGTTATCAAAAAGAGTTAAAAACTTATTCTTTTCAACAGAATCTAAATAACGCCCAACAATGTTTCCTGATTCAGATTTAACGCCCGTAAAATAATGTTGATAATCATTTAAGGTTATAAAATCATTGCCAGCAGAGATATTTAAATTTGGCAATGGAATAACAGTGGAAACTTCGATTTTATGATTTTGTTCAAATGCTAAATTTGCTGGATTTACACCTATTGCATAAACTCCTCTTGCAGAATTAGTATTTGTGCCCGCTAAACCAATATTTTTTGCATCAACAGACCCGTTTGAGCCAAATCCTTGTGCAATCAACGAACTACAAAGTATTACATAAAGCAAATATATTTTATTGATTATTTTCATTTGCTCTCCTTATTATAGTTCAGTCCGGTAACTTGCGCTTCCCTTTACACTTATGTTGATTTTATCGGAAGTCCTAAATTTAACATTCTTCTTATCTGCTGTCTCAAAAGCAACAATGATCTGCATGTACTTATTCTTAATAAATTTTCTAATGTCTTCATTATATAATTTTAGAACCTGCTCATTCCTTCCAGCACTAAGTACATCGCCAACAGCATTAACTTCAGGTTTTGGAATTTGTAGAAATTCCACATCATTACTTTCGATGGGTAAACTAAGTACCGGGAAATAATTTGAGTCAAGAACAACTGCCTTAAACTTTACATCTACTGGGATTGAATTCACAATGGAAAAAGTTACTTCGCCGTAGTTTATGTTATTTATATCTTCTTCATTCATATCACTCAAATTAATTTCAATAGTATCAATAAATGTTGCTTGGGCGATCCCAATATTCAACGGAATTTCAAAATTTACTGCTCCAAATACTGAGTCTCCATATTCAATTGTTCCTAGCTCATAATTTGGATTCAGCAATACAGTTCCATTCATTTTAAAATTCGTGGGAAGATCATTATTATATCCATTCAATAGGCTAGAGATATTAATCTTTGAAGAGTTTACACTTGGCAATAGGATATTGTTGAGTACTAAACTATTTGTCTGACTACCATTTGTAGAAGTCAGAGTTCCATTAAGCAAAAATTTCAAGTCAGATGATGTGTTCAAGTTCAGGCTAATACTTGCGTTTTTAAAATTGACCGAACTGAAATCCAAATTAGTATCAAATCCACCAAAATCTAAACTAAAACTAGATTCATTCACATTTACCAAAGTTGGTTTTAGAATACCCGAAAATGATTTAAAAAATAAATTTTCAAAATTTACATTGAAAGCAACACTATCATTTTTAGTAATTGTTGATACTTCGCCAGTTGAATCTGAAATAATATATGTTGAATAAGTAAGTTTGTTCGATGGAATTCCTGGTTCAAGACTTTGAATAGTCCATCCTGCAAGACTAGAAATTGATACAATTTTTTTCTGTTCAAATTTATGCAATGGAATATCTATAAAAAACTTATTTCCATTTTTATTAAACAGGTTATCAAAAATAATTTTAGTATTTAAGTTTAAGTCCATATTATTACTTATAACAATTCTTCCTCTACCACTTGAAAGTTCAGCTGACTCAATCATTGTGGAATCACTCAATTGAATAGTATTAGTATAATTCATTCTCTGGATAGGAAGATTCCCTGTAGCGGATGAAATTTGCATATTGCTGAAAACTGCAATAATTGATGTGCCAGCTCCATCTGGTATAAAAACAGTTTGACCGTTACTACCAATGCTGTAAATAGTACCAATATATTCTAGCTGATTTGTAATTTGAGTATTTGTTAAATTAAAGCCAACGGAATCCGCACTAAACTTTGGTATTCTTAACCACTCTCCAGGTGAATTTATTTTTTGGGCGATAATACTTTGACTAATTTTATTTCGAATAATGATTCCCTGTAGTGTAATATCAACAGGTAAATTATTGTATAATACCAGTGTTAGATGACCATGATCTAATGTTAATGACTCTACTGATTTTACACCTTCAATATCAATAGTTACATTACCTTCTTGCTCAGGGAACACTTGAGTTGAGCCACTTGTAACATCATTAGTCCAATCTTCAACTTGAATATTTGAAGCAACTGGAAGTGGAACACTAATATTTACAAGGTCAATTTTATGGGAGAAATAAGTTTGAAAGGGGTCTACACTTAATTCATTTTCTATTCTAATATTTGAAACAAACTGTGTATCACCAAAATATATGAGACCTAAATTTGCTGGATCTGAAGATGAATTTAAAAAAGAACTATCTTGATCAACAATTTCTAAAAGTGAATATTCTTTTTGAGTAATTGGGATGTTTACATCAATATCCCATGTAGGGCTTACAAAGTCATCAGGAGTATCAAAACATCCTCCAAGAAGAATTAGAGCAAGTACACCAATATTAATTTTGATTTTTCTGCTTAGTTCAAACATTTGCCCCTCAAAATATTATTTTACAAGAATCATTTTTCTTGTAATTTTTTGTTTGTCAACCTCAAGAGTATAAAAATATATTCCACTTGAATTAAGTGAGTTGTCTAAACCGGTAGAAAAAGTAACTTGGTATTTTCCTGCAGTTTGATAAGCATTAACTAATGCCGCAATTTGTTCACCCAAAATATTAAACACATTCAATTTTACATTGCTTCCCGTTGGTAATGAATATAAAATATTGGTAGAAGGATTAAACGGATTTGGATAGTTTTGTTCGAGTTCAATTTTGATTGGGATTCCATGTATTTTTTGTATTTCTATATCGGTTGAAACACTTTTATTATCGACTATACTTCTTTTTCTTCCCCCACCAATTCTGGAAAGGTGAATGCTCTTAAAAATAATACTATCATCGGTTTCAATCGTTTCAATTCCAGAAGAGTTCCAATCATCCCCTATTGTATTTCCTTCTAAATTTTGTTCAAGAAATGCAAACCCTAAACTATCATCGTTTCCTATTCCTGTAAAATTTAAAAAGCTTTTGAAGTTATCAGATTTTGGTAATGAAAAAATGGCATGGAAGCCTTCATTAAAATAATAGTTAGAGTCAACTGGGAAATAATTAGAATCAGGCAATTCCCAAATTTTAATTTCGAAGTAGGAAAATAGAGTGTCGCCATCAACACCCAAATTTTTATATATACCCACATTTGGGTTTAAATTTCTCAGATAAACTTTCATAATTATATCTTTATCTAAAGCACCATATTCGATTCCAAATGTTCCTCCAACTAAGGCATTATAAAGTTCTTGATATAGTGAGAATGATAGATGGAAGAGTTGTTGCTGGAATTGTAAAACTATTACCTTCGGTGAATGTCCCGCCTGCTACTTTTGTATCAACTGTGCCGAAAAATCACAGACTTCTCTAAAAAGAGGCTATAATTTACATTATTGGAATCCTGCGCAGTATTATCAGAAACATTTAAAAATAAAGTAAGAAACAATAGATTAAATATAAAAATTTTCATTTTTCTCCATAGAGATGTAATAATTACCGATAGTTAATTAGAAGAAATAATAGCAGAAGTCAAGAAGTGATTCTTATTTCTTTAATTAAATGGCATACTTAGATTATCGTAGTTTTAACCGATATGTTTAAATTGGATTGGTGGTTTTGCTATTTTATTTCTTATTAGAAGATTTTCTCTATTTATACTTTTAACAAAATACATATCTATGTTACCTTTACCTTTTGTATCAACTTTTCCTCTATATTCACAGTCAAAATGGTCCCTAATAAGCATGTATGAATAACCCGAAATATTAATCTCGCCTGGTTCCCCTGAGCTTTCCATTCTGCTGGCAATATTTACTGTATCTCCCCAAACATCATAAGTAAACTTTTTAGTTCCTACAACTCCAGCCACAACGCTTCCAGAGTGAATACCTAAGCGCATTTCCCATTTTATTGGAGCAGTTTTATTCCTTTCTTTTATCATTTTTTGAAAGTCTAGAGCAGCATAAACAATTTTAATAGCGTGATCATCTGCTTCATTTGGGATACCGCAAGCAGCCATATAAGAATCACCTATAGTTTTTAATTTTTCTAGTCCATACTTATCAATTAGATTATCGAACCCCTTGAAAATATCATTAAGTTCATAAACTAATTCTTCTGGTGGCAGAACACTGGTTGTATATGTAAATGCTTTAAAATCGGTAAACATTATTGATACATTATTAAATTTACGAGGTTTTACTTTTCCATAAATTTTCAATTCATTTACCAAACTTGATGGCAGAATATTATGCAAAAGATCATCACTTTTATTTTTCTCAATTTCAAGCTCGTTTGTTCTTTTGCTTACCATAGATTCTAGTACTGCATTCCTCTTTTTAACTTGTTGTGTCTTATAATAATATAAATAATAAGCAATAGCACTAAGAGTAATTATAACCAGCATAATAAACCACCAGGTAAGATAAAAAGGTGAAGCAATAATAAACCTGCTTAGTATTTTAGCTTCTCCGGTTATATTATCACTATTCCTAGCTCTAACCCAAAATTTATATTCTCCAGGAGGCAATGCTCTATAGGTTATAGAGTGCTCAACCGTTTCTGACCAATTATTTTCTATTCCCTCTAATTTAAATTCAAATACAGTTTCCTCAGGTTTGGCAAAAGAAATACAGTAAAATTCAAAGTAAATATTATTTTGAATATAATTCAAATCTTTATCACTAAAAGGGACTAGAGGTATTTCATTTTGACCATCAGAAACTTTAGCATTTGCAAGAAAAACTCTTGGATTTTCATCCAATGCTTCTTTCTTTGGATCAATTTTGATAAGTCCATTCTGAGTTCCAAACCATAAATAACCGTCTTTATCTTTAAAATATGCCCCTTGATTTAGTTCTTTAGCCTTAATTCCTTCACTTTTAGTTAAGTATTTAAACTTAATCTTACCTTCGTTTTCTAGTTTGTAATTATCAAGAATTGAAAGCCCATTTAAAGTACCCGCATAAAGTTTATTATTATTCTCCAAAATGAAATAACATACGTTTGACGTTAATCCATCTTTCTCAGTAATTGTAAAAAAGTCTTTACCATTATACCTTGTTATTCCACCGCCATCTGATCCAAACCAAAAATTTCCATATTCATCTTGCGTAACTGAAAAAATACTATTTACTGGCAAACCATTCGAAGTATCAATTTTATCAAAATTATTTCCATCAAATTTTAATAAACCTGAATGGTGAGTAGCAAACCAAATATTCCCACGTTTATCTTCATAAATATCATTTACCCAAGACCGTTCAAAATTGTTATTCTTAGAATAATCTGACGAAATCTTATTTTGAACAGGATCATATCTACAAACACCATCTGCAGCACCAAACCAAATATATCCTTTACTGTCCTCAAAAATATTTAGAATATAATCATACTTTAATCCATTGGTTTTATTGTAGGATACAATTCCATCTTTCCCATATTTAGTTACACCACTAAGAGTACCAAACCAAAGATTTTTTTTACTGTCAAACAATATTGAGCTGAGATTATCACTGATTAAACCGGAAGCAGTTGTTAATTTGCTAAAGTATCCATTATCGTAAACTGATACACCTTTGCCGTAATGACCAAAATACATTCTTCCTCTGTCATCTTGGGTAATTGGGTAAACGGCTTTATCAGCTAATCCATTTTCTGTTGAGTAAATCTCAAACCAATCTGCAGGTAATCGACTAACTCCTCCTAAAAAGGTCCCGAACCAAATATCGCCTCTTTTATCAACAAATCCCGATCTTATTTCATCACTATCCAAACCGGAATGTCTATATAATTTTCTTCCATCATATCTAAGAATGCCATTGTTGTATAATCCTATCCAAATATCACCTGCAGCATCTTCAAGAATAACACTGACCTCTTCCTCAGGAAATCCCTCTTTGGGCGAAAAGTTAAAGAAATTTTTTCCATTAAAAGTGGAAATACCCTTATCGGAACCTACCCACAAAATTCCTTTTTTATCTTCAAAAATAGTTGTTACATTATTACTTATCAGTCCATCTCGTGAATTATAAACAATAAAATCCCTACCATTATATTTTATTATTCCTTTATCAGATGAAGCGAACCAGATGTTTCCTTTGGAATCTTTTAAAATATTGGAAAGTTTATTACTAGGGAAACCGGTTTCTTCGGTAAATTGAATTATTTTTTTTCCTTCAAACTTACAAGCTCCACCATATCTTGTTGCAACCCAAACATTTCCATCAGTGTCGTCTGTAATTGCCCAAATAAAATCATCACTTAAACCAGAAGATGTAGTAAAATTTGTTATTTCCTCTTCGAAGAGCAATGATAAACCACTATTTGTCCCAATCCAAACTCCACCTTGCCTATCAATAAATAGTGCTCCAACATTATTACCAACCAATCCATTACCAAGATTGTAAGTTTTAACTTTTAGTCCATCAAACCTTCCAATTCCAGCTTCAGTACCAAACCAAATAAAACCATAAGAGTCCTGTACAATATCATATACAGTACTTTGTGGCAGACCATTATCTGTTGAATAATGCTGAAAATTTAAGGATTGAGAATAATAGTTATTCAAATTCAAGACACTTAAAAAAAGTGTTAGAATAATATGTTTGCTAAAATTCTTCAATAGTTATTTATATTTTTTAATTATTATCGGTAATAATTCCATTTCTATTAGAATTAATTTATCCTTTCATCTTTATCGAGATTTGTAAATCCAAATTGTGGCGAGGCTTGACCTTCTATATTAATAGGGCCAAATCTTTTTTCGAATTTATCAATATTATCCTGTAATGCCTTTTGCAACATTTTGGCGTGTTGCGGAGTGGTTATAATTCGCGCATGTACTTTTGCTTTAGGAACGCCCGGTACAACTCTTGTAAAATCTATGATAAACTCTGCTGGAGAATGAGTAATTATTGCAAGATTTGAGTAAATACCTTCTGCTTCTTTTTCACCAAGCTCAATATTTATTTGCTGCGATTTATTTTCTTTGTTCTTTTCCATTATATCCCTCAATTAAATGAAAAGCCCATAGGTTGTCAAGGTGACAAAATATGGGCTTCATAATCACTTCAGTAAATTCTATTTATACATATCGGCTTTTTTAAAAGCTTGCTCCGATTTATCACCCATTCCCAAATTTGCATAAACTTTTCCTAATAGATCCCACACAGCACCTTCTTCTTCGTTCATGGTTACAAATTTTTCAAGCATAGGTAAAGCTAATTCAAATTTAGCCTTATATTCATCAGATTCTGTTTGGTCTTCTTCAGCCTTTTCTCTGATAATTGCTCCCCACTTTACATATGTTACAGCGAGGTTATAAATCGCATTCTCATATTCAGAATCAATTTCAACAGCTTTTTTTAATTGTACTTCTGCACCAGCAAAATCTTCAGCATTCAGAAGCAATGATCCATAATTATATCTGTAAAATTTGTTTTCTGGTTCTTGTTCAACACCAATTTTAAAAGCATCTTTTGCTACTTCTAATTTACCGGCAGCTATATATGCATTTGAAAGTAATAATAAAATACTTCCATCATTAGAATGAATTTTTCTGCCTTCTTCTAACGTTTTAATAGCATTTTCAAAATCCATCATGCTTCCTTCTTTATCCTCATTTTCTTTTGCTGTTAAACCTTTTTGAAGATACAATTCTCCAAGTTGAGCGTAACCATCAGCACTTTTGGATAATTCAACTACTTTTATATATGGATCAATTGCAGCATTTCTATCACCAAGGTTTATGTAAGCGTAGGCTAAATTTTTGTATGTGTCTGCTGAATCTGGTTCACAAGCAATTGCACCTTCAAATTTATTAATGGCTTCACCAAAAATTATTTTGGCACTATCTGTATCACCAACTTTGGAAGCTTTATTAAAGATTTGAACACCTTTGTTAAATCCATCTGCCCAATGATATTTTCTTGATTCTGAAATATTATTTTCAAACTTTTTACTGATATCAAGAGATTTACCGTAGCTTTCTAGCATTTGTGAAATTTCACCATTTTCACCTTGGATATAACCTAACAAGTAATAACCTTCATCACTTTTAGGATTTTTTTCTACTTCTTTTTCTAATGATTCTAAAGCTTTTGGAAAATTCTTCTGCTGAATATAAAGTTTAGCACTTGTCAATTCTGTAGATGAACATTGGAATGCCGAAAAACCAATAATCATTGAACCTAATATTAATATGCTTAATATTTTTTTCACGTATACCTCTAATTTATTAATTGAAAATTCTAATAATCATAGTCAAAATTTAAGAAAAGTTAATCAAACTTTCATGCCAAATAAGAAAAGTTTACAAATGCAAAATAACATATTCTTTAATATTTTGCTTTAGTAATTAATAACAATTTATGCCAAATGAATTAATCTACTCTAAATTGCTTTTACCTATCAAAAAGAATATTTTTAATGTAACAAACTAAAATAAAACTATGACTACTGAAAACATTATTCAACAGGTTCCCAAAGTGCTTCTTCATGACCATTTAGATGGTGGACTTAGACCAGAAACAATTATTGAATTGGCCAGAGAACAAAAATATACCAAATTACCTACAAGTAACCCAGATGAGCTTGCCAAATGGTTCCATAGAGGTGCTAACAAAGGCAATCTAGTAGAATATCTTCAAGGATTTGAACATACATGTGCATTGATGCAAACAAAAGAATCGCTTGAAAGAGTTGCTTATGAAATGATGGAGGATATGCATAAGGATGGAATTTGCTACGTAGAAACAAGATTTGCTCCAATTTTACACTTAGAAAAAAAGTTGCATTATGATGATGTAATAAATTCAGTTCTTGAGGGTTTGGAGAAAGGCAAAAAAGATTTTGGTGTTGGGTTTGGTCTAATCCTCTGTGGAATGAGAAATATGAAAAATTCCTTAGAGATTGCTGAACTTGCTGTTAACTACCGCAGTAAGGGTGTGGTTGGTTTTGATCTAGCGGGTGAAGAAGGTGGTTATCCGCCCAAAGACCATTTAGAGGCATTTCATTTTATCCAAAGAGAAAATTTTAATATAACAATTCATGCTGGCGAAGCCTTTGGCAAAGAATCTATTTGGCAAGCAATTCAATTTTGCGGAGCTCATAGAATTGGACATGCTACAAGACTACTTGAAGATGTAGTTCTTGATAAAAACGGTGAGGTAATTTCTCTAGGTGAACTATCTCAATATGTTCTAGACAAAAGAATTCCTTTAGAAATTTGCCTACTTAGCAATGTACATACCGGTGCAATTGATAAATTAGAAAACCACCCTTTTAATACTTTTTATAAGAAAAGGTTTAGAGTTTTTCTTAATACTGACGATCGATTAATGAGTGATACAACTTTAACTAAGGAATATCTTACTGCCACGAAACTTTTTGATATTAGTCTTGATGATATTGAAAGATTGAATACAAATGCAATGAAATCTGCATTTCTTCCTCATGATGAACGATTAGAATATATTTATAAAATAATTAAACCAGGTTTTCAAAAAATCAGAGAAAAATTACTCTCACTAAATAAATAAATTATGAAAAAATTATTCCAAAATTATGAATTTGAGTTTGATAAGAATCAAGCTAAGGTATTGACTAGTTTTGCAAAACAAGCTGTTAAACAAATGGCAAACGATGATAAACTAATTAGAGAAGTTAACATTTTTAATTCTGTGATCGAAAAATTAAATTCATCACAAGATAAAATTAAATTAACGAAGGATGAAAAAACCAGACTTACATTTCAATTAAGAGAGAACACTAAACATCTTAAGAAAAAAATGGATAGTAGTTGGTTTTTAACCAGATGGTTCTATAGAAATATGTTGAATCAGTACAATAATATTTTAGAGATTTTCGATAATTGAAAATGACACATAAAAATATTAAAGCTCCAACCGGAAATTTACTATCATGCAAAGGGTGGATTCAAGAAGCTGTTTTAAGAATGCTAATGAATAACCTTGATCCGGAAGTTGCAGAAAATCCCGATGAACTTATTGTTTATGGTGGTTCCGGTAAAGCTGCTAGAAATTGGGATTCATATGATGCAATCATTGAATCGTTAAAGATTCTAGAAGATGATGAGACTATTGTTATTCAATCCGGGAAACCAGTTGCAGTTTTTAAAACACATTCTAATGCTCCAAGAGTTATAATATCAAATTCTATGCTTGTACCAGATTGGGCAAATTGGGAAGAGTTTAGGAGGTTGGAAAAATTAGGATTAACAATGTACGGTCAAATGACCGCGGGAAGTTGGATTTATATAGGTACTCAGGGCATTTTACAGGGAACTTATGAAACATTTGCAGAATGCGCAAGACAGCACTTTAATGGAACTCTTGAAGGAAAATTTTTATTGACTGCCGGAATTGGCGGTATGGGAGGTGCTCAACCATTAGCCGCAACCATGAATGGTGCAGCTTGCTTAGGAATTGATGTTGATATAACCAGACTTCAAAAACGTATTGATACTAAATATTTGGATATAATTGCTGATGATTTAGATCATGCCCTAAAATTAGTTTTAGATGCAAAGAATAATAAAAAAGCACTCTCTGTTGGGTTAGTTGGAAATGCTGGAGAAGTTCTCAATCAGATTCTTGAAAGAGGAATTATTCCTGATGTTCTTACCGATCAAACCTCTGCTCATGATACTCTTGATGGTTATGTGCCAATGGGAATGTCTTTGGAAAAGGCAAAATCACTTAGAAAATCAAATCCTGATGAATACATTAAGCTGGCTAAACAAACAATTGTCAAGCATGTAGAAGCTATGCTTGAAATGCAAAAAAAGGGTACCATTACTTTTGATTATGGAAATAATATAAGAGGAGAAGCAAAAGAAAATGGTTTGGCGAATGCTTTTGATTTTCCCGGATTTGTTCCTGCCTATATTCGTCCACTATTCTGTGATGGTAAAGGTCCATATAGATGGGTTGCACTTTCAGGAGACCCAAATGATATTTATGAAACTGATAAGGCAATTATAGAAAATTTTCCTGATGATAAAGCACTAATTAGATGGATAAAACTAGCGCAAGAAAAAGTTGAATTTCAAGGATTGCCTTCAAGAATTTGCTGGCTTGGATACGGTGAACGTGCTAAAATGGGAAAAATATTTAATGATCTTGTAGCTCAGAAAAAAGTTAAAGCACCAATTGTAATTGGTAGAGATCATTTAGATTGTGGTTCTGTTGCTTCTCCATACCGCGAAACTGAAGCAATGAAGGATGGAAGTGATGCAATAGCCGATTGGCCAATTCTAAATGCAATGCTTAATTCCATTGGTGGAGCAAGTTGGGTATCTGTACATCACGGTGGCGGCGTTGGAATTGGGAAGTCGCTCCATGCCGGAATGGTTGTTGTTGCCGATGGAACTCCTGAAGCCGAAGCTCGTTTAGAAAGAGTATTAACGTATGATCCAGGAATGGGAATTGTTAGACATGCAGATGCTGGCTATTCTCGTGCAATAGACAATGCAAAAAAACATAAAATAATTATGCCAATGGTTAATAAAAATTAAGAGGGACAAATGAAAGTATTAGTTGCAACAGATAAACCGTTTGCTGCCGTGGCACTAAATCAAATTAAAGAAATTACTGAAAATGCCGGATATCAATTTGCTAAACTAGAAAAATATGTTGATAAGTCAGAACTATTAAATGCAGTAGCAGATGTTGATGCTCTAATTATTAGAAGCGATAAAATAACCAAAGAAGTTATTGACGCCGCTAAAAACTTAAAAATTGTTGTTAGAGCTGGAGCTGGGTTTGATAATGTTGATCTTGAGGCAGCTTCATCAAAGGAAGTAGTTGTAATGAATACTCCAGGGCAAAACTCAAATGCAGTTGCAGAGCTAGCTATAGGTATGATGATCTATACAGCGAGAGGAAAATTTAATGGCAAAGACGGCAATGAATTAAGTGGGAAAACTCTTGGCATTCATGCTTACGGTAATGTTGGGAAATTAGTAGCAAATATTGCAAAAGGGTTTGGGATGAAAATATGTGCTTATGATCCATTTGTTCCAAAGGAAACAATTGAAGCTGATGGTGTTAGTGTATATAATTCAGTTGAAGACTTATATAAGAATTCCCAATATGTGTCTCTGCACATACCCGCAAATGATAAAACTAAAAATTCAATTAATTACGATTTATTAAATCTGATGCCACAAAATTCAACGCTTGTTAATACAGCTCGTAAAGAAGTTATTAACGAAACTGATTTACTAAAACTTTTACAAGATCGTCCTGATTTTAAATATGTCTCAGATGTAGCTCCAAATAATGCAGATGAATTGTTAGAAAAATTTGAGCCGCAGTGCTATTTTACTCCTAAAAAGATGGGTGCGCAAACTGCCGAAGCGAACATTAATGCAGGAATAGCAGCAATAAAACAGATTATTGGATTTGTGGAAAATGGGGATACTACTTTTCAAGTAAATAAATAAAGAATTGCAAATTTAATGGACCTACTAATGTAGGTTCATTAAACAAATTTTATATCAAATATATCATCAATAATTTGATGAAAGTATAAAAGTTTAATCTGTTCAACTAAACCTACTTTTCCAATTTCGGTTAGTTCATAATTTAGTGAATACTTATTTGATTTTAAAAAAACATTAATTTCGTCCCCTAATTCAACCTTCTTAAGAATCGATTCAAAATTTTCATCAACCAAACTGTTAATATTTTTGATGCTAGAATGAAATTCAACTAATAGATCTTTATCGTTTGAAACTAATACATAGTTAATATATGGAAATTCTAATAAGTCTGATATTTGCTCAGAAAAACTAATCCCATTCTTATATTTCCCATTTAACCAGTTTTGATTTCCGGAAACCAAATAATTCTGATCTTCATTAAACTCTTTACCCGAATCTAACTCAATTTTTGGTTCTAAGTTATAGTTTTCCTTAAATACTATTTTTGCTAAAATAACTTCATTACTACTAATATCCCCTTTCAAAAGCAGTTTCTTAAAGTCTCCATTGGTCTTAGAAAAATACAAATAAGAATTAGAAACTAATTCATCAAATCCTATTGCAATTTTTTCTGAAACAAATAAATCTTTATGCTTTATTAAATCAATAGATGGAATTAATGCAATTGAATCATTGCTATTCAATAATTCATTAGCAATCAGAGAGGAATCTTTTATTATTAACTCAGGTCTAATTTTAGGAGGAATAGATAATAGAAGAATAGTAGAAAATATATTATTTGGTGCAATTAGTTTCATATTACAAAAAAAAGTCCGGTTTAAACCGGACTTAGAAAACTATTACTTTACAATTTTGGATTTAATTCTTGCAGCTTTACCAGAAAGATTCCTTAAATAGAACAATTTTGCTCTTCTAACTTTACCTAATCTGATAATTTCAACCTTAGAAATTTTTGGCGAATTAATTGGAAAAATTCTCTCAACACCAACACCACTCGAGATTTTTCGTACAGTAAAAGTTTTACTGTTGCCAGCACCTCTAATACTGATTACATCACCTTCAAAAGGCTGAACCCTTTCTTTATTTCCTTCAATAACTCTTACAAACACTTTAACTCTATCACCAGGGTTAAAATCTGGTAAATCAGTTCTGTGTTGTTCAGAGGTAACTTCTTGTAATTTTTCCATTTTTACTCCAAACTATTTATTTTTTTCCATTTCTCAGTTAAACTTTTTGACTTCTCATCTCTCCATTTATTTATTTCTTTATCATTTCCGGAGAGTAAAACTTCTGGAACTTTCATTCCTCTATATTCAGCAGGTCTAGTATAATAAGGAGATTCAACAGAATTTCCATCCATAAATGAATCATTTAACATCGATTCACTGTCTCCTATTGCCCCTGGAATTAACCTAACAATTGCATCAGTAATAATTAAAGCAGGTAACTCGCCCCCACTTAAAATAAAATTGCCTATTGAAATTTCATCAGTTGCAAATTTTTCACAAACTCTTTCGTCAATACCCTTATAGTGTCCGGCAACTATAATTATATTTTCAGCTAAAGAAATTTTATTTGCTAACGATTGATTAAAAATCTTCCCTTTGGGTGTTGTGAAAATAATATGATCATATTTTCTTTTATCTAACAAATGTTCAATACATTCGAAAAAAGGCTCTGGTTTTAAAAGCATTCCCGGTCCGCCGCCAAAAGGCTTATCATCAATCTGCTTTTGTTTATTTCTAGCATAATCTCTTAGATTATGAACTTCAACTTTAACAGAATCCTTATCTATTGCCCGTTTTATTATACTTGTATTTAAAATACTGTATAATGAATCGGGAACGGCAGATATTATATCAATTCTCATTATTAAATATTTCAGCTTCTTTTGAAAGGAATATTTTTTTTTCTTCAATTACAATACTATCAAAGAATTTACCAACTGCCGGAACTAAAATTTCTTCACCATCATTATTGCTAATAACGTAAACATCATTATTTTCAAATTTCAATATATCAATCAATATTCCAAAGAACACATCGTTCATATAAACTTTACAATCAATCAGATCATGTATGTAAAGGAAATCATCCGGAAGTTCATAGAGGTTATCAGAATCTACATACAATTTATTATTAATTAAAAATTGTATATCCTCAATATTATCAAACCGTTCAAATTTAACTACAAATTGAGCATTAACTTCTTTAACAGACTCAACAATTAATTCTTTCTTTTTGCCGAAATAATCAACATAGACTTTCTTAAGCTTCAAAAATCGCTCAGGAAAATCTGAGAAAGACTTGATAATAACGGAACCCTTAGAATCAAATAAATCAACAATTTCCGCTATTAGAAAATAATCACCCAATCAACTAGTCAAGAATTTTTAGAATTGCTCTTTTACCCTCTTTAGCTGCAATTGCTGTTAAAAGAGTTCGCATTGCTTGAGCAGTCTTACCTTGTTTGCCAATAACTTTACCCACATCATCAGCACTTACTTTTAGGGTAAGCTCTACAGTATTTTCGTTGGGTTTAGATTCCTCAATGTTAACACTATCAGGTGCATCAACTAAATGTTTTGCAATAAATTCAACGAATTCTTTCATGAGACTACCTATAGATAATTTGAGAATAAGATACTCTTAATTAATCAAGCTTAGTTTCCAAAAGCAATCTAATTAATTTTATTCTGATTTAGGTTCACTCTCAGAAACTTCTTCAGAAGCAGTATCCTTTACTTCTGCCACTTCAGCTTCTTTCTCTTTCTTTTCTTGTTCAATTTTTTGCTTTTCAGCTTCAGCTTTTTCTTTCATTTCCTGCTCAATCTTTTTCTTCTCAGCTTCAGCTTTTTCTTTGTTCTTTTTTTCTACTTTTGCTGTTTTATCAGCTTTTGCAGTTTCTTGAACTTTACCCCATTCTTCTAATTTAGAAGCTATCTCACTTTCAGAAAGTCCCTTTTTTTGAAGTTCTTTCTTGAGTAAAATTCCTTGTTTATTCAACAAATTCTTAACGGTTGTAGTAGGTTGAGCGCCACAATTTAGCCAATAAAGTGCTCTTTCTTCATTCAGTTCAACCGTAGCAGGATCAGTTTTAGGATTGTATGATCCAATTGCCTCAATAAACTTTCCATCTCTAGGTGAACGAACATCTGCAGCTACAACTTTGTAAATTGGCTGTCTTTTCTTGCCCATTCTGCGTAATCTTAGCTTAACTCCCAACTTAAATTATCCTCCAATATATTCTTTTCATTAATTAAATTTCATATTATTAAAATTTCCCAAAAGCTTTTTACCACCCTTAGAACTAAACTTTTTCATCATTTTTTGCATTTCACCATATTGCTTAATTAAACGATTTACTTCTTGGATAGAATTTCCGCTGCCTCTAGCAATTCTTTTCCTTCTATTTCCGTTTAATATTCTGGGTTTTGCTCGCTCTTCTTTGGTCATTGATTGAATTATCGATTCGACCTTAACCAATTGATTATCATCAACATCTGCATTTTTTAATGCAGAATTTACTCCAGGAATCATTCCAATAAGCGATTTTAAAGAACCCATTTTCTTTATCATCTTAATTTGCTTAAGAAAATCTTCAAAGTCAAATTTATTCGAAAGTAATTTCTTTTCTAAATCTTCAGCTTCACGACTATCAATTTGTTCTTGCGCTTTCTCAACAAGAGAAATAACATCTCCCTTGCCAATAATCCTAGAAGCAAGTCTATCCGGATGAAATATTTCAATACTATCTAATTTTTCTCCCAAGCTAACAAACTTTATAGGTTTTTCAACAACCGCTTTAATTGATAAAGCACATCCACCTCTCGAATCACCATCTAATTTTGAAAGAACAACACCATCAAAATTAACAACATCATTAAACGCTTTTGCAGAATTAACAGCATCCTGACCAGTCATTGAATCAACAACAAATAAAATTTCAGTTGGATTAACTTTTAACTTAATTGAAAGAACTTCATTCATCAAATCTTGATCTACATGCAACCTACCAGCAGTATCAATAATAATAGTATTTAAAGAACTTTCTTTTGCAAACTTTACTGATTCTTCACATATTCTTATAGTATCAACACTGCCATCTATACTAAAAACTGGGACACCAATTTGTGAACCTAAAGTTTTTAATTGGTCAATAGCCGCTGGCCGATAAACATCTGCAGCCGTTAACAATACTTTTCTATTCTTATCTTTAAGATATTTTGCCAGCTTAGCAGAAAAGGTAGTCTTGCCAGATCCTTGCAAACCAACCATTAAAATGATTGTAGGACCACTTGCATTCAGTCTTAACTCTTGCTGAGTTGAACCCATTAATTCGGTTAACTCATCAAAAATAATTTTAGTGATAAGTTGCCCAGGAGTTACAGAAGCAAGAACTTCCTTGCCTAGTGCCTTTTCTTTAACATCATCAATAAATTGTTTTGCAACTTTATAATTAACATCAGCATCAAGAAGAACGCGCCTAATTTCTCTCAAAGTATCCGAAATATTACTTTCAGAAATCCTACCTTGCCCAGTTACCTTTTTAAGGGCTTTTTCAAATTTTAAAGTAATATCTTCAAGCATAATTTCTTAGAACGATTTTTTTAGGCACTCATGAGTGCATTTGCACCAGATACAATTTCCAAAATTTCTTTTGTAATTGCAGCTTGTCTCTCTTTATTAAACTTTATTTGTAAAGTACGAATCATCTCTTTGGCATTCTCAGTTGCCATTTCCATCGCTGTCATTCTTGCGCCCAATTCAGCAGCATAAGAATCTAATAGGACAGTCCAAAATTGTCCTTTTAAATGTCTTGGTAATAAAGAGTTGATAATATCTGCTTGATTAGGTTCATAAATATATTCTGTATGCTTAGAATTTTCATCAATATCATTTTCTAGACTTTGGATAGGCAAAAATTGTTTAGCAGAAGTTTTTTGCTGCATAACTGACTTAAACTCATTATAAACAATAACTACTCTATCAATCTCTCCATTTAAAAATCTAGCTGTTAGCTCATTTGCAAGTCCGGCAGCAAATTCAAATTCTAGTTTTGAAAATATCCCGAGGTAAGATCCAACTACTTTATAGTTTTCCTTTTTAGAAAAATAATCATTCCCCTTTTTACCAACACAATACAATTCTAATTTACCAGCTTCATTCAAAACTTTTAATTCACCATTAATCAATTCTTCAGCTTCTCTAATAACATTCATATTAAAACCACCACACAATCCTCTATCGGATGTTACAATAACAACGGCGGCAGAATTAACCGTTTTTTCTGAAAACAATGGATGATTATTGGAACCAAGACTTTTTAGTAGATGGCTCAATACTTCTGACATTTTTCTAGCATATGGTTTAGCATTAATGATATTTTCTTGGGCTCTCCGCAAACGAGCAGCAGCAACCATCTTCATTGCTTTAGTAATTTGCTGAGTGCTTTTTACCCCAACTATTCTCTGTTTAATATCTCTTAATGTTGCCATAGCTTATTTATTAGCTCTTCTTAAAATTTGATTTAAATTCTGAAACTGTTTTTTTAATTGCCTCTACCGTTTCATCACTTAAAACTTTAGATTTACTAATCTCATCAAAAATATTTTTATTATTTACTTCTACATATTCAATAAATTCTCTTTCAAATCTTTTTACATCTTTAACACTTATATCATCTAAGAATCCGTTTGTAGCACAAAAAATACTTACAACCTGTTTTTCAACAGCCATAGGAGAATATTGTCCTTGCTTTAAAAGTTCAACTAATCTTTCACCTTTTGCGAGTGTTCTTAAAGTTGATTGATCTAAATCAGAACCAAATTTTGCAAAAGATTCCAGTTCTCTATATTGAGCTAAATCTAGTTTTAAAGTACCAGCCACTTTTTTCATTGCTTTAATTTGAGCATTTCCACCAACTCTGGAAACACTAATACCAACGTTAATAGCAGGACGAACTCCGGCATTAAACAAATTTGGTTCAAGATAAATTTGACCATCAGTAATTGAGATTACGTTAGTAGGAATATAAGCAGAAACGTCACCTTGTTGAGTCTCTATTATTGGTAAAGCTGTTAAACTTCCACCACCAAGTTCATCGCTTAATTTTGAGGCTCTTTCTAATAATCTTGAATGTAAATAGAAAATATCCCCAGGATAAGCCTCTCTACCAGGAGGTCTCCTTAAAAGTAGAGAAAGCTCTCTATAAGCGACTGCTTGCTTTGAAAGATCATCATATATAACTAATGAATGTTTTCCATTATCTCTAAAATGTTCTGCCAAAGTAGCACCAGCGTAAGGAGCAATATATTGCAAAGGTGCTGGATCAGATGAAGAAGCAGAAACAATAGTTGTATACTCCATTGCCCCGTGTTCAGCTAATTTATTCACAACCTGAGCAACAGTAGAAGCTTTTTGACCAATAGCAACGTAGAAACAATAAACTGGCTTAATCCCCTTTTCTTGAGCTTCTTTTGTATGAGTAATTTTTTGATTTATAATTGTATCGATGGCAACTGCAGTCTTTACCAGTTTGTCTATCACCAATAATTAATTCTCTTTGTCCACGACCGATTGGAATCATAGCGTCAATGGCTGATATTCCGGTCTGTAAAGGTTCTGTTACGGGTTGTCTTGCAACAACACCCAAAGCTTTTCTTTCAATCGGCAAATAATGTTTCGCTTGGATAGGTCCTTTTCCATCTATAGGAATTCCAAGAGGAGTTATAACTCTTCCTAAAAATTCTTCACCAACCGGAATAGAAGCAACACGTTTTGTTCTTTTTACAGTGTCGCCTTCTTTAATAAGTGAGCTATCGCCAAATAGAACACAGCCAACACTATCCTCGTCAAGATTAAGTACCATTCCAACAATATTATGAGGAAATTCAACAAGTTCACTTGCCATAACTTTTGAAAGTCCGTAGACTTGAGCAATACCATCACCAACAGCTAGTACTGTCCCAACATCATAAATATCTACTTCATTATCAAAACCAGACAACTGTTTTCTTAATATTGCAGAAACCTCATCAGGTCTAACTTGAGCCATTATTTTACCTTAATAAAATTCAAAATTAATTGCTTAAAAAATCTTGTCCGAATAATTTTTTCTTTAATAATTCTAACTGATGTTGAACTGAAGCATCAATAACTGTATCGTTAAACTTCGCTTTAAATCCACCAATTAAAGAACTATTAATACTAAAATCTGAAATAACTTTCTTATTTAACAAGGCTTCTAATTTGTTGTTTAACTTTTCTTTTTGATTTGCAGTTAATTCAATTGCACTTGTTATATTAACTTTTGTTTGATTCATTTTATCATCAGATAAAGTCAAAAATCTTTTCCCAATATCATAAAGGAGATTTTCTCTTCCTTTCTCAACCAGAAATATTAAGAATTTTTTAACTTCATCAGAAATGTGCGAATCAAAAACTTCTTTTAAGATTACTAATTTTTTATTCTCAGGAACCACAGGATTGCTAAGTAAATTTCTTAGCTCTTTGGATGCAAGCAAAGTTTCACAAATCAAATTGATATCTGAAACGATAATTTGAAAAGAATCTTTAGATTCGGCAATACCCATTAAAGCATTGGCATATCTAGAAGAAATTACAAATTCACTCATTGCTTAGTTCTTAGATAAATCATTAATAAAATCATTAACTATTTTTTCTTGTTTTTCTTTGTCCAAATTACTTCTCAAAATTTTCTCAGCTGCTTGAACAGCAATTGAAGCAATTTCATCCTTTAAACTATTAAATGCTTCTACGTTCTTTCTTTCAATTTCTAAAGACGCATCTGCAATAAGTTTTTTAGCTTCTTGCTTGCTCTCTTCAATAATTTGGGCTTTTAAATTCTCTGCATACTCTCTACCCTGAGCAATAACTTTCTGTGCATTCTTCTTCAGCTTGAGCAAGATTTTTTCTATTTTGTTCAAGTAACTCTTCGGACTTCTTTTTTAGCTGTTTCTGCTTTTTCAACAGATTCTTTAATAAAATTTTCTCTCTCATTCAGAGAATTTAAAATAGGCTTCCACGCCATTTTTTTCAAGATGAGAAGAAGCAGAACAAAAGTTACAACAGTCCAAAAGATTAATCCTGGATTAACATCCAATAGGCTGCCAGAACTTCCACCACTAGAAAAAAGTAATCATAAACGAAGCAAAAAATGCTAACATCATCAATTCCTTATATAAATTATATTAGTGAGATTTAATTATCTCAAAAAGATAATTATTTAAGCGCTAGTAGAATACAAATTACTAATGCAAAAAGTGAAATACCTTCAATAAGAGCTGCTGCAATAATCATAGAAGTTCTGATATCGCCTGCTGCTTCTGGTTGACGTCCACTTGCTTCCATTGCTGCTGCTGCTAATTTACCAATTCCTAATGCACCACCAAAAATTGTTAATCCGGCACCAAGCCCTGCTGCTAAATACGCAAATTCCATTTATTTCCTCCTTAAATTGAAAATAATTTATTAATGATCTTGATGAACTGCCATCCCAATAAATAACGAGGACAACATTGTAAAAATATATGCTTGAATTAGAGCAACCAATATCTCAAGCAAGTATATAAATAATGCAAAAGCTACAGATACAGGTGCTACAAAAAATGTTTGTAAAATAAAAATTAAACCAATTAAAGCCATAATCACTATATGACCAGCAGTCATATTAGCAAATAATCTTATTGCTAAAGCAAAAGGTTTTGTAAACAAACCTAAAATTTCAACAACAAACATAATTGGCAGCAACCATCCAGGAACTCCACCTGGAATCAATCCCTTAAAATAACCAAAAGCACCGTTCTTCATTATTCCACCAGCTTGAATAACAAAAAATGATATAACTGCTAATGTTGCTGTTACAGAAATATTACTTGTTGCAGTTGCACCGTATGGTAATAAACCCAAAAAATTACTTGTCAAAATGAAAAAAAAGATTGTTAACAAATAAGGCAAAAACTTCTCATAGCCTTTTCCAATAGTTGGTCTTGCAATTTCATCTCTAACAAAAACCACAAGAACTTCCATCATATTTGTGAGACCTTTGGGTAAAAACGATTTCTTATAAGATTTTGCAACTAAATTAAAAATAAGGATTAGAAGAGCGAATGCAATCCACATAAATACAACATGTTTGGTAATAGAGATATCAAAACCAAATAAGCTTAAATGTGGTAATTGAATAGTAAAAAATGGCTCGAAATCCAAAGTATTACTATCCAAAATATGGTGCATAATCCAACCGGCACTATTCTCTTTTTCAGCTGTAGCAACAGCTTGCAAAGTATCTGAAACGGTTTTTATTTCTTCTGAGTACATTAACTACGCTTGTTTTTTAACTGTTTTTATATAAAACATTACTTCAAGTATTAAACTAATAAAATAAAATAAAAAGAATATAAATATAAACGCATATTCATCAATATTCAAGAATTTTATTACCAGGACGAAAACAACAAGCAATCCCAATAATCTAACTGTAAGCCCGCCTAAGTTGTAAATCATAAAGGAAGAGTTGCCAGATTTATGAGAAAGTTGAAAAAATTTGACTGCTGCAAATGCATTTATTAAATTTAATGCGCCTGCAATCATCGATGAAAATAGAAAAAGTTTAGAAATTGTTCCGCTAAAAAAAAGAATGGTTAAAATCGTAAAAATAATCAGGTATAAAGAAATTATTCTTTTTAAAAATATGCTCATTTATTTTTTTTATTTAGATTTAATGTAGATTTAATAACATTATAAATTCCTGCAAATCCACCTAAAAAACTAAAAACAATAGTAAGTATTGGCTCTAATTGAAATTCTTCATCTAGCCATCTACCTAAAAAGAACATTAAGATAATTGTTGCTGCTAATTGTGTCCCTAGTCCTAGATATGGACCTATCTCTTTATAAGATTTCGCTAATTTACTATCTTCATCCTTATTTTGCATTAATTGTTGGAGCGCCACTTGCTGATGGAGTATGAGTCATAGAACTCTTTCCATCAAATTTAGCTCCTTCCTCAATAACCAAAATCTTTGTAATAATATCACCTTTAATTACAGAAGTTGATTCCAGAGTTAATTTCTCTTCGATCTTTATAATTCCTTCAATTTTTCCGCTTACCGTCATATTTTTAGATGTCACTTGCCCTTTAATTTCGGAAGAAGCACCAACAGTTAAATTTCCTTTTACAACAACGTCACCATTTATTTTTCCGTCAATTCTAACATTGCCATTGCTTGATATTTTCCCCTCAATGTTTACTCCTTCACTAAGGATACTAACATCTTCAGAATGCCCGTTTTCTCTTTTTAACATTTTTTTTGACCCCATCATTTTATAAAATATTCCTTTGGATTTTGCGGTTTACCATTTTTCCATATTTCGAAATGAAGATGCGGACCTGTAGTGTTTTTTCCGGTATTACCACTTAGTCCAATTAATTCACCAGCAACAACTAAATCTCTTTCCTTTTTTATAATTGATGAACAGTGTTTATAAACAGTAATAAATCCGTTTTCATGTTGGATAATAATTTTATTTCCATCATCAATTGTAAAATCGGCGAAAATAATTAAACCTCCACTTGAGGCATGAACTGAAGTTCCCGTAGAAACCGCAAAGTCTAATCCAAAATGACCCTCTTCCGAGTTAAAGTCATTAATTATCGAACCTTTGCTAGGTTTATTAAAAATATTTTTTATTTGTGAGTCATCTGAAGAAAACCAGTTATTCCACATTTGAGTAAATGCTTCTAATACATTTCCACCATATGGTAAATTTTCAAGTGGCTCATATTTAAGACTGTCATAAATTGCATCAGTCGAATCGAGAGAATCAGAAGTAGCGAGTATAAATGCATACTTTAATCTTTTATTCGTAGATGAAATTGATTCCAACTCTTTCGTTAAAAAAACTACCTTTCTTTCAAGTTCAATAGTTTTTTCCGCTTGGTCACGCAGTTCAGAGTTTTCATATTGAAATACGAGATTTTTTAGAGGAGTAACTCCAAGTATTAGAATTGTAAATACCATTACAAAAAAAGAATAAAGGAATAAATATAATGCCAGCTGAGTAACTTTAAACTTATATCGTTTTGTTTCACCATCAGAAAAATTTGGTGTAAAATAAACACTTGTTTGGAACAAATTTAAAAAATCTATTTTCTTTAATGCCTTTTTTATCATGTTCAAATATAATAAGAATTAGAAAAAGAAAATGTCTAAAAGGGTAAGATAATTAAAGAAAAGTGAACTAGTATTTCCAAATATTGTGCATCCAAAACCATTGTTCGGGATATTGCCTAATTACAGATTCAAGAAAGCTCATGTATTCTTGATTAAACTGTAAAATCTGTTCATCATTAGATCCGACAAGAGTTGAAGTAATAATTTCTTTACTGACGAGCTCATATACTCCCATTTTATTTCTAACACAAAACATTATAATTACGTTGCATTTAGTCTTTAGAGCAATAGAGGCTGTCCCGGTAAAAACGGAAGTTTTTTCTCCGAAAAAATTTACTTTTTGACCACCTCTTGGACCTCTTTGATCCCCAACAATACCAACAATTTCTTTATTCTTAAGTGCTACTAGTATTTCTCGGATTGATGCACCTACAGGAATTTGTTTATTCCCAAACTTCTCTCGAAAGTCAATTAACCATTTTTTCACATATGGATTTTTTTGATTTTTTATTAATACACTTATGCTGTGATCTGAAAAAACACCTGCGGCTATTGCACCAAGCTCCCAGTTACCTAAATGAGCTGTTAAAAGAATAAGTCCTTTTCCTTCTTTAAATTTATTATCAATCTGTTCAAGGTTTTTATCAATGGCAATCCTTCTAATATCAGAAGGATTAGAGTCTTTTAGTTTAAATACTTCTAGAAAGGTTATTGCAATGCTTAAATAATTTTTAAGTGCAAGTTTAGAAATTTCTGATCGTGTAAGGTTAGGAAATGCTTTAGTTAGATTCTTAATTACAACTTTTTTCCTAAGCTGGAGAACGTAGTAGAATAAAAATGCAAGAAACCGAGAAGAGTATTTTATTGAGTTAAAGCCAAATAATGTTAATAACCTGCCAAAAAAAACAAATAAAATATATTCTAATTTATATTTATTGAGCATAATTATTTTTAATTAGCACTTATCCTATAAATCCAATCCGGATTTTGTAACTCTCCTCTTTTTGTTGAGTGAAGTAATTCATATAAACCAAAACCACTAAAATCACCAAATACGAAAAATACTCCCCCTTCAATGTTATTATATGCCCAAATTTCATAAGGTTTGGTGTTAGTTTCATTTGGATATCTATCAATTTCATCAGGTTCGCCATAAAGTAAAAGAACTCTTCCCCTATCAGTTTTGTAACCAGGATTTGACATAGTTCTATATCTGCTATTGGCAACTTCAATTCTTGAGAGAAACAATTTCTTTAATTCGTTTGCTGCAGTTTCAGGTGACTCGTCTCTTTTTTTCCAGAAGTTAAATAAGTATTCTCTTTTATGTTTTAACGAATCTAATTTTTTATATTCATCTTTCTCAAATCCTTGAGCAAGAACTTTTGATTTTTCAAACAAATCATCGCACTCTTCTGAGGATAGAACTCCAAACTCACTACTCATATAATCAGTACTCTTTGAACTAGCTTTTACAACCGAGACGCCTTGATTTACTAAAAAGAATTTCTTATTTGAAGAAGTATTCTTTTCTCCGTTTTTGTCACTTAAACTTAATGAAAGAGTATAAGTATCCGTTGGATATTTTCTTAAATCGATAATACCTGCTTCAACAATTGATTCTCTCTTTGTTGGTATTTCTTTCTTGGATTCATAGATTAAATTATTTTTACTATCAAATAACTTCTTCTTTAAAGTAATTTTATCACTTTTAGATTTTTGCAGGTTATAAAGCTCCGTATAATAAAAAAGAACTGGTGCTTTTTCGGTATAAATTATTGAAGGATTTGGAAATACCTCTAAAGTGTTTTTATAGAATATTGAATTAATATTACCATTTTCATTAATAATTCTAGATGCAAGTTCAATATCACTGATAGCGAATGATTTCCTGAAAAACGGATTTACTGTAATATTTTCAGAATATTCTTTTCTACTCTTTACGTTCAGCATATCTTCAACACTTATTTCTAAAATATATGATCCCTTTTTTAAATTAAAACCAACAACTCCTAGCAAAGCTTTACCATTTTTATATTCAGAAGAGTCCTTTAATGGCTGAGTTAATCCCCAATCTTTATTCACAATTAGTTCATCTGTCTCATTGTTCTGAATTTGGATATGCATTTTTGCTTTTACAACAAATTCACCACTTACCTTAGAAAGGATAAAATCGGAAGGTACAAATGAATAATAAATTTCTAAATAATTATTTGTAGAATCATACTTAAACTGAGCATAGTCAAAGTCAAACCTTAAAGCTTTTTGTGCAAAGAATATTTCAAAAAAGGCAATTAAAAGAAATAATGTTTTTTTCATAAATTGATAATAATATTAGATTGATAAATGTAAGTAATTTTAATCATTTCTGCCATAAACAGAGATTCTATCACCCCAATTTTCATTTCTAATTTCACCTCGTTTTGTTGAATGTAACAACTCCAAATCGAATGCGCCCATAGTGTCACCAAATATAAAGGTTATGCCTCCTTCAATTGAATCATAATACCATATTTCGTACGGTTTCAAAGTTGATTCACTATTGAAAGTATCAACTCTATCAGGTTTGCCATAAACCAAAACTACTCTGCCTCTATCAGTTTTGTATCCTTCTTTAAATCTATTTCCATAATTGGAATTAACATATTCAACTTTTTCCATATATTTCTGTTTCATATCATTGGATGAAATTTGATCAGGATTTCTTCGGTTCCAAAAATCGAATAAAAATCTTCTCTTAGCATCTATTTGACTTAATTTTTCATACAGTCTTATTTCTGATTCGGCTGCAATATATTTTGTAACAGCAAAATTATAATCGCAATCATCTTCATTCATAAAATCATACTCACTACCAACAAAAGTTACTCCTTTCTTACTTACCTCTTCAACTACCCCGGGATTGTAAATAAAAAACTTCTTCGAACTATTTCCAACTAAATTGCCATCAATATCCAAAATATTTAAAGCAATTGTATAACCACCGGAAGAATATTTTGATACGTTCAATAATCCGGCTTTAACCAGTGCTGCATTACTTAAAACTAATTTTTCTTCATCAGTATGAACTAGAGCACCATTTTTATGCACCGTTCTTGAAATTTTGAGATTTTTTTTATCTCCTTTGAAAGCATTTTCATAAATTTCTGTATAATAAAATAAAACCGGAGAATTTGCTCCATAAATGCTTTTGGGGTTAGGAACAAGCTCTAAATTATTCTTGTAATAAATTGAATTGGGGTTTGCACCTTCATGGATAATATTGGAACATAACTCAATATCACTAATTTGAACAGGATTATTGAAGGGAACAAATTCTAGTTTTTCAACTATTTTTTTATTGTTAGAACTATTGTAATTATCTTTTACGGCTAAGGTTAATATTTTCTTCCCAAAAGGAACTCTAAATCCCAAAACACCAACTAAATCTTGTTTATAAAAATCGGGAGATGTAGTATCAACTAAATTTGCCAGATTATAAGTTTCATCCAGAGTCTTCTCATTGGTTTCAGAAGTAAGCAATATTCCAAGATTAATTGAAATAAAATTGCCGGAATCTGTTTTTGAAATGGATAAAGTACTTGGAGATAACGAGTAATAAATTTCTAAATAGTTAGATTCATTATCATAATTAAATTTCGCATAATCAAAATCAAATCCAATTGTACCTTGGCAAAATATGGCTGACGGAAATAAGAATGCAATCGCTAAAAAAAAGTGAAATTTAAATTTCATGTCTCCTCTCTTAAATTATTTTCATTCTGAATAAAAAAAATCCTGAGTCTAAATAAATAGACTCAGGAAATTTAAAAATAACTGAACTAATTAACAGTGCAATTATTCGATACCTAATGACAATGAAATTAAGTGAGTGTCATCAAAGAACTCAGTTGGTAGGTATGCATAATCAATTTTCACACCAATACCACTTAAGTCATAATTAATACCAAAGCCTACACTAAATTTGTACAACGTTTCAGCTGCATCAAAATTAGTAGTATAGTTATAACCGCCTCTGAAGAACAGAAGGTTATCATAATTATACTCAGCACCAACTTTATATTGATCTGTATAGAAGTTATGGTTAACAAATGATCCAACAAGATCTAAATGATTTTGTGAATCGATAGCTAACTTATACCCTAAACCGATATCAAGAGTAGTTGGTAATGAAAAGCTGGCAGCATCAATTTTATAGAATTGTTCGCCTCTAGCTTGATCATTATTTGTTGCTGGTAACCAAAGAGCAGAACCATCAAATTTAAGATCGGAACCAATATTTTTGAGGATAACTGCCATTGAAAAACCGTTAATTCCAGCTAGTTCTGAGTATGTTACACCAAAATCAAAACTTAAACCGGAAGCACTAACTAAGTCCACATTTTCTGAAACAAAGTTAATGTTAGTTCCAACAGAAACTCTATCACTAAGCATTTTAGAGTAAGATAATCCAAGAACTGTGTACTGAGGAGCAAAAGTCTGTCCGGTTCCATCTGGATTGTCTACTGTTGTTTTAAGAATATCACCAATGTTAAGTGATTTAATGCTGAAGGCCATATTTCCGAATTCACCGAAATTTACACCAACTGCACCAAATTCAACACCAATATCGGCTATGTAGGTCATATGTGATGCCATTACATCAACAGAATTGGTAGATCTTGCAATGTTTGCAGGATTCCAGAATATAGCATCTACACCTACTGAATTTGTTAAATTTGCACTACCCATTGCTACACCACGACCGCCAACAGGAATCAAAAGTTCCGTAGCTCCCGCTGTTCCGATCCTATCAGCTTGTCCAAACAACGAGCTAGTAGCAATGAACGTTAGAAACATAATAATTAAATTTATTTTCTTCATTTTTATCTCCTTTAAATATTAAACACTAAAATCTATCAAGAATTTGTGTTTCCTGGATTATTGCTACTTTTAGAACTTTTGTTTTACCTAATTCTGGCATATCGATATAAGCGATGTAAACACCACTAGCAACCGGTAAACCATTTTCATTACTTAGGTTCCATCTTATAAACTGACTATTATCATCTTTAACTATCGTTTGAACCAATTGTCCACCCATGTTGAATAATCTAATCGTAGCTTTTGCAGGTAAATGATTAAAGGTTACATACCTTTGATATTTGTTTATTTCGTTTTGGTTAACTCCATAGTATGGATTTGGGAATACATTTACATTCTTTACATCCCCAGCTGCTTTTGAAGCATCGTAGCTGAACTTAGGAGCAGTAAACGAATAAACATCTTTTCCAAGTTGAAGTGGGTTTGCATAAGAAACTTTTATAACATCCCCAGCATGGTAGTTAGATCCGTAAAATACCAATACCCATGTTGCTAGAGCATTGAATTCATCAGGACCAGCATCCATTTGAATAACCTGAGTAGGATTATATGGAGTATTTACAAGAATACCATACATTCTGTTATTAAGACGCCATGAATAAAACTGATCTTCTGTACCATTGCGTTCACGATCTCTGAAGGTGAAGTTGACTTGATATGGATTATTTGGATCATCTACATTCCAAACTTCAAAAGGTATTCTCATCATAAATGGTGCAGCTGTTCCTGGATTTGGATTTAGCGGATGAGTTGCCAAAGCAGCAGCACTTACCATTCTAAACACAGTAGCCATTTGACCGCCAGAAACAACCTGATAAACTGTTTTACCATTAATTACTGTTCCTTCATCAAAAACTCCGGTCCATCTAAGTTCATAGTCTTGTTGCAACTGGTCTAAATCGTATGTACCAGCACCAAAGTTATCAATTGCATAACTTGATATTACACCGCCAAAATAAGTATAGTTGACTATATTTATTCTGCTAGCATCTGCTCCGCCTGAAGTCGAAAGTGTTGTTAAACCAGTAGGAGAATCGAGTGTAAGACTTAAAAAATTGATAGGAGCTTCATAACTACCTGAAATACTAACTTGCAATCCTTCAGCTGTAGGAGCTGCAATTGAACCAGGAGCTTCCCCGGTATAAATATTTACACCGTCTAAAACCCTTTGGTCTTCAATAACTACTTTATTTGAAGTAACATTCTTAACATTCCAATGTTGCTCAGTTTTGAAATAATAACCTGTTGCACCATCTAATGTAGCTGTTCCGGTACCATTAACTGTTCCGGCACCAAGATTATAGTATTGAGAATCAGCAGAAGAATTCATATAACCTTCAGACCAACCATCATCAAATATTTCATAACTAACAGTGAAAGTTGGTTCAACAAAGTTAATATTAACTGAAAGATCTTCACCACCGGCAAATTCACCATCACCAGTTGTATCAGCATGTCCCCAAGTTACTGTTTGTCCATTAATTTCGCCATCAACACCATGCCCGGAACCATTTCCAGTAACATGATTAGCACTATTAATTTTTATTCCAGCTGGGAATGTAATACTAACACCATCCGACCAGTTATAGTCAGGAGCTTGAATATCAACTACAAAATGCACATCCAAAGTATTGCCAGGAGCATAAATAGAAGGCATTGGGATTATTGTTGAAGGTGTTTGATCACCAGGTTTATTTAATGCACTACCTACTGAATCAGGATAATTTGTTTTTTTCCAAACACCGTCTTTATCAAAATAGTAGTGTTGTTGATCGAAGAAAACTTCATAATTAGCACCAGTTAGCTTGGTAGGATCTACAACACTTGCATTAACTGAAGCATTAGCTGTACCTGTTTTATGTTTAACTGTAAGTCCCTGTCCTGAAGTCCCTTCAATTACTAATCCAGGTTTATTACTTTCTGGAACTGATGGTTTCAGAATAACTGGGCTTTCTAACGTATTAGGGACAACATTTAGATCTTGATTTACACAATAAGAAGTAACTGCATAATAGTAAGTTGATCCATTATTTAAAGGTGTACCACCCTTGAATACATCAGTGGTTAATGAAATAGATCTTTTAACACCGCTATCTGTTCCAAATTTAACAACTTTATCAAGTACTACACCACCATCAACATCAAACTGTGGACTAATTACTTTTGCAATACCATCAGTTAGATCGTAAGTAGCAACAACTTTAGCATCTTCAAATTGAGCAGAAGCTGATGGATATTGATAAACTACGTAGCCTTGGAATTTATAACCAAGAGCATCATAGCTTTCAATTTCGTCTCTTGTGGCAGCATCTTCATCCCATGTAAGAACTATTTCTTCATCTAAAGAACTAACTGCTACAGTAGGAGCTTTAGGTGATTGTGGGATTTGGAAGAAGTTATCATAGGCTGATTGTGCTTCTTGATCGTAAAACTTAAGTAACTGTAAAGCACCTAAACGATCAACGGTACCAAAACCACCGGCAACTAATTCAGCAACAACTACTTCTTGTGTATCGCCAGCAGCCATTGTAAACGGACCGGCAACCATACCTTGTCTTCTATCTCCAGGAGGGTGAATTAAACCATCAACCCAACCTTGTCCGGTAACAGGATCACCAGCTAAAGTTACTTTTGTTTGTAAACCGGTTGTCGGATCAACAAATGGAGAACCGGAAGTGGTAATTTTACCTTCGAATAAGTTATGGAACTGTAATGTACCATTTGTATAACTACCTAAATCTGGATCATTATAAACAGGATCGCTATTTATAAAGAAATAATGAACTGACATAGGAAGGTTTATATAACCAGTTCTAATTTTATTATTAAATATTGCCTCATCCGATGGGTCACCAGCAATAATAGGACCTTGGAAGAAGTCAAATCCGACAGCCGGAGGAGTTCTACCATAAACACCATCATCAGCATCGCCATTATAAGTGTACATTAATGATAGATCAGCGTCGCAACCTGAATAATCATCACCAGCATCACCAAGATCAGGATCTGACCACATTGAAACATACATATCTTCAAAAGTGTCAGCACTTTTATTAATTATCACATACTTTCTAAAGAATGTATTACCTAATGCACTTGAGCTCTTATATGCCCAAAATGTTGCTTGCATTTCAATTCCCATTGGGTCTGAACCGTACAAACTTTGACAAGTTGCAGAATCTAAATCATTTGCAACAAAGAAAACTGTTTGATTAGAACCTGGGAAACCAGGAATATCAACGTCTTTATTATAAACGCCGTTTCCGTCAACATCTTCAAAAGGTGCACCATTTGCAACTGGCCACGCATTCCAATCTTTTTCGTATTGTGCTCTAATTGCAGCTTCAGTACCTTCACCATCATTTACTTCAGCACTCATATCACCTTCTTTCCAATCTGGTCTAACTCTGAATATACGAACGTTATCACCAGTTTGTCCAACTTCTCTCTGACCGTTTGGAAGAATACTACCTGGCAAAAGACCTTGAGAATAAGTAGATCCACCAACTCTTTTTTCGCCATTTATAGTAGCACCCCAAACAAAACCTGATTCAAATACGGCAGCTTTGTTACTTCCTTTAGGAAATATTAAGCCTGAATTTCCATTAGGATCTATATCAGAATCACCAGTATTATAAATCCATGTAGAAATGTTATTTATGTTAAGTCTAGTTCTTGAAGGTTCACCTGAAGTTTTTCTCAGGGTATTACCTTTGTTGTTTTTTTCTCCTTCAGCTCCTATTTGTATTGCTGTGAATACAAGTATTAGGAAAATGAAGAGAGTTTTTGTTTTATTATAACTCATATGTTTAACTCCTATAACTTTTAAATTCCTTAGAAAAATTGATTAGTACTCTAATCTAATACCAAACAATACTTGTCTTGCATTTGAATAAAATCCATTATAATCAGCTCCTAATGAATTGTATATTTCTCCATAAACTGAACCGTAAGTTTCTAACAATTTTCCACCAAGGTCTGGATCAGCAATATAACCATCATCATTAGCTGCACCAGTTCTAATGTATACATCTTCTATATTTTTGTTGTCAAATAGATTAAGTACTCTTACATAAACGTTTGCAAAAAGCTGATCAAATATTCTGAATGACTTATCAACTTTAAGATCAACATTAAATGTAGAAGGAGTTAATGAAGAATTTAACGGTTCTAATGGTTGTCTAAATCTTGCATCAGTTTCAATGTTTGCACCACCAAAACCTCTTGTAAATGGGTGACCACTGCTAAATGATGCTAATACTGATACGCCTAATTGTTCTAGCGCAGCAGGACCATCATCAATACCAAAACGATAATCTACAAAGAAATTGCCTTTGAAAGGTCTATCGTAAGTTAAAGGTGCAACATAGTTAGGTCTGTAAATTGTAACTCCATCTAAAGGAGCACCAACTATACCAGCATTACTATTTGGATTTGTACCAGTTCCAGCTGCATCTTGGAATGAGAATGAAGCAGAACCGCTTAATCTCTCATAACGACGCATTGTAATTTGAAGTTCAACTCCTTTTGTGGTAGCAAAATCACCATTGGATTTAATATTATATGATTGATATGCTGAAGAAGCGATCCGTTTCTTGTAAATCAAAATAAACTTGACCCTTTACGTCATCATAAAAACCAGTAAGATCAAAAGCCATAAAGTCTGTTAATTGTTGTCTAAAACCAAATTCATAATGAGTTTTTCTAATTGGTCTTAAATTTTGACCTGTTGGATCTGAGAAGAAGAAACTTTGACCGCCTTCGTAGGCTAATCTGTGATATCCTAGATAAGCTTCACTTAAAGCAGGTTGTTGAACATATTTTCCAAATCCAGCATGAAAGACAGTTCTATCAGTAACCGGGAAAGAAACACTGATTCTTGGGCTCAAAGAGCTAAATGTTGGAACTTCCGTAAATCCTTCAGGAAGTAATGTTCCGCTATTCCAAACATCAGTCAATCCTAAATCAGGTAAAGTAGGATCAACATACTGAAGATTATCAATATCAAAATAATCATATCTTAAACCAAGATTTAAGATAATATCATCGAATTCAATTTTATCTTGAACGTAAAAACCAACTTCAACCGGTTTATGAGGAGCATAAAATCCCTCTTCATCAGTTTTGTTTCCTAATACGTCATAACCATAATTATTTACACCGTTAGTGTAAAGAATTTTTTTCTTTTCAAGATCAATTTGCTCTTGGGTTGGGTTAGCACCATATTGTCTTAAGTTATTTGCAAGAGTTCTTGCATAACCTGATTGAGTAGTGCTGGTAGCCCAGTTTCTTAATGTATGTTGTTTAAATTCTCCACCAATCTTAATATTATGATGTTTAGATGGCAAATATGTTAAATCAAATCTACCTGTTAAACCAAGTTGTTCAAATTTGGAAGTATTTGCTGCTAATGCACCATTTGCATCAAAACTATATCCAAATAATGAAAAATCTGTAGGTTCCAAGTATCTTGTTTGTGCAGCACCTAAATTTTCCCATAATTTTGTTTCTCTAGCTTTTCTTACCCATACATTTCCTGCATTGGCATTAGCAACGCTATCGCCATAAGCCCAGTAATCTGTACCTAAATAAGGATCAGATCTTTCAGATTCGTTCATTGAAAGACCACCAGTTAGTTCGTAATATAAATTACTGCTAACAACATGTTTTACTTTTAAACTAAAACTTCCATTTGTAAAATTATCTGTGGAAACTCTTTTGTTTAATAAATCAAAAACATCATCGCCTCCTGCATCATCCCATCCATCGGTATATGTTCCAGTTAATCTAATAATAAAAGGATTGAAATCCATAGTAACTGTACCAGAATGAGTATAAGCTTCTCTTAATTGATTTTGACGAATGCCTTTTGGATAGAACAAATTAATTGAGTCATTTTGAATTGGGTTATCATCTAATCCATCACCGATGTAACCGTAATCAAAACCAGGGTATCCTCTTTTTGCTTGACTTCTATCAAAAGCATAGTTCATATTATAGAAAAACTTAATTTGGTTTTCTACAATAGGACCGCTTAATGAAAAACTAGTTTCATTATTACCATACCAGTAAGAACCTAATCTTTCTGATTGGTTTTTAAAATTATCTTTAGTTTCAAAACCAATATTATCAGTAATGTATTCAACGCTTGCGTGGAAATTATTTGTTCCAGATCTTAACTGTGAACGAATAATACCAGCATTTGAGCCACCAAATTCTGCAGAGAAACCACCACTTTCAACTTGTAATTCTTCAACTGCATCGTTTGAAATTGTTACAGCTCTACCACCATCTTCAGGATCAGCAACGCTAATGCCTTCAAGATAGTAACCAACTTCATCTGGACGACTACCACGAATGTGAATGTTACCGTTATCGATAACAACACCAGCTTGTAATCCAATAATATTTGTAACTCCCCTTACCGGTAAATTTGAAATATCGTCACCAGTAACACTTCTAATTGAGCTGGTTGCATCTTTTGTAATAAGAGGTTTTTGAGCAATAATTGTAACAGTACCCACAGAAATTTCTTCAGCAGGTAATTGGAAATCTGCCTCGGTTGTAAGATCTAAGCTTACTCTTACATTAGTAATAGTAATGCTTTGGAAACCAAGGTAGCTTGCTTTAATTGCATGAACACCGGCGTCAAGGTTATTTATAACATATTCACCATTAACATCAGTAGCGGCACCAAAACTTGTTCCTACAACAAGTACGTTAGCACCAACCAATGCTTCGCCAGTTGATAAATCTGTTACTTTACCTTTAATTCTTCCGTTACCCGCAAAGATAAAAGAAGGAACCAAGGTAAAGAGAAATAATACGTAAAGAATTTTACGACTCATATTGTTCTCCTAAATTAGTTTTTTTGTTAAGCGTTTGTACAAAAAATGTTTAACAACTATTCATTAATTACCTCCATCTTACTTCTAATTTTGTTATTTAATTATACACTGATGTCGAATATTAAAAAATTATTGAAAAATAAACAAATTATATTTACAGTCAACGAAAACAATTCTAAATCTCAAAATTCAATTAACGAAGACTAAAAACCAAAAACAATTCATAAAATGAGTAGTAAAATATTGTTTTGGGCTTCATTAAACCAAATACTGCTGTAATATATCTATAATTAATTAAAAACAAAACTTGTAAATTTAATTATGCACAAAGTTGTAAATTTATTTATTCCAATTATTCTATTTAAAAATGTACAATCCCTTGAAGTGAGTGCCAGCATACTTATTACCATGTTTGTCAATTTTAATTTTATAAACTAAATCATCTTCTAAAAAGGAATTTTGAGAATTAAAGATTGTCCATTCTTCATTATTAAATTTGAATATTCCACCCCCAAATGATCCAACCCAGATTGAACCGTCTATATCTTCTGCAATAGAGTAAATAGCATCAGATGTCATTTTAGAGTTCTCAGTCGTGAAATGAGTAAATTTGTCATTTGCAATTCTGCCTAACCCATCTGATTTAAAACCTATCCAAATAGTAGAATTTTTATCTACTATTACCGAATACACACTTACTTCGGAAATATTATATTCATCATTATATGATTTCCAAATTGTATCATCAAAACTAAATAACCCTTTCATTGACCCAATCCATTTTCTGTTTTTATCATCCACAAATATGGAAGGAACTTTGTAGGTCGAAATTATTGAATTTTGATTATTAAAGTTAACCCAATTAGAATCATCAAATCTATATAAAGCGTTTTCCCAAGCACCGAACCATTTAATATTATTTTTATCCACAGCAATAGAGTAAATCCAATTACTACCTAAACCAGAGTTCTCCTTATTATAGACTTCAATTTCATATGAAGTCATGTTAAATTTTGCAGCTCCGCCACCAAATGTACTTAACCATAAATTATTTGTAGAATCAGTTGCCAATCCAAAAACATTATTATGCGGAACTTTAGAATTACTGGTATTGAAATTATAGAAATTAGTCTGTTCGATTTTTATTAACCCTTTATCACCAGAACCTAACCAAATATTTTCGTGATTATCTATTTCAATAGCTTGAATTGTGTTTGAAGGAATTTGGGAGTTGTTCTTATTAAAATTTTTGTACTCTGTAATTTGTGCTTCCGTGTAATTGTTTACTACAAAGCCAAAATTAATAATAGAAACAAAAAATAATAATTGTTTATTAAGCATTTAATTTTGCCCACATTAGAAAAATATGGGCAGAATATTTAAAGAATTGCATTTAATTTTTCGACAAAAACTGCTTTTGGAACAGCACCAATAATTGTATCCTTAACTTCTCCATTTTTTAACAATAAAACTGTTGGGATACTTCTTACACCATATTTTATTGCTGTTTGTTGGTTATCATCAACATCTAATTTCCCAATTTTAGCCTTGCCCTCAAATTCTGTGGCTAATTCTTCTATGATTGGAGCAATCATTCTGCAAGGACCGCACCAAGCAGCCCAAAAATCTACAATAACAGGAAGCTCCGATTTAATAGCTTCTGTTCCAAAATTATCATCTGTAAATGTGAATGGTTTCATAAGATATTATCTCCTTAACTTTAAAATTATACTATTCCATTTTTCTTTAAAATATCTCGTGCAATAATAGTTTTTTGAATTTCAGTTGTCCCTTCAAAAATCCTATTAATTCTTGAATCACGATAAAATCTTTCAATTGGTAACTCCCTAGAGTATCCCATGCCACCATGTATTTGAACGGCAAGATCAGCAATTTCGTCCAACGCTTCTGAGCAATATAATTTTACAATTGCGGTTTGCCTTGAAATATTATTCTTACCTTTATCATAATCTACTGCAGTTCTATAAACAATTGATTCCATATTGTATATTTTTATTGCCATATCTGCTAAGTAAAATTGTATTGCTTGAAAGTGACTGATTGGTTCATCAAACTGTTCTCTTTCTTTTGCATATTTAGTAGATAATTCTAACAGTTCTTTTGCTGCACCTAAACAAGCTGCACCTAAACCAAGACGACCAGCATCAAGAGTTTTCATTGCTAATAAAAATCCTCTACCATCTTGACCTACTAAATTTTCTTCGGGAATTTTAACATTATCAAACGTAATAGCATTTGTAGAACTACCCTTAATTCCCATTTTCTTTTCTGATGGACCAGCATGGAATCCAGGATTATCAGTTTCAACTATAAATGCGCTAATACCTTTAGCTGTTCTTGCAAATACAGAAACAATCTGAGCAGTTGCTCCATTTGTAATCCATAGCTTTTCACCATTTATAACCCATTGCCCATTCACTAATTCAGCTTTAGTCCTAAGATTAAACGAATCAGAGCCCGCTTGAGCTTCAGTTAAACAAAATGCACCTAATTTCTCTCCGGTGGCTAATGGCGTTAAATACTTTTTCTTTTGCTCTTCGGTTCCGCCAAGATAAATAACGTTTGCTCCAATAGATTGGTGTGCACCAATCATTGTTGCTGTTGCCATACAACCTCTTGCAATTTCTTCCTGAGAAATACAATAGCCAACTTCACCAAATCCTCCGCCACCATATTCTTCTGGAAAGGAGATGCCAAGAACTCCAAGTTCGCCAAGTTTTTTAATTAAGGATTCAGGTATTTTTTCATCCTCATCTATTTTTGAAGCAATAGGCTTTATTTCCTTATTGGTAAAATCCTTTACCATTTCTCTTAACATTAACTGATCTTCAGTAAAACCGAATTCAAACATTAAAGTCCTCTATTTTATTGGTTTACAAATAATATCGCCTGTGTAACTTACATTATATTCACCACCATCAACTCCAATTACATTACCGGTTAACCAATCGGCTTCCGGCATACATAAAAGAACAATTGCTTTTGCAACTTCTTCAGGAGTTGTTAATTTGCCCATTGGATTTTTTTCTTTGGCTGCTTTAAGCATATTCTCGTTTCCAGGAATTTTTCTTACTGCTGGAGTATCTGTAACACCGGCCATAATAGCATTAGCTGTAACTTTCATATATCCTAACTCAACTGAGAGTTGACGAATATGTGCTTCAACAGCAGCTTTGGCGGCTGATACAGCCCCGTAAGATGGGATGACCTGCATTGAACCAGCACTGGTTAATGTAAAAATTCTGCCTCCCTTTGCTAATAAATCTCTTTGGACTAATCCTTGAGTCCAGTAAACAAGGGAATGAGCCATTACATCAAGGGTCATTTCCATTTGAGATTTAGAAATGCAGTCATTTGGCGATTTTGTAATAAATGGTTTTAAAGTACCAAATGCCAAAGAATGAATTAGAACATTTATTAGAGGATGTTCTTTGCCAGCAAATCTTTCTTTAATTTCATCAAGAGTATCATTTCTCTTAAGTTGATCCGCTGCATTCATATTAAAGAATACTGCTTTGTGTCCGTATTTCTCAATTTTCTTTGTTATAAGTGATACTTTATGCATTGTACTTTGACGGTCTAAATGAATACCAATAATATTATAGCCATTCTTAGCTAATTCTATTGCTGAAGCACCACCAAATCCACTAGATGCACCAAGAACTAAAGCCCATTTCTGTGTCATGTTTTCCTTTTGATTGTATATTGATTCAGAAAGTTATGAAAATAAAAAAGTTAAATCAAATTATAAGAATATTGTAATTTACACTACTTATGTTTGATATGCTATAGATTCTTCACCTAATAAGTCTTGAAGACTTAAAATAAGACCGTCATTAATTTTTACTTTATCATTCACAATAAATCTTTTTGACGATCCATTGGTTTTTACATATATAATAACTGGAATATTACCTGAGTATTTTTCAAAAACTGATTTTATTTGCATTACCGTATCCGGAGTATGCTTTTCCAAATCCAAAAGAATTCCTAAGCTTTTTGTAAATTTGCCCGCCACTTCACTTAAGGAAATTGCATCTTCAGCATGCAGTTTTATCGAATCCCCATTGCTCTCCAATTTACCAAGTACCATAATTGTTGATTCTGGAACAATTAAACTACCAACTTCACTATAAATTTTACCAAACATAATACACTCACATGAACCGGTAAAATCATCAAGCGTGAAAAATGCCATATTCTTCCCAGATCTATCCATTCTTGTTCTTATGGATGTTACAACCCCACAAGCTCTAACAAATTCAGAATTTTTAAAAGTATCCGGGTCACCCAATTTAATTGTTGAGAATGAATTATATTCAGTTTCAAATCTTCTTAAAGGGTGATCTGACAAATAAAAACCTAACGCTTCCCTCTCTTTTGCTAACTCGTCTTTTTGTTCCCAAGCATCTACATCGGGTAATTCTGGTTCAAAAATAGCAACATCCGTTTCCATTTCTCCAAACAAGCTATCTTTTTGACTTAATTTAGCCGCCTGAACTTTACTTCCAAATGAAAGGGCACTTTCAATAGTTGCAAAATTCTGTGCTCTACCACCTTTTACAGTATCAAAAGCACCTGCTAAAACAAGTCCTTCTAAGGCTCTTTTGTTAACTATTCTAGTATCAACATTCGAGGTAAAATCATAAATGCTTTTAAAATTTCTTTCAATATTTTTATGAGAGTTTTCTATTTCCTTAACAGCGTTTACACCAACATTTTTAATTGCTGACATTCCAAAAACTATTTCACCATTATCAACGGTAAATTTTACTGAGGGCCGATTTACACTTGGCACCATTACATGAATTTTTAATTTTCTGCAATCTTCAAGTAGTAGCGTAACTTTTGTGGGATTTCCAAATTCATTTGATAAGTTTGCAGCCAAAAATTCTGCCGGATAATTTGCTTTTAAATATGCTGTCTGATATGCCACAACACTGTATGCCACAGCATGACTTTTATTAAACCCATAGTTTGCAAATTTATCGATTACAACAAATATTTCTTCAGCAACTTTCTTGGCTAAGTTGTTTGAAATTGCGCCATCAACAAATATGCTTTTTTGCTTTGCCATTTCAACAGTATCTTTTTTACCCATTGCTCTTCTTAAGATATCTGCTTCTGCTAAAGACATGCCTGCAATTTTATTTGCAATTTGAATTACTTGCTCTTGATATACAATGATACCATAAGTCTCACTTAGAATTTCTTCCAAAAGTGGATGTAAATATTCAATTGGTTTTCTACCGTGTTTTCTATCAATAAAATCAGCAATAAAATCCATTGGTCCAGGTCTGTATAAAGCATTCATTGCCGATAAATCTTTTATACTCGTAGGCTTTAAATTTTTAAGATGCTCTTTCATCGGGGCAGACTCAAACTGAAAAACACCTGTTGTCTGACCGTTGCCAAAAAGCTGGTATGTCTTCTCATCCCTAACTGGAAGACTGTCTATATCTATTTCAATCTTGTGCGATTCTTTAATTAAATCAATTGTATCTCTTATTATAGTTAAAGTTCTTAATCCCAGAAAATCCATTTTTAGAATTCCTGCTGAATCAAGCTCTTTCATATTATACTGAGTAACTAAATCACCATTTGCTCCTGCAGATGCCATTGGAACAAGATCACTAACTTCTCCGGGAGTAATTACAACACCAGCTGCATGTTTACTGGCATTTCTATTCATGCCTTCTAAAATTCTAGCATACTTTAAAAGATTAACAATTGCTTCATCATCAGATTCTTTTACCCATCTTAATTCCGGAACTTCATCTAAAGCTTGATCAATTGTATAAACTCTGCCAAATCTGGAAGGAATCCATTTTGTAATGTTATTAACTGTTGGAATCGGAATGTTTAATACTCGAGCAACATCTCTTAAAACAGCTTTTGAGGAAAGTCGATTGAAAGTAACAATTTGACTAACAGAATTTTCACCATACTTTTCCTTTACATAATCTATAACTTCGCCTCTTTGATCATCGGCAAAATCAATGTCAATATCGGGCATAGATTTTCTTGACGGATTCAAAAATCGTTCGAACAACAAATTATATTCTAAAGGATCTACATTTGTAATACCCAAAGCATATGCAACTAAACTACCTGCAGCACTTCCTCTACCGGGACCAACAGGTATTCTTTTTTTCTTTGCCGCATTAATAAAATCTTGGGTGATTAAAAAATAGCCGGAATAACCCATTGTTTTAATAATATCTACTTCATATTTGAATCGATCTTCTATGTTTTTCGTAATTTTATTATATCTTTTATTTAATCCTTCAAGTGATAAAATTTCAAAATATTCGTCAAGATTTGAAGCCTTAGATTCTTTTGGAATTGGAAAGATTGGATAGTGGAATTTTTCGAAATCAAGATTTACATTAACTTTTTCTTCAACGGCTAAGGTATTTTCAATTGCACCTTTGTACGAGCCAAAAAGGTCTTTCATCTGATTAGAAGATTTAAAATAAATCTCATCAGTATTATATCTTAAATCTCGGTAATCCTTATTCCCTGTTTTATCTGAAAGCATAAGTAAAATATTATGAGCTAAAGCATGTTCTTTTTCGATATAATGAATATCATTGGTTGCTATCATTGGAATTTTTAGTTCTCTTGATAACTTAGGAATTCCTTCAAGCACCGGTTTGTCCTCTGCCTGCCCGTGATCTTGGAGTTCTAAATAAAAATCATCACCAAATATATTATGAAGTAAAAGCGAGTTCTCTTTTGCTTTCTCATAATCTCCATTTAATAAATGGCTTGCAACTGGACCGGCCAAACAAGCAGAAGTACAGATTATTCCTTCTGACATTTTCGTCAGTAATTCGATATCAATTCTAGGTTTATAGTAGAATCCTTCTGTAAAACCAAGAGTGCTGAGCTTTATTAAATTTTTATAACCGATATCATTTTTAGCAATTAGAACTAAATGATTATAATGCTTGGATTTTTTTCTACCAAATCCCGTTTCTCCTTTCTCAAATCTACTTCCTTCGAAATTTACATATGCTTCAACACCAATAATTGGTTTGATATTCGCTTTTTTAGCTTTCTTATAAAACTCAGAAATACCATACATTACTCCATGATCTGTAAGAGCAATTGCGTTCATATTGTTGGCTTGAGTTGCTGTAATTAATGAATCTATAGTACAAGCAGCATCTTGCAAACTGTAATGAGAATGGTTATGTAAGTGTACAAAATCACACATAAAATTATTTTACCAAAACAAAATTTTTAGATTAAAAAAAGAACTACATAAAAAAAACTCAATAACAGATAAATCAAATTGCAAATAAAAAATAAATCACAAACTTCAAATTCAAAACAAACATTTATGTATATACCAAAAAAAAGCTTTTAGATTACACCAAATCAATTTGCTAATTGTAATTTACCTTTTACGACTTACCTGTATGACCAAATCCGCCTTCACCGCGTTCAGATTCCTTTAGATTTTCAACTTCGCTGATATTAGCAAGAATAACTTCTGCAATCACTAGCTGAGCTATTCTATCGCCCCGATTAATAGTAAAGTCTTCAGTGCTAAAATTAAAAAGAATCACTTTTATTTCGCCTCTGTAATCAGAGTCAATAGTTCCAGGAGAATTTAAAATTCCTATGCCATGCTTTGCAGATAAACCACTTCTTGGTCTAACCTGAATTTCATATCCAGATGGAATTTCTACCGATAAGTTTGTCGGGATTAAAAATACTTGTCCGGTTTTTAGAATTATTTTGTCTTCAATTGCTGCTCTAATATCCATTCCAGCGCTTCCTTGCGTTGCATAACTGGGAAGTGGGATATCTGAATATGTATTAGAAATACGCTTGATTAATAAGTTTATTTTTTTCATTAAAATTTGGATTAAGAAAACGGATTGAATTATATTCTGAATTTATAAAAAATATACCACAGACTGAATTATTTTTTTCGCATAATAATATTAAATGACGTTTTAATGTCATTTTTCTTAATTATTTGCAAAATAAATAGAAGGGCAAAATAAATTCCTAGAATTGCTAACTTAATTTGAAGAGTAAGACCAGACGTAAAAGTGAAATAATAGTAAATTAATGAGAGCACAAAAATGATGGACAGAACTTTAATTATTATTGCGTACTCATACTCAATTTTGTAAAATTTCTGAGAAACATAAAATATTCCAGCGGACATAAAAATATAGCTAAAAAGGGTTGATAAAGCTCCACCCAGAATTCCCCAGATAGGCACCAAAATTAAATTACTTACTACATTCAATATTGCACCCAACCCAGTAATTGCAGGTAAATATTTTGTTTTTTCTTCCAAATAAATACCGGCAATAAAATTTATATATAATCCATGAAAAATATATGCCAGTAAAATAATTGGGACAATATAAATTCCAACTAAATACTCTTTCCCAATAAATGTTCTTCCCGGCAAAAATTCAAATCTAGCAACATCATCAATGAACAACGATAGAATAACCCACATAAAGCTGGCAAAAATTAAAAATAAGCTTAGCACTTTAGAAAATATTTTTTTTGCATTTTCTTCTTTTGCATTCGTTAAAAAGAATGGTTGCCAAGCATAATGAAACATAGAAACAAACAACATCATAAAAATGCCGAGTTTATAATTTGCCCTATAAATTCCTAATGTTGCTTCATCCGTTAATTCTCTTATTATTGGTACGTCTACAATTTGTACAATCATTGAAGCAACACTTGCGGGTAAGTAAGTCAATCCAAAATAAAGCATTTTTTTAAGATATTTTTTATCAATAGAGTATTCTATACTTTGAAAAATATCTGGTAATAGAACTATGAAAGAAAATAGAGATGCAACTAAGTTACTTATAAAGATTGCTTCAATTCCATAATCATACATTAAAATTAGAATGAAATTCATTGCAACATTTATAAGAATATTTAAAATTTTGATTGTTGCAAATTTAGAGGCTTTTCTTTCCAACCTTAATTGTGAAAAAGGAATTAATGTAGCTGTATCAAAAAAAAGTATTCCTATTACAAATAAAAATATATTAGAGTAAGCGGATAAATCGGTTGCGTCTGCAATCCAAACATGTGCTAAAAGAAGTATCAGTGAAAAGATTACTGTTGAAATAGTTACAAAAATATATCCAGTCGAAAATACCTTCTTTTTATCTCTCTCATCTACAGTAGCAAATTTCATAAAAGCAGCATCCATACCGTAAATGTAAACGATATTAGAGAATGCTAAGAAAGCGTATATATATGATTGAATTCCAAATTCTTCCGGTGAAAAAACATTTGTATAGAATGGAACTAAAACAAAACCAAGAAATCTCCCAATAATAGTACTTATTCCGTAGAGAGCTGTATCCTTGGTCAGTTCTTTAATTTTTTCAAGCATAAATTTTAATTATCATTTTCTACAGAGAATTAAGTAAAATATTTTTTTAGAGCATCAATATATATCTGAGGAGGTTTTGTAGGTTTCTTGCTTTTTTCATTCATAAATACGTGGGAAGTATAACCGCTAACAATAACCTTATCATCATTTTCTTTTTTTATAACATACTCAATATGCACTTTAGCGGAGTTAATTTCTTTTAAAAATGCTTCAACGTGCAAAACATCATCATAGAATGCTGGATTCTTATAAAATAACCTCGCTTCTATTACTGGTAATTGATAACCATTTTTCTCAAGAACACTGTAAGGTAATCCTACACTTCTTAAGAGTTCAGTTCTTCCAACTTCAAAGTATTCAAGATAATTTCCATTATAAACAAATTGCATTTTATCAGTTTCAGCATATCTTACACGTATTTTGGCAATATGGGAAATCATCGCTTATTCCTCATAAACTCCCATTTTTGCAAATTTGTCTAGTCTATTTGCAATCAGTTTATCAGGTTTTATTTTAATAAGATCACCAATTTCGGAAAGTAAAATTTTCTTAAGAGTAGCAGCTATTTTTTTATAATCGCGATGTGCTCCACCCATTGGCTCAGGAACAATTCTATCGATAATTTTTAGTTCCAAAAGATCTGGTGCAGTTAATTTTAGGGATTCTGCAGCTTGTTCTTTGTATTCCCAAGTTCTCCATAAAATACTTGAACAAGACTCAGGACTAATTACCGAATACCATGTATTTTTAAGCATTAAAATTCTATCACCAACACCCATTCCTAAAGCACCACCGCTTGCACCTTCACCAATAATAACTACAACAATTGGGACTTTAAGATGGCTCATTTCAAATAGGTTTCTTGCAATTGCTTCAGCTTGTCCCCTTTCTTCGGCTTCAATTCCTGGATAAGCTCCGGGAGTATCTAATAAAGTTATAACCGGTACATTAAACTTTTCAGCCAGTTTCATTAGTCTTAATGCCTTTCTATAACCTTCCGGGTTTGGCATTCCAAAATTGCGTTCAAGATTAGATTTTGTATCTCTTCCTTTTTGGTGACCAATTATCATCACTTTTTGATCGCCCAACATTGCAAAACCACCAACAACTGCTTTATCATCTTTATAATATCTATCGCCATGAAGTTCAATAAAATTTTCTGTCATTAAAAAAATATAGTCTAAAGTATATGGGCGTTCAGGGTGTCTTGCAAGTTGAACTCTTTGCCAACGAGTAAGATTTTCATATATATTCTTCTTTAACATATTTACTTTATTTTCAAGATTATCAATTTCGACTTTGATATCTAAATTTTCATCTAACTTTTTCATTTCTTCAATTTTTTCTTCAAGTTCAAAAATTGGCTTTTCAAACTCTAATATATTTTTTGCCATCATTTCTCCAAGTTTTCAAATAATTTTGCAATGGTTCTACCTAAGATTTCTAAATCTAACCATATATTTTGATTTTTTGCATAAAATAAATTAATTCTATTATTCTCTTCAACATCAGTTTCATCAAAATTTTCTAATGCCCAAAGTCCAGTTACTCCCGTTTTACCAAGATACAAATCCTCATAATAGTTGTGTGATTTGGGTCCAACAAAACTTTTTAGCCCAATAAATACTTTGGGGATTTGCATTATCAATTGCACGATTGCGGATTTACTTTTAACAATATTTTTAAATAACCAACCAATTGGATAAACTAATAATAATAGTAAAAAAGAGACCACTACGTCAAAAATCCTTTTAATCACTTTATGAGCAAACATTGAAATATTATATTGAACCTTTAACAATGGAACATTATCAATATGAGTAATATTGGATTTGCCAACCATATAATCATGTTCACTTCCAGACATTAAAAAATTAACATTCTCACCCTGACAGTATGAAACAATCGAAAAAATTTTATCGAAACCAATATTTTCAGAAGAAAAAATCACATTATTGATCTTATACTCGTTTATAACCTTTTTTAAGTTTTCAATACTTCCTATTACTTTTATATTCTCAAATTTAGTTCCAATATCCTTTATCGCTAAACCGATTATTCCAATTATTTTGTACTGACTTGTTACATTTGATTTCAATTTTAATGCTAGGTTTATTGTTTTTTGATCAATTCCAACTAAAACTGTATTCTTTGGTGAATCATTGTTTATGTCACTTTTTAAGAACGTCAACTTTAGCAAGATTCTCCAAAGAGAAAATAGTAGAATTGCAAATGAGTATGTTAATAAAACTACAACTCTACTAAATGCAAACTGCTTCAAGAAAAATGTCAGCGATGTTATAACAACCAAACCAAACAGTAACGATAAAAAGACTTTTAGAACAGAAAGTGAATTTCTTTTGTAAGCACCAAATGAACTTGATATTAATACTTGTGCAAATGCCGGGACGATATAAACCCAGGGTTTATATATCTCAGGAAATCCAAGCCAGTTTAAGTTTGAATGTAAATTTTCAGAAAATTTTATTGCGAAATAGTAAAAAATAAAATCTAAGGAAATTCCAATAAGTATAAGTTTGTTTATGTTTGCAAAAGCAACTGCTTTCCGTAACAAAATAGCAAACTGTAAAATTAATTCTACTAAAAGAGAGGATGAAAAATGTTTTTTTACAAATAAGTGCATCGCATTGTAGAATATTTTTGTTTCATCAATTTTACTTCTTTTTGTACTTTCACCTTTATAGTGAATTATTTCAGTGTTGTGAACATAAAAAACTTTTAGATCCAGCTTTTTGAACTCTATAACAGAGATCCAAATCCTCGCCGTACATAAAAAAGTCTGTATCAAATCCGCCAACTTTTTCGAATGTATTTCTGTTGAACATCATAAAGGAACCGGAAATTGCATCTACTTCGTAGGTTTCATTTTCATCAAGGTACGTAAGATTGTATTTTGCAAATAATTTACTTTTGGGGAAAAGCTTACTTAGACCAGTAACTTTTGTGAACGAAACCCAGGGTTTTGGGAAACTTCTTCTACACGCTAATTGTAATGAACCATCAGGATTAAGAACTTTACAACCTGCAATTCCAACTTGTAGATTTTCTTCCAAAAATTTAATCATTTGCTCAAAAGTATTTTCCTTAACGAGTGTATCAGGATTAATAAGAAGAATATATTTACCTTTTGAGATTTCTAATCCTTGATTATTTGCGGCTCCAAAACCAACATTAGAATTATTCTGAATTGTAATTACTGAAGGAAATTTTTCGTTTATCGTTGTAATACTATCATCATTGGAATTATTATCAACAACAATAATCTCAGTAGATATATTTTTTGCTGCTTGCTGAATTGATTCAAGCAAGTTCAGTAAAAATTCTTTTACGTTATAATTAACAATAATTATTGAGAGATCAATCATCAATTTATTTTAATATTCCAAAAATGTGTCTAAATCTTAACTTCCAAACTCTGAAGATTGCTTCTTTCACAATTTTTTTCGACATTTTAGAAGTTCCTGCTACCCTATCCATAAATATTATAGAAACCTCTTTTAACTTAAATCCCTTTAACCAAGCTTTATAATTCATCTCAATTTGGAATGCATATCCATTAGATTTAATTTCATCTAAATTTATTGATTCTAAAACTTCTCTTTTAAAACATTTATATCCGCCTGTACTATCTTTAAGCGGCAATCCAGTAATAATTTTTGTATAATAATTTGCAAAATAACTGAGTAGCAATCTTTGCATAGGCCAGTTTATTACATTAACTCCTTGAATATATCTGCTTCCAATTATTAAATCATAATCATCAAGATACTTTTTAAAATTTTCAATCTCTTTTGGATCATGAGAATAATCCGCATCCATTTGGAAGGCGACATCATAATTATTCTTTAGCATATATTTGTAACCTTCAACATATGCTGTTCCCAATCCAAGCTTTCCCTTTCTACGAATCAACTTTAACCTAGGATTCTCTTTGGAAAGTTCTTGTACAAATTTCCAGGTACCATCCGGAGAATTGTCATCAACAATTAAAATATCCAAATCTGGATAAAGGCTAAGAATTTCTGGAACTAACTTTTTTAAGTTGTTTAGTTCATCGTATGTTGGAATAATGACTATAGATTTCACTCAAAATGCCCCTTACCAAATAATACAACAAAAATTGTTCTAAATAATATTTTAAAATCCATTCTTAATGACATATTCTCAATATAGAATAAATCATATCTAAGTTTTGTATGAACATCCTCAATTGTTTCATCATACTTATGTTTTACTTGAGCCCAGCCGGTTAAACCAGGTCTTACTTTTAATCTGCGTTTATACAATGGAATTTCTTTTGATAATTTATCGATAAAGAATGGTCTTTCAGGTCTAGGTCCAACCAAACTCATTTCCCCTTTAAAAACATTGTACAATTGTGGGATTTCGTCAATTCTAATTTTTCTTATTACTTTTCCAACCTTGGTTATTCTTTTATCATCTTTTGATGACCAAACCGGTCCTGATATTTTTTCAGCGTCAGTAATCATTGACCGGAATTTATATACACTAAAATTTTTTCCATTTAATCCGGTTCTTTCTTGCTTAAATATTATTGGCCCCTGGCTTTCTAATTTTATCATCACAATTGTGACTAGCATAATTGGAAATGAAAACAACAGCACAAAAAGAGATAATAAAATATCCATAAATCTTTTAACTTTTTTTTCCCATTCCGGCATTAATTGAGGCATAATATCAATTAACGGGAAACCATAAATTTGCGTTGTTCTTGCCTGCCCGCTAATAATTTCGTACAAATCCGGGACAATTTTCAAATTTACGTTTTGATCTTCACACTTGCTAATAACTTCTATAAGAATGTCATCTTCATGTTTATCTAGAGAAAGGATTAATTCCTGCGCATTTACTCTTTTAATTACTTTTTCAACATTATGAACACTATCCAATACCTCAACACCATCAAATATTTTACCAACGTTTTCATCCTTTACTGCAACATAGCCAACAACATCGAGCCCTAATCCTCTATACTTATGAATTTTTCTATGAATATCTTGTGCTTTAGAATTGAACCCAACAATAATTGTGTTACGCCTTCCAACTCCTTTTATTAATAATCTTCTTTGCAGACTTCTAATAAAAAGTCTTCCAAATCCGACATAAACTAAAAACATTCCCCAGTAAAAAAATATTAAAAATCTATTTGCTGATTCCTCATTGTGCATTAAATCATCAGAAAAGATTAGTGTAAACAGAATAAATATTCCAATAAATGATGCTTTAAATAACGAAGTGAGCTCATCAAACCTAGAAGCTGCAAACCAGGTTCTATACATACCTACAAATGTGAAAATAAGTAACCAATAGAAATAGATCGAAACCATACTTATAAAGAATTCAGGCGAAGTAAATATTTCGAATAAGCCAGACTGAACTCTTACATAATAGTAGACAAGCCAAACTAAATTGATTGTAATAAAATCAATTCCAACAACAAATATTTTTTCAAGTTTCTTATTCAAACTATAATATTCTTAGATTATGAAAATAGTGTTAATCTTTTTTAGTTCAAGTAAAACTATGCTTTAAAGTTTTTATGCAAACAAATTTTCTTCGGTAACTAATTCGGTTAATAAAAGTTATTTGCAAAAGTTTAAATATAATATTTTGCTATGGAATTTTTATAAAAAAGAAGTGGTAATATGAAAAAGCCGCTCAATCTAGTTGAACGGCTTTTGAAATGGAATTGTATTTATTTAGAGTTTTTTAATAACTTTTGCTGGAACGCCAGCTACAACTGTATTTGCTGGAACATCTTTTGTGACAACAGCTCCTGCACCAACAATTGAATTTTCGCCAATTGTAATACCACACATAATTGTGGAAGAAGAACCAATTGAAACACCATTTTTTACGAATGTTTCTTCCATTTTCCAATCTGCTTCAGTTTGCATACTTCCATCAGCGTTTACAGATCTTGGATATTTATCATTTATAAAAGTAACATTATGCCCAACAAAAACGCCATCACCGATATGAACGCCTTCACAAATAAAGGTATGCGAGGATATTTTACAATTTTTACCAATGCTGGCACCCTTTTGGATTTCCACAAATGTTCCTACTTTTGAACCATCATCAATTGAACAACCATATAAATTTACAAAATCAAATATCTTTACGTCTTTGCCAAGTTTTACATTATTAATATTCTTTTTTTCCATATACTTCTTCCAAAAATATATTTACACTAATTCTAGTTGACTAATTTCAACTAGTTTACCTTTGTTTTTAATTGATTTTTCACTTGCTTCCAGTATCTTAACAACTTCATAACCATCTTTTCCGCTCGTTTTAGGATCTCTATTTTCTTTTATTGCTGAAATAAATTCTGCAACACCCAAAGTTAATGCTTCAGTTGCTTGCACTTTTGGTGAATGCATATCGCCCATTCTGTATTGAACGAGTGCTTCATGAATTTTTTCTTTTGTAGAGATTTCAACACCAGCATCATAGATTTTAATTTTCTCAAAATTTTCCATATCATCAAAAACTAACATTTTTTTATCGCCACCAACTAGCATTCTTCTAATCTTTACAGGTGAAGTCCAATTGACATGAAAATGAGCAAAACAATTATCTTCAAAATAAACAGAAAGATGTGCAACGTTTTCATGATCATAATAATTTGCAATTCCATTTGCAGAAACACCTGTAACTTTTGCATTAGGCATCAAATAATGCATAATGGATATATCGTGAGGTGCCAAGTCCCAAATAACGTTCACATCATGCTGGAACAACCCCAAATTTATTCTTACGGAATCAAAATATCTAATTGCTCCAAGCTCTCCATTATCAACTAACTCTCTCATTTTTTTTACAGCACCTGTATAAATAAAAGTATGATCCACAAAAATTCTAAGATTTTTCTTTTGGGCAATTTCTAATAACTTAATTGCTTCTTCAGATGTTGATGTAAATGGCTTCTCTACCCAAATATGTTTTCCCGCATCAAGTGCCATTTTTGCAAATTTAAAGTGCGTATCCACAGGAGTAGCAATAGCGATTATATCGACATCTTTTGTCAATAATTCATTATAATCTTTTAATAATTCTGTAGAAGGAAACCTTTTCTTTATTAAATTTAGTCTGTCGTCACTTAAATCACATCCATAAACTTTCTCAACATCTGGATGTCCCATAAAGTTACGAATAAGATTTGGGCCCCAATATCCTAATCCAATAATGCCAACTTTCATTTTAACCTCTTTATTCTTTTATACTATTTAAAAAATTCATGTACTTTTTCAGAAACATAATTTAATTGTTCATCTGTTAATTCAGGATACATTGGCAATGATAATCCTTGTTCAGCTAACTCCTCAGTTACCGGGAAGTCACCATATTTATAACCTAAATGAGCAAAACATTTTTGTTGATGAAGTGGTAATGGATAATGAAGACCGGAAGCAATATCATTTTCTCCAAGAAATTTTTGTAAACGATCTCTATTTCCAGATCTTGTTTCACCCTCTTTCCCCTTTACTTGAATTACAAATAAATGATATACGTGCTTAGCATAATCCATTTCTTTAGGCAATTTAATTTCAACAATATCAGAAAGTAGTTCCTTATATCTTGCTGCAACTTTTCTTCTTCCATCTGTCCATTTATCTAAGTGGTTTAATTTAACACCAAGAACGGCTCCCTGAATTCCTTCCATTCTATAGTTATGACCGTAAACTTCATGATTATACTTTTCTTTTCCACCATGATCTCTTAGCATTTTTGATGCGATGGCAATTTCTTCATTGTCTGTAGTTATTGCACCACCTTCTCCATAAGCTCCCAAATTTTTACCAGGATAAAAGCTATAGGAAGCAACATCTGCAAGAGCTCCTATTCTTTTTCCTTTATATTCAGCAAAATGAGATTGTGCTGCATCTTCTAACAAATACAAGTTATGTTTTTTCGCAATAATATTTAGAGGATCCATATCTGCTGGTTGTCCGTATAAATGAACGGCAACAATTGCTTTTGTTTTAGAAGTTATAGCCGCTTCTATTTTTTTAGGATCCATATTATAGCTATCGGGTTCACAATCAACAAAAACCGGAGTTGCGCCACATAATGTTGCTCCCCACGCAGTTGCAATAAAAGTGTTTGCTGGAATAATTATTTCATCGCCAGGACCAATACCTAAAGCCCATAGTGCAACGTGATTACCATCTGTACCTGAGCTTAATGCAACACAATATTTTGCACCATGCTCTTTTGCAAATTTTTCTTCAAAATCTGAAACTGGTTTTCCAAGAACATAAGCTGTATTGTCTAAAACATTATGAATTGCAGGCAACACTTCTTCTTTAATACTATTATATTGAGCTTTCAAATCTAGAAAAGGGACTTTCATAAAATTTACCTCCAAAAGAGTAAAATAAAATATTTTTATGTTTAATTAGTAGAACAAGTTTAAACAAACCAAGTAAAAATTACTTCTAAAATAAAAAATGTTTCAAATGTGACCTAAAACAAGACATATAAATCCACTAGTATTAAAATAGTTGATAAAAATGTCTAATGAAAACACTTTTAAACTAAGACTTGGATTTATTGTCGGCAAAAACTGTGAGATTTTGAGACATAAAGGATAATTATTTTCAGAATATTTTTGTTTTCATAATTTTCTTTTCAGTTTTTGAGAACAGACTGGTAAAAATTAGCGATAACTTCTGTTTTTGAAAATCTATATTCTGCCACTTCCCTACCATTTTTTCCGAAATCTTGAAGTAAAGACCTATTATTATAAATTTTCAAGATATTTTTAACTAACAAATTCGTATTTTCATGTTCAATAAAAAGTCCGCAATTTGCATCCTCAACTATTGATTTGGCTTCTCCAGAAATGGAATTATTACAATATGGTTTTAATCATTTTCCCAAATGCAAAATAGTTCTTCCAATATAACCAAATCTCTAGAGCCCTCAGTTAGAATCATCCCTTTTTCTATTACTAATTAAGTTTTTTTGATCTAAAATTCTTTCCCAAACTTTCTCCATATTTGTTATTACACTTTGCACCACAATTATTCCTAGTTTACTGATTATTCATTGTGTCCATTTTTTGTGGGATAATCACTCACTAAAATCTATTCCTAGGAATTATTCGTTGAGAAACCATATCATAATTGAATATTATTAATTACTATATTATGAAATAATATTTTTAAAAAAATGTTTTAAATTTTCTTTTCTAATTATGTTCATATATAAATAGGTGCTTTAAATGTGTGGAATAGCGGGAATTATTGAAAAAAAAGGGATTGTAAACAAAGACGACATAATTAAAATGTGCGACTGTTTGAATAAGCGTGGTCCAGACGATAACGGAATATATATTGACGGTCATGTCGGACTCGGGCATACCCGATTATCAATTATTGATTTAGAGACAGGAAGTCAACCAATGTTTAGCGAGGATGGAACGATTGTTATTGTTTTTAATGGAGAGATATATAATTTCCAATCATTAAGGGAAGAGTTGGAAAATTTAAATCATACATTTAAAACAAGTAGTGATACAGAGGTGATTATTGTGGGATACGCTGAGTATGGTATTGATATTTTACTTCAAAAACTTGAGGGGATGTTTGCATTTACGATTTATGATAAAAAACAGGATAGTATATATATAGCTAGGGATAAATTTGGTGAAAAACCCCTTTATTATTCTGAATGTGAAAACAAAATAATTTTTGCTTCTGAACTGAAAGCTTTAGAAAATAAGAGTCTAGCTTTTGAATTATCTCTAGAAGGATTAAATTTATTTTTAGCATTGAGTTACATACCAGCACCATTTAGTATATATAAAAATGTATATAAACTTGAGGCCGGTTGTTATCTGTCAATAAAAAATAACAGTACATTATGTAAAACAAAATATTATAGTCTAATTGATCGAATTTCTAATACAAATAAATACTCGAATTTTAATGAAACTAAAAATGAAATGCGAAGTTTACTTTTTGATTCAGTAAAAAAAAGAATGATTTCAGATGTTCCACTAGGAGCATTTCTGAGTGGAGGAATTGATTCTAGCATAATAACAATAATTATGAGTAAACATTCCAAAGAACCAATCAATACTTTTTCAATTGGTTTTAAAGAAAAAGAATACGATGAATTAGATCGAGCGCAAATAATAGCTGACAAAATAAATTCTAACCATACTGTGAAAGTAATTGATTATTCCGATATGATTGATTTTATCGAAGAAATAGTGATGTACTTTGATGAACCTTATGGAGATTCTTCAGCAATTCCAACTTTTTTTGTCGCAAAATTGGCAAAAGAAAAAGTAAAAGTTGTTTTAACGGGCGATTGTGCTGACGAATTATTTTTAGGTTATGAAAAATATTTAGGGCAATATTACGTTAGTAAAATGACCCATCTACCTTCTTTTGTAAAAATTGGAATAAAAAAAATAGTATCTCTTATCCCACATACTAAATTTACTAACAAAGTATTGAGAAAGATAAAAAAAGTAACAAATAATTTAGATAATTTGAATTTTGATATTCATTATAATTTAATGTGTAACGCTTTTAACGATAAATCTAGGAGAGATCTTCTAGTTGATGATAAGTTTATAGATATAAAAAAAATAATTAATCGCATTTATTCTGAGTATGATTCAGATTCTGAACTAGAAAATGGTTCATACACGGATTTGAAAGTGGTGCTTGAAGGCGATATGTTAGTAAAAGTAGATCGAATGTGTATGAAAAACTCAGTTGAGGCAAGAATTCCATTTTTAGATTCTAGAATTGTTGAATTAGCGTATAAAATGCCAATCAAGTATAAATTAAAAGGAAAAAACAAAAAATATATTCTAAAAGAAACTTTTAGCGATATTCTCCCAAGAGAAACTTTAAACTTTAGTAAAAAAGGTTTTACAGTGCCAATTGATTATTGGTTAAAAAATGAATTAAAAGAAGAATTTTGTGACACAATAAATAACTCTAGAAGAGAATGCCAAAAGATTTTAAATTACTCAGAAATTAATAGACTTTTTGATGAACACATTGATGGAAAAGAAAACCATATGAATAAACTATGGAATATCTATGTTTTCTTAAAATGGTATCAAATTAAAATTGAAAAGGGAATATTAACAGGTCAGAAACAATAATTAGATTAGTTTTTTTTTAATAATGATTCATACAAATTATAATTATTTTCTACCATTTTCTTTATTGAGAAATCATCACCAATGTTATTTTTAGCATATTCACCAAACATTTTTGCTTTCTTCAAATTAGAAGATAAATCGAGAATTCTTTCAGATAACATCTCAATATTTAAAGGTTCTATCAAATAACCATTTTTCCCATCAATTATTATTTCATGAGCACCATCTAAATCAAATGATATCACAGGTTTGCCCATTAACATTGATTGGGGAAATACTCTTGGGAGACCTTCAGTTAGTGAAGTATGAGCAACAATATCCATAATTGAAATAAACTTGGGAATTTCGATTGGTGATACTAAACCAGTGAAAATCACTTTCTCGTCTAATTGATTTTCTTCAATATATTTTATTAAATCTGATTTACTTTCTCCACTCCCCACAAGAAGTAATTTTAAATTTGGTAGAATTATGGATATTTTTTTAAATGCTTCTAAAAGATAAATATGACCCTTTAATAGAGAAAGACGCCCGATTTTTCCAAGAATAATATCACTTTCTTTAATACCATACTTCTGTCTAGTTATGGAATCGTTGGACGAATCGAAATTAATAAAATTATCCATATCGAAGCCACTTCTAATAACTATAAATTTTTCTTTTTGCACAATTTTATCAGCAACCATTTCTTCAACTATAGTATGTGAAACTGAAACTACTTTATCGGTGATAAATGATACCGTTTTTTCAATATTTTGAAACAATGATCTCACATACCAAGATTGGTATCTATTATAAGGTTTAGCATGATTATGATGAATTATAATGGGAGTTTTTGCTAACCAAGCTGCTACTCTTCCAACAACACCTGCTTTAGCACTGTGTGTATCAACAATATGATATTTTTTTGCCTTAATAAATTTATATAACTGATAAATTATTAAGATGTCGTGTAATAATGAGATATTTCGTTTAAGACTATTGAATGTGTACACAGGTATTTTGTTTTTTTTGTATAATCAAACATACTTCCTTCAGAAGCGATATTAGGGCCTGTAGCAATATCAACAGAATAACCCTTTTTGATTAATCCATCAACTGTGAATATTGTATTTTCTGTTGCACCACCAATACTAAACAATGTAATTATGTGTAATACTTTCAAATTTGTCTTTTAATTAATATATGGAATTGGTTTAAACTGATTTTAATATTTTTATTAATTTTTCTGAATTCTTTTTTAATGAGTAATTCTCAAGAATAAATTGTCTCCCAATTTTACCCATTTCTTTTCTTAAATTTTGATCTTTTTTCATAATATTCAAATACTTAATCCAATCTTTATTCGTTTTAGCTTTAAATCCATTCTCACCATGTTTAATAATTATATTGTTAACTCCAACTGGGCTACCTATTACAGGAATACCACAAGCCATGTACTGAATTAACTTAAACCCACATTTTCCTTTTTCCCAGGGGCTATCAAGTAATGGCATAATTCCAACATCAAATTTATTAATTTCTTCTAACTCGGATTCCTCTGACCAAATAATACTATTAAATGTAAAAGTACTAAATTTAATATTTCCAGCTCCAACAAAAGATATGCTTACTTCACTATCAACAGAGACACTTTTCAGAGCTTCCTCAATTGAAAGCAAATATCGAGATGTAGCAGGTGACCCAATCCAACCAATATTAAACCCTTTTGTTTTTTTTATTTCTAATGGAACAAATTTTTCTGTGTTGACAACTGTTGGGAATATATGAACATTATTTGGATTATTCTTTTTTGCTCTATTTCCTAAATATTCATTACCGGCTAGGACTAGGTTGGCATGTTTCATTACATTATCAATTTTATTTCCTAACAATTTTCTAACTAATATATTTTTATGCTGATCATATCGATGAAAAAAAGCATCATCATAATCAGCAACAATTTTTGTCTTTGAGTTTGATTTTAAAAGAAATTTTTCAAAAAAAGAAGGTGTCCATGGAAATGCTTCTTGCTCGACCCAAATTATATTATACTGATTCTTTTTAAATAAAATAATACATCTTTGGATGTATGATGAAATAATTTCAAAAAAAGGTAGCTTCGTTTTTCCATAAAGAAAACTTATATAATTATCATTGAGCAATGGAGCTACTCTAATTTCCCATCCCTCTTTCTCTAATAAAGGAATATACATATAATAACGATAACGACTGCTTGGACCCATATTTCCGTATTTTGAGAGAATAAGAAGTTTCTTCATCTTAATCCCAAATAAACTTTGTATAATTCTTTATATCCAATAATTATTTCCCCTATTGATACGAATGAACCTTTTGATAAAGAATATAAGCTCCTAGTAATTGGTTCGATAAATAAAACGAAAAAGGCTACAAAAATGTTTTTATAAAAACTAAAATGTTTTTTTGAATATTGTAACTTACTGTGTTGATTGTAAAATAAACGTTGCGACTTCACTTTCTCAGTTGTACCACCACCCTTGTGATATATGGATGAAGTTGATAAATAATAACTTTTGTAACCCATATTTTTGGCTCTTAGAGACAAATCTAAGTCTTCATAGTAAACAAAAAATCGATCATCATAACCATTTAAGTCAACAAAGAGGTTTTTTCTAATTAAGAGAAAGGAACCCATTACTTGATCGACATAGCGAGAATCTAAGTGATCCCATTCTTCAAGAAAATGTGGATTAAAAACACGAGGGTAGATTTTATCAAGACCAATAGTAGAGGCAATTATAGAAATTGGAGTTGGAAATCTGGCACAGTTTCTAGAAACCTTATTGTTCTCATCTATAATTTTTACTCCTACTATTCCAATTTCTTGATTTTCTAGTTGGTTGAGAAATAATACTGGTGAGGATAGAGAATTATTGAAAACTTTTGCATCAGGATTTAACATTAGTAAAAAATCTGAATTACTATTTTTTGCACCAATATTACATGCTTTCCCAAAACCAAGATTTTCAGAATTCTTAATAATTTTAATTGGTAAATTGATATTCTCAATCTTGTTTAAAGAATTATCAGAGGATGCATTATCAACAATAATAATACTATTTATTATTATTTCATCTTTTTCTGATTCAAAAATTGATGTAATACACTCAAATAAAAAATCACCTGAATTCCAATTAACTATGATTATATCTAAAGTTGGAAGCATATGTATTGATTTTGTTAGAATAAATTGTTTGTGATTAGGTTATGTAATGGTAACGGAAAACGGACATTTCCAAAAACAATTAGTTACAGAATGATAATTATATTTAGATTTCATTCTGTTTAGTTTAGCTAGATTTAATTTATTTTGTCTAATCTGTAATTTGTCCTCTACTCTACCAATTAGAAATCATTTGGAGTCAAGTAAAATAAGCCATGTAAGCTTTGTTGTTATATAAAATCAACATACTTTTGAATTTGAGTTCTGGCATCAACTAAGTTACTTGAAAGATTTCTTTTGTAAACATTCTTCCTTAATTGTTTTATGATATCTCTCTATTTTTCCATTACTCTGTGGATAAGCAATAGAAGTTTTAATATGCTGCAAACCAACAAGCCTAATATAGTCATTAAAATCTTTGCTTATAAACTGAGAACCATTATCAGAAATAGTTCTTGGTTTAACATCTGCAAACTTTTCTTAAAGCTCTTTGTATCTGTCAACTGAATATCGAACTCTTGCATACTCATCCTTAACTCATGATGAACAATGTATCGAGAATAACCATCAATAACTGAAATTAAAAATAAGAAAGTACCCTTAAAGTTTACATACTTAATATCGGTATGCCAACGTCAGTATCACCTTTGTGCTCAGTAAATCCTTCCCCCTTTGAACTGGATTTTGTAGTGTTCCATTTGTTAAGCAATTCAACGCTACACATAGACTCTGTAAGTAGTAGAAGGGCTAACAGCAACAACGTCATCATCAATCATCATATAGGTTAGTCTTCTATAGCCTTGTTCGGAATTATTTTTAGCATAACTTATTATTGATTCTTTTTCCCAATTCAACAGCCAATGGCGCTTTGGGTCTCCGTCCGTTATGATTATTTGGTTTATCTGATATCTTGCAATTCCAATCGTAAATATTTATTTTTACTTATTCCAATCATCTTAAAAGTTTTGTTTAATTTTATTTCTGTTAACAATTGAATTTTACCCACATAGTTAATGATGTTATCTCTAATTTCTGGTTCTACCCATTTTCGATTAATCGTCCCCATTTATGTTTTTTTTTAGATAAATTTCCGAAGTAAAAAAGAAATCGCTTCATCTCGTTTTTTTAATTTTTCTTCCAAACTAAAAATCTTTTTTGTCTCATTATTTGCGTTACCTTTTCTTCCAGGCTTTGAAGATAAAATGTCAGTAGCTCCTTCAAACAATTTCTTTTTCCAATTGTAAATATCTATTGGATTTATCCATATTTTTCTGCCAACTGACTAACTTGTATATCATTTTCTAATAATTCTCTTAAAATAATTGCTTCTGTTCTCCACTATATTTTTTCCTTCTTTTCATTTGAATCTCCTATTTTTATTATCTAAATAAATTTAAGAAATTCCGTTTCCTTCTGAAGCATTACAGTTTTCATTTATCACATTTTCAGTTTTTGAAAAATTAAATATATTTAAATATTAAAAATATAGCAGACAGGTTATAAGCAAACCATAGAAAACCAAAAGCACTATTAAAAAAAGAGAAAATAATAACGTATAAAAACATCCCATATAAAGATATCTTCTTTATTGTTGGAGATGAAATTAGGGAATAGTATAAATTGCTAATAAAAAAACCTCCAGCTAAAGGTATAGCGAATATCCCCAGGATACCAAAATCTCTATAATATGTCCAAAAAGCTGAATAAGTATTAAAATGAATGGTAATAAGAAAAGGATTTTCCTGTAAAGAGTAATAATCATTAATCCAATGTTTTATACCAGTAATGGCTGTAACAAAGTCAAAAGTATAATAACCGTAAGTAAAATCTTGCACTCTTTCAATTGCATGAGCATAATTTTCAAGGTTCATTGCGATATACATATATGGCTCAGTAAATATTGCATATGCTGGAGAAAATTTCATCTCTGCAATTTGATACATTATCATTAAAACCAATTCGCCTAATCTAAATGATGAAACAAAATAGAAAAAAGCTATTATTATAGTTCCTGAAATAAACACAGATTTGAGATTTATTCTTTTTGTAGTATAGTATAATAATATCATTAAGACAAAAATTGATAACATTATCTGATATCGTTGTAGCGTAGCAGCATACAGAATAATTGCAATGATAGAAAATAATAACAAACTAAATTTCTTTAGTTTTTCTCCTTTAACGAAAATGAAATAAATTCCAGTCAATAATATCATCAAAAACACATTGTGGAGAAATAACCCGACACCAAACATTGTAAATTCTTTTCTTACCAGCCAAGGTTTTTGGCTTAGAATAGCAACATCGCCTACCTTTAAGTAGATAATAATGAAGCTAATTAAAAAAAGACCAAATAGCACAATTATTGCTTTAAAAAGTCTTTTTTTTAGAACAATAAGATTTTCAGAATTCTCTCTAATAGAATTTAACTTTAAGACACTTTTGTTGAAATGTAACATATAGGAAATAAAGACTCCTACAAGAAATGAAATAGGACCAATTAAAATTTGAAGCCAAATTTCGATAGACCATTCACTTTGATGCATGCTTAATTTTAAATTTGTAACCCCTAAAATAATAGACCAAACCAATAAAAATATTCTTCCAGGTGAAAAAAAATCAGAATTAGGTCTAAGGGATAAAAATAAAACTAAAAAACTAATTAAGAAAAATAGTATAGAAAGTATATTCACAAGACCGCTAAACAGTTTTTATAAAATATTCAACAAATAAAGACTTTTCTTTTTTTGATACTCCCCAAAAAAATAAAACAAGTACATAGATAAATAATGACAACAAAAGAAGTAAATAATTTTCCTCAATGTTTATTTGATAGAAAATTAATACTGTAACCAATGCTAAAATCATCAAAGTTCTAATATCAAACGTCCATTTAATAAAATAACTTCCATTTACTATTATATAAAAAATACCAACAATTCCATTAACTAAGAGGGCAGAATATGCTGCTCCCATAATTCCATAAGAAGGAATTAAAAAAGAATAGTTTAAAACTATACTTAAAGTTGTGGCGACAAGCGCAATAATCAATCTAATATGTTGTTTATTGGATGTGGTAAGCATTAAACCATAGGCCTCAATATAAAAGCGAATAAAAACAATAATAGCGAATATCTTTAATATTGGAACAGCCTTTATAAAATCTCCGTCACCATAAATTATAAATACTATTTCACTAGCAAAGAAATAAAGTGAAATTGAAATTGGAATCGCGATAAACATAAATAATTTTACGACTAATTTATTTACAGATTCCCATTTTTGCCTATCTAATTTGAACAACCGTGATGTAAGTGGTAATAATGCGCTTCTTAAAATATCTGGTAGAATAAGTAACAAGATCATTATTTTGAATGCAGCTTGATAAAGTCCAACTGCCTCATCATTTGCCATGATTCCGAGTAGAACTGTATCTATCATAAAAAATAAATTGCCAAATACAAAATGAAATCCAAACACAAAAACTTTTTTGAAAGTGGTTTTTAAATTTTTATAGTTGACAATAAAAATATTAGTATCAAAAAGATTGAAAATTTTTGATACTGCCATGCCACTACTAATTAATCTAGCAAATATAAAAACCAATATGATTGTTTCAAGTGATTGGTTAAAAAATCCAAAAATTATTATTGTTAACAGTAAAATTGCATTGGATATAAGAGTAATATTAGTTTCATATTTAAATTTTTCAAAACCACGAAATATTGCATAAAGGAAATTTGTAAATGACGTAAAGACGACGTATGGTATAAGTAAATAAATTAAATTTGAACTTTTTGAACTAAAATTTTGCAAAGTTGGAAGCGAAAACATCACTATTGTACTTAAAACAATAAAAAACAATTTAGTTGTAAAATATTTTTTAATTAAATCGACAGAATTTCGCATTTTGACAGCTACTTCAGTAGTGATTAGAACATCAAAACCAAAATCTGCCAAAACTAAGCAAATATTTGCTACAGCAAACGCTAAAGAAAATTGGCCAAATTGTTCTACACCATAAAATCTAGCTATTAGTATAAAAATGAGAAAATTTGTTAGTAATCTAGAGAGTTGAGAAAGAAAAACAAATACTGAACTTTTCCATATACTCGAGGTAGTAATTTGCATTTATGGTCAGATTCTTTATTTTTTATTAATAAAAAATATTTTTTTTATATCAGTTTTTAATGGAGAAAAAATATTGTCGTATGTATTTCTATTTTCAACTTTTAATCTATTAAATAGTTCAAGAAAGCTAATAATAATCAGTGCTACAGTAAGGGAAATAACTAAAGCTAGCATCCCATATAGAGAGGCTTTAGGTTTCGATTTTCTTTCTGCGGGAAATGCCTTATCTAAAATAATTACTGAGGGTGTATTTCTAACCTCTTCCACTCTGGCTTGTTCATAAAGAGGAGTTATAAATTCTAAAATTTTATATTGTATTTCCAGATTTCTATAAATTTTAAGATATTTATTTCCTAGTTCAGGTGCTTTTTTAAATGGTATCAATAAATTTACATTATCCCCAAATACCTGATCACCAATAGTTAAACTATTGATTTTTTTCTTAATTTCCTCAACTTCAATCATTACTTCTTTTAGAATCGGATTATCTTTATCAAAAGTTCTTTTTAATACGTTAAGTTCTATTTCTTTTTTAGTAAAAGAACTATAAATCTCAGCCATTGATTTTACTGATGCTTCAATCTGTTCTGGAACAGCAATTACCCCATATTTTTCTTGAAAATTTTTCATTGATTTCTCGAGACTATCAATATCAGATACGTTTTGTTGATATCTATTTTCAATAAATTCTCTATTTGCTTTTGCATTCCTTATGCTAAGTTCTGTATTCAAATCATTCAATAATTTAACATAGTAATTAGCAATATCTGCTGCCCTCTGTGGATCAGTATCAAATACTGTAATTGTAAGATCACCTTCGTCTTGGTCTTCTATCTCTGTATTGGATTTCAACATATCTACTGTTTTAAAATAATAATCATCTTGCAATTCATATGCTTGTTGCAAACTAAATTTTTCAATAACGCTATCTAAAATTGAAGAACTTTCCAAAATTGCAATATATCTATCTAACTCTGAATTTCCAGCTAATGCAGATAAACCACCTGAAGCAGAGATTCCTTTAAACAGTGAGGATATACCACTTAAAGCACCAAGGAAATCAGTTCGTTCAGCTGCGAGCACTGAAGTTGTTGATTTGTACCATTTTTGAGATAAAAGGGCAAAGGTAGTTGAACCGATTGTAATTAATAATACAAACCAAATTAAAAATTTTCGAAATTTTACAAGAATTAGCAGTAACGATATAAATGAATTCCCAACAACAACGTGTTCACCTGAATTTTCTTTTTTCTGCTTTGAAATTGAATCCATTTTTCACCAATAAATTGTTTAAATCAAAAAGTACCAAATGGTTACTTTTATTAATTACAATAGAATAAAAATAATGCTATTTAAATACTAATATTATCGTTGCAACACTTCCTATAATGGCAGCAATTGCGGCTGTTCGTTCTAAGTAAAAATCAAAATTACGAGGAATATCTTTAGGAACCCAAATATAATCACCAGACTCAATTTTAAATTTATTATCTTCGTCGGTCATATCAATCCAAGCTCTGCTTTTGCCCTTTATTAAGTATACTTCTGGTTTTGCTCTGTTTCCAATTCCACCGGCATTATCAATGTAATACTGATAATCTCTTTCCTCACTAAAATCAATATATCCCGGATTCATAACTTGACCAAAAACATAAATTAAATTATGAAATTTCTGGTATAAAAATTATATCACCATCTTTAACTTTGAATTTGCTGCTTTCAGAATTATCATTGAGTACTTCTGTTAAAATCGACAGTTACAATAGATTTTGAATTTCTAAGTTGGTTATCATAAATTAAACTTAGTGAATCTTCAGTTTCAATATCCGCCATTCGATTCATCATTAATAAATCGATATAACTATTGATACCACTTAAGTTAAATGATCTTCTCCTACCTTGATATTGCGAATTCTTCCATGCAGTATTATCTTGAATATAACCTCTAACAAGTTCCGCATTACGTAAGTCGGCATTACTTTTAATTCCACCAGCTTTTTCAATTACTTCTTTAATTGTTGTCTGATCCTTAGTTATAAAAACATAACCCGGTCTGTTTACTTCTCCATCAACAAGTACTTTAAAATCTCTTTTTTGTGTTTCATCAGCAATAACTTTAATTCTATCCCCTCTTTGCAAAGTTGGGTTTTCATCAAGACTGACAGAAATTATATCTTCATTCATTCCATCATAGCTTAGACGAATTATTTCAATTTTGCCTTCAAAGTTATAGGCAGAGTTAATTCCACGAGCAAAAAGAATTGCATCAGAAAGTTTATCTCCTTCAACAAATTGGAATTGTGTCGGTTTATTTACAGCTCCTTCGACCTCAATAAAATTTCTATCCAAATCTAATTGCGGAAGAATAATTACATCACCATTTAATAAATATGGGTTTTGGTTAAAATCGGCCGTCAAGATGAAATTTTTGTAAATCAATTACTTCTTCAGTCCCTTCAATATGTTTAATCAAGAATACCACGTTTAGCAAAATCATTCAATTCTTAGATTCAATATCTCAAGAGATCTGGCATCTTTTGTCGTTGTGAGAAGAGCAATTTTATATTGATTATAAACCCGAGTCACAAATTCATCAACTCGTTCCGTAGCTAACGCCGAAAAAGACCCATTAACAATAAACTCCCCTCCAATAGTAACAGATATTTTCTGCAAGGATAACATAGCATTAGATTCGCATTTGATGAGTTTGCTGCATCACTAGAATTTACTTGGGCATTTAATGGAAGAAATGATAAAAAATAAAAAAATGAATTTATAAATAATTATTTTAGACATAAATTTTATCTTTTCCCGTATTGTGTTTGATAATAATCTTTATAACCGCCATTGATGATAGTTTCCCACCAAGTTTTATTATCTAAATACCAATCTATTGTATTTTCCATTGCATTTTCAAAGTCAAATTTTGGTGACCAACCAAGTTCATTCTGAATTTTACTTGAATCTATTGCATATCTTCTATCATGACCTAATCTATCAGTAACATATTGTATTAGACTTTCATCTTTGCCTAGCTTATTTAAAATCAGTTTTATGATATTAATATTTGGCATTTCCCTACTTGCACCAATATTATAAACTTCTCCAACTTTTCCTTTCTCCAAAACCAAACTGATCGCATTATTATGATCAATAACATAAATCCAATCTCTCACATTCATTCCATCACCGTAAACAGGAAGTTTTTTATTATTGAGAGCATTAATAATCATTAACGGAATTAATTTTTCGGGGAATTGATATTGACCATAATTATTAGAACATCTTGTAATTACAACTGGTAAATCATAAGTATGATAAAAAGAAAGTGCCATCATATCAGCTGATGCTTTACTAGATGAATATGGGCTATTTGGAGATAGAGGAGTTTGTTCAGTAAACAATCCCGTTGCACCTAAACTACCATAAACTTCATCAGTAGAGACTTGCAAAAATTTCTCAACTCCATACCTTTTTGAAGCTTCTAATAAAACATTTGTACCAATTACATTTGTTGTAAAGAATATTTCTGAACCCAAAATACTTCTATCAACGTGTGATTCGGCTGCGAAATTTACAACAAAATTAAATTTATACTTTTGAAAAAGATAATCAATAAGTTCTGAGTTGTTTATATCACCCTTTACAAAAATGTAATTCTTATTATCTTGTACCGATTTCAAATTTTCTAAATTACCTGCATAAGTAAGTTTATCAATGTTAACTATTTTAAGGTCATCTCGTTCACTTAAAACAGAATTGATATAATTGCTTCCAATAAATCCGGCACCACCGGTAACTAAAATTGTTTTCATAATTAAAACGCAAATAATCCAATAAATAATACCTGTTTGAATAAAAAATCCATCCCCGGAAAACTGGATGGAACATTTAATAGTTCTTGTCTCATTTGCAGTTTTCCAATTGCTTCCAAATGTAAACTGATATCCTAGACCTAGCTCTAACTGCCAAAAATCTAGTAATTGGTAAATCAACATTAACAGTTGGTGAAACAAAATAAAATGAATTTGATAAATTGTAATTCTTGTTTTGATCGCTATTCTGATCAGCAACATTTTGCCAAATATTATCCCAACTAAAACTTCCTGAATTCTGATAAATATCAATATCCAATGCTCCACCACCAATCATTAAACCTGCAGATAGAGCAATATTCTTGACAAATGGCATAGTGTACTCAATTGTTGCAGCACCACCTCCCAATGAATTAACAACTTCATTATCCATACTATTTTGTGAACTGGTTTCTGATTGATAGCCACTAAACCCAATTCCGCCTAATCTAAGATTATCAATGATCATAACATAAACATAACCGCCACCGCCCCAAGTATAAAGCGGTCCGCTAAGTTCATTCATGCCCAATTTTGAAATTTCTGAGTTAACAGCATCATAATTCGGAAATAGAACCATTGGTGTAAATCCACCTGCTCCACCAAATTTTGCAATCCATCCAATCTGGTCTTCAGATTGAGCATAAAAAAGTGAAGTAAATAAAGTAAGTATTAAGATTGATTTTTTCATATTCTGTATAATTTAAAGGCTTAATTTACCAATAAAAGTTATAATTAGAAATTGTTAATGATTATTAATTTTTAAAATAGAAAAGGCCGCAAAGATTTCAGGGTAATTGACGAGATTACCTACAACAAGGATGAAATCAAAGACAGCCTTTAACTTTATTTAGTCCATCATCATTCTAAGGAACGACGAACCTCCTCTATCTTTTTTTTCATTTTTATTCTCTTCAACCTCAATACCGTTGAATGCATCTAATTGTTCAACTTTAAATCCACTTCTAGGCACTAAGTTATCATCAGAAAGTATTTTATTTGTACCTTTTACCCTAAAAATCGTAGGGGTATCAAGTTCCTCCAGCTTGCTTGGTATTTCAAAATTTTCAACGGTAAAACCGGCAAATTTATCTTCTCGTTCTTTTGGATTTTCTTTCTTTTCTTGTGTGATTTTGCTTTCTTTACTGGTTTTTTCTCCAAATCCGGTTGCAATCACAGTATATGATACATAATCATTCATTTCTTCTTTACTAACCCAACCGAATATTACATTTGCCTCTTCACCAGCGGCTTCATATATAACTTTATTACCTTCATCAATTTCTTGCATTGTTAAATCATCAGATCCAGTAACATTTAGTAATATGTTTTTTGCTCCCTTAATACTTATACCATCAAGTAAAGGAGAAGATATTGCTTTCTGAGCTGCTTCAATGGCTCTATTCTCACCATTTGCAGTTCCAGCTCCCATTAGTGCTTCACCACTTGAATTCATTACTGATCTAACATCTGCAAAATCAACGTTAATAATTCCTGGAATTGTAATAATATCTGCAATTCCTCTTGTTGCTTCATAAAGTACTTCATTTGGTTTATCAAAAGCTGTTCTTGCAGAAACAGTTCTATCCAAAATATTTAATAATCTATCATTCGGTATTACTATTAAACTGTCAACACTTCTTCTTAAATCATGTATTCCTTCTTCAGCATTTAACATTCTGCGTTTGCCTTCCCATTTGAAAGGTTTAGTTACAATTCCAATTACTAATGCACCTAAACTTTTTGCAATGGCTGCAACTATTGGAGCACCACCTGTTCCAGTTCCGCCACCCATTCCGGCAGTAATAAAAACCATATCACTACCTTCTAATATTTTTGTGATTTTTTCTCTATCCTCTTCAATTGCCTTACGACCTACATTTGGATCAGCTCCAGCACCCAAACCTCTAGTAATACTATTTCCAATTTGAATCTTATGATTTGCGCTACTCATTTTTAAGACTTGAGCATCAGTATTGACCGCTACATATTCAACGCCTCTCAAACCTTTCTGCATCATACTTTCAATAGCATTACAGCCTCCACCACCAATACCAACTACTTTTAATTGTGCTGATAGCATTTCTTCACGGTCAAGTGTTACAAAATTTAACATACTTCCTCCTTGTTGTATAATTTATAATTCGTCAAAAAATTCTTGTATTTTTTTGAAAAACTTACCTACTTCAAACTTAGTTCCATTTATTCTCCCCTGAATGTTGGAAGAAGTCTGTGAACTTGGGGTTCCCGGAACACCTCTGATTAGACCGGCAACTGTTGCAAATTCTGGACTTTCAATTTCATTTGATAAGCCAGCACCTAACTCAAGCGGAACGCCAATTCGTGTTGGCAAACCAAATACTTCTTCAGATAGTTCAACAACACCTTTCAGTAGAGAACCACCTCCGGTAAGAACTATTCCAGCTTTTATTTTATTTTTTAATCCTGCTTGTCTTAATTCACTATCAATTAGAGTAAATAATTCTTTCATCCTAACATGAATTATTTGGGTTAGGAGAGAAACCGGAATTTTTATATTACCTCTTGCTCCAACTCCTTTAATGTAAATATCTTCGTCTTTTATAATTGCTTCTTCTAATGCATAGCCGTGTTCTTTTTTCAGTTTTTCAGCTTCTTCAGTAACAATGCCTAATGATTCTCTAATATCATTGGTTACTTGGTTTCCCGCTACACCAATTACTTTTGTGTACTTAATACTTTTCGCATGAAACACTGCAATGTCTGTTGTTCCGCCACCAATATCAATAAGAGCAATCCCCAGGTCCTTTTCATTTTCTTCCAGAACAGAAACACTTGATGCAATTGGTTGAAGAACATAATCTTGAACTGTATAACCAGCTCTTTCAACTGATTTTTTAATATTTTGCATTGCTGCTACTGAAGCAAGTACTACATGATTTACAGCTTCTAATCTGCTACCACACATACCAATTGGGTTTTCAATTCCGCCTTGATGATCAATATAGAATTCTTCCGGAATAATGTGCAGTATCTGTCTATCACTTGGTATGCGTATGGTTTTCACATCAGCTTTTAGTCGATCTATATCTGCTTGGGTTATTTCTTTATCCGGATTGTTAATTGTTATGTAGTTTCTATGTCTTAAGCTAGTTATATGTTCTCCGGCAACACCAACATTTACCGATCTAACATCAATATCAGCACGGTTAGAGGCAATTGTCATTGCTTCTTTTATTGCTTCAGCTGTTTTAGCAATGTTTGCAACTAATCCTCTATTCAAACCATCAGATGGAGCAACTCCAAATCCAAGTATATCAGTTTTTGTTTCAAACTGCTCTGCAATAACGGCACCAACTTTTGTCGTTCCTAAATCAAGACCAGCAATTATATTTTTTTTCATATTTTTCCCTCTGAAGCAACTAATTTATTATCGAATCCTAAGTAGACTAGGTCGGTAAATCTTAAATCAAGATAATTCATATAATTGGATAAATTATTTCCACGAAGATGTTTAATTATTTTTGATAGATAAACAATTTTTTCAATCTCCAAATCTGTTCCAATATTTATAGGAAAAGTTAAATCTGAAACCGACAGAATAATATCCTTCCCATAATTCAAGTTTATTTCAAATATTTGATTAGACAATTCTTTGTCATAAACATCTGCTGTAGTTATTATGTTTAAAGCGTTTCTTAAATTTTTATACTTACTTGCTAAGTGAAACGGTATAATTTTTTCTTCTTTATCTGGGTTAACGATAACAGGTAAATCAATACTTTTGGTAGATACCATTAACGGTATTATTTCAGATTTTTCAGAAATAATAAATTGTTTACTATCAACAAGTAAAACTGCTTCCATTTTCTTTTCAAATAGTTTGGCTCTGACAATACCTCTTTCAATTACTGAAACATCTACATTGTTGATATATGGATGTTTCATAAGTCTATCTTGAATAACATTAATAGTAATATTTGGAGAATTATTAATATCCGAAAGATTAGCAATTTCTAAATATTTTTCAGGACTGAGATAATTTGCTCCTTCAATTTCAATGCTTTGTATAGAGTTAATCTCACTTCCTTCAAGCGAAAATGCCAGCAAGCCAATAACACAGCACAGTAATGCAAGAAGAATGTAGTGTTTCATTTTAGAAATAGCTTTCATTTATTTTCCTTTTGCTTCCAATTCTTCAATAAATTTCTCACCGAATTTCCATATATCGCCAGCTCCCATTGTAATAATAATATCACCTTCCATTACAATTTCACTCAACCTTTGCGGAATATTATTTTTATCTGGTTCGTAAATCACATTTTTATGTCCAAAATCCTTTGCAGCATCAGCAATTAATTTCCCAGAAATTCCTTCAATTGGTTTTTCTCGGGCAGGATAAACGTCCGTACAAATAAACACATCAGAATTAAGAAAAGACCTGCCGAACTCTGCATAAAAGTCCCTTGTTCTGGAATAAAGGTGCGGTTGAAATACTGCTACTAATCTTCTTTTCCAACCACTTCTAACACCAAGCAACGTTGCTGTTGTTTCGGTTGGATGATGTGCATAATCATCTACTACTAATATCCCATTATCATATTTTTTCTCAAATCTTCTGTACACTCCAGTGAAAGATCCAAGTGCTTTTTTAATTATCTCAAAACTCACACCCAGTTCTTTAGCAATTGTAATGGCAACAAGAGAATTTTTAACATAGTGTAAACCGGGTAAGTTTATTTTTACTCTACCTAATTCCTCACCCTTGTATAATACAGTGTAATAACTTTCACTTTGATCAAACTCAATATCAATAGCCCTAACATCCGCTTGTGGTGAAACACCATAAGTAATTATAGTTTTATTAATAAAAGGGATTATATCTTGAAGTGCTGGTTCATCAAGGCACAGAACTACAAATCCATAAAAAGGGACTTTATTAGCAAATTGAATAAATGCAGCTTTTATATCATCTAAATCTTTATATGTATCCAAGTGTTCTTTTTCTAGCGTAGTTATTGCCGCAATACTCGGAGTCAATTGAAGAAATGTTCTGTCAAATTCGTCAGCTTCAACAACTATATAATCACCGTTGCCAAGTCTAGCATTTGTTCCACCAAGACTACTTAATTTTCCCCCAACAATTATTGTAGGATCAATTCCGCCCTCAGTTAAAACAAGTCCAACCATTGAAGTTGTGCTTGTCTTCCCATGAGTTCCGGCAATACCAATTCCATTTTTCATTCTCATAGTTTCAGCAAGCATTTCCGCTCTTTTAATAGTTGGAATTTTTCTATCCAATGCTTCTTTAACTTCAGGATTCTCTAAATTTACTGCTGATGAATAAACTACTAAATCAACATCCTTAATGTTTTCCTTTGAATGTCCTTGAAAAATCTTGATTCCTAAGCTTTCTAACCTATCTGTTATTTCAGTTAGTGATAAATCGGATCCTGAAACTTTAAATCCTTGGTTAATCAAAATTTCAGCTAAACCACTCATTCCAATTCCACCAATACCAATAAAATGAATCTTCTTAATAATATTTTTAATCATTTGAATTCTCTTAATTTTTTATCTTTGATTCAGCCATGTCAATTATTTCTGATGCGATATTCTTTGCAGCATCAGGCGTTGAATATTTTTTAATATTGGTTTTTAATTTTAATAACAAAGTTTCATCTTGAATTGATTTTAAGAGCGTATCTTTTAGTAATCCCTTTATATCAGAATCGTTTATAAGAAGTGCTGCATTATTATCAACTAAAGATTTTGCGTTTTTATATTGATGATTAGCCGCAACATTAGTTGACGGAACAAAAAGAACTGGTAATCCCAAATATGCAACTTCTGCTATAGTGGTCGCTCCAGCTCTTGCCAATACTAAGTCACAAGCAGAATAGGCAATATCCATTTCTGATATGAATGAAAATACTTTTATATAATTATTTTCTAAGTGTTTATACTGGTTGTAATACAGTTCCCCAGTTTGCCAAATTATCTGAATATTAGAATTAAGTAGCGATTCTAAATTTTGTTTGATTGCATTGTTAATAGACGAAGCACCTAAGCTCCCACCCAAAACCAAAAGAGTTTTTCGTTTTGCGTCTAGTTTAAAACTATTTATTGATTCAGATTTTTCTTTCAATTGCATCAAGGTTCTAATTGGATTTCCTGATAATTTGAGTTTTGAACTATTCTTAAAATATTTTCTTGAATCCTCAAAGCTTATATGTATTCTATCTGCCTTTTTTTCCAACATTCTATTTGTTACTCCAGGAAAACTATTCTGCTCCAACAAAACAACCTTAGATCCAAATAATTTTGCCATCCATATCACAGGACCAGAAACATAAGCTCCTGCACCAACAGCAACTGTAGGCTTGAAAATTAAATTGATAAAAAAAGACTGAACCATTCCAACGATTAATTTTATTGGAAATAAAATATTTTTGAGTGTTAACTTTCTCGAAAATCCGCTTATCCATATTGACTTAAACTTATAGCCTAATTGTGGAATAACACGAGATTCAATTTTATTTTTAGTGCCAACAAATAAAATATTAGCCTCGGGCTTAATAATCTTAATTTGTTCAGCTACTGCAACAGCAGGGTACAAATGTCCTCCTGTTCCGCCGCCGGCAAAAATAAAATTGTAAATATTTTTACTCATGCTCTGGACCTTCTCAATTGAATATGTTTATCAGCTACCCTTCCAATATTAATTAGTATTCCTAAAGACATTGAAAAAATAATTATTGAAGTTCCACCGAAACTGATAAATGGAAGTGTAATACCAGTTGTTGGCAAAAGACCAACACCAACTCCAACATGAATGAATGCGCTAAGCACTATTGTAAATGATATTCCAAAAGCAAGTAATTGCCCTAAATCATCTTTAGCTTTTTTTGCGATTAACAGCCCAACTAAAAATATTGCCGTATATGCTAAAAGAATTGCTAATGCTCCGAAAAATCCAAGTTCTTCTCCCACTACAGAAAACACAAAATCATTATGTGGCTCTGGAAGAAATAGATTACTCTGTTTGCTTTGACCCATTCCTAACCCAAATAATCCACCACTTCCAAGTGCAATTTTTGATTGTAAAACCTGAAGGTTTATGCTACCTCCTTCAATGACGCTACTAACAAAAGTTAAGATTCTTTGTCGCGAATGAGGGAAAGACATTGCTCCTGCTATGCCTGTTATTACTATTCCCCCCAAAATTGCAAGCATATGTGGAATACGAGCTCCTCCAATAAATAACATAATAAATGAAGAAAATATTACAATAATTGTTGTGCTTACATTGGGTTGAATAAAAATTAAACCACTAACTCCACCAATCCACAACAGTAAGAAAACTAAACCATTGTTAAAATCTTTTATACGTTCGCCTTTTTGCTCAATTAAAACAGCTAAGTGAATTAGAAGAAATATTTTTGCAAACTCAGAAGGTTGAAAAGTTATAAATCCTAAATTTAACCAGCGAGAAGCACCTTTAACAGCCGGCAAAAATAATGTATATACAAGAGCGATAATAATTCCTATCAGCATATACTTACTAACATTTCTATATGATTTATAAGGGATAACTGCAAAGAGAATAAAGGCTGCAATTGAAAATGCTACCTTACCAATATGTGAGAAAAAGAAAGAATATCCTCTTGCAGAGAAAATTACAATTGACCCTAACAAAACTAGAAAGATTACAATACCAATTAGAATTCTTGATAAATTTTTCATGCTATATACTATTAACTATTGATTTAAATTGCGTTCCACGATCTTCATAATTTTTAAACATATCAAAGCTTGCGCATGCTGGAGATAATAAAACAATATCTCCTTTTGCTGCTTCGACTAAACTTCTATCAACCACACTTTTAAGTGACTCAACAATTTCTACTTCTTTTATATTGTGGAAAAAATCATTAATCTTTTCTGCAGAAGAACCAATTGCATAAATCTTTTTCACTCTTTTTTTTACTTCATCCTTAATTTCATTATAATTATTACCTTTGTCCTTACCACCAAGAATCAAAAAGAGAGGTTCATTAAAGCTTCTTAAAGCATACCAAACAGAGTTAACATTAGTTGCTTTGGAATCGTTAATAAATTTTATACCGTTAATTTCTTTTACAAACTCTAACCGATGTTCAACACCCTTAAAGCTATTCAAAGACTTTGAAATATCTTCTTTGTCAATCCCTATTTGCATAGCAACAGAAACAACAGCCAAAGCATTTAATAAATTATGTTCGCCTTTTAGTGACAAATTATCAATATGACAAACTTCCTCTTCCTCTCCTTGATTTGAATATATGATCCAGCCTTCATCAATAAAGCATCCGTTGCTTAATCCTTTATCCAATGAAAACGCAAAAATGTTTATGTCTTTGGATACATAACCAACCGGAATATTTTCATCATCACCATTATAAATTAAAGAGCAAGTCTCGTTTTGATTCTTGGCAATTTTCATTTTTGATTTAATATATAAATCAAATCTATTTTCGTATCTATCAAGGTGATCAGGTGTAATATTTAAAATAATTGCGAAGTTTGGGGTAAACCGGTCAATAAAATCAAGCTGAAAGCTAGACACTTCAAGCGCAACATAATCTTCTTCATTCATGCTTGAAGCTATTTCTGAAAAAGGTAAACCAATGTTACCTGCAGCATAGCATTTTATACCAGCAGAAGTGAGAATATGTGCACATAATGAAGTAGTTGTAGTTTTACCATTTGTACCTGTTATTGCGATAATACTTCCTTTGCAAAACCAGTATGCAAACTCAATTTCACTTATAATTTTAATCCCTCTCGATTTAGCTTCAATCAATACTTTTGAGTCCGAAGGAATTCCAGGACTTGTAATTATAAAATCGCAATCAAATACTTTATCAGAATGTACTCCAAGTTCATACTCAACACCAATATTTTCCAGTGAAGCTAAACTGTCTCTCAGTTCAGGAGTATCTGCCATATCTGAAACATATGGAATAGCTCCTTTAGCTTTAGCAAGTTTTGCAGCGCTGATTCCACTCCTAACAGCTCCAAGAATACTTATTTTTTTACCTTCTATATTCATTAGCGTACTTTAAATGATGCTAAACTAATTATTGCAAAAATTATTGTAGCGATATAAAACCTAATTACAATTTTGGGTTCCGCCCATCCAAGCAACTCATAATGGTGATGCAATGGAGCCATTTTAAAAACTCGTTTACCTTCACCTGTTTTCTTCTTAGTATATTTAAAGTAAACTCTTTGGATAATCACAGATAGAGTTTCAATAAAAAAGACCCCGCCTAAGATTGGTATTAATAATTCTTTTTTTATAAGTATGGCAATTATTCCGAATGCCCCACCCAACGCTAACGAACCAGTATCACCCATAAATATTTGTGACGGATAAAAGTTAAACCAAAGGAAACCCAAACCAGCACCGATAAATGCTGCAATAAATACGGTTAATTCACCGGCTCCTGGTAAGTAAATTACATTTAAATAATCAGCATAAATTTTATTCCCAGTTACATAACTTAGGATAGCCACCGCTAACATTACAATGATCATGGAACCAATTGCTAAACCATCTAATCCATCAGTTAAGTTAACTGCATTTGAGGTTGCGGTAATAATAAAAATCACCATTGGAATGTAGAGATATGAAAAATCGAAATTTAAATTTTTCATAAATGGAAGAGTTGTTTGGGTATTGTATTCGCTGAATTCAGGCAAGAAATAAATTGAACAACCTACAACTAAACCTATTATTACCTGACCTAATAATTTGTATCGAGCAATTAATCCTTTTGATTTTTTCATAACTACTTTTAAGTAATCATCTACAAATCCCACTATTCCTAACCAAAGCGTACCAACTAAAACTAAAATTATGTACATACTATTAATATCTGCCCACAACAAAACAGGCAGAACAACGGAGAATATTATTATTACTCCACCCATTGTTGGTGTTCCAGCTTTTAGCTGATGTGTTTGTGGACCAAGTTCCCTTATTGTCTCACCAATTTGCTTTCTTTTTAAAAATCTTATAATTCCAGGACCCACAAAAAAGGCTAGAAGCAATGCAGTAATAGCGGCTAAAGCAGATCTAAAAGAAAGAAATTTAAAAACTCCAAATCCAGGTGGAGCATAGAGTTCATTTAGGTAATTAAATAGATGATATAACATTAAACAGCTTTCCTTTTTAGAGTTTCTAAAAATTCTTCCATTTTCATTCCACGCGAACCTTTCACCAAAACCACAGCATTATCAATGTTACTTTCTGTTAAGTATTTATTCATTTTAACTCTATCACTAAAGTGCACTGCAGATACATTCTTAGAACCTACTATTTGGCTTAAATATTTAGCATGCTTTCCTATGGTTATTAGCTTATCAATTCCAGATTTAGCGATTTCAGCTCCTAATTGCTCATGCAATATTCTTGAATTTTTCCCGAGCTCAAACATATCGCCAAGAATTAATATTTTAGTTTTTCGTTTACTAAACTTCTTAATAACTTCAATTGCATTTTTTACACTTTCAGGATTGGCATTATAAGTATCGTCAATTAATGAGAAACTACTAAATTCAAATTGATTTAGTCTACCAGGAACATTCTCTAAATTTTTAATTGAGTTAATAATTTCTTTTTTAGGGAGTCCAATTTTTAATACAATACTAATTGCTGCTAAAATATTTATTGAGTTTGCATTACCTAAAAGTGGTAAGGAGAATTTTAGTTTCTTATTCAATCCAACAATTTCAATTATATCTTTTGCTTCTGAAGTACTACCCAAAATAGTTTCACTAATATCTGAGTTTCCTTTTGATCCAAATGAGATAACATTTTTATAGAGTTTTCTTTTGGATTGCAAAAGAGAAGTCATCATTATTTAAGAAAACAAAACCATTTTCTTTTGTATGATTAAATAAAGAAATCTTTTCTTCAAGCACCTTTTCTTTTGATTCCAAAAATTCAAGGTGTGATGAACCAATATTGGTAACCAATGAGTAATCCGGTTGTGCAATTCTGGCGGTGTATTCAATTTCACCAAAATGATTTGTTCCATGCTCAAGAATTAAGAAATCAGTATTCTTTGGAGTTGATAGTATTGTTAGTGGAACACCAATTTGATTATTATTATTAGCTGTTGTTTTATGAACTTTGTACCTAGATGATAATATTTGCGAAACCATTTCTTTTGTTGTTGTCTTGCCGTTGCTTCCGGTTATTGAAATAACTTTTCCACCAAATTTGTTTCTCCAAATATTAGCCAACTCTCCATATGCAAAAATTGTATTTTTAACAGAAATGATTGGAACATTAATCTCATCCAATGAAGCAAGTTTTCTATTGCTTACAACTATTGCAGCAGCACCTTTTTTAATAGCTTCATTAATGTAATTGTGTCCATCAAAGTTTTTTCCTTTTATGGCAACAAACAGAGAATTCGTTTTAATATTCCTTGTGTCAATAGAAACTGAAGTCACCGATTTATATAAATCAGGGTTATATATTACCGCAGTTGAAATGCCAAATATGTCTTCTAAAGTAATTTTCATATTATAAATATTTTTTTGCTACTTCTTTATCGGAGAAGTAATTTCTTATTCCATTAATTTCTTGATAGCTCTCATGTCCTTTCCCAGCAATTAAAATTACAGCATCATCTTCACTCTCAACAATGGCAGCTTTTATCGCTTCTTCTCTTTCTTCAACAATTTTGAATTTGGATTTTGGAAGGTCTTTAGTTATTTGTGTAATAATTGCATTTGGATCCTCAGTTCTAGGATTGTCGGAAGTCACATAAACATAACTGCTATTCTCAACGGCAATATTACCCATTATTGGTCGCTTAGTTATATCTCTATCACCGCCACATCCAAAAACTGTATAGATTGGCCGATCATTATTAACAATCACTTGAATAGTCTTTAAAGCTTGGCTCAAACTATCTGCTGTATGGGAATAATCAACAATTACTTTTTTATTTCCTGAGGAGATAACTTCAAATCGTCCTGGAACCTGTGGTGTAGAAAATATACCTTCAATTGCTTTCTCAATGGTGATATTTGAAGAGACTGCAGCACCAAAAGCGGCGGTAGCATTATAAGCATTGAATAATCCAATTAAGCCAGTTTCAATACTATAACTTTTATTCTGATAACTTAAATTAAATTTTGTTCCATCTAAACTGAATTCAACATTGTTTACTTCTATATCCGCCTCAGTTTTTAAGGAGTAGGATATTTTTTCTGCAACCGCATCTTTCAATAATGCTTGATGATTACTATCATCCATATTATAAATTATTTTAGCAGATGGTTTTAAAAGGTCAAAAAACTTTTTCTTAGCCAATAAATAATTCTCAAATGTTCCATGAAAATCCAAATGATCTGAAGTAATATTAGTGAATACTCCAACGTTAAAATCTAAGTGAGTCGTTCTATATAATTCAACTGAGTGAGAGGAGACTTCCATTATGCAGTTAGAACAACCTTCATAAACCATTTCATTTAATAATTCATTTATAACATATGCTTCGGGTGTAGTAAGTTTTGTTGGGAATTCTTTGGACCCAATCATGTTTTTATTTGTACCAATTAAACCACTTTTTAATCCCGTAATTTCAAAAATATTTTTCAAGAAATAAGATGTTGTGGTTTTTCCCTTTGTACCGGTAATGCCAATTAGATTTAGTTTTGAAGAAGGTGAGTTATAAAAATTATTCGATAATTGTGATAAAGCAACTCTTGAATTTGCAACCAATATTTTTACAATATTATTTGATTTTAACAATCGGTCAATGTTTGGATTTTCCTCTTCAATAACAATTGCCGATACATTATTGCTAACTGCTTGTTCAATATATTTGTGTCCATCAGTCTTAAAACCTTTAATGGCAACAAACAATGAACCTTTGCTAGTTTCTCTAGAATCAATAGTAATTTTCGAAATATCAGTATTCTCGGGTGAACCGATAACTTGTATTGCAGAAATATTATTTAAAAGAGTATTAAGAAACATCAGCTTAATTTTCCACTGTGGTCATGCCACATTCAAGTTTGCATTCCATTCCCTTGGTCAATAATGTCCCAGGTTTAATACTTTGTTTTGTTACTCTTCCAGTTCCTTCAATTGAGTATTTTACATTTATCTCGCTCATTAATGAAATTGCTTCTCTAATTGATTTACTCACTAAATTTGGCATCGTAGATCGTTTAATTTTTGAATTCGTATTTTTTTTAGTTTCATTGGAAACATTTGCAAACGAAATAATATTATCTCTTTCATCATTAATATTTATTTCTGTCATTAAGTCTCTGATCAATTGATTTCTTTCTATTTTATTTTTATTTCTTTCTATACCAAAATCTGTTTCTAAGATTTTTGTTGTAATATTTTTAAATATTGGTGCTGCAACTTGACCACCATATCTTCCTATTTGAGGTGCATCGATTAAGATTAAACATATTATTTTTGGGTTATCTGCCGGGAAATATCCAATAAAGGAAGAATTATATTCTTTACCCGAATATTTACCATTTACTAATTTTTGTGAAGTACCGGTTTTCCCACCAACAAAAACGTGTTCTTGCTTTGCATTAGAGCCAGTTCCATTTTCAACAACTCCTAACATAATATCTTTCATCTTTGCCGATGTTTCTTCGCTGATTACCCTTCTAATAACTGTTCTACTCGTTTCCTTTTCAATCTCTCCTTCGGAATTTATTATTCTTTTTAACACAAAAGGTTGAAGAATATTTCCACCGTTTATAAGTGCTGAATATGCCATTATCATTTGAATTGGAGTAGCTGAAATTTCATATCCATGTGAAATAAAAGCTTTGCTTAGACCAGAAAATTGATCTGGTTTTTTTAATGATCCTCTTGTTTCTCCAAGCATATCAATTGAAGTTAAATTGCCAAAACCAAAATCCCTTAAACCTTTATAAAAATTATTATCATTAATTTTAGTACTTAGTTTTACCATTCCAATATTGCTTGATTGTTCTAAAACTTCTCTAACAGAAAGTTTAGCAAAACCATGAGTATCTCTAATCAAAGCTCCTTTTATTTTGTATTTTCCATTTTCTGTATCAATAATATTGTTTTCGCTTATTAGGTTATTTTCAAATAACATTGCCATTATTATTGATTTCATTGTTGAACCGGGTTCATAAGTATCTGTTAATGCTCTATTTCTTTTTAAAAAATCTGATACTTTATTGTATTCGTTTGGATCAAAATCTGGGACGTTGGCAATTGCAAGTATTTCACCAGTTTTCGGGTTTGCTATAATTCCTATACCAGATTGTGCTTGATAGTTTTTTACTCCGCTCAATAATTCACTAACAAGTATTTTCTGGTAAACTTTATCGATAGTAAGTTCAAAGGAATTACCAGGAGTTGGCATAATTGAATTATCATACTTTATTGAAACAATTTTCCCAACAGCATCATTTTCAATGTGAAGTTCACCATCTTCTCCCCTAAGGGCTGCATTATACAATTTCTCAATACCAGCACTACCTTCACACTGTTTATCTACATAACCTAATATATGGGCAGTTGTATTTTTATAAGGGTAAACTCTTGTATAATCTTCAACCTTAAAAAATCCATCTATAACTAAATGGCTAAGCAAAAGAGATTTATCTTTTGATACTTTTTTTTCTAAGCAAACATTTCCTTTACTTTTATTTATCAGGTTGATGTACTTTTTCGGATTAGTCTTAAATACTTTCGCAAGTTCCTTAGCTAATAGTTCCTTTTTCTTGGGTTTGTTTTTTAGCATTCTTGCATCAGCAAATAAGGAAACATCATCTTTAGTGTAAGCTAATATTTCCTTATTTCTATCGTAGATTATACCGCGTTCTGCTTTAATAATATGAATTCTATTTTGTTGTTTTTCTGCTCTTGCCTTGTAAGCATCATGGCCACCTATTTGCACAGAAAATAGCTTTACAACTAGCCCAACAAATGCGACTAACACAAAAAAAGTAATAAACAGAGCTCTAGAATTAATCATATTTTTTACTAATAAATTTCTTTATGTTATTTATTTGATTCTTGTTAACAGAAATCTTGCTTAGATTCTCTATTCTTTCCAGATCGAACTTTTCTTTAGCTTTATCAACTACTTCATCTTCAGAAGTAAGTTTTTGATATTCAACTCTTATTATTTCTAATTTGTTTTCTTTTTCCTTTAGCACATCTAACTTGTCGTTCTTTTCAGCATTCAATTTCTCTAATGCTTCAATTGTAAAGAGATTAGCAAAGAGTAATGGCGTAACAGTAAAAAGCACAATAAATAATTTTTTAAAAAATCCACTGTTCCCCTTGCTCATATTCTTTGTGCAACCCTTAATTTTGCGCTTCTGGATCTTGGATTATTTTTAATCTCAACCCCACTTGCAATCAATGGTTTTTTTGTCAAAATTTTTAAACGCTTTTTCTTATCACACATACATAAAGGAACTTCTTGTGGGCATATACATGTTAAAGTTTCATACTTGAATAAGTCCTTAACAATTCTATCTTCCAGCGAATGATAGGATAAAATGGCAATTCGCCCATCTTGCTTTAACGATTCAACAGATTTTTCTAAAAATACTTTTAGTTCGTCAAGTTCATTATTAACATAAATCCGTAATGCCTGAAAAACTCTAGACAAGGTTTTGTTTAAGTTTTTACCTGAGACAACACTTTCAATAATTTTCTTTAATTGGAGAGTTGTTTTAATCAATTTTTCTTCTCTGTTTTTCACAATGCTTCTGGCAATTTGTCTAGATCTTTTTTCTTCACCATAATTGAAGATTACATTTGCAATCTCTGTTGCCTCTGCTGAATTGATGAAAACATATGCAGGTTTCCCAACTGATTTATTCATTCTTAAGTCTAGGATAGCTTCTTCCCTGTATGTAAAACCGGAGTCTTTATTATCAAACTGAAAAGAAGAAACTCCCAAATCAGCAAATATTCCATCAAACCCATCAATCCCTTCGAGCAGCGAAATATTTTTTATTTCTATAAAACTTGAATTGTAGATGTTAATTCTTTTGTCATCAGAAAACTTTTTTTCACAATAATCGTATGCTACAACATCTTTGTCAGTTGCAAATATTCTAGCATTATTATCAAGTTGATTTAAAAAATTTGAAGAATGACCACCAAAACCAAGAGTTCCATCAAAATAGGTACCGGAAAGGTTTGTTAATAGTAATTCTGTCGATTCCTTTAACATAACCGGTACGTGATATTCCATACGTCAAGCACCCATAACTTGCTTAGCAATTTCCTCGAAAGAAAGTTCGCTGGTTTTTAAGTATTCTTCATAATTGGTGGGGTTCCAAATTTCAAGCTTTTTAACTACGCCCATAATTAAAACATCTTTATCAATTTCAGCATACTCAATTAAATTTTTTGGAATCAAGAGTCTAAATTGGGTATCAAGTTTGTCTTCTGCGGCCTGTTGCAGAAACATCCGGATAAACATTGCCTCTTTGGGTTCAAAGCTATTGAGATTATTTAGTTTTTCTTGTACGAGGTCTTCCCATAAGTTCATAGGATAAATATCAATACATTTACTTGTTCCGCGGGTCATAACAAAAGAATCGTTTGCCTTAGGATCAATAAATTTTCTCAATTTTGCAGGTATGCTAATTCTGCCTTTAGAGTCAATTGAGTATTTAAAACTTCCTATTAACATATTTCATTTCCATAGTTTGGGAATATTCAACACATTTACCCACTACTCGTAAAATAATGCTTTTATTGTTCAAAAGTCAAGTTCTTTTTTGGTAAAACATTGTTTTATAATATGGTTTTGATATATATTCTTAACTCATTTATTAAAACGATTAAGTGAAAGTTTTATAATTCGTAGATTGATACAAATAATAAATTTTAGTTAAAATTATGACTCGACAATTTTTTTTTTTGAAAACTATATTTAACCGGATTATAAAAAAATGAAGGTTTTAAAACGGGGATGTCTAATCTATTTCTAATTTAGACTTTCTAGTATTTTATAAAATATGAATTATTCTTTAATCAAAGTTTAACCACACTTATTCCGATATATGAATCCTATTATTTCTTTTAATAAAATCTTTCAAACTTAATGGATATCATATTTTTGGCGGGGATCAATGGAAACTGTTCGAACATTCAATAGAGGTTTATCCATTTCTCAGTTCTAATTTATTTATACCATCAACTGAAATGGTTGTTTACATTATTTTTTAATAATTATTAATTGAAGGAAGTAATTAAGTAGGTTACAATTCGAAGGCAAATAAGTTTGTGACTACTATCTGCCATAGCTGGCTACAATTCTAAAATATTTTAATACTCTTGGAAAAGAAATAAAATTACCTAATATTCCTCATATCTTTTTCAATATGCACTACAGTTCTCTCGAAAACCTCTTCAAATGTTCCCATACCATCAATTTTTTTAAAATCATGCATCTGCTCATATTTTTCAATTACCGGAATAGTTTTTTGCTCATGTTCCTGTAAACGCTTAACAATTTTTGCAGTACTGCTATCGTAGGGCATACGTTTTGCAGTCTTACTTCTAGCATCAAGTCTGTTGATAAGTTCAAGTATTGGAACTTCAAATTCTATTACTTTAGAAATTTTAGAACCATGCTTTTTTAAAAGTCCGTCTAATATATAAGATTGTACAAGAGTTCTTGGAAAGCCCTTAAAAATATACCCTTTCACACCTTCTGAGTTTTCAAGTTTTTTTTCTATCAATTGTACAACAATTTCATCTGGCACAAGTTGACCGTTTTCATACATCTCTAATATTTTCTTTCCTACCTCGGTTTTGAGTTCAATTTCACTTTCAAGCATTTTGCCGGTGGAGATATATTCAAGACCATATTTTTCAGCAAGTGCTTGACCTTGCGAACCCCTACCACAGCCCGGATAACCGAAAAGAACAATATTATAAAGTGATTTACTGAGTTCTTTCCCTAAAATATTTTTTATCTTTTTATTTACATTTTCAATTGAGTCGACACCTTCAATCTCAAAATAAATATTCCTATCTTTGTAAAACTGCATCACTGGAAGCGTTTTTACGTTATATTCAACAAGCCTATTCCTAATTACAGTCTCATTATCATCAGAACGCCCTGAAGTTTTTCCTCTGTTTAAAAGACGCGCAACAGATTCCTCTTCATCGACTTTAATATTAATCAGACAATTAAGGGAAGTGTTTAATTTTAACATTAAACCTTCCAAGATGTAAGCCTGAACGTATGTGCGGGGAAACCCATCAAATAAAAATCCATTTGCATTAAAATTATCAGTAATAGTTTTTTCAATAATCTGAACAATTATTTCATCGGAGACTAAACCTCCGGAAGCAATAATATTTTGTGCTTCCAAACCTAATTTGGTTTTTCCGGCTATTTCTTTACGTAATATATCACCGGTCGAAATGTAAAAGAGATTAAATTCTTTTAAAAGGAATTCAGACTGTGTTCCTTTGCCAGCTCCAGGAGGGCCAAATAATGCAATGTTTAACATAAGTCCACATGGTTTTTAGGTGATTAAAATTATTTGGTATACTTACTAATTTTATGCTCGTTCATTTTTTCTACCTTCAACGCCAGTAAAATTGGAACATTTAAAATTACATTAATTTAATAATAATTACTTATTGAAAACAAATTTGTAAAAAAATACTGTACGAAATCATTAATCTTTTATAATAAATATATATTCATCTATTTCAATTAGAGTAATTATATTGTAAGTATAATTAACTTTATTTATTTAATAAAAAATCAAAGTTCTTTGAGATTGTTAATCAGACACGGTTGTCATAAAGTAATAACCCATTTAATAAGCACTTTTTGTTATTACTCTAGTTCTTACAAATATCTAGGAAGTTATCGGCAGGATAAAATATTAGTTTTTAGCTTAATTTCGCTGTTCAGCGAGCCAACTGGGGGAGTCGAACCCCCGACCTACTCATTACGAATGAGTTGCTCTACCAACTGAGCTAAGTTGGCGGCTAAAAACTATTTACCTTTTTTCTTATGTCTATTCTTTCTTAATCTTTTCTTTCTCTTGTGAGTAGCCATTTTATGTCTTTTTCGTTTTTTTCCGCAAGGCATCTTAACGCTCCTAGTTATTTGTTTTTAATAATTCTTCTGCTTTAATTCCAATATTTGTTGAAGGATCTAAATCTTTACATTTAGTCCACCACTCTTTGGCTTTAATTACATTTTGATTCGCAAAATTTACTATTCCAAGATTGAAATGTGCAATTTGGTGTTTCGGATTAAATTTTAATGCATTCTCTAATACTAAAATAGCTTTATCATATTTTTTTAATTCGAAGTAACATACGCCCATATCAACAATTACATCAGCATTGTCCGGGTGAGTTAAAAGATACTTTTCATACTGAACAATTGCTTTATCATAGAATCTATTATCATTAAGTAAATGCCCTAATTGCAATAATACTTCATGATTTTCTGGATTGCTATTTACAATTCCTTCAAGTTTATTGATTTCACTTATAACATTTAGATTAACAGAAGGACTGTTATTTGGTGTAGTGGTTTCAGTATTAGTGTGAACATGTTCCTGAACCGCAGCAGTACTATCAAATAATCCTGAAGATATCAATAAAACTAATCCTACTACTACCAGTATAGAAATTATTGAAATAAGTTGAAATCCAGATAATTCTTTCTTAACCTGCTTGGCCATAAATTAATCTACCTTTCGCTCTCAGAATTTTTCATTCCTCTATCAACAGCTGATTTAAAATCCTTAGAAAATTTAAATACCGGTACGTAATGTTCTGGGACAAAAACCTTTTCTCCCGTTCTCGGATTACGTGCGTAACGTGCATTTTTTTTCTTAGTTTTATAACTACCAAAACCCCTAATTTCTATACCTTCGCCGTCTCTCAAAGATTGAATGACTGTATTTAAAAAACCTTCAATAATTGCTTCAGTTTCCAATTTTGTTAAACCGGTACCCGAAGCAACCTTTTCTACTATGTCAGCTTTTGTCATAAAATATTTCCATTTTGGTTAAAACTTCAAACAAGCCTAGAAAGATATGAAAGAATTTAGACTAAATCAATCAATGAATTCTTATAAATCAATAAAAAACAATTAGTTAGGAAAGTTAGAAATAAGAGATAATTATTATTTAACTAAGTGATTCTATCCAATTTCCTTATTGATAAAATCGTAAAGAGGCCTTAACTGTTCTTCTGTCTTTTTTTCTAAGTTAGTTAACATCGATAAACGATATTTTACAGTGTTATATTGTTTTTTTTCAAAATTAATTAATGCGTTCAGAATTTGAGAATTTTGTTTATTCACCTTATCAAATTCATTTTCATCTAGCGGTCTTAAGTTTGGTTCTAATCCTGTTTCCATTTTCAAAACATTGTTAATTAGCTCAACACTATTGTTCATTCTGCCGCTATCTGAAACTTTTTGAATATCCAATTGGGCTAACTCAATATTATTAGAATCTAAGTTAAGTTTTGAACTTAATAAAAAGTATTCATCTTCAATTGCCACATCTTTTATTTTTAGTAATTCATCTTTTGCTTCTTCGTTTCTATCCAGTTCAATTAGAGCCTTTGTTTTTATAATTATTGCCTTTTCAGTATTCGGTTGAAGAAATAAATATTTATCAAGGGATTCAATGCATTTAACAAATTTGTTGTTAAGGAATTCGATAATCCCTTTTTGAAGAAAGGCATTACTAAACTCTGGATTTTTCTCAGTAGCTACCTCCAAGTTCTTAGCAGCATCATCCAATTTGTTCGTTTTAAATTCAACAAAAGCTAACTGGTAGTACAGATCAGCATTTCCTTTGTTAAAGGAAATTGCCTTTTTAAGATCTTCTCTAGCACCCTCAAAATCATAAATTACATTTTTTATTGAAGCACTTCTTACTAAAACGTCTACATTATTAGGATCTTTCAATAAATAATTAGAAAAATCATCAACTGCGTCTTGGTAATTCTCAGTGAGAATATTTATCTCAGCACTTAATAATATAGCACTTTTATTATTTGAATCTAGCTCTAATACTTTTGCAATATTATTCTTTGATTCCTCAATGTTACCTTCTTGAAATAGAATTTTTGCTTTATTGAAATAGTACAAACTATTGCTGGGGTTTAATCGTATGGCATAATCAAAATCTTCAATTGCTTCTGAATATCTTTCAATTTCAACGTTTACAAGTCCTCTTAAATTAAAAAGGAAGGCTTCGATTGATGAAATTTCAATTGCTTTATCAATTTCTAAGAGTGAATCATGATAATTTTTCTGAGTGAAAAATATTAAGCTCTTTAAGTACCTTACATTAAAATTTTCTGGATTAACTTCACACAATCTATCTGCAAGTATTAATGCATCTTCATAATTTCCATTATAATATTTAGCTCTAGCAGTAAAAAATTGAATATTAACATCATTTGGATTAGATAAGTAATACTTATCGGCATAAATTACTGCATTCTTGGTATCGTTTTCTCTCAAATATATTTTTGATAAGTAATAACAAGTTAGCGGATTGAAAGAAGTATCAATATTATCTAGTGCTAAAAGATCGGATTTAGAATCATTAAAATGCTTCGTCTTGAAATAAACAATACCTCTATTATATAATGCTTCTTTATTTGTTTTATCAATTTCCAAAGCGTAAGAAAAATCTTTTATGGCTGAAAAATAATTTTCACTTTTAAAATTTTTCTTCCCTTCATCTATAATTACCTGAAGTTTTTTTCCGTACAATACTTTTTTAAATATGTTCATTTTCTACCTAATATTTTAAAACGAATTCCTTGTATTATAGTACAAGAAAAAAGTAAATTATAATTTATATGTTAATAAAGAAATAATCAATTTAATAAAACACAAAAGTGAGAATAAAATCAATGAATTGGGATTGGAAAAGGATAAGAGTATTGCACAAACAAATTAGAATAAGTGCCACCTTTAATTAAGATGGCACTTTTTAAGATAATTTATTTCTTGGGTAGTCTCTCTAGGTAAGAACTTTGACTCATTATAGCGAATGTGTTCACCTGTTTTAATTCATCCAAAGTAAAACAATTCATGTAACTCATAGAGCTTCGTAAACCATCAGATATTGCATCAACAACTGTTTTTACTGGTCCTTTGTAAGGAATCATTGTTTCTTCCCCTTCAATAAATTCGTTCTTCATTTTCACTCCGAACGAAGCTGAACCCCGATATTTTTTCCACAATTGATCATTGTATTTAATTACTTCACCTGGAGCTTCTTTTGTGCCGGCTAACATTCTGCCTAACATTACAACATCTGCTCCAAGAGCAAGTGCTTTTGCAACATCACCAGGATTTTTTACACCACCATCAGCAATTAATTCAATCTTTAACTTTTTGTCTTCACGTGCAAAGTAAAGATCTATCAAGGATGATGCTTGACCAATTCCTATTCCGGTTTGAATTGAGGTCGTACACATACTACCGCCACCAATACCTATTCGGACTGCATCAGCACCAGCATTTACTAATTCAGCAAGTGAACTACCTTGAGCAACGTTACCAACAATAACTTTTACGTTATGCTTTGTTTTAATCGATTCACATTTTTTTAATACAGTTTTGTTATTTGCGTTAGCTGTATCAACACAAAAGATAAAATTCCTTTCAGCTAATTTTGCAATCGCATCTTCATCATGATTAAGACTAATCGAAACTGCCGATAATCCATTACCATTATTTTTAAAGACTTCATCAAGTGAAGAATCAAATCTGTTAACTATTCCTAAACAGCCCATTTTTTCTAGAGCTTCAGCCATTACTATGCCTGTAACAGAATCCATAGGACTGGAAATTATGGGTAGTAATAAATTTTTACCTAAAAATTCAACATTTGTTTTAGCTTCCGTTCTGCTTTGAATCCTAGAGACTTCACATGGAACTAAACTAAGATCATCATATGTCAGAGACAAATCATAATTACTTAGTTCTTTTTTTGAAAATAATTTCATCTATTCTCCTTGAGCTATTCAGCTATCAGCTGTTCCATTTTATCTAATAATTCATTCATTTTATTTACAACAGCAATTATAGGATTTGGAGAAGTCATATCAACTCCAGCTGTTTTTAGAACATCGATTGGATACTGGGAGCTACCAGCTTTTAAGAACGATAAAAATCTATCAATTGCCGGTTGACCTTCTTTCTTAATTTGACTAACCAATTCTTGAGAAGCCGCATAACTTGTAGCATATTGATAAACATAAAAGTTGTAATAAAAATGAGGAATCCTGGCCCAAGTGTAAGTTTCTTCTTCATCTACAACCATTTCTGGACCCCAGTATTTATTGTACATTTCACCATAAAGCTTTGAAAGCAATTCTGGTGTTAAAGCTTCACCAGCTTCTGTTTTTGAATGAACCAATTGCTCAAATTCTGCAAATCTGGTTTGGCGGTAAAATGTAGTCGTTATTCCATTTAATTGATTTTCAATAAGAGCTAATTTTTCCTCTTTGCTCTCTGCATGTTCAATTAGGTAATCCAACAACAATGCTTCGTTTGCGGTTGACGCCACTTCAGCAACAAAGATTGAATAATTAGCATAAGGATAAGGTTGATTTTGTTCTGTATAATATGAATGCATATTATGACCCATTTCATGGGCAAAGGTAAACACATCATTCAATTGATTAGACCAGTTTAACAAAACATAAGGATGAACACCATAAGATACTCCGGAAGAATAAGCCCCGCTTCTTTTTCCTTTTGTTTCGTGAACATCTATCCATCTATTATCGAATGCTAGTTTTAAGCTTTTCAAGTAATCTTCGCCTAATGGTTTTAATGCTTCTAGTAAAATTTCCATTGATTGCTCATAAGTATATTCTTTCTTAACAGATGGAAATAAAGTAACATAAGTATCATATGCATGAAGATCGTTTATGCCCAATATTCTCTTTTTCAGCTTACCCCATCTGTGTAATGGTTGTAAATTTTCATTAACACTATTTACTAAATTATCATAAACCTCAAGAGGAATATTGTTGGGATCTAATGCAGCTTCTCTGGTTGAGGTATATTTTCTTGCTTTTGCATTAAACATTGCTGATTTTATGTTCCCGTTAAATAGTGCGATTAAGGTATTTTTATATTCCATAAAAGGTTTATATAGACCTTTATACACTCGTTCTCTATAGTTTCTATCAGTCGAGTACATTGCAGCACCATATCTTCCATGAGATATTTTAATATCTTCTCCTTTTTCATCCTTCACCGTTGGGAATTGAATATCTGCATTATTAAACATGCTAAATACTGAAGAGGCTACATCTCTAACAGGATAAGAAAGAGCCATAATTTCTTCCTCTTTTGGAGAAAGTGTGTGCTTTTTAGTTCTTAATAAATCTTTTAATTGATGTTCATAAACCTTGAGTCCATCTTGCTCTTTTACAAAATCCCATATTTTACTTTCTGGCATCGCTAAAATTTCAGGTCTAATAAATGAGCTTGCGGCACCAATATTTGAAAACAGAGCAGATAATCTTTCGTTTTTCGCTTGATTTTCTGCAACTCCTAAATCAAGATCTTTTGCAAGAGAGGCATATAAATCAAGTGTGCGAAGCTTAATACTTAGTTCATCATCAAATTTTAAACAGTTTAATAACTCAGTTGAAGATTTACCTAATTTACCCTGGAAAGTAGAATATTTTTCAACAGCTTTTTCTGCTAAAACAAAATCGGCTTCCCATAAATCAGGAGTTTTATAAATGTCGGCTAAATTCCAAGTTTGTTCAACAGGAATTTCACTTCTTAAAGGTAATTCGCCTTTAGTTTGTGCAATGTTATCATTGCTATTTAAAATATTAAATATAAATGTCAAAACGATTATACTCCTTACAAAATGATTGTTAATTAATACGTTAAATTTCATGTTCTCCTCAAAATTATTTTTCTTATGTGGTAAACTTAAGTAAAATGGATAGTATTCTAAAGTTGTTTATTTCTGAAAACACTTCAATTATTGCACTCATCTAGCAAATAATATTTCATATCCTTGCAACCGGGTGCATCTATTTCAAATTGCTTAGACCTAATTTTAAGTACTGAATCTTTAATTATTTCTCCAAATTCCATAATTTCCTTTATGTCAATTTTCTGGGAAATAGAAAAACTATCATCTCTTATAAAAACTAAATTCAACTTTATAGTGGTAACAAACTTAAATTTACTTATCAATATATATGCATAAAATTTGAGTTGATTAAGATAAGTATTTACCTTTTCATCAACATTTTTCTCGTTTATTCTATCTGTTTTATAATCAACTATTATAATTTTATCTTTCTCAAAAACCAATCTATCAATTATACCATACAAGTAATAATCATTTTCTCTTTTGTAGATCTCGAATTCATTATAATAATTTTTGTAGGGTTTTAGCTCTTCAAAAGATTTTGACTTGTAAAAAGTTTCAATTAGATGGAACACTTCTAATTCAAGATTCTTCTTTCTAAGATCAGAAAGAGTCAAGATTTCATCATCAACGTAAACTAATTTGTGTACGCAATTTTCTAATTCGTTCTCATCAACAACTTGTTCTAAAACTGCATGCACAATTCTACCAAGAATATTCCCGGGAATATTTTCTTCTTCTTCCTTCGCGTTAAACTCAAAATCATTTTGTTCTTTAAATAATTTTGTTAACTCGCCGTAACCAAACTCATAAGTCAACTGATATTTTCTTGGACATTGTAGAAAAAGACTAATCTTGGAAGCGGAAATAATTTCATTTTTTTCACTTCCAGGGATTTTATCAATTAAAATTTCATAATCTTTAACGGCTTCTTTTTGATTTGAATTTTGAAAGGTTTCATCCAATTCGATGGAATTACAAATATTTATTTCAGATGCTATTTCTTTTTTAATTGTTTGATAATTACCATCTACATATTTCATGTAGATTAGGTCACCTTTCAGCATATTTACCGATTCAGACAAATTAATATTCAAAGACTCAATAATCATTGATGCAAAAGAATCATTCTGCAATTTACCTTTTTTAAGCTGCATTGAAATAATCAATTGTTCCTCTGCCCTAGTAATAGCGACATACAATAATCTCTTCAACTCAGCTATTGATTTTTTGTTTTGGAAATAGTTAAAAAGTCCAACAATGGGTGCTTGTTTAAAATCTTCAAAATAATTATTCTTATTTGGGAGTTTTGCTAATATTCCAAAATCTTTATCAACAGAAATATCTTTAGTTTTTATGGTTTCATCAAAATTCTTATGATTTGTCTTGTAGAGAATTACAACTTTAAATTCCAAACCTTTTGCTTGGTGAATAGTCATAATTTTAATTGTATTTTCAGTTTTATCAGATTCAGCGTGACCCTCATCTTCTAAATTATTTATTGCATCCTTCAAATAATTTGTAAAATCGTAAAGTGTACTATACCCTTGTTCATTAAAATGTATCGCTTTTTGAATCAATTTTTCAAGATTGGCAATCTCCTGTTTTCCATCATGCTTATTTGCAATATAAGACCAATAGCTGGTTTCATTATGGATTCTACGTAATAGTGTACTTACATCAGTCTTTGTTGCTAAAATGATATGTGCATTTAATTGATTTGTAGTGTTTTTATAATTTGAATTTTCATTTGAATAAGATTTAAATTTATCAAAAAAACTTTTACCCACGCATAATGATATTTCAGTTAATTCGACATCAGAAATTCCATAATATGGAGATCTTAAAATTGAAACTAGTGCTAAATCATTTTTGTTATTAATTAGGAAGGATAAATAACTATAAACATCAAGAACAAGTTGCTGCTGATAAAAGCCCTTGCCACCAACAATTGAATATGGAATATTATACTTAGTAAATTCATTTTCAAGTTCAGTAAAGTTTTTTCTAACTCGACACAAAATTGTAATATCACTAAATGATTTTTTATTTTCTGATCTATTTACCATCTGAATAATTTTACGTACAACTAGAGCAACTTCAGAAGTTCCCTCTTCTTCTTCAGAAACTAATATTTCTATCTCCCCTTCATTTTCTTTAAGATAGGCACAAACTAAATCATTATATTCAACTTCATTGAAAAAAGTGTTTGGATTGGCAAATAGTTTTCCAAAAAGTTTATTTGTAAAGAACGCTATATTTGGAGCTAACCTAAAAGAATGTGGTAGTTGCAGTAAACTTTTTTCTCCTTCTCTATTACCAATAAGTTCCTTTGTATCATTAAAAACTTTTACTTCAGCTTCTCTGAACATATAAATACTCTGTTTGCTATCACCAACAACAAATAGATTTCCCGTTGATAAATATTGAAGAATTGGCATAAAGATTTCGTATTGAATTTCATTTGTATCTTGAAATTCATCTACCATTAGGTATTTATATTTTTGTGAAAGTTGATTTGCTAAATCTTTGTTCTGAAGCAATTTGTATGTCAACAGAAGAAGATCTTCAAAATCTAGGAACGAGCTTTGCTGTTTTTTTGTTGTATATTTTTCATTCACATCTCTGTAAAAATTGATAAGGGATTTTCCAAATTGTGCCAATTCAACATTCAACTCTTCATAATTATGTGAAATATCAATTCTTTTTAATTCAGAGAACTTTTCGTTGATACTTTCAATCAATGATTCATTTTCGCTATAAATAGCTGCATTCACATATTTTTGCTGCTTTACTCTTCCATCTTTTTTTAATAATTCATTTCCTAATTCAAGAAGTAAAATTAATTTTTCAACCAATTCTTTCTTTGAGTTTATTTCGTTTGTTAGTCTATTGATTTCAATTGAAACTTCAGTTGCCTTAAAATTGCTGGCAATTATATTTAATTCAGAAACTTCTCTAATTAAGTCTATTATCAATTGGTGGAAAACTAGTTCAATTTTATTCTCAAAATTACTTTTAAACCAAAGTGCAATTTCATTAGTCGGTTTCCTATAAATATCTTCGTCTAATTTTTGTGTTGACTTCCTTTTATTAAATAACAGTTTTACTTTACTTATTAACGTACTTTTGTTTCCAAATATTCTGATAAGGTTTTTAATTTCTTTTGAGTCTTCCCTTATTCTTTTATTTAATAACTCATCAATGCTCTGTTCAAGTAACTCATTGGCTAAACGAGCATCAATCGGTGAAAAGCTCGCATCTATTCCGGCTTCCGGGGCATAATCTTTTAAGACATCAATACAAAATGAATGAATTGTAGATATTTTAGCAGACACTAAATTTCTTCTTAATGATTCTAACTTGTTCTTTTGAACCCCAATTGATTCAGATAATTTAGCATCAAGTTCTTTTGCAATTTTAGTATAAAGTTCACTTGCAGCTTTTTCAGTAAAGGTAATCGCAACAATATTATTGAGGGTAACATTTTCATTCAATAATATTTCAACAAAACGTTTTGCTAGAACAGTTGTTTTACCAGAACCCGCATTTGCTGTAAGTGAGATATGTCTATCATATCTTAACGCTTCTGTCTGGTATTTAGTAAGAGTGCTCATTAATTGGGGAATATAATTTCGAAAGATGTTCCTTTATTTGAAGTTGATTTTATGGAAATATCAGCTCCCGTACTTCTAAGGTATCTTTTTACCATGCTTAAACCTAAACCCATACCTTCAGCTTTTGTAGTAAAATTAGGTTCAAATATCTGTTCAATGTTTTCTACTTCAATTCCTTCACCGTTATCAGTAATTAACAGATTAAATCCATTCTCCATTTCATTTAGCTCGAATTCAATTTTAGTTGCATTTGCCTGAATTGAATTTCTGATTAAATTAATGAATGTTCTTCTTAATTGTTCTGAATCACCACTTATGTAACATTCTTCGGAACTATGGAAAAACTCAATTTTAATATTTTCATCCGTAAATAAATTTATTGATTGATGAATTACTTCACAACAATTTAACCTTTCAACCTTTAATTTCGGCATTCTAGCAAAGTTTGAAAACTCTGTGGCAATATTTTTTAAAGTTTCAATTTGATTAAGTATAGTAAGAGTAACTTTTCTAAAGAAGCCGTCAAATTTTTCTGATTTATCATCATAAGCAGTGATCAGTTGTTGAACACTTAACTTCATTGGCGTAAGCGGATTTTTTATTTCATGAGCAACTTGCTTTGCCATCTCCTTCCAGGCTTCTTCCCTCTCAATTTCTGCTAGCATTGTTTGATTTAGCTTCAACTCCTTTATCATGTATTGAAATCCTGAAACAAGCTCCTTAATTTCTCCGCTGGCATTAGTCCTAATATCAAGACTTAAATCACCTGCAGCAACTGATTTGGTTGCTTGAGTTAATTTTCTAATTGGTGAAGATATTTTATTTGCCAAAAAGGCACTCAAAAGAATTATTAAAATTGCAGCAAGTGAATAATTTCCAAATAGAAAAACATCTACTTCCGATCCGCTTAATGGCAAAAGTATTTTATTAAACGCATCATCAACTTTAATTATAATCGGTCGATCAAATGAATTTGATTTATAGTAAAATGAATTGTAATCATATTTATTAATATATTCCTTGAGCAATACTTCTTGAGCTCTATTTAGGACTAATTTATTATATGCAATTGGATTCATTAATTTTGGAATTAGTCCAACATCATAGAGCAAATCATCAGTACTATATTCGAGTACATTCTCGGAATAAACAGAAAAATTAACGTTCAAATCATTTGAAGCATTTCTATAACCATTGATTTTATCACTACCATTTTGCGGTAAATGGTTAAGCAAATAGGACTCGATGGAGAATGCGCGTTTTCCCAGTTTATAATATATCGCATCGTTATTTTTTGTTTCTGTTACTTGTCGGAAATAAAAAGCTATTAGCACAAGTGGGATTAAGGAAATAATCAAAAATGCTAATAATAGCTGAGTTCTTAAATCAAAATTATAAACTTGCTTTTTCTTAAAATAGAATAAAAAATAGACGATAGCAATAATCATCAAAAGTAAAGCATGTGTAAAAAAAATTTTGAAGAAATCAAATAATCCGATTGATAATTCTTTGTCCCTTAGAGCAACAGCAATCAATCTATCATTATCATTTTTGATTCTTTTAATATAAATAATATACTCAGTTTCATTTATATCAGTATCTAACCAAGCATCGTTCTTGGCCGTAAGTTGAGCATTTAGGATTGTCTCATTTAACTCAGTTGAAGGGATCATTTCTCCATAAACAATTTTAAGATCTCTATTTCGATAATCCAAAATCACAAGCTTATCTAGTTTTAGAATGGCTTTCTCATTCAGCATTCCAGAAGAAATAAATTCGGGATGCGTACTAAAACCAAATTCATTTTGATCTGACAAAATTGATACATCCAAATATCCCAAGAAGGCATACTCGTCTTTAATTGGAAAAATACCTCGTAGAAGTTTTTGAGTATTAACCTCAAGATTTTCTTCAAATAATTGAATTTCCTCTATTACCTCGTTTTCCCTAATAATTTTATCTATAGTATTTGCTGGATAAATTGAGCCAAATCCGCCAAGTAGGTTACCATTAAGATCAATAAAGTTAACTGATGAATTTACTGATTCTCTTTGCAGAAGACTTTTGCTCCATATCATAAATGCGTAAGAATTAAAATTTGAGTTCTTGTTTTCAAAAGCTTCCATTGCCTTTTTTCTGCTAAATTCATCCAGCAAAGTTTCTCTGATTATCGATTTATAAAAATCGTCGTTTACTCTTGCAATAACATTTGCAGTAGTTTTAAGAGATTCCTTTTCTAATTCAGTATTATAAAAAAGTAAGGAAATAATCGAAATTAAGGATGCTGCCAAATAAACTATTATAGCTTTAGTTAGTTTCTGGTAATTGAAAGTGGTAATTCCGTATACAATCCCAAAGACCAAAAATGCATGAAGAATTTTTATTGGAATTGTATTCTGTGGTTGATGCTGGAGAACATGAAAAGTTATAATACCAACTATAAAAAAAAGTAGTGTAATAATAAAAACCATGTGTGATGATTTTTGAAAACATTCCTTATAGTATTTAGCAAGAATAAATATTAGTGCTGAAGAACCTAGAATAGAAATAAGTCCCAATAACAATACATTTAAGTGCATTAAAATATATGGTGGAGTAAGATTTAGTGCGGGATTTTGAAAATACCTCAGCGAAGTATCAAAAACAAATCCTCTTATTGATGCACCGAATGCCCTTAATGAAACGAGATAAACTGCAAGCACAATAATAAAAACAACACCAAAATAAATTTTAGACTTTATTTTTGTATTAGAACTTTTATAAAACTGAATTGAAAAGCTGCTTGCAAAATATAACAGAAATGAAAAAACCAATAGTGTGACTAGCAGTTCTAGTGGCGAATCTGCCAATCCGAACCCAAACTTTGAATAATATATTTTTTCATTTAGTAATTCTGAACTAAATAGTGTCCTAGGAAATTTTATTAAAATTAGTAAGTACCGAAGAGCAATAAAATAAAATGATATGAAAGTGAATTTTAGAAGAGAGCTTTTATATTTTTTCAAACCCGCATAAAAAGTAAAACCAAAAAGGAAGTATGCAAATAGAGCCAACAAACTTTGTGTAACAAATAATTTGTCTTCAAGTTCTTTTACTGAATTTTCTCTAGTTGGTTTTACAAATGTAATTGAAGCTATTATTTTATCATTATTATTCTTTATATAAAAAGAATGCTTCCTACCATCTTTGTTTTTTGTCTCTTTTGAGGAATAATTTATTTTACAATCTATTTCACTAAACTGAGATAATGATTTAGTAAGACTTATTTGGTCAAAAAAAGTAGGATTTAGTTCATAATCCTTTTCGACAATTTTTGCTAAAACGAAATTGGCTTTTTGCTCACCAATTGAAATAGTATCCTTAACTAGCAAATATGTATCAATACCTACTTTAAGAAAAAATGTTTCTCCAAAATTAAAATTTAAAGTGTCCTCTTTTTTAATCTGCTGCTCATAATTTTCATTCCAGAAAACAATTGCATTATTGGAATAAACGGCAAAACTGAAGTCTGAAAAAAGATCTTTATTAAAAGTTGTTTCAATATTGTTAAAAGATAATGAATCTAGACTCTTCAAATTTTTTGTTAATGCATTTTTGCCACTTATAATATCTTGCTGCTTCTTTTTTAAGTAGTCGAGTGAAAGTTGTTCTTTTGTTTGGGTAATTTTATTTACTGAAGTTGGCCATTGGTTAATTCTATTAGTAATAATTTGTTTGCCAATTATTCCAATTACAATAATTGATAGTAGTGTTAAAATAATTAGAGAGATTAACTTATTTTGCTTTAAAAAGTTTATTAGTTTCATTTATGTATTAAGATTAATAATCATTTTCAAAATACTTAAAGGAAAATAAAAAAGCATACTCAATTGAGTATGCTTTTTAGTGGAAAGTTTCAACCTACACTTTTATTTTTTTTCAACTTTGCTTGGCAATGATTTTCTATGATCAGAATTTCTACTTGTTTTAAGTTGTTGTTCCCCTTCAAGAAGTTGATAAGCCCAGTCAAAAATAAGTCGTTCATTAGAGATTGATTTAACTCTTACTTTAGCATAGTGATTATCCCATGTCCAAATTACATATGTGTGTCCAATTTTAGCTTTAGTATATTTTACATTTTCATCGTTGTTCATAGGAACCCAACCGTTTAAAGGTGCATATGTAATTTCTAAGAAATTATTGGTATATCCCATATCTTGAATATCTGTATCCTCCCAAACATTTAGATAAAATTCGCCATCGTAATTTTCAAAGAAAAAATCAGCTGAAATATCTTCGCTACTTGAATTGTAAGGAACAACTAGATACGAACTAAAATCATAACCTGCATTATTGGGATAATAGATATAATCAAATATGGCTTGATTTCTTCCTTCTGGACGAGCAACTCCATAGACCATATCATAACTTAACTCACTTTCATTTCCATCATAATCATAAGCAGCAACAGCATAATAGTAAAGTTCCCCATTATTTGCATCATAATCAGTATAGTGATTACCTGATGTATTTCCAATAAGTTCATAATCACCCCAATAAGTATAAGAGAAGTAAACATTGTAACCGGCAACGTCTCTTTCACTATTGTGTTTCCAAGTTATTTCAACCAAATTGTCTCCAACAAATGTTTGAACATTAACCGGTGGAGATGGTGGAGTGTTATCATAATAGTTAATATTAGAATCACAATATGTGAATAAAAATATTATTGCCACAATTAGAAGTATTCGATACACAACTTTTTCACTTTTCATTTTTTCCTCCTGTAAAATATTACAGATATAGTTATTCAAGGAAGATGCCAAAATAATTTGATAAAAAGGTTAATGACAAACACTTTGCAGGTAGAAGAAAAATACTCTTGATTGAAGATGAATTATGTGTAAATATTTAGAAAATACTCAAAAAACGAATATTTTTAGTTATTAGTTGATTAACCTAGCTGGTACCAGTCTAAAAAAATTACCACTTTTTCTAAAAATGGAAATAACAAAGTTTAACTTCGTGTATTAAATAGAATAGTCAGATGTATAATAAAATATACATTAAAATTAAATTTCGCTAAAAGCCCCATCTTTAAATATTTTCCCTTTATTGATTACTGCAACTGATTTTCCAGTTAAAAGTCTTTTATCGAAAGGAGAATTTCTCGATTTTGAACGAAATTTTTTAATATCAACAGTCCAAATTTCTTCCGTATCAATAATGGTTAAGTTAGCAGCCTCTCCAACTTTAATTTGTGGAACAGCCAAATTCAATATTTTTCTTGGATTAATGGAGAGTTTTTCAATTAGTTGATTAAGAGAAAGATGATTTTTATGGAAAAGTTCACTTAGACATAAACCGAGCTGTGTTTCCAAACCTAAAATTCCATTTGGTGCGTAAATAATTTCCGCCTCTTTTTCCTCACTTGCATGCGGGGCATGATCGCTGGCAATGCAATCGATTGTGCCATCCTTTAATCCTTCGATCATCGCTAGAACATCTTCCTCTGTTCTTAACGGAGGATTCATTTTATAATTAGAGTCATATTCAGATAGTGCCTCATCTGTTAGCACAAAATGATGTGGTGTCACTTCAGCTGTAACTTTAAGACCCTTTATTTTTGCTTCTCTTACAAGCTGTACTGCATTTTTTGAGCTAATATGAGCAATATGTACTTTCCCTCCAACATATTCTGCTACTGCAATATCACGCATAACTGTCAAATCCTCAGCAATAGTTGGAATAGCAGGAAGTCCCAATAAAGTTGAAACACTGCCTTCGTTCATTGTACCGCCTGCCATCGATTCATCTTCACAATGTTCGATTATAGGTAAATCATACATTTTCAAATATTCAAGTGCTTTTCGTAAAAAAGCCGCAGTTTTAACTGCAACACCATCATCAGAAAAAGCAACTGCTCCTGCTTCTACAAGTTCTGCTATTGGTGCAAGATGTTCACCCTTACGACTTTTACTAACTGCTCCAACTGGAAAAACATCTACTAAATGTTTTTCTGCCTTCTTCTTAATAAAGTTAACCACCTCAGCTGAATCGATGGTCGGCTCAGTATTTGGCATGCATGCAACTCCCGTAAAACCACCTGCCGCCGCCGCATTAGATCCTGATAAAATAGTTTCTGTATCTTCCCTTCCTGGCTCACGTAAATGAACATGCATATCAAACAATCCAGGGACACAGATTTTACCTTCATAATCTAGAATTTCTGCATTTGCAATATCTTCTTTACTAAGATTGCCAATTTTTGAAATAATCCCGTCTTGAATAAGAACATCATTTACTTCATCTAATTTCTGTTCTGGATTAACTATCCTAACTTTATTAAGTACAATTTTCATTTATTTTCCAAGGTTTGGTTACTGATTTTTTGTTCCAAGCAAATAGAGTACAGCCATCCTAATTGCAACACCATTTGTTACCTGATCAAGTATAATTTGATAAGGACCATCTGCAACTTCAGATGAAAGTTCAACTCCTCTGTTTATTGGTCCCGGGTGCAAGATTAGAATATCTTTATTGTTTTTTTCTATAACATCTGCGGTTACACCAAAGTAATTATGATATTCTCTTAATGTTGGTATTGTTGTGCCGGCATCTCTTTCTAATTGAATTCTCAAGACATTAAGAACATCATTTTCTTGAACTGCTTGATGAATGTTGTGATAAATTTTAACACCTAACTGCTCTATGTTTTTGGGAATCATAGTTGGCGGTGCACACAATGATACTTTTGCTCCCATTGTTTTTAATCCAAAAATATTGGAAAGAGCAACTCTACTGTGAGCTATATCACCTACAATACATACCTTTAATCCGTTTAGTTTCCCAAGTCGTTCTCTTATCGAATACATATCAAGCAATGCTTGAGTTGGATGTTCATGTTGACCATCACCAGCATTTATTATAGAAGCTTTGCTTATTTTTGTTAAATACAATGGAACACCTGCAGATTGATGCCTAACAACTATCATATCAATTTTCATTGCTTCAATGTTTCTAACAGTATCCTTAAAAGTTTCTCCTTTTTTGGCGCTGCTATTAGAGGTTGTAAAATTAAGTGTATCAGCAGAAAGTCTTTTTTCGGCTAATTCAAAAGATAATCTAGTCCTTGTCGAATTTTCATAAAAGAGATTTACGATAGTAGTTCCTTTTAATGTTGGAACTTTTTTTATGGGTCTCTCTAATACTTCTCTAAAAGTAGTAGCTGTATCCAATATAAGCTGAATGTCATTTTTAGAAACATTGTGTAATCCTAACAGGTGTTTAATATTTAAAGACATTATTCCTCTAAAAAATTATTTTGGAGATTCAATTAAATAAACAGCATCTTCATCATCAACTTCACTCATTTTAACTTTTACTTCTTCATTTAAAGATGTAGGAATATTTTTTCCAACAAAATCGGCTCTAATCGGCATTTCTCGGTGTCCCCTATCAACAAGAACACAAAATTGAATTGTACTCGGTCGCCCCAAATCCATTATTGCATCCATTGCAGCTCTTGTAGTTCTTCCAGTGTAAAGAACATCATCAATTAGAATAACATCTTTTTCGGTTATATCGAATGTAATATCAGTCACTGAAACTGAAGGTTGTTTCAATCTAGTTCTAAAATCATCTCGATAAAGGGTTGCATCAAGAATACCTAAGACTGGTGTGGTTTTATCAATTGCTGTAATGTTTTCACAAATACGCCTCGCTAGAAATTCTCCTCTAGTTCTCATTCCAATAAGAATAATATTTTCTGAGCCTTTATTTCTTTCAAGAATTTCGTGTGCTAATCTGGTGATTGTTCTTTTAAGACCAATCTCATCAATAATTTTTGCTTTAATTTTCATATAAAAAAAATCCCCATTGACAAATGTCGCTGAGGTCTCCTAAAAATGTAAAATATTTTGTTTTCATTCCTTGCCTATCTCACTGGATAATTTTAAAGGATTTATTTATAAAAATAATATAATTATTTCATTCTACAAACAAGTTAATTAAGAAAAGTGATTTTAAATATTATTGTGAAATAACCCTTTTAATCTGTCTAATAAATTCGGTCATAAAACCAATAAAGAATCCGATAACAGAAAAAAGTATGTCATAGATATTAAAACCAAACAATGATGTTGAGCTTAAAAAATAAGTTGAAAGCTTTGTGATAAGTATAACAGAAAAGAATATTGCAAAGAAAAAGATTCCTAATAAAACTGGTTGAACAAAAAAAGATTTAAATCTGCCTTTTAACTGCAGATTATTGCCAATAAAATCATATTCAATAGAAGAAATATTTTTTTTCATATAGTTTCCGGCTGATTTACTTTCAAAAAAATTAGATATTAAATACAATTAGAACTAATATTACTACTATAAAGTAAGTCAAAGACAAATATCTTTTTATATTTTTTACAGTTATTAAGTTCATATGATGTAGTTTATAATATAAATTCTATAACTAACTGTAAAATAATGATTTAATAAATAAATGCAAATATAAAAATATTTATTTTCATTTTGAGAAAATATAGTGAGACTAGTATGCTCTTCATCACAAATTTTTGTTCTCATTTCTGCATATTTGCTATGTACAATTTAAGAAAGGTAAAAAATGCAAAACGAGTTAGTTATAAATAGAATAGGTTTTAGTCAAAAAAGCAGTAACCAATCAACTACCAATCAAATAAAAAAGATTAGTAATGATAGTCTTTTCTACTTTGCAATTTTTTTAGCTTCCTTCTTTTTAATGAAACTAATACCTTATAGTGTTGGTGTAATATCAGAATTAGAAATAGGAATTAATGAAGTTGTTGTAAGCTTATTAGGGTTTGGAAATGTTTTTTTAATGTTCCTTATCAACAAAGTATTTCACAAAAAATCTTATAAAGATTAGCCTTCCAATTGTGCCTTGTGATTTAAAGATTGCTTATGTATTCAAATAATATTTATATTCATTTATGAAAAACACAAATACAAAATATAAAAACAAAGTTGACAGTAGTGTTCAAACAAAAAGTGCTTTTGGCTTTGCAAGAAAATTTTTTATTGATCACATATGTGTTGGAGTAATTGGTTTTGCCCTTTTTTTTCTTTTTACAATCTTCATTGATTTCTTTTCTTCACTTTTTGAGACCGAATCTACTGTGAATATTGATTTATTTACAATCCTAATTGGAGTTGCTGGCTTTCTACTTGCTTTTGGATTTAGTTTTTTAGAAAATTTTAAAAAATAAACCACTTACCATTTTATCCTATAAATTACCATTTCCATTTTAATCTAAAATACGATATTGAATATTTTTTGTTCTTTTTACTGATAAATTTTATTAACTTCTAATAAAATTATTCGGTAATTAAATATTTATTAATATAACTACGAAAGTTGGTAAGAAATTTTAAACATATTGGCGCTCTAGGTAATTATTTTATTGCTTTTCTAACATTGCATCCAGGGATTGTTAAGTCTAATTATATTTTAAAAATTTTTGTTAATACCATCTATTTAATTGTTTTGAGCCATTTAATTTCTGAATTATTTTTAAATTGATTATAGGTTAAGAAATAACAACCACCTTGATTTCAAAGTATCCTCCACAATGAACTTTTCCATTAGTTAAATAAATAATTATTTTTAATTTCACTTTTACACTTTTTATTAATTGCTGAGTGTAGCGTCAGTAACGTTATTCGTTTGAGACGAAGAGGTCGCAGGTTCCAACGAATGCAGTATTTGATGATTCTAATTGTTCTGACTATATTTAATAATAAAAGGAGTTTTAAATGGCACAAAAATTTTCATTTGACATTGTTTCTCAGGTTGATTTCCAAGAAATTGATAATGCTCTTAATCAAGCTACTAAAGAAATTTTGCAGAGGTATGATCTAAAAGACTCAAAAACAACTATGGAGCTAAATAAAAATGATAAATCAATAAGTATAAATTCTAAGGATGAGTATGGATTAAAATCCTCAATTGACATTCTTCAATCAAAATTTATTAAGCGTAATATTTCTTTGAAAGTGATTAAGTTAAACGAAATTGAACCATCTGGTGGCGGAAGGGTTAAACAAATTATTTCATTGCAAAATGGGATAAGTAAAGAGAATGCAAAACATGTTGTAAAGTTGATAAAAGAATTGAGTCTAAAGGTAAATGCACAGATAATGGACGAACAAGTTAGAGTGCAAGGTTCAAAAAAAGATGAGCTACAAGAAGTTATGTCAAAAATTAAAAGTTCTGATTTAGATTTTCCAGTGCAATTTGTAAATTATAAATAGATTTTATTTACCATTCATATAAAAAGTGTCACTTTTATTTTGGAATTATATCTAATTCGATATAATTCTTAGTTAAAAATAATTTTGCAGCATGTTTAATATCATTCACACTCAGTGAAGAATATCTGTTAATATCAGAAACAAATGAATTAGGATCACCTAAATTGCAATTGTAGCTATTTATTTGATTAGTCATATTATCCAAATTTTGAAGCGAGTATATGTAAGAAGATCTATAGCTATTTACTGCTCTCTCCAATTCTAATTCACTAATTCCATTTATTATTAAATTATTCAATTCCTCAAGAACTATTAGTTTAAGCTCTTCCAAATTGGCGTTTTGTTTAGCTGTAACAATAATAAAAAAAGCACCGTCATATTTGGCAGAATATTGAAATGCTGATACTTCTTGTGCAATTTGTAAATCATAAATCAATAGTTTGTGCAGTCTTGAACTTTTTGAACCGGAAAGTATATCGGCGAGAACATCTAAAGCAGCATCATGTTTTCCAAATCCTTTTTCGGAACGCCATGCCAAATATAACCTTGATAGTTGGACGCTATCTTTATGTTCAATTTTAATATTCGATTCTAGAACAGATTGTTTAATCTTAATTTGATCTAAATTTCTTCTACTTGGGATATCTTCAAAATATTTTTTCACCAATCTTATTGCTTCCCCTTCATCAAATGTGCCACCGATAACTAAGCTGGCATTGCTAGGAGAATAATAATCTGCGAAAAATTCCTTTACATCATCAAGTTCAAATTTTTCTATATCTTTCATCCAGCCAATTGTTGGCCAACTATATGGATGATCTTTAGGAAAAAGATTTGAAAACAAAATTTCCCATGCTAAACCGTATGGTTGATTATCATAATTTTGTCGTCTTTCATTCATGACAACATCTTTCTGATTATCCAGTTTATCTTGGGTTAATGAAGGCAATAAGAATCCCATTCTATCAGATTCTAACCACAATGCTAACTCCAAACTATCTGAAGGAAGCGATTCATAATAATTAGTTCTATCCATACTTGTAGAACCATTTAAACTTCCGCCAGCTTCTTGAACAAACTTAAAATGTTTTTCTTTTGGTACGTTTTCAGAACCTTGAAACATCATATGCTCAAACAAATGGGCGAATCCAGTTTTATTGGGTTTTTCATTTGCAGAACCAACTTTATACCAAATATTTACGGAAACAGTTGGGAAAGATTCATTCTTATATAAAATTACTTCGAGACCATTATTAAGTGTAAACTTCTTGTAATTAATATTCAGTAACTGTTCCAAAATATCCCTTGTTATTTTAAAATAAATTCAATTCTTTCTAACTTTCCATCAATATTACTTCTAGGGTATATATTAAATATTTTTGAAAGTAGTGGATAAATATCAATATTATTAATCGTCCCCGTTTTTAGATTTGATTTAAAATGTGGACCTGATGCAATAAAAGTTCCATGCATATCTAAATGATTATTGTCATAACCATGGTTTCCTTTTGAATAGGATTTTCTAAAATATTTTATAGTCTCGTTATTTACAATTGACCACCCAAGATCTGCAATAAGAATTATTGGCGAGATAAATGGATGATTAGAAAAATGATAATAATTTGGTAACTCTGTTTTTAAATATACTTTATAATGATTTTGATTTGCCTTCAGTTTTAAATAAACAGAATTGATATTATTCTTAGAGGTCGTTATTTCCACAAAAGATTTATCACCTTCTAATTTATAATCAAATTCTGAAATGATTTCATCAATATTAATAATTCTTTCTGTGCTAATTTCTGTCATCCCATGATCAGAGACCAAAATTATATTAACACTATCTTTAATTTCCAATTGCAATAACTCTGAATTTAAATAACCCATAATTGAATCGAGTCGCTGAATAGATTGATTAATTTCTGGAGAAATTGGTCCATATTTATGTCCATACGTATCAGTATCATCAAAATATAAAGTTATAAAATGAGGTCGTTCAATATGTGGAAGAGACAACCATTTTATAACGTCATCAACTCTTTTTTTGTATGGTCTATAGTGTTCATACTTTTCGTATAAATCAGGTCGCATGTAATCAATTTCAACTTCTGAACCTGGCCAAAAATAACTTGCAGTCTTTATTCCATTTCTTTTAGCTGTCTGCCAAAAAGCTTCGCCTAAGTACCATTTGCTTTCTCTAACAGAAACTAGTATCACCAACTCTATATCTTTTATTCAGAAATGGATCCACAAAATTATTTCCAATAATTCCATGATTTTCAGGGTACATTCCCGTAACCATGGAATAATGATTTGGAAATGTTTTTGATGGGAAAACCGGTTTTAACGATGATGCGTGCACACCATTCATTTTCATTTTATCAAGATTAGGTGTAATACCTCTCTCTGAATAATCCCATCTAAATCCATCAAAAGAAATTAAAATTACATATGGTTGTGATTGAATACTTGTAGGCAAAAAAGCACAGATAAAAAGAAGCGAAACTGAGAGTATAATTTTGTTCATATTTTTTATTAAATAAAATTGAAATAATTGTTAACCACTTTTTTTTCAAAAGAAATTGAGTGTAAAAAAAACATTATTCTTTTAATGAATGAAATAAAAATAATAAAAAATAATTCCAATAAATTGAATTGTCGAATTAGATAAAGATTGATAATACTTAATGAAATATTAAATAATCTTTTTCAACAAAAAACTAGAATAATAGTGACAATGACAAATTCCACCATCTTCCTCGCCCATACCAAACAGTTGCAGTTTTTGAATCATGAGATTTACCATCCACTGCATCAATAATATTCTCTTGATCTAAAATATTAAATAGGTCAAATGATATGCCAATAGATTTAATGAACAAGTTGGTCATATCAAATTTAACTCCAGTATGAAAATCAATAATGTAGAAATCTGGTATTTTCCATGGCTGTATATTTTTTTCATTCAAATTAGTTCTTAATTCTGGAATAAACTTAGAATAGTATTTTCCATAAAAATTACTTTTGGGATTTATATACCAAATCAAACCAGCTTTAATTTCATTTTCATAATAAAATCCTAATGAGGCAGATGTCATTGGGAAATTTCCAACATAGAGGTTTTCTGTATAAGCATGATATTTAATTTCATCATCCGGATTTGATTCAGGTCTTATAGAAGCATCAATATCACTTTTCCATTTATTGAAGAATAAGAAAACATAGAGTTTAGTGATAATTTATCTGTTATAGCTAATCTTCCATCAAATTCAATTCCAGTGTGTCTTGCAGATGCTCCAAATAAACTATAATAGTATAAACTATTAGTTTCAGAACCAACAAATACTTGACTAAATGCTTTATCTTTCCAAGAAGTAGTAAAGTAATTTATATTGAATTGGCTAAATTCATTCTTTAAACCATACCCAACTTCAAAAGATAAAATTTTTTCATTTTTTACATTTTGATATTGGTTATTTCCATAGTCATAAACATTCATTGATAAAGGTGCTCTAGAAAAATTTCCAATATTAAAATAAAAATTATTGTTAGGGTCAAGATTATATTTGATCCCAGCTTTTAAAGTTTTGCTTGTAAAACTTTTCCACCCTGTTTCTCGATTTTCATCGTTTGTAAGAAAATTAAAATAATCGATTCGATTATACTCTGTATTTGAAATAGCTATATTTAAATATGCTGAAATATTATTTTGTTTATATTCCACTTGGAGAAAATGATCCATAATTTCTAGTAAAACTATCGGCATTAAAATCTACTTTATCACCAACCTTTAACAATTTATTGGGATTCTCATTAATATTACCGCTTCCATATTTGATAATCTCCACCAAGTAAATTGCTAAGTTCATTATAATTTTGAGCTTCATAATATTTTCCATCAAAACCGACAGCTAAAAATAAAATCGTTCAAATTATACTTAAAAGCAGAAATTAATAGTACCCTCAATAATTTTTATGAACACCTTTTCTAAGAGCAACTTCTGATTTATTTTTTTGAGGATCATAATTTGAATCAACATTATTTGAATTAATCTGACATTCTTTATCAAAATCTATTTGACCATCTCTCGTTCTTGTTAGTTCAGGATACCATGGTGGAACTGTTCCACCACCAGTACCTCTGAGATAAAGAAATAATATTTGTTTAAACAAGATTATTTGATATTTGCCAATTATAGTTAATACTTAAAGTTGGATTATGAAATTCATTATCCCTAAGATTTAATGGTTTTCCATTTAAGTAACCCCAATCAGCATTATAATTTTTTCCATATTTTTTCCAATCATTAATTGTTTGAGGTGATAATCTTTGTCCATGTTTTTGTGGAGATCCAAATAATTGAATTTGTAATACATGTTTTTCAAAATACATTCCTATCCGAAATAAAATATGTATAATTCATCTGAATAAACTTGATCTGCAAATCCATCACTTGTTCTTTTTGAAATAAGTCCAATTAGACTCAATATTTTCCGATAACATTGGTTGTAAAACTAAGTGAGCTTTTAAAGAGATTATATGAACCAATTTGTTACTTAAACTTGTATGAATGGTTTGATTGACTATTAGAACCAACTGTTACAAAATTAACACTTCCACCAACTGATGAAGTTGAATAAGGAATTGCACTTAATCCTCTTTGAACATGAACATAATCAACTAAATCAGAAATCCCAACCCAGTTTGACCAATAAATTTCACCATTTTCCGGATTATTAATTGGAATTCCATTAATCATTACAGCAATATTAGTTTGATCAAAACCTCTGATACTTAATCGCTGTTCACCAATTCCTCCACCTTGCTGGGAAACATATGCACTTGGGTGTTCTCTTCAAAATATTTACTGCTTCCCTTGATCCAAGCTAGTATTCAATATCTTTACTGGTTAGTTCAGAAAAGGCAACTGAAGTTTCTCTAAATTTTGGATAAGTACCTTCAATTAATGTATTGACTAAGTTGTAATTGGATAGCTCTAACAATACTTCAACAATAATATTTTTATCATCATCTAGAATTATCTTTAGTTCTTTAGTTTCAAACCCAATAAAAGAAACTTTTAAAGTGTAAGTTCCAGTTGTATAAACATTAAAGATAAATTTGCCATTTTTATCTGAAGATGTACCTTTTTCAATCTCTTCAATATATAAATTAGCATCAGGAAGAATTTCACCAATTAGAATTCTTTATTATGCCTGTAATATTAAAGTTTTGGGCTAGAATATTGAAGTAGATAAAAAGTAAAATGAAAACATATTTTCATTAAAATAGCAGCTTTCTACAAATAGTTTATAAAGATAATTTATAAAGATAAAAAAAAAGCCGTCCATTTGGACGGCTTAAATTAAACTATTTGTGAAACTTACAGCTTAAAATAAGATGCTAATACCAGCATTAAATGATCTGTGGTAAACCTAAATAAACTTCTGCATCATCTGCAGAATGAGTTTTACCATTACCTGCATAAGCATTAAATGCACTATTATCTGTAGCATCTTGAACATAAATTTCATCAAGTAAGTTGAAAACATGACCAAATAATTGGAAATCAACACCTCTCAAATTAAGAGGTAAATTATATACAGCATGTAAATCAATTACTGTATAATTTGGTGCTTGCCAGCTTTGTTGTCTATCATTTGCATTAGTTCTTGTTAGAATGCATCCCAATGCAGCATAATGTTGTCTGTAATGTCTTACAATTCCACTTACTGATAAACCTTCAACTGGGAACAAAGTTGCAGTTAGAGCTAATGCAGTTTGAGGTTGGTCACCAACTTTTAGACCATTAGTATAAAGATTAAATTCTTGATCTGGGAAATTAGGATTAGAATAATCTCTATATTTTGCATTAACATCACTAGTATATTTCCAATTACCAAATGACATTGCTAAATCTAGTCTTAACATATTTAATAGGTCTTAAAGCAGCTTCAACTTCTAAGTCCATAATGTCTTGAATCTAAACCTTGAATAAATACAATACCTTCAGAACCATCTTGATTTAGAACACTTCTTGAATTTGATCTATCTAACCATGTAGTATAATATACATTACCTCTAAGAGCAACTTTACCATCTGGAGATCTGTAATTTAATCCTAACTTCAAAGTTTGTAAATTTTTCGTTATCAGGATCTTCAGCTTTAACACCTGTTCCATCATCAATAACTTGATCAAATATTGGCACTTTAGAAACATAACCGCCATTAAAGAATACATCTGTTGTATTTGACAATCTATACTTAGCACCACCTTTTCCTTGATAATCCACCAATTGGATCAGATTCGGTGAAAATTTCTTCACCAGAAGCATCACCGGTTGTACTATTAAAATGATCAGTAAATGTATATTTTATTGTTGAATATCCACCCATTCCAAACACATCCATCTATCTTCAGTATATTCACCTTGAACATATCCACCAATCCAATCAACAGTATTTGTATTAAAATAATTAAATTTATCACCTAAGAACTAATTTTCTATTCTGGATTAAATTCATCACTATTATCTGTATAAAATTGTCCACCTAAAAAATCTCTAACTTCTTAGAAGTGATCAATTTCAGCAGTTCTCCAATCAATACCAAATGATGTTTTGAAATTATCTGAAATTTTATAATAGGCTTTTGAAATTGCGCCAAATGTCCATTGATTATTTCTACTATTTCTTAAAATACCAAGAGAACCAGTTGCTGCCATTAGCTACATTTCTTTCAATAGTTGCATCATAAGCAACAAAACGTGAAGGACTTGTGATACCAACATGATAGTTATAACGCATAGAACCCCAAGTTCCTGTTCCACCACCAATACCACCTGAATAATAAAGTAGTTGTATACAAACTTAAAGTCTTTAGATAATTGAGAATACCAGTTTAAGTTTAGCAATTGGTTTATGGAAAAAATTTTCTCTTTCGTTAATAAAATTTGGATCATATCTATCTTGTGCACTACCTTCAGAACTATAACCCAATAATGGTGTAGTCCATTGCTGACCAGTATAAGATGAACTTACTGGTACTCCAGTTTCATTATATAATCTACCTCTATCAGATTCTGGGAAATACATCAAGAGCTTCTTGAGAATAACCTAATTCATCTCTAGCATAATCATGACTATAAGCAGCAGCATTTTGTTTGTATAAGTATTTTGTCCATGTCTTTGTGGTGCACCTAAAGCATAAAGTTCTAATCTATTTGTTGAATTTAAATTATAACTTGCTCCAAAATAATATGCCCAAGCATCAGTCCATGTTTAATCAATTAGACCATCACCAGTTTTTTTAACAACAACAGCACTAACAGCCCATGTATCATCAATTAAACCAGAATTAGCAACTAATGTAGATTTTAAGAATGCATCATTACCAAATTCTTGTTTAAATTTACCGCCAAACTTAGCAGCTGTTGGGTCAGTAATAACGTTCATTGTTCCACCAATTGATGGAGTAGCTAAGTTAACAGCACTTAATCCTCTTTGAATCTGGATTGAAGAAGTAGCATCACCAACACCATCCCAGTTTGACCAATAAACCCAGCCATTTTCCATATCATTAACAGGAACACCGTTAATCATAATAGCAATGTTTCTTTGATCAAATCCACGAATATTAATACGTAGCATCACCGGCACCGCCGCCGCCCATTGTTGCATAAACACTTGGGGTAGTATTTAGAACCATAGGAACATCTTGCGATCCTAATTTGAATTCTACATCTTTCTTTTCAATATTTGAATAAGCAACAGGAGTTTCTCTTTCTTTAGCTCTATCGGCTAAAACTGTTACTGACTAAGAGAAAATTCATAATCTTTAAGATTAAAATTCAATTCCATATTGTTTGTTACATTTACATCTTGCATTTGTGAAGCTTCAAAACCTATAAAACTGCAAACAATATCATAGGTTCCTTTTGGAACATTAAATTCATAATTACCATTTGCATCTGTTGCTGCACCAATTGCGAGCACCTTTAACATAAACATTGGCTCCAATTAAATTTTCACCAGTTTGTTGCACTTGTTACATTTCCAGAGACTTTATAAGTCTGAGCAAACGTAACAGAGCTAACTAGCAAAAGGCTAGCACAAAGAATTTGTACGTTTTTGACATAGAGCTATCCTCATTTTGTTATAGAAAATTATTTTATTGTTTTGTACTGTAATTATAGAAAAAATGACCTGTTATTCCCAACAGTGTTTAGCATTTCTTAACAAAAAATTAATATTAGAAATTAGGCTTTTGGAACTTTTTATTCTCCCCAAAATAAAAAGCTAATTTGCGGACATAAAATAAGGTCAAGTATTTAAAGATTGCTTTCATTAATTGTTATTTTAGCTATCTTCAATTTGTTAGTAATTGGCTTAATTATATATGATTTCTCTTTAGACAGCCCAATATAAGAAATCATTTTTAAAAGTAAAAAGAAAAATCATACCCAGTTTCATTATTTGAAAATTCTACTACCCTTTTTATTTTCTTATCCTATTATTTATATAATGATTTACACAATTTTAGCTCATAACTAGGTTGAGGTAAGTATTTTTTTTATCTTGCATTCATTAATCAATTAAATAGATATTTTTATACTATGAATTTTAGTAACTGAGATTTATCTCCTCTTAAAAGATATTAAATTAGTTATTACAGATGTTGATGGTGTTTTAACAGATGGCGGTTTGTATTACTCCACGATGGTTTAGTGATGAAAAAGTTTAATGTTAAAGATGGTATGGGTATGAAATCTACTGAGAGATTCATGGAATTAAAAATGCAATTATTACTACTGATACTTCTGAATTGATAAAAATAAGAGGTGAACGATTAAAAGTTGATTATCTGTATCCTTGGTGTTTGGGATAAAGAAAATAAAATAATAGAAATTTGTATCTAGTGAAAATATTTCAACCGAAAATGTTGCTTTTATTGGTGATGATGTTAATGATATTGGTATTATTAAAGATGTTGGTTTTTCAGCTTGTCCCAAAGATGCTGTTGCTCAAGTAAAAAATATTGTGGATTTAGTTTTTCCTACAAAAGGTGGTAAAGGTGTTTTCAGAGAATTTGCAGATTTAATTTTAAAAGCTCAATTGTAGACTCTGATTTTAATTTATTCTCTTTAACTGTCTTTTTTCTTTCTAACTACTAGAATTTTATCTTTTTTCGTACGTCGTATTGCAGACATTCCTGTCTGCGACATAAGCTAAAAATACAAAGGGATTTTAAAAATCTACTTCGATTATCTTATTTTACCACTTGCCTAATTCCTTCTAAAGAATTAAATTATAGTAAACAAATGTTCACTATATAAATTTGCATTTTCTATCATGAGACTCATTATTTCTTTCTTTATTAATCTTATTCTTGATCTTGCTCTTAATCTTATTAAGGATCCTAACTTCCCCCCAAAAAACAGTGAATTAAATGCAAACTATTAATCCACATACCGAATAGTTCTTCTCAATATGTCCGATTCAATCTTCCTTCGAAAAACAAGCTTAATTTCCCAAGTATTAGAAAGCCATTGCCACGCAATAAGGGGAATGTAAATTTTGATATTTACAATTATGAGATTCTATTTAATGATGAAGGAACAAAAAAAATAATCCGAGAAGGCAATACAATTGGTTGTTTCTATATTGAATCCCCCGGAATGCGTTCGCTACTTAAAAGATTAGATTGCGATACTTTTGAAATGCTGACTGCAGCAAGCTCTGTTATTAGACCTGGAGTTGCAGAAAGTGGTATGATGCAAGAATTTATTGCCCGCCATAAAAACCCCAAAAGAAGAAAATATCTTGTTCCGGAAATGGAAAAATATCTTGGCGAAACTTACGGAGTAATGATTTATCAGGAAGATGTTATAAAAATTGCGCATCATATTGCCGGATTTAAGTTTAGAAGAAGCAGACCTTCTCCGAAGAGCTATGAGTGGCAAAATGCGTTCTCATAATGCCATGGAGCAACTTCAAAATAAATTCTTCTTTTCCTGCAATCAAAAAGGACTAACTTCCAATATTGCAAAAGAACTATGGCGTCAAATAGAATCATTTGCGGGATACGCTTTTTGCAAGGCTCATAGTGCTTCCTTTGCTCTGCTATCCTTTCAAGTAGCTTATTTAAAAGTACATTATCCAGCCGAGTTTATGGCTAGTGTACTAAGCAATAGAGGCGGTTATTACTCAGCTGCTGTTTATATACAAGAATGCAAGAGAATGGGTTTAGAGATTAAACTTCCGTCAATCAATAACAGCGAATATGAATATTTTGGTAAGGAAGATGAAATACAAATAGGATTTATGGCAATAAAAGATTTGTCCAAAACTACCATCGATAATATAATTGCAGAAAGAAAAGATAATGGTAAGTTCTCTTCACTGATTGACCTTTTTATTAGAACAAAAATATCTTACAAAGAAGCCCAAATATTAATAAAATGTGGTGCTTGCGATTGTCTAAAGCAAACCAGACCTACTTTAATTCGTTTATTGGATATTTATAACTTCAAAAAAAGCATCCTTCAAAATACTGATCAGACTTCATTTTTGTTTGAGAGTTTTAATATTGAGGCTGAAGTTATAACTAATTCGCAATACTCATTAGAAGAAATCTGTGCCCTTGAGTATGAGATGTTTGGGTATATGACAACTAGACATCCATTACACTTTTTTAAAGAATTTACCCAACAATCTAGCATAACAACTGCTAAAGACATACATCGGCATAATGGCAAAAAAGTGAAAATGATTGGCTGGTTTATGACATCCAAAAGAATAAAAACTCGCAATGGTAAAATAATGAAGTTCCTTTCGTTAGAGGATTTAACAGGTACATTTGAGGCGGTTATATTTCCAAATGCTTATGAAAAATATGCAGAAAAGACCATGTCTATGGGACCCTACATTTTAGAGGGAAAGGTCGATATGAATAATGGAAATAATCTTGTAGTTGAGAAATTAGATTTATTAAGTTTGACTACTATAAATTCCTCAATACAAAAAGACAGCAGTGAAAATAATTATTATGGAGACAAAGAAAAGGTTGAGTATGGCGAGTTTGAATTAGTAAGCTCACTTAACACAAAAATATTAAAAACTGCATACTTATAGAAATGCTTAGTCACTTTCAATAATATTGTTTTTTATAGCTAAAATCTTAAATTTTGTTTAAATTCTTACAATCAACTCAATACGTAGATAATTTAATTAAGTTTGAAATAGTTAATTAAATTATTTTAATGTTGTGTTCGACAATAAATTCCAATACTTTTGATATTGTTAAAACTAAAAATCTTTGATTAAAGAGGTGTAAAGATGAAAAAAATATTGACATTGATGCTACTGTTTTCAGCAATAATATTTGCTCAAGAGGACAGTGTTAAAGTGTATAAATCTGGTTGGTACGTTGGCGGTGGATTTAGCTATCCGCGGTATATGACAATAAGTGAAAAATCAATTGCATCACATCAATAATTATGGGAGCCTATTTAGCCTTCGGGTATAATATAACTGAACATTTTGGATTTAGACTTACACCCAAATTATGTAAGATTGACATTCATTTTATTATTCAAATGCAGTGGAAGAAATTGATAATTATGTAAACATGGGCACCGTTAATTTAGAAGCGATTTATTCAATTTTACCTTGTGAAAGAATTTCTCCTTATGTTATGGTGGGATATGGAATTACATACTTTAAATCATCTATATCCATATCGCACAAGATACCAGACCGTGGATAAAAGATGCTTATGTAGGATATCAAGCGGAATTAGGATTTGGAGCTGAATTTAAATTTTGGGATGATATAAGCCTTCGATCAGAATTCACTTATATAACTGCATCAAACAATAAAATTGATGGTAATGAACACATCAATGAAGTAAAGGGAATTCTTCAGAGCAACGGTGATTCTTATATGAATCTTAAGTTTGGTGCAATTTGGCATTTCTCAAGAGGAAAAAGATCAAGAATCTGCATGCCAGGAATTAGAGAAGTTGTGAAAGAAGTTCCAGTTGAAAAAATAGTAATAGACACAGTTTACATTGATAAAATTATTGAAAAAGCTATAACGAAACGCGAATCATTTGTGATTGAAAATGTAAGATTTAAATTTGATAAAGATGAATTAACTCCAGAAGCAGAAAGCATATTAGATAATGTTGCAAAAACATTAAATAAATTTCCAGAAGAAAAATTTGAAATTCTTGGACACACAGATAATATTGGTAGCGATTCATATAATATGGATCTATCAGAAAGAGAGAGCCAATAGCGTTAAGAGCTATCTGGTTTCTAAAGGTGTTGCTGCCGAAAGACTCTTTACTGCTGGTTGTGGAGAAAGAAAACCGGTCGCTGATAATAGTACGGAAATTGGACGAGCTATTAACAGAAGAATAGAGTTCAGTAGCTATGATGGTATCAGCAGTAAGTGTCCCAAGGAGGAAGAGGCTGTATTACAACAGAAAGATGCCAAACTTGAAAATGCTGTTAAAAATAATGAACAAGTGGTTATTGAAGGTGTATATTTTAAATTTGATAGCGATCAATTAACACCCGAATCGGAAACTACTTTATTGCATGTCGTTGATGTGCTTAAAAAATATCCGAATGTTGAAGTTGAAATACAAGGTCACACGGATAGTTTTGGAAATGATGATTATAATGAATCACTTTCTGATAGAAGAGCAAAATCAGTAAGACAATTTTTAATTTCCAAAGGTATAAATAGTTCAAAACTAACTTCCACCGGATTGGGGGAAAAACATCCAATTGAGGATAATGCGACCGAATATGGAAGAGCAGTAAATAGAAGAATTGAATTTAAAATTACTAATGGAGATGAAATTCAGATAAAATCTTCAAAACCAACTATTAAATAATATTTAGAAATATTTAATTTATAAATCCCTATTTTGTTTTTCAAAGTAGGGATTTTTTTTAAATTTTTATGGTGATTATGCTAAATAGATCAATAAAACCAATACCATCTGGAAACATAAAATTTATTCAACCAGAAATTGATATTTTTTCATTACAAAATTCATTAAAAGTTTATCATAGCTTTAAAAATTCTCTTCCAATTATCCAAATGAATATTCTAATTCCATCTGGAAGTGTTTATAATGAAAAGGGAAAAGAAGGATTATCAATGTTAACTTCAATTTTATTAGACGAAGGCGCCGGTGGATTATCTTCTTTTGAAATATCTGATAAATTGGAATTATTAGGGTCTATTTTGAACATAACCTCTAACAAAGAATATACAACTATTTCCCTCATGTGTCTAAAAGATAAATTTGTTGATTCTCTGGAAATATTATCAAAAATTATTCTCCAGCCTACTTTTTCTGAAGAAGATTTCGAACGACAAAAAAGTAAACTATTAACTAAAAATATTCAACTTGAAGATGATCCAGCTTATATGGCATCTAATTTATTTAACAGAAACATTTTTGAAAATTCTCCTTTTCAATTTCCTTCTTCAGGAATAAATGATACTATTAATGCAATAACTAACAGCGATGTAAAGAATTTCTATGAGAATAGATATTTTCCAAACGGTACTTTTATTGTACTTGTCGGAAATTTGCAAATTGGCGAGACTAAATCAGTTCTAAATGATTTTTTTGGTTTATGGACCACTAAAGAAAATAAAAATATAAGTATTTCTATTTCCCCAACAAAAATGAAAATTATACTTTATAATAAACCGGATGCTGCTCAAACTGAATTAAGAATCGGACATTTTTCAAAAGGGAGAAATACAAAAGATTTTTATGCGAAGTCTTTATTAAATTCAATTTTGGGTGGACAATTTTCCAGCAGAATAAATTTAAATTTACGGGAAGATAAAGGATTCACCTATGGTGCTCATTCAAATTTTAACTACAACTCAGTAGGTGGAACATTTGCAGTGTCCACTTCAGTAAAATCTGAGAATACCTTTGAGGCAATTAGTGAAATTCTGTTTGAACTTTCAAATATTAGAGAAACCATTAGCCAAGAGGAAATAGATTTTTCTAAATCATATATAATAAGACGATATCCATCATTATTTGAAACTTACTCTAATATAGCTTCAAATATTACACTCTTACCCATTTTTAATTTGGAACAATATTATTTTAGTAATTATATTGATAATATTAGAAACACCACTTATGATGAGATTAAAACTGCAGCTGAGGAGAATATAGATCTAAATAATTTACTTGTTGTAGCTGTTGGGGATAAAACTAAAATTGAGGAACAGCTTAATAAGCTTACAAATTATGAAGTAGATATTATTGAAAAGTTATAATAATTTGGAAGGTAGAATTATTTTATTCCCCTTTTTTAAAATGGCATTTAGTTCATCTTGAATTAAGAACCAGCTCTCAACATTTATTCTAAACACTTTTGCCTGTCTATTTTTTAAATTATTCATATGAAACCTAAGCAAAGATTTTAGATCATCTTTGTCATCACCATTTAGACTTACCAAGGGGTTTAATAAATTAACTCTTCTCCCTTTCTCTTTCATTATTTCTTTTATAAAATTAAGTAGACTCTGATTAAATCCAGATTTTTCACTATTAACAAAATAAATTTTTGGTGAGTTGAATAGAGAAATTATTTTTTTTAAATGAAGTGTCAAGTCTTCTAAATTCATATCATTATCAAGTTCAAAATTGGTATCATCAGCATCATCATTTAATTCAATAAAATATTCTTTTTTGCTGGTGATTATTTTTTCAGCTATCACTTGAGATTTTACTTCTAGAGGTAAAATAACTCCAAATTTAAATGGCAAATTAAGTAATTCACCGAGTTCATCTTCGTTAAGATCATCAGCTGCCTCAACTAAGAACCCAATAAGGGAAGATTTTCTTTGAATCATTTTATCATATTTGAAATCTGCAATTAATTTTATCTTACCACCGGATTCAATAATTAAATTAACAAGTCCATGTATTTTTTTTTCTGAAGAATTAACAGCTACTGGTAGATTTGCAAATTCAATGCTAATATCTTTAATAATTTGGGCAATTGGTATATCTGCTGGAACTCTGATGATGGAACTATTACTCAAAGAATCACTCTTCCCTTTTTGAATTTTTCCCTTTGAAATCCATGCTTCCTCAAAACCGTAATCAGCTAATACTTTTCTAAATTTTTTATCGATAGTATTTTTGTTAAGTTCAGTTGAAGCTGAAGTAGATGACTCAATTCCTATTAGTCCCAAAATAACATTTAGAAGTAAAAGTAAAATTACTACCGCAAGTAATCCATATATGAGTTTTCTTTTTTCTTGCATAAACATAAAAATACCTCACCAAATAGTTGATGAGGTTAAATTTTATAATGATTTTTAACTATTAGTAAAATTAGGACTTCGTTTCTCTAAAAAAGCTGCTGTTCCCTCATTAAAATCATTGGACCCACAACATAAGGCAAAATTTTCAGCCTCTAGTACTAACCCATCATTAAGTAAAACGTTGTTGGTATTAACAATTGTTCTAAGTGCCGCTCTAATTGCAATTTGACCCTTGGAAGATATTTTTTTTGCAATATTTTTTGCTTCAACCAATAATTCTTCAGGTAAAGTTACTTTATTGACCAATCCAATATTCAATGCCACTTCAGAACTAATTAAATCTCCAGTTAAAATATATTCAGTGGCACGTCCGGTATTTATTAACCTAGATAGTCTTTGAGTTCCGCCATAACCTGGAATAATTCCTAGATTAACTTCAGGTTGCCCAAATTTAGCTTTATTACTTGCCAACCTAATATGACAGGCTAAAGCAAGTTCACAACCGCCGCCAAGTGCAAAACCATTAACAGCAGCTATTACCGGTTTTCCAAGATTTTCAATTTTATTAAAAACATTTTGACCCTTAAATGCAAACTCTTTTCCGGTTTCAGCGTCACACATACTTAATTCTTTAATATCTGCTCCAGCAATAAATGCTTTTTCTCCGGCTCCTGTTATAATTATAACGTGAATATTATTATTCTTTTCAATTTGAGTAAAAGCGTAATCTAATTCTTGAAGAACTTCGCTATTAAGTGCATTCATTTTCTCTGGTCTATTAATAGTAACAATAGCTAGGTTTTCATCAATCTCGAATAAAATGTTTTTGTAATTCATGATTTATAACCCTTATAATGTTGCAGCTAATGGAATGGTCAATCTTAGATCGAAAGAAACAAATTGATTATTAGGAAGGTAGTTATAACTTGCTATTACTTCCATCAGAAAGAATGAAAGTCCGCTTCCAATATGAAAACCAAACTTTGAATTTTTATCTAAAAAATCCTTTTTATCAAAGTCTATTTTAAACTGATGAAAATCTTCGATATAGGAATAATTAATTCCCCCCTCAATTATAGGCATCAATAAAATGACATCTTCAATTAATGGATAAAAATAATATTTCCCACCAAGACCAGCCGATAATAAATTAGATGTGAGTGAAGAATGATCAGAGTTTTTATAAAAATTATAATTACCTGAATGATTTTGATAACTAAATTTGGCATAAAGAAATATTGGTAAATAACTTACATCAGTAAATGAAAAAATCGCTTCAAAACCTGACCCAATATTATTTTTATCGCTAAAATCAGCAAGGGGAAATCTTGGTCCAACTCCAACTGAAAGAAAAAGTCCTTGTGCACTTTTGGATGTATTTGATTGTGCGAAGATATTGAACGTCAGCAAAAAAAGTAATAAAAATATAATTCTTATATGATGCATTTAATTTTTGTTTGTTATCAACTAATTAAAAATGTTGGTTCCAATTCCAAATTCGTAAACCAGTCTTCCACCAAGCTGGGCTGTTTTATATAAGAAATAAAAACCAATACATGCTAAAATAACAAATAAATAATTGAATAAAGCTTGATTTTTCTTCTGTAAGTAAATGTAGGTTTTAAATATTAATAAACTAAAAAAATACCAAATAGTTAACGTTGCAAAATATTCATGATTAGAAATAATTTTTAAATGAACTTTACTGAGTATATCAGCCTGGAGAAGAGTTTGATAATCATAATTACCGGTTAAGACAGAAAATATGCCACTTATTGTTCCAACCAACAATACAATATGTGTTGCAATTCTTAAATTTTTATTTTTTGATATTTGCGAAATAATTTCTAAGCAGACATATAAAACTAAAAATGCTATTGGGAAATGAACAGTTAACGGATGTAAATGGTTAAAAAATTCCAAATAATATTACCTTTAATATTTTACTTTATAGAGAAACAAACCCTTTGCTGGGGCAGCCTCTCCCGCAGATTCTCTATTCTTAGATTTCAATATTTCATTTAGATAAGATACACTTTTATTATTTACAGAAGCAAACAGTAATGTTCCAACAATGGCTCGCACCATACCATGTAAAAACCTATTCGCTTCAATTTTAAATAAAAAGAAATCTCTGCTCTCTCGCCAATAACAATTATAAATACTGCAAATTCTATTTTCAGTTTCTGAATTTGTTTTACAAAACGAAGTAAAATCAAAATCGCCAACCAACATACTACTTAATTCATTTAGAGAATTAATACTAACATTAGTTATTTTTGCAAACCTAAACGAATATCTATCATAAAAAGGATTTTTATTCTTTCGGAGTAAATAAAAATAACTCCTTTTTTTAGCATCAAATCTTGCATGAAAATTTTCTCCAACTTCTTCTATTTTCTTAACAGCTATTGACTTCTTTAGAATTGAGTTAATTGAATGATGAAATTTATGTTTGTCTAATTCTAAATCGGATTTAAAGTTAGCAACTTGACCTAATGCATGAACACCAGAATCAGTTCTTCCAGAACCTACTAAATTAATTTTTTGACGGAGAACTTTTTCAATAGCAGCCGTTAACTCATCCTGAATGGTATTACCTTGTGGTTGCGATTGCCAACCATAATAATCAGTACCATCATATTGAACGGTGAGTTTATAATTTGGCATAAGAATAAAATTGGGAAGCAGAATTCCCTAATTAAAAATTCCTCTTAATCTAATTCTTCTAAAATATCTTCCTTAACCAATAGATCCAATTCATGTTCTGCTCTAAAGCTATTAAGGAGAACATCCACTTCTTGTAATAAATTTTTCTTGAAATATTTTGGAGCAAAAATAGATGCGTCAATCATATAAATACGTCTAGTTTGTTCATCATAAAATGTATAGCTTATAAAAGGTCCACCTCCACTAAGATCATTAAACCTCCATAAGCCCTGAGTCATTAAAGCATATTTTCCATTAAAGTTAACCTCAGAATCCATTTTATAATCATCATACAATTCAACGTAAGCAGAATCATCTGTAGTTTTATAAAACATTTTTGTAACACTATTTCTTTCATTGGTAATCGAATCGATATTCAAAAATTCCGGTGAAGCATTTTCAATCCAGTGAACAAAAACCCATCTTTCCATTTCAGTGTTAATTCCTCTCCTCAGCCAAACAAAATTGTGTTCAGAATTTTCCAAAGTTAATTGATAATCAGCTTGAACGTTGATCATCCATCCATACTTAGTTAGAAAATGAGCTTCAACATTTTTTTGTTCTAAGCTATTATGCAATCCTTTGGCTAATCTTTTATTAGAAACATCTCTAAAATAAAAAAGCAACTCATCTTTCTGATCCAATAATTTTAACTTAAGAGTATTCATATTGGGTGAGGATAAAATCATGACAAGTTGGTTTTCTGCCCACAGATTATACTTATTGATCACAAAAACAGAATCTGATTTAATTAAATTAGCTACATTCTCGTCAACAATAGACTCCAAATACTCCGAAGTCCTTGAACCAGAACCTAAAGGTGCTAAAATAATTATGTTCTTCTTCTGTTTTAGACTTTCTAAATGGACTAAACTTTTTCTATTAAGAGAAAATAACTCTTCCGGTTGTGGAGTGTGAATAACTTTTCCAAAAACTTCTTTTAGGGTTCCTTCCACTTCTAAATATTCAAGAGAGTCAGAAATTACAACTATTTCATCTTCTGGACCTTTTGCTTTTTTCTTTGTGGAGCAACCTTGAAATATAAAAATTGAAATAAGTATTGAAGTTATAAACAATGTAATATTAGATTTCATATGTATTGTATAATTGTTAGAGTTGTGTTTCTTTGTTAAACATCAATAATAAATGTTAGTTCCTGTAAATCTATAAAACTAAATTTGGGAGAAAAAGTAAATATAACCCCCACATTGTAAGTCCTATTGAAATGGGGATAGTCAAATTATCATCAGCCCAGCCATAAGAAATATTTTCAACAATTGCCCCTACTCCTCCTGCAATAATCCCAATGATATATTCCAGTAAAATCCCTTCAATTTTAGGAGTAAAAAAAACCACAATTATTCCAAATACAAAAAATGCTAAGGTACCCTCCAAACTCTTCGCTAAAAATTTATGTTTCCCAAATTTTCTTCCAAGAAGTGCGGCAATACTATCACAAATAATTAACATTGCAAACGCTGTAATAAAAATAATTTTAGGAAATATCAATAAAGTCAAAGTAGCTGCTATAAAAACATAAGAGGCACCATTTAAGTTTTTCTTATTAATATCGGTTTCATGCTCACGTAGAAGAAAGCCAAAATATTTTTGAATAGTTTTGTTTAAAGGTGGAATAAAGTATCTTCCAAAATCTATGGAAACTGAGAGAATTGTGAGTGGAATTAAGATTGATAAGGCTAATTCTTTTGTGATAAAACTATAAATAATTGGAATAGATAAAGAACACAAGTGAATGCTCTTGCGAAGCAATTCACTTTTAAAATCTATTGTTCCATTATCAGTTGAGGTCATTTCCCTTATCGGTATTAGTTTCTCCTGTAGGACGATTGACTCTATCATCCATCAACTTCTTTACATGATCTGGAATTTCATCTTTGCTCTTTGAAGTTTCATCCTCATCATTTCCGTTTCTTCTAGTCGGTGGTAATTGTTCACCTTTAAGGATTTTATCAATTTCATCCGCGTCAAGAATTTCTCTTTCCAACAATTCTTCAGAAAGCTTGTGAAGCATGTCCATATTATCATTCAGTATTTTTTCAGCTCGCTCCATTCCTTTCATCATAATTACTCTAATTTCATTATCTATATCTCGAGCTGTTTCTTCACTATAATCATTGTGTTTTGTTATTTCTCTTCCAAGAAACAATTCTTCCTCATTTTTACCTAAAGCTAAGGGACCAATTTTTTCACTCATCCCCCACTCGCAAACCATTTTTCTTGCAATATTAGTAGCTTTTTCAATATCGTTGCCAGCACCAGTAGTAAAACTATTAAAAACTATTTTTTCTGCAGCTCTACCACCAAGGGCATAAGCAATTGTTGCTTCAAGGTAAACTTTAGAATAAGTATGCTTCTCATCAACCGGAAGGTATGTTGTAACACCTAAGGCTCTGCCTCTAGGAATAATTGTTACCTTATGCACAGGATCTGATTCTGGGATTTTTAACGCAACTAAAACATGTCCAATTTCATGGTAAGCTGTAGTCTTTTTTTCCTTATCGGAAATAATCATACTTTTTCTTTCCATTCCCATCATTACTTTATCTTTAGCATCTTCAAAATCATCCATGCTAACTTCAGTTTTATTTTTTCTTGCTGCTAATAAAGCCGCCTCATTTACAAGATTCGCCAATTCAGCTCCAGCTAAACCAGGAGTCGCTTTAGCTAAAATTTTGAGGTCAACAGTCTTAGCAAGTGGTATTTTTCTTGTATGAACTTTTAATATTCCTTCTCTTCCTTTTACATCAGGCCTATCAACAACTACCTGTCTATCAAATCTGCCGGGTCTTAGAAGTGCTGGATCAAGTACGTCAGGTCTGTTAGTTGCGGCAATAATTATTACACCACTATTCTGTTCAAATCCGTCCATTTCAACAAGCAACGCATTAAGGGTTTGTTCTCTTTCATCATGTCCACCACCAAGTCCAGCAGCCTCTGTGTCTACCAACAGCATCAATCTCATCTATAAAAATTATGCAAGGAGCATTTTTCTTTCCTTGATCAAATAAATCTCTAACTCTGCTTGCACCAACTCCAACAAACATTTCCACAAAATCAGCACCACTTATTGAATAGAAGGGCACACCAGCTTCGCCTGCTACTGCCCTTGCCATTAAGGTTTTCCCGGTTCCCGGTGGTCCTAACAAAAGAACACCGCGAGGTATTTTACCACCTAATTTTTGAAATTTGGTCGGTTCCTTCAAGAATTCAATAATTTCCTCAAGCTCTTGTTTAGCTTCATCAGCACCAGCAACATCTTTAAATGTAACCTTAATTGTAGATTCTGAGCTTAATTTTGCTCTACTTTTACCAAAATTAAATATTCCCTTTGTTCCTCCAGCTCCACCACCTTGCATTCTTCTCATAATAAGAATCCAAATTCCTATCATCAAAACCCAAGGTAAAAAGCTGATTAAAACAGTAAACCACTCGTTAGAATCTAAAGTAAAATTATATTTAATTCCCTTTTCCTTCCACACAGATTGTTGTTGTTCAACTATCTTTTCAATAATTACTACTTTTATTTTATCTGTGCTGAGAGTATTTTTGCCGACTGTTACCTGTTCTTCAGAACGAAGATCAATTTGAAGTAAATAATTGTTAATTTCAGATTTAACTACAACAATCTCTTCAATTTTATCATCTTCTAAGAAATTTTCGTAAACATAATAGTCAACTTCAACAGCTTCGCCTTGACCAGTGTTTAAAAACTGCATAACAATAACTGCAGCAATAATAACGGCTCCCCAGCTAAACACTTGTTTCATTATTTTTGTCCAATCAAAATCGCCATCCGGTTTTTGAGGACCAAAACCTTTGTTTTTTTTCGGGGGGTCATTTTGATCTTTTGACATATTTAATTTGTTAAAAGGTTTATACATTAAATTCTCCATCATTCACTTAAAGCATATATTGAGTTCAAATTCCTAAATTTTTGAGAATAATCCAATCCATATCCAATCACGAATTCATTAGGAATTTCGAAGCCAATATAATCAATTTTAGTTTTATATTTTAGACTTTCCGGTTTTACCAACAGACTTGCAATTTTAACACTTGCGGGATTATGATCCTTTAGCATTTTTTCAATAAATTGAATTGAAAGACCAGTATCAACAATATCTTCAACTACAATAATGTGTCGCTCATTAATATCTGCGTTGAGTTCTTTTATTAATTTCACGTTGCCACTAGAAATTTTAGCATCGCCATAACTTGATAACTTAAAAAAATCAATTTCGATATGGATATTTATATTTTTAACCAAATCAGCCAAAAACATAAATGAGCCATTAAGAACTCCTATTAGGATTGGCAATTTGCCTTGATAATCTATTGAAATCTGGTCACCTAATTCTTTTACTCTTGTCTGGATTTTTTCTTTAGACAAAAGCACAGTGAATTTTTCACTGCCAACCCAAATTTCACCTTTTTCATTTTCCATTATTTTATTCTTATTTTAATTGCTCTATTAGTTTGTGAATCAATTTTATACTTTTCACTAATTCTTAATCCAACTAGATAAATAATATCATTTTTATTTGTTAAAACTAATTGTCTACTTTTTTCATAAGCAGATATTTTAGCATCAGTTAAAACATCTGATACATTTTTTGTTCCTTTCATTCCAAAAGGTTGAAATTTATCCCCAATTTCCCACTTTCTTAAAGTTAACTCACTTTCAATTTTATCTGCCGATAGAATTTCAACATTATTTTGCTTGTTAGTTGATTTGGGGATTTGCTTAAGCAAATTAATCGTTAGAATTTTATTCCCAATTTGTGTTTTACTATTCAGACCGACTGAAATACTATCAGGAATATTTTCTGAATTATCAAATATTCTAATATGATTTCTTTCTTTAATTGCTGAATATTTTTTACTTATCTCAACTATGGTGCCAGTTTGACTTTCCATTAAAGAATTAATTTTTGTGAATTGATTGTGACTAAAATCAGACTTCAGGTAATTCTGAAATATCATTTTTAGTATCTCACCAAAAATTTCATCAGGATAATTATTTAACTCGGCAATATTTATCTTAATTATGTCATTCTTAACTTTAACAACTTTCGAAAAAACCTCATTAACAAAATAATTGAGCACTTTTTTCTGATTGCTAAAAACTTCAGATGAGCTTAGGATTACTTTATTTAGCGAGGGATTAAGTTTAGATAAAAGTGGAACAATCTCTTTTCTAATAAAATTTCTTCTGTAACTCAAATCCTCATTTGTACTATCCTCAACAAATTTAATTTTATTTTCAGTAAGATAATTTATTATCTGACCTTTAGATAGGCACAAAAATGGCCGAATTATATTTTCTCTTTTAACTGGTATTCCAGAGATTCCTTCAATTCCGGCACCACTAACAATATTTAAAAGAACAGTTTCAGTATTGTCATCATTATTGTGAGCAGTAACAATTAAATCTGATTTCGTTTTTTTTCTTATTTCTTCAAATTTTTTATATCTTAAAACTCTGGCGGCTTCTTCAATTGAATTTTTATTCTTTTTTGCAAATTCTTTAACATTAACATCGGCAGAATAAAAATCAACATCTATGGTTTCACATAAATCGGAACAAAATTGTGCGTCTCTTAAACTCTCATCATCTCTTAAATTATGATTAATATGTACAGCGCAAATGTTAAGATTGTATTTTCGTTTATATTTATTAAAAAAATGTACAGCAAAAACCGAATCAGCACCACCACTTAATCCAATTAATAATCTACATTTATCAGATATCAATTGATGTCTTTTAATAAAGTTTATTACTTCTTGCTCAACTGTTTTTTGGTGCTTCATTAATTTTTGAACTATTATTTTTCAATATTTAGTATCTCGAACTTAATAATACCAGCCGGAACTTTAGCTTCAACAATTTCTCCTTGTTTAGATCCCATTAACGCACTACCAACTGGTGAAGTCATTGCAATTTTGCCATGCTCTAAATTAGCCTCTTCTTCTGAAACCAACGTATATGTATAAGTTTTATTATTGTTTAAATTCTTAACTTGAGCAGTAGAAAGTATGTGAATAACGTCATCAGGAAGTTTAGAAGTATCTATAATTTTAGCTTTTGTTAACATTTCTTCCATTTTACTTATTTTTAACTCCAAATGACCTTGTGCCTCTTTTGCAGCATCATATTCAGCATTTTCAGACAAATCACCATAAGCACGAGCTTCAGCAATTCTTTGAGCCATATTTTTTCTGCCATTTGTCTTAAGATCTTTAAGTTCTTTCTCTAATTCAATCAATTTCGCTTGGCTTAAATAAACAAAGTTTGACAATTATGTTCTCCTTTTTTACGGCTATATAAAAAAAATTGCCATCGCTTTCGCAATGGCACTCTTAAAATTAATAAAAATTAGCTATGTAAACAAGATTTAGAAGCAAACCTTTTTAATTTTTGGATTTTGACAAAATTCGTTTGAATTCTGCAAAATATTCGTTTTTATCAAAATTTGTTCAGGAAACAGTAGAAAATTACTCTATTCAAAAATTTCCTTTACCCTGCAAAAAGATTTAAAATCACAATATTTACACACTTTATCTTCTCTATTTTCCAATTCTGAAATGTTGAACGTCCCATTTTTGATTTTGTTGTGATAATTAATTAAATGTCCCTTTGTAACTTCCAATAAAGATTCATTCAATTCTCTTTTTTCTTTTTGTTCTAATTTAGCATTGCCTTTTAACCTAATTGGTAGCGAACCAAATTTTTCATCCTTATAATTAAGTGAAAATATTATCATGTCATTACCTTCAAATTCTAAATTATTCTCCTCTTTTAATATTTGCTTACCTGCAAGCAGATAAACTGGCAGTTGAAGTGATAATCCATTTTCCAAATCACTTTTAGTTGGTTTTGCTCCTTTTAATTTATAATCCACTATATTAAACAAATTGATTTTCATAATCAACATCAATTCTATCTATAGTTCCTCTCAATTTTAGATCATCAATTTGAATTGGAACATTAGTGTTTGAGTTCTGTCTTTTAGAGATACTCCCGAAACTATATTCAAACAATGACGGCTTAAAGGATGTGCTAATTTCAGTTTCTTGCTGTAAAAATTTGAACAGAATAGAAAATTCTTTGTTGCCATCAATTCCTAATATTTTTTCTTTTTCAAAAAATGCCAGAGGTGAATTTAGATTTAGTTTGGTGATCTTTTCTTCAGCAATATCAAAGAGTATGTCTTTTAAATTAACAAACTCTTTAGTGCCTTGTGCCCCAATTGGAATTTTATCTTTAATAATTTTGGAATAAAATTCATACAAAATTGAATGAAGAACACTGCCTAATTCTATTGGCTCAGCTTCCTCTGTTGGTTCTTCAAGTGGTTGTATTTTAAGAATTCGCTCGGAGAAATACTTAAATGGACATTTCGCTAATATTTCCAACTGAGAAACAGAGAATTCATATTCAGAAAACTCTGTTAAATATTTATTTGTTCTTTCACTTCCCGGAAGTATAAAACCATTATACTCACTATTTTCCAAATAATTATTACTTCTAAGTTCTCTAATTACATTACGATTTTTTATATCACTAACATTGATATTATTCTCAATGGCACATTTTTCTAATAATTCATCTCCGGGATTTGTCCCATATTCTATTAATAGCTCTTCAAGTGAATAAATTTTCTTTTCAGGTTTTAACTCAACTTGAGTTAGTGTAAAAAGAGCTTCAAAATCTTTGATAAAAGTTGATTCAACAAGTTCCGACTCTTTGTCATTTTGTGGAATTGATAAGTACAATTCCTTATTCCAACAGCAAAGTGTTTGATAAAAATGGTACATTTCCTCAGTATGATGAATTGCCTCTTGCTTTCTAAAAGATCCCGAGAAAAATATTTCGGGAGAATATTTAGTTGGGAAATCGCCGTCACATAAGCCACCTAAAAACAGATAATCAAATTCTAGTCCTCTTATTTCGTTAAGCGAAGTAACAAGTACACCAAAATCAGATTTTTCCTTAACATTAAAACGTGCCCAATTAGAGATTGTTCTTATTTGTTCTAAGTAAAAACTTAGTGGGTATTTTTGATCTTCAGATTCAGCATCTCTCTGTTTTAAAGCTAATACCTCATTCAGCGTATTTAGTAAAACGGTTAAAGCTTTAATATGCTCTTCTTCCCTTCCATTAGAATCCTCTAAAACCAAACATGGTAATTTTAAAGTTAAAAGAAGTTTAGTGAACAGTTTTATGAAATTATTAATAGTATTTTTCTTTTTAATAGGTAGCAGAAGTGAATCAATATATTCTATATCTAAAAGTGCTTTATTATACTTTTTCAGAATCAAATCTTGGTCGCGAACAGAAACATTATCTCCAAATTCAATTAAGTTTTTATTGTCAGAAATAATTTGCTCCCAGTTTTTCTTTCCACCAGTAATTTTAAGCTCGCTGGCAACTGAAATAAGATTATTTAAATCGATGGAGTCAAAATTTAAAAACCCATTTGAAACTACTCTTGCAATATCATGATAAAAATAATCACCCTCAATTAAATCCAGCAAACTTATAGCAGCAATTACAGAAGGTGAAGATTTTAATGGTATTCTATCTGTTAGATTTAATGGTACTCCATATTTATTAAAGATATCACGAACCTTACTTGAGTAATTAGAAATAGAATTAAATGCAACACAGATTTTTTCGGGCTTTGCATTTTTATATACGATTAACTCTTTTATAGTTTTCGTAATTTGCTCAACTTCCTCAATCCTATTTTTTGCATATGTTTTATTAAGGATATTCTCAAAATCAGAATGAATTCTTTCACTTTTATTGAAAAGATCCATTCTAATTTTATTCCTAAACTCAAATTCATCTTCAAATTCATTTTTATCACTTTCAATAAAGCCAATTTGAATTAATTTTATAAAAGTTGTAGAAAGGTGACTGAAAAGAATTTCATTATTTTCAAAGTAATCGAAGTTTATTGAAATGTTGGAATCAACTTGTTCTGAAAGTTTATCAATAATTGTGATTTCTAAATTATTGAACTCATCAAATCCATCTATTAATATAGATTGGATTTTCGGATAAATTGATTGAAATGATTCCTTGAATCTTTCGGCTGGTAATAAAATATTCTCTGAATAAATATCACCAATTTCTAAAGCAGAAAGTTTTTTACATTTCTCAAGGTACAATTTGTAGATTGAGGCAACATCAATAGCCTTTAAATGTTCACTGCGTTCAAGTAATTGAGCTTCCTTCAATAATTTATCTGGCGAGATTCCGTTCTTTTTGTATTCAGATATTACATTTTTGATTTTATCTAATGTTCCGAATGGAATTCCACTAGTATAGGCTGCAAAGTATTTAAGATTTAGTTCCTCGGAGGATTCTTTAATTAAAACTGTGGAAGCTGCTTCACTAAGTGTTGTAAATAGTTTATTCTGATTGAGCAATTTTGTGGTGAGAGTTGTAAACGTTTCAATGTTAATTCTTGTAACCGGTTCATTTTCAAATTTACTTATTATTTTTTTTTTAATTCGCGCAGTTTTCTATTTGTCGGTACAACAATCAAAAGAGATTCAACTTCTTCTAACAAATGTTTATTTTTAAGAAGTGAAAGAATGGAGATAGCTCGATTGCTATTTTTAGTTAAAATCATTTAATTAAATTATTATTAATTAGATTTTCTGAAAATTACTTTATCACCTTCGCTTATTTTATATTTTTCAGTGTAACCAGCAATTACTTCCACTACATACTGTGCTGGAGAAGATGATGGTAATGATTCCAAGGAAAATGGTTTTGTGTTTTTATGAATTGTAACAATTTCTAAGTCTGAATTAATATAAAGAATATCTAGAGAAATTATAGTGTTTCTCATAAAAAATGATTGGATACTTTCATATGGAAAAATAAACAACATCCCGTGATTCTCACTCATTTCATCTCTGTACATTAAACCGGTTGCCCGTTCATTATCATTATCTGCAAACTCAATATCAATTGTATCTACAAAATCACCGTTTTTATTTTGAAAAGTTAACTCGCCTTCTTTTGAAAACTTGTAGACTTCAGTTTTGGTAACAATTTTATTTTCGATTGGTATGGGTGGTTTAAGTAAATCTGCTAACATTAAAGCAATAAATGCAATTATTACTATTCCAACAATTATTATAAAGAATTTACTCTTTGGTTTATTCTGCTTATCTTTTTTCTGTTTCATATCTTTTTATAAATTTATTTTTAGATTTATTTATTCAGTATATAATTTAAATAATTTGTTTCAAACAATACGATTATGAAATGATACTAAATAGAAAAATAATTGAAATTCCCGAGATTCAGTCTAAAATATTAAAAAGTGCTTGGGGAGAATCTTCAATTGAGGAAACCATAGTTGAAAAAATAACCTATTTATCTGATGATCTTAAAATTACTGGGTTTTTAGCTTATCCTAAATTGATTAAACAAAAATATCCATGTATTATTTGGTGTAGAGGTGGATTTGGAAACGCTGGAGCTTTAGACAATTTTTACGCTAAAGGAATTTTAGGACAATTAGCCAGTTGGGGATACGTGGTTTTTGCAACTCAATATAGAGGTAATGATGGCGGTGAAGGAAAAGATGAATTTGGTGGAAGTGATTTGAATGATGTCCTAAATTTAATTCCACTTGCTAATGGGCTTGATTTTGCTGACCCAAATGTGTGGGGAATTGAGGGTTGGAGTAGAGGTGGATTGATGACCTACTTAACGCTTATAAAAAAGCATGAATTTAAAGCTGCAATTACAACCGGTGGAATTTCCAATATTGAATGTAATTTAACTGAAAGCAATTTTATGAGAAAGCTAGTTAAATTTGATAGCAGTTTGTTAAAAAATGATTTTTGTTTTAATAGAACAGTTTTTAATTTCCTTGATAAGTTTTCTAAATCGACTCCAATTCTAATGATGCATGGAATTGATGATAAAAGGGTTCCTCCACATCATTCGCTTGATTTATCTTATAAATTTATTGAGATGAACATTGAGCATAGACTTGTACTATTTGAAAATGGAGATCATTTTCTAAAAAACCACAAACATGAAGTTGATCAACTTAGAAAAAATTGGTTCGAAAAATATTTAAAATGAATAATGAGGATTTTATGAAAAAGAAATACTGGTTGGTTAAATCGGAAGCTTCAGAATTTTCGATAGACGATTTGCAGAAAAGTAAAAATAAAACAACTCATTGGGATGGAGTGAGAAATTACCAAGCAAGAAATTTTATTAGAGATGAGATGAAACTTGGTGATTTAGTTTTATTCTATCATAGCAATTCAGATCCAAATGCAATTGTTGGGTTCTGTGAAGTTGTAAAAGAAGGATATCCGGATTTTACAGCATTTGATTCAAATGATAAGCATTTTGATCCGAAGGGTAAAAAAGAAAATCCAACTTGGATAATGGTTGATCTGAAGTTGGTTAAAATATTTCCAAAACCACTAACTCTTTCTGAAATAAAAAATATTCCAAAGCTTTCAGAGATGCGACTAGTCCAAAGAGGAAACAGATTATCGGTTATGCCCGTTGAAAAAAGGGAGTTTGAAGAAATATTAAAAATGAGTGGTGTTACAGTGTAAAATATTATTGCAATTTATTTAATATTGAAGAGAAGCTTTCATACGATTGCTTCCCTTCTAATTCTAATATTTGTCTTCCCTCTTTATTATAGATAAAAGTTCCAGGCAATGCCCCGTTCCAATTTTTGCTAAAAAATATAATTAATTCTTCATCTTTATTGAAGTCACTAATATACGTTGGAAAATTAACATTCATTTGAGATAAGAATGGTACAACCTTTTTGCTTACTTCATCTTTATAATCAACACTGATTGCAATAATATCTAATTTAGTTCTAAAATTATTGTTGAGTTTAACTAAATCCGGAAATTCTTCTCTGCAGGGAATACACCAAGTTGCCCAAATATTAACTAGTAAATATTTTCCGTCTCTCTCAGAAATAATTTTCTTTAATTTTTCTTCATCAATCGAATCTACAGAAAACTCTTTTTCCGTTTGAGCAACATTGATGAGTGAAATAAAGAACAAAATGACCAGTAAATATTTCAATTTTATTTCCTAATTCTTTTTATTGAGCAACCGAATGCCTTTGTTTCTTTTACGGAAACTTCCTTGCCAGATTTTATTGAATTAAGAACGTTGCTTAAATCATGAATCTCAACCTTATCCTCTCGCCTAGAATCATCTATTCTGCCATGATATAAAAGATTGAAATTATTATTAAGAACATATACTTCAGGTGTAACACTTGCTTCAAACTTATCTGCAATTATATTACTGCTATCTTTTAAAATCACAAAATTTAATTTATTATCAGCTGCATGTTTTTTAATTTCAGCAATATCCTCTTGTTTATTAGAGTTAATGCCAATAAATGCGAATTCACTACCATACTTTTCAAATAAGCTTGCCATTCTAGTATTATAAGCGTTTGATACAGGACATTGTGTAGAAACAAATAATATTACTATTCCCTTTTTGTTTGAGAAATCTTTAAGGGAATGTAAATTATTGTTATAATCATATAGTGAGAAGTTTTCATATGATTTAATGTCGGGATTATTATTTAATTGAGTGAACCCTAAGAATAAAACGAATATAAAAACCATCGAAATATAAATTCCTTTTAGTGTTAACATTTATTTTTACCTTTTAATAATTAGAAATATCTTTATTTTAGACCAAATATCTTGTTCAATTTAACTATATTATTGAAAAAAGGAAATGCAAAATATCTGCCAGGGTGAAAACTATGAGACTAACTAATAAAATTATCATTTCACTAACATTAATGTTGTTGTTATTAAGTGCTTGTCAAAAAATAAATGGGCAAACAAATATTGTGAAGGCATTTCCCAATCTTACATTTTCAAGTCCTATTGATATTCAATCCAGTAATGATAATTCCAATAGACTGTTCGTTGTTTCTCAAACTGGAATGATAACGGTTTTTGAAAATGATAGCTCCACTTCATCTTCTTCAATTTTCTTGGATATTACAGATAAAGTTGAGTATGGCGGAGAAATGGGGTTGCTAGGATTAGCCTTCCATCCCGACTATATTTCTAATGGATACTTTTATATAAACTATACCAGAAATAATCCGCTTCGAACGGTTATATCCAGATTCTCAGTTTCTTCAAATGACAAGGATAATGCTGATAAATTAAGTGAACAAATTATCCTGGAAGTAGAACAACCATTTCAAAATCATAACGGTGGTCAAATTTCATTTGGTCCAGATGGATACTTATATACAAGTTTGGGAGATGGTGGATCTGGGGGCGATCCTGGAAATCGTTCACAAAATCTTTCTACTTTATTGGGCAAAATTGTTAGAATAGATGTTAACAATCAAACTAATGGGAAACAATATTCTATTCCTAATGATAATCCATTTCATAACAACCAAGAAGGTTTCCTTGAAGAAATATATGCTTATGGATTAAGAAATACTTGGAGGTTTAGTTTTGATAGCCAAAACCGACTTTGGGCTGCTGATGTTGGTCAAAACGCTTGGGAAGAAATTAATTTGATAGAAAAAGGTGGCAATTATGGGTGGAGAATTATGGAAGGTTTTCACTGTTACAACCCATCGAGCAACTGTAATAAAGACGGGTTAATATTACCCGTGTGGGAATATGATCATTCGTCTTCTGGAGGTTACTCCATCACTGGAGGCTATGTTTATGAGGGAGAGAATATCCCTGGGCTAAAAAACAAATATATTTATGCTGATTTTGTTACTGGAAATCTATGGTCGCTCGATTTATCAAACAGTGCTAATCCAAATAGTCTTATTACAAAATTTAATGGTCAGATATCTTGTTTTGGGATTGATGAAAATAAAGATCTTTATTTCGCGGATTATAATACCGGCAATATTTACAAAATTATAGGAGAGAATACAAATTCTGTGAAGCCAAATAAATCTTCTCAAATGGAACTTGGACAAAATTATCCAAATCCTTTTAATCCAAGCACAACAATTAATTATGCAATAAATAATTCTGTTGCAAGTTCATTAGTGGTTCTTGAATTATTTAACTCAATTGGAGAAAACTTAGGAACTCTTATTAATCAATTCCAAACTAATGGTAATTATAAATTTGATCTAAATGTTTCAAGTTTAATGTCTAGCAGTACTAAACTTAGAAGTGGTGTCTACTTTTATAGGTTAAGGGTTGGACAATTTTCGCAAACAAAAAAGATGACTTTACTAAACTAATTATTCTTTACAATATGTTCAATTATTTTGGGAGCATGTAGTCTGGCATTTTCAATAAACCACTTACCGGTATTCATTCCACCGCACACAACACCAGCTAGATATAACCCATCAATATTCGATTGATAAGTATTTTCATCGTGTAAAGGAATTTTGCTTTCTCCCTCAGTAATTTTAACGCCAATGGTTTCTAAAAAGTAAAAATCCGGCTTGTACCCTGTCATAGCCAACACAAAATCATTTGGAATATTCTTTATCCCTTGTGGTGTTGAAATTACTACATAACCTTCCTGTATTTCTAGAACTAAAGAATTAAAGTAGACCTTAATTTCATTTTCTTTTATCCTATTTTCAATATCTGGTCTTACCCAATATTTTACATTATCCTCTAAAGTCTCACCTCGTAAAATCATTGTAACTTCTGCACCTCTCCTGAAAGTTTCAAGTGCAACATCTACTGCAGAATTTCCGCCACCAATAACCATTACTTTTTCATAAGAATAAGGATGAGGTTCATGATAATAATGTTTCACTTTTTTTAAACTCTCACCAGGAACATTCATCAAATTGGGAAAGTCATAAAATCCGGTAGCAACTATTATATTTTTCGCAAAATAATTTGCTCTCTCAGATTCTACATTAAATCCACCTTCTGATTTAACAACAGATTTCACCATTTCATAAGTCTTAACATTTAACTTCCATTTATCCTTAACTCTCCTGTAATACTCCAAAGCTTCTGTTCTTGTTGGTTTTACTCCATGTGATATAAATGGAACATCTCCAATTTCTAATCTATCTGATGTAGAAAAGAAAACCATATTAGTTGGATAGTGATAGATTGAATTAACGATACAACCTTTATCTAAAACCAAATGAGTAAGATTGTTTTTCGCAGCTTCTATTGCACATGCCAACCCAATTGGACCAGCACCTATTATTAGAACGTCATATTTTTGTTTCATACTTAGTAGTACTATTCAGTAATTCTTTTAATATTTTTAAAATCAAATATAATTATTATAAATAACAGTTTTTATATAACAAAATATACCATGAAAACATTCAAGTATAGTTTCTTTCCGAAACTTGTATACAAGTATGCCGGCATCCCTGCAAATCTAATTTTGTTTTTCTATCTCATAATTTCAATATATGGACTAACAAATAATTGGAAGTTTATATTTCCTGTAATGATTAACCTTATTCTACTTTATGTACTTAATAGGTTCTATCTTCGGATGTATAAATCGTTTCCCTTTAAGATAGATGTCAACAATGAGGAGATGGTTAATTCTGATTTTGTAATTAACAACAGGAAAGAGACAGTAAAACTTTCGGATATAACTGAAATAACAGGTGGAATTTTTTCTGGCAGAGCTTACATGCCTCTTTATATAAAGACAGATAAGTTAACGTTTGGAATTAGCCCTCACATTAAGGACTATAATAAACTTCTAACTATTATTCTTACAAACATACCAAAAGAACTTTATGAACAGCTACTCAATTCTATACAAAAGATAGCAATGGATAACACACCCAAAAAGAAAAAGTAATCAACGTAAAATAATTTTTAAAATAAAAAAGTCCGGATATACCGGACTTTAATATATAAGCGAATAAAATAAATTATTTTGTTGGAAAAACTGAATCTTGTAAAGCTTTACCAACTTTAAATTTAACTTTATTCTTAGCAGGAATAACAATAGCCATACCTGTTGAAGGATTTCTACCATTACGCTTTTTAGTTTTTACAGTTGTAAATTTACCTAAACCAGGAACTGTAAATTCTTTCTTAGCATTTTTTACAACTAGAGTATTGAACTCTGTTAAGAAATCATTAGCTTTTTTCTTTGTTACATCAAGTGTAAAAGCTAAATGATCAATAATATCGCCTTTTGTATAAGAACCTTTAGGGGCAGCTGGTTTTACAGCTTTAACAACTTTCTTTGGAGCAGCAACTTTTTTTACAGCAGCTTTTTTAGCAGCAGCAGCTTTAGCAGCAACTTTTTTTACAGCAGCTTTTTTAACAGCTGGTTTCTTTTTAGCAGCAACTTTTTTTACAGCGGCTTTCTTAACAGCTGGTTTCTTTGCAGCAACTTTTTTTACAGCAGCTTTTTTAACAGCTGGTTTCTTTGCAGCAACTTTTTTTACAGCAGCTTTTTTAACAGCTGGTTTCTTTGCAGCAACTTTTTTTACAGCAGCTTTCTTAACAGCTGGTTTCTTTTTTGCAGCAACTTTTTTTACGGCAGCTTTTTTAACAGCTGGTTTCTTTGCAGCAACTTTCGCTTTTGCCATTTTGTATCCTTTATAGTTTGTTAATTAATGAATGCACCAAAAAATAAATATTTTTACAATAAATAAAAATGTTTTTTATTTTTTTTTGAAATTAGTTTTCACTCAGAAATACACACCACTCTTTGCTTTGCGAGGTTTTCTAATCCAATATTAGAAAAATAATTCCCCAAAATATTATTTTAGAAAAAATAATTCCTATGATAATTTTGATTAAATTTCTGTGCAATATTTATACAATAATTCTTTTATGAGAACACTTTTTATCATAATATTTTTACTTAGTTTAGTTATCACAAGCTTATCGTTGGCTCAGATAATTTCTAATGATAGCGTTTATACCCCTATAAACATTAGCGATAACAACTCTTTGGCTGATTCAACGATAATTGATTCTCCAAAGAGAATTATTCCATTCAACATTTCTGTTCAACAACATGACAATTTTCTATCGACCTTTAGGGTATCAAAAACAGAGATTGATTTTGAAAATTATAGGTCAATTCCAGATCTTTTGTACCTCTTGCCATTCGGATCATTAAACAACTTTGGATCTTTTAACGCTCCAGTTGATCTACTTTTTTTAAATCTGCCTTCTAACATTTTTTCTGTTTCTCAAAATAATTTTTCACATTCTAACAAATGGCATGGTGCAAGTGAACTAAATTTGTTACAAACAGAAAATATTTCTGAACTTGAAATTACTCCTATCTCGAGATCTTTTTTGTTTAATAGCCAGAGTAATTTTTCTATTTTAAATATTGTTTCCAATGATTCCATTGCTCCCCATCCTATTTCAAGAATTAGATTTTATCAAGCTCCTAATAATGATGCCTCTATTGATGCAATGTTTAGTGCAAGAATTCTTAACAACACTGGTTTAATGTTTAGACTTACAAACTCATCTAATGATGGAGCATTTTCAAATAGTCAGTCTGGAGTATGGAAGGCTGATCTAAAAACTATCTATAAATTTTCAGATAGCTTGTTTGCTAGCATAGAATTTATTCATTCAAAATCTAATATGGAACTAAATGGAGGAATTGATTTTGAAACTCTTTCATTAAGTCAAACTATTTTGCAAGATGGCTTTTATAATGTAAATGCACCCGTTATGTTTGAAAATAGACACAAGGAAAATTCTACCAATCAATTATCGACTCAGTTCAATGGTCACTTAGCAAAGAGCATTTTTTCAAAAGTTGTATTCAATTATACATCTTTTGAAGATCGATTCAGACAAAACATGGATAACTCTCTTTCCGACAGTTCAAGAATTTCAAACTTTAACTCGTATAGTCTCTATAGCGCCTCGGTAGAGAACAAGTTTGTTTTTAACAAATTAGTTTTAAGTTTATTTGGCTACTATGATCAAACCGATTACGATGTTGATTACCTCAATCTTATCACTACAGAACATAGTTACTTTATTTCGGGCGTTGCAGAATATGATTTATTTGATAGCTTAATTGTTCCAGCAGTATTTGTAAAACTAGGATCATATGAAAAACAATCACATGATGGATTTGGGTTTGATGTTAAAATTAAGTTGAATAACAATTTCAAACTTATGTCAGGTTTTTCTTCTTTCATTAAACCATATTTAATGGTTGAGTTGCAATCTCAATGGCCGTACTTTAATACTATTGAAAAAAGAATTACCAACTTTTTTACAACCTTGGAAGCTAATTTTAATAGATTTAAAACTTCTGCTACCTACTATAATATAAACTTAGAGAATACCCATGCCCCGGTTTTTAATAACCAAATGCTTCATGTTAACTCAACCATAGTTACCTTTCCACTTACTGAACAAATTAAAACCGAAGGTATAAATTTCATCTCGAGAATAAACTTTTGGAAAATAGAGACCTTTTTAAATTACAATTATGTTTTAAATGAATCAAAAACTATAACTCCACAAAATTCAGCAAATAGTTTAACAGCCGGGCTTTATTACGTTGATGTTCTTTATAATGACAATCTTAATCTTAAAACCGGATTCACAATTTACCTACAAGGGAATATCGATCACCAGATATATGACTTTCAATCGATGCGATCCTCAAGTTATTATTATTCAAATAATGCCAACCAGAAATTTAATTCTTATTTGATAGATAATAACCCTTTTAGATTAGACTATACTTTAGCCGGAAAAATTCAAAATAGAGCAACTTTCTACTTTGCTTATGAAAATATTCTTGGTAACAATTATTATATAGTTCCCTATTATCCTATGCCGGAAGGTGGAATAAAAATAGGCGTATCATGGGATTTTTTAGATTAACTTAATTATTATTTTTTATGGAAAAATCTATATGAAAAAGGGATTATTATTGCTCTTTATATTTATTTATAATTCAGTTCTGTCTCAAACTTTTATTACTAACCCCGAATTCCCTACTGAGAATGAAAGTATAGAAATTACCTTTAACATCAAGGAAATGACCAATACTTCTTTATTAGGATATACAGGAACTCTTTATTCTCACACCGGAGTAAATACTAATTTGGGGACTTGGAAATATGTTATCGAATCTTGGGCTAATAATACTACTCAGCCTTCGTTAACCCGTACTGGCACTGATTTGTATAAACTAATTATTGATAATCCCAGAAACTTTTATGGAATTACAAATTTTTCAGAGCATATCACTTCCTTAAATTTTGTATTAAGAAGTTCAGATGCATCGAAAAAAACAGAGGATCTATTCATACCAATATATGAAGAAGGATTTAATATAAAGTTATTAGATGTTGAATCAATAAATTTTTATCCATTACTGGGTGAAAGAATTGATATTACAGCTGTTACAAATGGATCAGATAGCCTCACAGTTTTCCTAAATAACGTACAAATTTCTAAAACGATCAGTGACACATTATCAATCTCTTTTATTGCAGATGGATCTGGAAGACAGTGGTTAAAGTATATTGCAAAACGCAATAATAATGTCTACCAAGATTCAGTTAGTTTTTTTATTAGAGAGCCGTTAACAATTGAAGAGTTGCCACAAGGTGTAAAACCTGGCATTACTTATATAGATAATAATTCGGTCACGCTTGCACTTTTTGCTCCAAAGAAAAATTTTGTTTATGCAATTGGAGATTTCAATAATTGGGAGTTTGACCCTGATTCGTCTTCATCTTGGGAGTTTGATGAAAAGTATTACTTTAAACTAACTCCGGATAGTTCAGTTTATTGGACAACTATAACAAATCTAACTCCGAACAAGGAGTACCGTTTTCAATATATAGTAGATGGAAATTTAAAAATTGCTGATCCATATGCAGATAAAATACTTGAACAAGAAGATAGTTTTATAGATAACGCTACCTATCCGAATTTAATTCCATACCCAACTGGAAAAACATTTTTTTCTGTTTCGGTTTTTGAAACCGGACAGCAAGATTTTGTATGGGAAGCAGTTGATTATATTAAACCGGAAAAGGAAAACTTAATTATTTATGAATTACTCATTAGGGATTTTGTTTCAAAACATAATTATAAAACACTAATTGATACTCTTGATTATTTGGAAAATTTAGGCATAAATGCTATTGAACTAATGCCAGTTAATGAATTTGAAGGTAATGAGAGCTGGGGTTATAACCCTTCATTTTACTTTGCACCTGATAAATATTATGGTCCAAAAGATGATCTTAAGAAATTTATTGATGAATGCCATAAGAGAAATATCGCTGTTATATTAGATATGGTTCTAAATCATACATATGGAAGATCACCTTTTGTTCGTTTATATGCTTCTGATGCATTTGGACCTCCAACTTCGGAAAACCCGTGGTATAATGTTAACAGTCCTAATCAAGTTTTTTCATGGGGATATGATTTAAACCACGAAAGTATACATACACAGAAATTAGTGGATAGAGTTAATAGGTATTGGCTTGATGAGTATAAGTTTGATGGATTTAGATTTGACTTTACTAAAGGTTTTACAAATACTCCGGGTGATGGTGGAGGTTTTGATCAGAGTAGAATTAATTTATTAAAAAGAATGGCAGATAGCGTCTGGGTTTTTGATCCAACAGCATATTTAATTTTAGAACACTTTGCTCCAGATTCAGAAGAGAAAATTCTTACAGATTATGGGATGATGGTTTGGGGAAATAACAACTATAATTATAGTGAAGCTTCAATGGGATTCCATACTGATGGAAAATCCAATTTTAGTAGAATTTCATATAAGAATCATGGGTTTACCAAACCAAACTTGGTAGGCTATATTGAGAGCCATGATGAAGAAAGAGTTATGTTTAAGAGCCTGGAATCTGGAAATTCTGGAATTGACTATAGGATTAAAGAATTAAATACTGCATTAAATAGAATGAAATTAGCGGCCGCATTTTTTATAACTGTTCCCGGTCCAAAAATGATTTGGCAATTTGGTGAACTTGGGTACGACTATAGCATAGATTATAATGGAAGAGTTGGGAATAAACCAATAAGGTGGGATTATTTAGATAATATAAACAGACAAAATTTATATAAAACTTATTCTTCCCTAAATTATTTGAAGAATAATTACGAAGTTTTTAGAAGTGGAAATGTATCGCTAAGTGTTAGTGGATCAATTAAAAGAATCCAACTGAATCATGAAAGTATGGATGTTACAATTGTTGGAAATTTTGATGTAATCGAAAAAACTATAATCCCTGGTTTTCAAAATGTTGGGAAATGGTATGACTATTTTAGTGGAGACAGTATTGATATTAGCACAACATCCTATTCAATGAAACTTGTACCAGGTGAATTTTTCATTTATACTACTGAAAAACTTTTCACGCCAGAAATAGGAATTTTACTTGGAACCGACGATGATTATTTAGCAATCTTAAATGACTTCAAATTGAATCAAAATTATCCAAATCCTTTTAATCCGAGTACAACAATTTCATATGTCGTTCCCAAGTTAAAAAAGAATAACTCTTCCCTTGTTCAATTAAAAATATATGATACTTTAGGCAGCGAAGTTATAACACTAGTTAACCAATATCAAACCTCCGGGAATTATGAAATAACCTTTGATGGTAACAAAATGTCAAGTGGTGTTTATTATTACAGGATACAAGTAGGTGATCCTTTTGCAAAATCTGAAGAAGGTTTTATTGATACAAAAAAAATGATATTTTTAAAGTAATGCGTATGTTTTTTTGGGTATGAGATTTTTTATATTGCTTCAGATTAGATAGAGACAAAAATTTAATGAAAAATTATTTCATAAATTTCTTTGAATATAACGATTGGTGTAACAAAGAAATTATTGATAAGTTAAATGGGTTTGAGAATGAAAAAGCCCTAACACTTATGAGTCATATTCTTTCATCTCAGGATTCATGGCTAGAAAGATTGAAGCGAACTGAAAATTATTCCATTGATAGTTGGGAAGTTTATTCTCTTCCTGAACTTGCAGTATTATCGAAAAAAAGTTCTACAGGATGGATAAGATTTGTTTCAAAATTACCTAAAGATGGTTTCACAAAAACATGCACTTATAAAAATTCAAGCGGGAATGAATTTAGTAATGCCAATAGTGATATAATAACTCATGTACTTAATCATTCAACTTACCATCGCTCACAAATTAATTTCATTTTAAGATTAAATTCTTCTCAACCAGCCAATATTGATTACATTTTATATATGCGCGAGAAAAAGACTTAAATTGAAGACAAGATTACTGCGGCTGCGGCTGCTACATTCAATGAATCAATGCGTCCCTTTTTAAGGATTGTAATTCCATTATTACAAATATTTTTTAACTCATCAGTTGGACCAAATGCTTCACTACAAAATGTGATAACAAATTTACCATCAAACTTTACAGTCCGATAATCAATCCCTTCTAAATCAGCGTAATATGAATTAAAACTTTCACTCTTTAACTTGGATATAAATGGGATAAGACTTACATCTTCAAAAATATCAAGATTAAAAACAGCTCCCATACTTGCTCTTAATACTTTTGGATTGTAAATATCAGCACAACTACTACTTAAGATAACTGTTCTAATTCCAAACCAATCACATGATCTTAAGATTGTCCCCACATTACCTGGATCAGAAATATTCTCAAGGCAAATAATTCTTTTATCATATGTAATATTACTTCTAGAGGGAATACTAAAAACAGCCGCAATTCCTTGTGGATTTTTCGTGGTGGTCAGTTTTGCGAAATCTTTATCATTTACAAAATTATAATTAAATTTATCTAATTCCTGTAATTTACAAAATTCTCGTTCATTTTTCTCAAATTGGTTAGTAACAAATACTGACAAACATTGAAAATTACTTTGTAACCCATCAGTAACAAGCCTTTTCCCCTCGACTATAAACATTTCCTCAGAATCGCGATATTTTTTAAGTAGGAGCTTGCTAAATTGTTTTATTTCAAGTTTTGAAGTCATTAGACAAATTAAAATAAATGATAAATTCTAATTTAACATATTGCATTGAATTACAAAATATATTAGATTTAGCTCTTGAAAAAAATGCTGGTGTAGCTCAATTGGCAGAGCAGCTGATTTGTAATCAGCAGGTTGCGGGTTCGAGTCCCATCACCAGCTCTTAAACAAACAAAACCGTCTGACTAAGGCGGTTTTGTTTGCATCGAATCAACTCACTTCACTATTTAATTTAACCATGCCAAATTTCAATAATTAATGAACTTAATCTAATTCTGAAAGAAGTTAAACATTTCAAGAATATGTTCTCAAATCTTCACTCATAACAGAACAAATTACTTGAGTATGCATAAATGTAATAAGTTACTTGCCAAACAGGGTAATAATTTTTCTCTTTCAAAACTTTTCAAGTAATTGCTCGTCATAAGTAGTGAATCAACTATTTGATAAAAAACTAGAAGCGGGGGAAGTCATGAACAACAAACGGAATCTTTTAATATTATTACTGCTATTTGTTTTCTCAATAAGCACTTTTGGTTTCACAGAAGAGAAATACAAACAAATTGAAGATAACTTATTAGTTGGACTTAACACAGATAATAGAGGTCTTCAAGTTAGTTGTGCGTATTTTTTAGGTGAGATGAAATCTGAACGAGCAATCAACCCATTATTAAAAATGCTTAAAAGTGGGGAAACCGAAGAAGAGCGTATAATTGCAGCACTTTCACTTTCTAAAATTCAAACTGAACAGTGCATGTTTGCGGTAAAACAAAGAATTAAATTTGATGATAGTGAACGTGTTCAAGATCTTTGTGAAAAGTTCTATAATTGTTATATGGTAAGTAAACTTAAGTCAGATGTTATTGTTGAATCAATTAAAACTGTACAGTTAGATATTGAATACAACGGTGTGAAACTAGCTGATTTTGCAAGATGAATACTTTTATAAAAGAACGGTTGTTTTTTAACTCCTACAAAATAAAAACAACCGTTCTTCTCCCTAATGGAATAATTAATCAAGGATAAATTCCAAGCCCAAATCGAGGGCTCCATAATTTTGATTCCCAAATCCAATCCTCATGCTTAATGCAGTGTTTCCATCTATCCAGTACCTTAAACCAGCATTTGCACCTATAAAAACTCCACCATTTTTTATTCTATCAAATTGTACATTTTGTAGAATAATTTTACTCTTTACTGATCCAAAATTGTATGCTAGAATTAAGCCTGCCCAAGGGTCAAAATCAGATTTACTGATTTGAAAATGATAATTAGTCTGAACCCCAATTAGAATATTTGAGTAACTCCATTCAACAACGGGAAATTCTTCTTTATAACTCCAATATCTAAAGATTCCTCCAATACCAATTTTTCCTGAGCCATCACTATTTGATTCATCTAAAACAATTCCGTATTCATGGTTTAGACCAAATTGTATTGAGGATCCTAAAAAAGAAAAACCAACAGATGGACCAACAATATTTTTGTTTGTCTGGAATTGTCCAAAAATAGTTGGGGTTAAAAAGAGAAATAGAATAAGAAAATATTTTTTATTGATCATTAAAAAGCTCAGAAATTAATTAAACAATACTTAAAGATAAAAAAATAATAACTATTTGAATCTCATAATAAATTGTAAAAATAGTAAACATCAGCATTATAATATAGGTTGATAAACATGATTAGCTTAAGTTCTGGTTTTGATACTTTCTAACCATCAAATATTTGCTTTATAATGTCCTTAATAAATCTGAAACGGAATTAATTATATAGGTTGGATTTGTTTTTCCAATAATTTTGGTTTCTTTGGCAACTCCTGTTAGAACTAAGGCGGAATCAACTCCGAATTTGTTCGCCATGGCAATATCAGTTTCAAGCCGGTCACCAATAATTAAACATTTATTTAGTGGCAATCCTAAAAAACTAATTGCTTCATTAAACATATATTTTGAGGGTTTACCAAAGTGTTTTTGAAGTTTTATTTTTGATCGTTTTTCTAGCGCTGAAATTGTAGAACCCGCATCTAGAATTTCACCTCCTTCAACCGGACATGTGTTATCAATGTTAGCTGCAAAAAACATTGCTCCTTTATCCAATGCTTGAGCAGCAATCTCTAACTTTTTATAGTTTAATGTACGGTCTAGAGTAACAATAACAATATCAATTTTGCTCGGGTACTCACAGTATTCTAATCCTGAAGACTCTATTTTTTTAATAAACTTTTTTTCTGCTATTGCAAAAAATCGACAACCGGAATATTTTTTTGATAAATACTTTTTTGTTATTTCAGTAGCACTAATTATTTCTGAAATATCAATATTAAATCCATTTGAATGCAAGAATTGATAATAATCTTCTATATTTCCCGTTGTTTTATTCGAAATAAAAACAAGTTTTTTATTTAGTAATTTTACTTTATTTATAATTTTAGCAGCATCCGGAATTATTTTGTCTTCTAGATAAATTGTACCATCTAAATCAAAAACAAAACCATCATATTTATTTATTAAGTTCATTTTAATATTTACTATTCTAGATGAGTTCGCATTAGGTTAAAACATTCAACCAATGGTTTTGGTTCGTATTTCAATTCAGCCTGAGCCTTAATATTTCTTAACCCAGATTTTAATGGTCGTGGTGCAAGTTGGTTCAAATCCTTTGTCAAAATTGGCTCAACAAGTGAAAAATCCAGTTTAAAATATTCAGCAATTTGTTTTGTAAACTCATACCTATTTAGTAATTCAGCTCCGCCAATATTAAATAATCCAGTTATTTTAGAATCACAAATTCCAATAATGGCAAGTGCTAAATCATCGAGATAAGTCGGATTATTTATTTGATCAGTAACAATCTTAATTTTGTTTTTATTTTTTAAGGAATCGTATACCCATTTAACGAAATCAGGTCTGCCAAAAGTCGTTGGTCCGAACAAAACATTTGTTCTTAAAATAGTATGATTTATATCGAACTTTTTTAAGATGTTTTCACCAGCTAATTTAGTTCTACCATAGTATCCAATTGGATTAGGCATTTCATCTTCACTATAAGGTCCGTTAAGTCCATCAAAAACATAATCAGTTGATATTTGAATTAAATGGGCATTTGAAGATACAGCATATTTTGCTAAATATTCTACTCCATTAACGTTAATATTCCAGGCAACTTCTTTTTCAATTTCACATTTATCTACATTTGTATATGCGGCTAAATTAATTATAAAGTCTGGATAAAAAGAAAGTATTAAGTCTTTTACTTCTTTTTTATCAGCTATATTTAACTTTGTATATGATGTGTTATTAAACCATGAACTTTCCTCTGCAGAAGCTAACCATAATTCAACATCTTGCCTATTCAATAATCTTTGCACAACACTCTGACCAAGCATTCCATTAGAACCAACAACTAAAATTCTTTTTTTAATCATATATTTGAAGTCCCAGATTTTATATTTTATACATACGAAGAAAACTAAATGCAAAATAAATAATTATATATTAGTATTTTTAATATAATTATTTAAAATGTTAGAAAACGTAACTTGATATAACAATATCGTAAATTGAAAGAGATTACATGAAAATTGGAATTACTTGTTACCCCACTTATGGTGGAAGTGGTGTTGTAGCAACCGAATTGGGTAAAGAATTAGCAGTTTTGGGTCATGAAGTTCATTTTATCAGCTATGCTTTGCCACATAGGCTTACGCAATTTGTAGAAAATATTTTTTATCATGAAGTTGAGGTTAGCAATTATCCTCTTTTTGAGCACCAACTTTATAGTTTAGCACTTACCAGTAAAATGCTTGAAGTTATTGAGTATGAACAATTGGACTTACTACATGTCCACTATGCAATTCCACATGCTACAAGTGCTTATTTAGCCAAGCAAATACTCAACAAGAGTGGTTCAGATATTAAAGTAATAACTACTCTACATGGAACGGATGTCACTTTAGTTGGGCTGGAACCTTCTTTTCTTCCTTTGGTTAAATTTAGCATTGAAGGAAGTGATGGTGTAACTGCAGTTTCTAGATTTCTAAAAGAAAAAACTTTAACAAATTACCCTATTGATAAAGATATTGAGGTAATTCATAATTTTATTGATACAGATATTTATAAACCTGTTTGCAATAAAACTTTTAAGGACCATGTTGCCCCAAATGGTGAAAAAATTCTTATTCATACGTCAAATTTTAGACCTGTTAAAAGAGTGGCAGACACAATTAAAATTCTTGAATTGGTAAATAAACAAATCCCTACAAAGTTAATTTTGATTGGAGATGGTCCGGATAGATCAGAGTGTGAAAGATTAGCAAGAGAATTAAAATTAGAGCGAAATGTTTTATTTTTAGGCAAACAGGATGGACTTCAAAATTTACTTAGTGTGGCTGATATATTCTTACTGCCATCTCAATCGGAAAGTTTTGGTTTAGCCGCTCTTGAAGCAATGTCATGCGGAGTTCCAGTAATTAGCTCAAGTATTGGAGGTCTTCCAGAATTAGTTTTACACAATAAAACCGGATTTATTGCCGAATTTGCAGATGTTGACAGAATGTCAAAATATGCATTGGAATTATTAACAAATGAGAAAAAAATTGCTCAATTCTCTAAAAATTCTAGGAAAAGAGCTGAAGAAAAATTTGAAAAAAAAATAATCGTTCCTCAATATATTGAATATTACGAGAGAATTCTAGCACAATAGCACTATTGAATAATAGGAGTTTTCCCTATGCTATAGTGTGTGAAGCCGTGTTCTTTAGTGTTTCTTCTGTTAAATACATTTCTTCCGTCAAAAATTATTGGTTCAACTAACAATTGTTTCACTTGTTCTAAATCTGGATTGTTAAATTCATTCCATTCGGTTAGAACAAGCAGTGCATTTGCATCTCCTACTGCACTATATTGATCTGGTGCATATTCAATTCTATCTTGCAAATAAAATTTGGCATTTTCCATGGCTGCAGGATCATAAGCTTTTACCTTTGCACCTAGCTTTAATAATTCTTCAATTATTACAACCGAAGGAGCTTCGCGCATATCATCAGTATTCGCCTTAAACGCTAATCCCCAAACTGCAAATGTCTTACCAGAAATATCATTATCAAAATGAGTTAATATTTTTTTAACTAGTACTTTCTTCTGATCGTGATTGACCTTATCCACTAAAGACAAGAGTCTCATTTCTGAACCATGTTCTTTTGAGGTTTTTATTAGAGCATTCACATCTTTAGGGAAACATGAACCGCCATAACCAATTCCTGCATATAGAAATCGTTTTCCAATCCTTGTGTCAGTTCCCATACCTTTTCTTACTAAATCAACGTTTGCCCCTACAACCTCGCAAAAATTTGCAAGTTCATTCATAAAAGTAATTCGCATAGCTAAATAAGAATTAGCAGCATATTTTGTAACTTCTGAACTTTCAGGATTCATTTCAATAATTGCACTCCCTTTAAGCACAAAAGGATAATACAAGGACTTCATCTTGGTCATTGTTTCATTAGTGGAAGCGCCCATCACAATTCTATCTGGTTTCATGAAGTCTTCAACGGCATAGCCTTCTCTTAAAAACTCTGGATTAGAGACTACTTCAAAATCTACAGCTCCATTCTTTGTTAGAATTTCTGTTACTGCCTTACAGGTGCCAACTGGAACAGTACTTTTATTAGCAATAATTTTAAAATCATGTTTTGGATTATTTTTTAGAATTTTTCCTATTTCTTCGGCAATACCGTAAACATATTTTAAATCTGCTGAACCATCCTCACCTTGCGGTGTAGGCAAACATAAAAACACAATTTCAGAATCTAATACAGAAGTTTTCAAATCATCAGTAAAATGCAGTCTATTTTTAGCAATATTTCTGTAAAATAGTAAATCTAAACCTGGTTCATAAATTGGTATTTCAGCATTTCTAAGTTTTGCTAATTTTTCCTTGTTGTTATCAACACAAATAACCTCGTTTCCCATTTCGGCAAAACATGTTCCAGAAACTAAACCTACATAACCAGTTCCAATTACAGATATTTTCATTATAAATTCCCTAATTAATTAAAATATAAAATCATTGTTAATTTGATCAAAACCTTTTCCTAATAAATCTTTACTAGAAATTATCGGATTTTTTACACTCCAGTTTATATTTAAAATTGGATCATCAAAAATTATGCACCTTTCATGTTCTTTATTATAGTTATTTGTACACTTGTAACTAAACAAAGCTGTTTCAGATAATACAGAAAAACCATGTGCAAAACCAGGAGGAATCCACAATTGCTTTTTATTTTCATCTGATAATTCCAAACTAAAATACTTCCCAAATGTGGGCGATCCAAATCTAATATCAACGGCTACGTCCAATACTTTTCCTACAAGAACTTGGCATAATTTCCCTTGTGCAAATTCTCCCACTTGATAATGTAACCCTCTAATTGTGCCATAGGTCGAAAAAGAAATATTATCTTGCACAAAATTGAGATTTATTCCCAATTGGGAATACTTTTGTTCAGAGAATGACTCGAAAAAATAACCTCTGTCATCTTTAAATATATCCGGACTAATAATAAATAGGTCAGAAATGTATGTGTCAACTTTTTTAATCATAATTAGAACTTTGGATTTTTATGCCATTTATAAGCTGATGAAATAATGTCTTCTAAATTATATTTGGGTGTCCAACCAAGTATTTTTTTTGCTTTAGAATTATCCGCAACCAAAACAGCTGGGTCGCCTTCTCTTCTTGCAACAACTTCTGATTTTATTTTAAGATTAGTAATTCTTTCAGTTGTATCAATAATAGTTTTTACAGAATATCCTTCCCCTGTACCAAGATTAAAAAAATCACTTTCCTTGATTATTGTTCAGAAATTCTAAAGCTTTAAAATGTGCATCTCCTAAATCATTAATGTGAATATAATCTCGAATACAAGTGCCATCCTTTGTATCATAATCATCGCCAAAAATAAGTACTTTTTCTCTTTTGCCTAAAACAGTATTTATTACAATTGGAATTAAGTGTGGTTCAGGTTGGTGACTCTCACCTATTGAACCAGAAAAATCTGCGCCAGCGGCGTTAAAATATCGTAATGCCACATATTTTAAACCATATGCTGTTTCAAAATCTTTAAGCATATTTTCAATTATCAATTTAGTTTGGGCATAAGGATTTATTGGATTCGTTTTCTGAACTTCAGAAATAGGTATTGTTTCGGGGTTACCATAGAGTGAGCAGGTGGAAGAGAAAACGAATTTTTTAATATTATTTTCGACGCAAGCATTAATCAAATTGTAACTTCCAATAACATTATTTTGGTAATATTTTGCCGGATTTTCAACCGATTCTCCCACATAAGCAAATGCTGCAAAATGAACAACAGCATCAAATTTATATTTTTTTAGCGTACTATTAATTTCAATTGGATTTATAAGGTCGCCAATTTCTAATTTAACATTTTTGGGAATAGATTCTTTATGACCTCTACTAAGATTATCAAAAACAACTATCTCATTTCCTTTTTCATTTAAATACTTTACAAAATGAGACCCAATATAACCCGCTCCTCCAGTAACCAAAATAGTCATAAATTATTAACCCTACAGTTCATTCATTTGAATATGCAAAATAGTAGTAATTTTTTATTAAAACCAAATAATCGAATAATTTTTAACTAATAATGTTTGATAATTGTATAACAATAATATACTTTAGTACCTAAAATAAATAAAGGTAAAGCGATTATGAGTATTACTCAAACACAAGCTATTGAGATGGCAGAATTAACATGCAAAATATCTAGAGCGTGTAATAAAAAAGAAAGCAGTTTTGCAGCGTTGTTTAATCTAACTCCCACAGAATTAAAATGTTTAAGAATGTTTGCTAAAAAAAACACAGTTTCAATTAAAGAGATGATTGAAGAATTAGAAATTAGTGCTGGAAGAGTTACACATATTTTAACCAGTTTGGAAAAAAAAGAATATATTATACGAAAAGTTGATGCGACAGATAAGAGAAATCATTTAGTTGATATTACTCCTCAAAGTAAAAAATTTATTAGTCAGCTTACTAAAAAGCATATCGAACTACACCAAAATATTTTAAATAACTTTGATGATGATCAGCAAAGTTTTGTTACAAATATTATGAAGCAACTTATCGAGGCGTTAGAGAACTGGAGTTCACATAACAAAAGTGTTTTGGGTTCTTAATCTGCTTTGTTTTGTAGAAAGTATTTTTCCGATATCTTATGGAAGATTGTTTTATAAATAAAAATGTCAATAATTGGGGCATGTTATACACAGACAAAGTAAGACCAAAAATAATTTAGTTTAGAAAGCAAAAAGGTGATAATAAAAAAATTATTTCCACCTTTTGTTCTTCAAAGTATTTTAAGCAAATCTGGTGTCTGATTAAAAATCATATTCGTATAGTTTGGTTTGAAAAAGAATTAAGGTCAACCTTGCAAACTGATTGACCTTAAAATTTGGAAACTAACAGCCTTCTCTTTTTTTCTTTCCTTTAGCTTTGTTCAATGTTATCTGAGCAGGGGGAGCAATAACTGGCATTTTAACACTTTCTTCAACTTGATTAGATAAGCCTGACTTAAGTTTACCACCAAAATAATTACTAATTTCAGCAAGTTTTTCATGGTTATGTTTTTGGTCATCATTGGGGTTATCTCCACAAGTACAATTAGGAAATAAAATTTGATCTTGCCAACTTTTCAATCCACCATCTAAAATATAGACGCCCTTAAAATTTTCTGCTTTTAAAAGAAACCATGCTTGTGCAGAAGCAATTTCATTATCCGAATAAAGAACTATTTTTTCATTTCTTGCTAAATCGGAGTTTAACAATTCTGCAACAGATATATTTTCGGATGAGGGAATTCTATATTTCTCAAAATCATCTTCAGTACGTATATCAATAAGTCTATAATCGAACCTCCCTTTAATCAACCAATCTGCAAGATCAGCTACTTTTACTTTTTTAATATTATCAACACTCATAAGTGAAAGCTCTTTTAGGTTAACCTTTTTATCAGCTCTATCTAGTGGGCTTCCAGCAAAAATTGCTATAATAGCTAATAGAATAGTCAAAATTCCTATTCTTTTTCTTGGTGGATAATTTGCGAATGTATTTAGAATCATTTTATTCCTCTGCCTTTTTTTTAGCCATAACTTTTTCTCCCCATTCTGCCGCTGTAAATCCACCTATTGCCATTAAAACAACAACCAGCATTATTATACCATAATTAATACCAAGCAAGGAAGGCAAATTAATTTGACCCATTGGTGTTGAGTAGAAAAAGTCTGTTATGTAAGGAAACATTTCACCGAAGACAAAGATTCCCATCATTCCACCAAGGCCATAAAATATTGCATCTACTCTTCCAGTGCTTATTGCAACAGCTGAAGTTCCAGGACAATAACCCCCAACAACGAATCCAATTCCCAAAATAATTCCACCAACAATTTGTGGAACTAAATATGTTTCACCATAATAAACCAATGATAAATCTAAAAATCCAATCCATGATAAATAAAATATTCCAATCATTGCTGTTACAATTGCTGTAAACATTACTTTAAAAACCCGCATATCAGTAAAATAAAATTGTGCGGCTAACATTCTGGCTGAACCAAAACCACCTTTTTCCAGAACAAACCCAAATAGTATACCGATAACAAAAGCAACAATTAAACTTACTTCGTCATTAAAATATCCAAATTTATAAAACGGTGCTGTCATGTCCATTGTCTCCTTACGAAATATGCGGTTGCGTAGGCTCCCACAAAAACCATTATCATAAATGCCCAACCACCTACACTTAATAATGCTCCACCGGTTAATGCCTGGCCGCTAGTACAACCTCGTGCCAATTTTGCGCCAAAACCCATAAGTGATCCACCAATGAAAGCAAAAATAAATCGCTTACTATTAGAAATTCTTGGTCCTTTTTCAACCATAATCTTATTTCTTCCAGAAATTGCACCAGAAACAAAACCACCTATTAGGGTACCAATCATACTGAATAGTAACCAATCTTTAAAAGGATTCTTGGTTCCATCACCAAGGTAACCTCTAAAAAAAGAGTTGTCTACAGTATGAGATGGAATTACTTTATCAACTGCAACTGCAACTGTTGTTGAGAGAGCACCGGATGCACCAAGTCCTCTTCCCATAATAACAAAAGCAGAAAGCAATACAAATCCTAACAAAAGACCTATCAAGTATGGATTAGTATAATATTTTTGAGTTGAGTGACCAATCATCGCATTATCCTCATGATGATGCGAAAACCACTCCTTAATTTTTAACATACATTTATCTCCGTAAATTAGTTAATTGCAAACCAATGACTGTATTGACCAGCAGCCACAATAATGAAACGTAAAATCAAACCTCCAATAATTACCATAAAAGGTGCAAGTGGCGTGTGATGTATTTTATGATTAACAGCCAATAATTGAATAATTAGTGGGATTACGATTCCCAAACCAATGACAAATACCCAGAAGCTAGATGCAAACGCTCCGGTTAGTAATAAATCAGCAGCAGATGATTGTACTTCTGTAGCTGTTTTTAATCCAATAATAAAAAGTGCAATCACAAAAAGTTCAATAATCAAAAAAGCGTTATCTGCTTTAGCAAGAAGTTCTCTTTCATAAACATTTTTTGCGATTACGTGTACAAATGCTGCAGCACCCGATAAACCGGACATTAAAAATAGCAACCAAAGTATTGACGAACTCCACAATGGTCTTGCCCCAAGTGAGCTTAAAAGCACGCCGGTGTATAATCCAATTCCAGCACCAAAAAACATTGTAATTACTCCAAGATTTTTAAGCCACAATGGATTTTCTAACAGTTTTTTTTGCCATTCTTTAATAATTGGAATTTTATCTAGTAAAATTTTTGGTGGACTAATCAACATATTTGCTAGAAGAATGGGGTAAACCAAAACCAATATCCATGAACCCCAAGACATTGCAGATGTTATTTGAAAAGTTGTATACAATCTCCAAACATATAGTTTATGTTCTAAGTCTAGAAACAAAGCTACCATTCCAAGAGATAACAAAACAATACTTAATAAAGGTAAATAGTGACAAGAACACGTTGTTTCTTTATGTCTTCCTTTAAATAAAAAATACCCGGTAATTAACATCATTCCTGCAACCATACCGCCTAAAAATAAGTAAACCGGAATTTCCCATCCCCAAACGCTTAAGGTTGGATCAATGAGATGGTTGTGACGAGTAATTGTAATTTCTTTCATCTCAATCTCCTATGATAAATAAAATATGTTTGGTTTAGTCCCAGCTTCTGGAATCAATGAGTGATTTTTTCTTGATTTCAATAGCAAGCTCACTTTACTGTTTGGATCTTCAAGATCACCAAAATACATACAATATGTAGGACAAACTGAAACGCAAGCCGGGTCTTGTCCATTTTCTACTTTATGAATGCAAAAAGTACATTTATCAACATAACCTTCCGGATGAGGATATCTTGCATCATAAGGGCAGGAAGCAATACATGCTTTACAGCCAATGCATTCATTATGATTGACGAGAATTACTCCACCAACATCATGGTAGTGACTCGCTCCGGTTGGGCAGCATGAAACACAAGGTGCATCAGTACAATGGTTACATCTTTCGGTTCTTATTTCCATTTCAATTGTTGGAAATTTACCTTGAGATTCTGTAGTTATCCAATCTCTACAAAATCCAGCAGGTACATTATTCTCTGCCTGGCAGGCAATAACACAATCTTGGCAGCCAACACATTTTGTGGTATCTATCACCATTCCATATCTCGCCATCTTATGCCTCCAGCTCAATTGTTACAAAATTCACATTCATACCTGTTCCACCCATAATTGGATCTGTTTTATACTTTGTAATTAATTGTGCATCACTAGCACCTTTATTAAAGGTTGCTCGGTACATTTTGGATCGTTGCCCAAAACCATGAACCATATAAACACAATCAGTTCTTATTCTTTCTGTTGCTTTAACCTTGACTTTATTACTAATAACTCCGTCTTGGTTTTTTAGTTTAATATATTGGCCATTCTTTAATCCCATTCTATTTACAATATCCATATTTAACCATACTTCATTCTCATCCATCAAGTCTGATAAGAATCTATTTGATTGAGTTTTACTGAAAGTATGAACAGGTGATCTACCATACAGTAGTCTAAAGTAACCTGCTGGTGGTTCCTCTGGTTTTGTATATTTTGGAATTGGATCAAATCCTTTTTCCAATAATTGATTAGAGTAAAATTCAATCTTACCAGAAGGTGTATAAAATTCCTGTCCCAAATTATTATCAGCATAAATGGGTGCCTTGTTTCCGCGTATTACTCCTTTTTCTTTTAACTCGGCCAAACTAAATCCAGCTGATTTCAATCTTGTATCCAAATATTCTTCAATATTTTTCCATGGGAAGTAATGACCCAACCCAAGTTTATCAGCTAATTTTTTAGCAATCCACCAATTTGGTTTTTGATCATTTGGCTCGCTAACAACAGGTTGGCGAATTGACACAAAGCTTTCTCTAAATGGAGGGTTGTTTAGATCATCATATCTTTCAAGGTAAACTGATTCCGGTAAAATTACATCTGCATAGCCTGCAATTTCACTTGGTACAACTTCAACAACTACCATTAAATCCAATTTTTGTATCGCATCAATTGTTGCTTGTGTATCAGGCAAAGCTTGAGTTAGATTTGTTGCATAAACAAACCAACCTTTAATAGGGTAAGGATTTTCTGTAAGAGTTGCGTCTCTTAGTCCTGTTGATAGTTTTTCGCCTTCTGCAAAAGGATATTTATGATTCGGATTATCAGCAGCACCTTTTTCCGATACAGGGTATGCAGGATAAGGATATCCAGGGATACTCAATTTAGTTGGATTGTAAAATCCACCTTTTTGTCCCCAATTTCCCATAAGAGCATTTAACAATGCAATTGCTCTACTTCTTTGTGCATCATCTCCATACCAAGTTACATGTCGTCCCGGATGGATTAATGTGGCTGGCATATATCTAGCCATTTCACGAGCAGTTTCTCTAATTACTTCGGGATCTATTGTAGTTTCAATATATGCCCACTCTGGTGTATATTGAGCAACCTCATATGCAAATTGTTCAAAACCATAAGCATTTTTTTCAATAAATTCTTTATTGTACAACTCTTCTGTAACTAACACATTCATCCAAGCCAAAAGTAAAGCCATGTCAGTACCAGGTTTTATTGGGAGATAATGCTTTGACTTACTGGCGGCAACTGAAAAGCGCGGATCAACTGTTATAATTGTTGCTCCTTTTTCAATAGCTTCGGAGAATTCTTGAACTTGAGTATTGTGCATATTTTCCCCAAGATGAGAGCCAATAAGAACAATACATTTCGAATTTTTTAGATCTGTTCTTTCTGGCGAACCAATAGCTTCACCAAAGGTTAGCTCAAATCCAATTTCTCTTGGACCCCTGCATTGTGCAAATGAAGGCGCAGTAAGGTTTGGAGTTCCGTAAGCCTGCATTAAATGACCAATAAAAGCACCACCTACACCATGACTAAAATATGTCATTGATTCCGGACCATATTCTGCTTTAATTTTCTTCATTTTGTTAGCAATATAATCCAAGGCTTCATCCCAAGTAACCTGTACAAATTCCTCTTTGCCTCTTTCACCTTTTCTAATTAATGGTGATTTTAATCTACTCTCATCAAAATGAGCTCCTATTCCCCCTGTTCCTCTTGGGCACAATCTGCCATTACTTAATGGATCATCTGGGTGACCTTCAATTTTCCAAAGCTGACCATCTTTTAAATAAGCAATCGCCCCACATTTCCAGAAGCATAAATCGCAGTATGTAGGAATCTTTTGAATACCTTTTACTTTTTTTCCGGTTTTAACTTCAATTTGTTCAGATCCTTTAACAACAGAGCTCATTGATGTAACCGCAACTGCAGCTCCAAAAGTAGCACCTGTAATTTTTAGGAATCTTCTTCTTGATAATGAATTCATGTAACAATTCCTGATATTTTTTTTATTAAATCTTTAATTGACCCACATTTAGAATATTCTGTATAAACCTCACATTCTTTGCAATCTCTATTTTCGCAAAGTGTATTTGGGTGAGCAAATGTCCAGCATGGCTGTTCGTGACTTTGAAATGCATTGCAAACTTTTCTATCTTCCTCCGAACACCTAACAACTTCCCAACACGGAATAAGTGAGTAAATAGTTTTAATTCCATTAATGCTTATTTTGGATTCATTAATTGCACTTCTAATACATCTTAGTCTTTCAAGATCTGCTTCAGAATATATTCTTTGATTACCAGCCGTTTTATGTGGAATTATTAATCCTTCATTTTCGTACATTCTAAGAGTAGGAATTGAAATGCCCAATAATTTTGCTGCGGTTCTGATTGGGTAAACGGGAGTATTATTATTTATATTAATTTTCTAGAACTCATTTTAATAGTTGATAGCCACAAATAGCAACTTTCTTGCCAATTGTGACTATAATCTATTTGCGGATAGTTAAAATGGAATCGTTTAATTTCTTGGCGTTTCCATTGAAAAGAAAAATCTTTGAAATAGATATAAAAACAAAAGATTTTGTATTTTAGAACCATCTTTTATCTAGCAAATTCCAATGGAACAGTTTGACAAGACAGTGGAGCTAATGGAAGTAAAAGTGGTATTTCTCTTAAAATTTGGAAAAGACAAAGTGGATTTTTCAGAATTTAAGAAATAATATAGGTCATGTCTTATTTGACAAGTTTGGAAAAAGAAGTTAGCTAAACCCATTTTGATATGATAAACCTCAGGCTAAAGTTTGCGAATTCGGTAGGCAAGCCTGAGGCTACTTTTTAAAAAATACTAACAACCACCAACAACTCGTTTAAGTTTTTTCTTTACTTTGCCGGCTGGTTTATTATTCTTTATCATTTCTGGAATTGTAATTGAAGCTTTTTGCCTAAAGTTGAATGTGGTTTCCTCAATTTTATTTTTGGCAATCTTATCATTTTTAAAATTTAGTATTTCCGATTCAAATTCTTTAATTCCACCTTTTAAAATTTCTATATTATTATAACCAAGCTCCTCTGCAATGATTGCAATTTTCCTTTCAGATAATTCATCATTTGCAATTATCACATTTGTTCTATGCCTGAAATTTAAAAGTCTGTTTGGCTCTTTTTCAAAAAAATTGTCTACCGAAAAAGAAATCGAATTAGGTAAACTCATTTTAGAATATTCATCATATTTTCTAAAATCAAAAATTTGTAACTTTTTATCTTTTGCGATAATTCTAAAGGCTAATTCATCAACTGTGATTTCTTGAATTGAATACGATTTAACAAACTCTATATGCTCTACTCTTTCTAATAATTCTGCTTTTTTGGGCGGAAACATAAATGCTGAAAATGCAATGAATATTCCTACAACCGCTAATCCAACATAATAAGGTGTAAATCTGATAACACGCTTTTGAACTTTATTAACTTTATTTTCTACAATTGATGTTGCCCAAAATGCTAATAAAGCAACTGAAGTTAAAAGAAAAGCAAAGACTGATTGAGATATTCCAAAAGTATCAAAAATTCTAATAGGGCCAAAATTATAAGAATAGTAGAATTTCTCCCAAGCTGGAAAACCTTCAGCAAATATTAATATTCCTATTACTGAACCTAAAATAAAGTACATTGCATCAATTTTACCAATTGCAGCGGCACAAACACTAGTTCCCGGACAAAATCCTCCAATTACAAATCCAAGTCCCATAATCAATCCGCCAACAATTGCAGCCCCTACAAATGTAGGATTTATATATATCAGATTTACATCTAAATATCCCCAATGATCTAACATAATAATTCCAAACATTGCAACTATTCCAGCGGTAAAAAATACTCTTAGTACAGTAAAATCATACCCATAAAATAATCCAACTAATTTTTTGGATGTTGAGAATCCTGCCTGCTCAAGAATTGCTCCAAACAATACACCAATAACTAGGGCAACAATAAAATTTAAATCGGTACTAATAATATCAGGAACTAATGGTCCCATTTTATAATCTCCTTATAACCAAAGTTTTCTAAAAAAGTAAGCAAAAGCATATGCACCACCAAAGATTGCAGCCATTGTTAAAATTCCACCTGTAGATAAAACAGCCATCCCACTTAAAGCAGCTCCGCTTGTACAACCTCTACCAAGTTGTGCACCAAAACCGAAAAGTAATCCACCCGTTAAAGCACCAATAATTCTTACTTTTGATTTAATATTTGGACCGTGTTCGAGAGTGAAGTTTAACCTATCTGAAATTAAACCAGATAAAAATGCACCAATTAGAACGCCAAATACTTCAAAAACTAACCATGATTTTAAGGCACTCCCAGCATGTGCATCTGTATACTCTTTAAAGAATTTTGAATCAGTCGCGTGAGTTGGTGCAACAGATGTTACTGCTTCAACTGTAATACTTTTAATTGCACCACTTGCTCCTAATCCGCGACCAGTAATATAAATTGTGGCAACTAAAAGTAGACCGAGTAAAAATCCGGCTAAATAAGGATTCATATACTTTGTTTGCATTATTTATTCTCCTCTAATTTTTTATGTTCACTTTCATCATCATCTTCTAATTCTTCATAACCTGTTAACATTGCTTTTAAGTTTGAAGTTAATGTTTCACCAGTTGTAATTAAATAAAGGTGAACAATTACGAATGAAATCAGAAAGAATGCAGCAATTGTGTGCACAACAGCAATAACTTCCAGTGAGTTTATATTTAAATACTGAATCTCATGTCTTTGTGGATATCTGTAGAGCATATAAAGTAATCCGGAAGTAAGTGAAAGGGGTATTACTAATATTTTTAAAACAAAGTATGTTATTTTCTGCATCGGATTTAATTTACGTAAAACCGTTTTCTTAGTTGGGTGTGGTGCATTACTAAATATTCCGAAAATATAATATTGAAATTGGCTAGATAGATTTTTATAAGAAGGGATATATTGTTTCCATTCACCCGTAGTAAAATGCCAAAAGATTGCAAAGACGATTAAAATTATAAAAAGATAAGCAGCAATATTATGGTATAAAACCGCTTCCTCAAATCCAAAGAACTTGTATAGTCCATGAACTTCAAATCCGCTGAAAGCAAGAAATATTATTAAAATTGCCTGTAGCCAATGCCAAAATCTTTCAAAAGATTTATATACATAAACTTTTTTAGTCTTCATTTTTTACTCCTTTCTTAACTCTTTGGGCCATAAAAATCCTAATTGTTCCGTGAATAGTAATTCCTACAAGAGATAAAATAATATTCCATATTCCTAAGAAGTCAACAATTTTTGAGTAATCTCTTCCTGGCATATAAAAATCTTTTAACTCAGCTAATCTACCATTATCTCTTGTATGACATTCTGCACACTGAACTGAATTTTTAGCGCTAGAAACCTGATGATTTATTGGCCAGTTCATTTCGGTTTTTATAAAAGTTGTTTTACCGCTGAAAGGTAAGCCGGCATCTTTCATTCCTTCCTTTCCTGCAGTTTTCCAATTAAAATCTACCCAGAACGCTCCCTCTCCTTTGTTATCTGAATATAGTTTTGGTTGTATCAAAATTTTATTAACAGGATCAAACGGTTGAATTGCTCTATGAACTTTAACAGGAATAATTTTCGATTCTGAATCATTATAAGATCCATTAAGCTTGTTCATTACTAAAGGATTTGTTGTATCTTTCACAACATCACCTTCCAAATAGTGAGATGCGGTTCCGTTAAACCATTGATACTCAGGTTTAATATCTTTTTCCCAAACAAAACTACCCTTTATTGAAAGGTATGTATGATTACCTAAACTATCCTCTTCATGATATGGTTTTCCGTCTTTAAGTTTTCCTGCCGTTGACCAATCCCAACTCATTTTAGTAGCTAGCTCTTTTGCATAAATTGGGATGTGACAAGTTTGGCAAGCAACTTTTAAAGTGTGTTCGTTTAATATTTCTTTTTCGTGCGGAGTTTCTGTATGGCAATCTTCGCACAGAACTCTATCCTTGTTCATTGAAGACAATGAATACATTTTCCCGGAAATTATATGCTGATCTGTTGTATGGCATTCAACACACTGCAAATCCATTCCGTCCACAGCCATGTGGATATCTATATCAGAGGATGGGTTAAACATTAAACTACTCAAATCACCATGTTTTACATTATCACCCCCTCCACCATAGAAGTGGCAAGTACCACAGTTTGTTCTTTTTGGCTTTCCAACATTTTGGGCAATATTATTAAAATCTAATGTAAGTAATGGATCTCCCCCTTGATTTGTTGCTTTTGCATATGATTCGGTATTATCGTGACAAACCAAACAATCAATATTATTGGCATCGGTAAAACTGAATCCTTTTTCGTCCATACCGTAACCTATATGACATTTGGCACAGCTTTTTTCATTGCCTTGCGTACCAATACAGAAATTATTCATTACATTTTTTTTGCCAATTGAAACAATTCCACGCCCCTCAATAAATTCTTCTCGCTCCCAATTCCAGTGATTGGAATTCATTACTTCCTCATGGCGCTTATTATGGCAAGCTATACATTCGGCTGTAACCTCACTAGGTGAGTTGAACTTTTTACTTAGTTGGGGAAACTTGGAATGATCTACGGATGAAACTTCTTCTTTAGAAAATCTATCTCTTAACTTATCAAGCATAGTTTCCTCAAAATTCTTTGTTGTTAAAGTGCCAATTGCAATAACGAAGACTAAAACGATGACTCCAATTGAGCCAATAATTTTTTTCATAAATGACCTTTATTTTACCAAAATGTAAATTTAGTTTATACTATAAAATAATAAGCCATTCCTATTCAAAAACTCTGCCAACTCTAGCTATTTGTTTTATCCCCTAAAAGAATAATTTTTTGTTTTTTTTCGGTCTTCCCTTCCAATTTGTGAGAAATAGGCTGAGCTTTTCTTTGTTTTGATATAAAATGATATGGGCATTGAAATGAAAAGTAATACTCGGAAACTATTCCCAAGTGGGAAGAATACATTTAGAAGATAAATTGGATTTCTGATTCTGGTAATTAGTTAAAGAAGTTTTCATTATTTCTGATTCTGACTTATGGCAAGTTAAACAAGCTCCAACAGTTAAGATCTTTTTCTGTTCTTCAACCGAAAAGGGACGAACATTTTCTCTTGTTGCCATATCTTTTGTTCTAGTTTGTAAAAATCCAATCCAAGCGTCTTCAGGTAAATTATCGTATTTAACTAGAGCAAATTTTGGCGTGAATTTCCATTTACCAATTTTATTTTTAATCTTGTACACCAGTTTTCCACGACCATAACCTACAGCCAAGGAATTATTATGGCACGATTCACAACTTCTACTTACTTTTTGAATAGTGTGGGCAACGCTTGGAGCAAAAAGTCTTTTAAATAATAATTCTGACTTACTATTACCATATTTGCTTTTATCTAAAGTCATTATCATCCCCGGAATAAAAGTATCGATAACTCTTTTAGTTCTACCTTGCTCTTTTTCTTCTCTAACACCAAGAGTCGGAAGTTCAGCAAAAAACTCTCCATGATATTCAACCCAGGTTGAGTCAGTATCTTTATTGCTTAACAAATCGAAGCCCTCTACATTTGGCTGGTAATCTGTGTGGCAACCAACACATTGAGGTGCCCAAGCTGTATGGCAGCTATTACATGAAAGAGTACTATGAACGATTGTTGAAGCACAATCAAACTTTGGTGGATTTAGATCATAAGTTTTTTTTGATTGTTTTCCCACCAGTTTTGGTTGTCTACCGTTTTGCAAATAAGTATTAATAAGAGGAGTTTTAGATTTTTTAACTTTAATAAATTTTTTGTTCTTATCTTCAATGTCATTTATTTCAGCAATTTTTTTTGATTCATAATCAAACTCATCTAAAGTAATAACTTCATGTTTTTTTGATGAATGGCAATCTTCACATTGAACCAGTAATTGCTCTTCCTTGTGTTCGTAAAATTTTCCATCTCCCATTACTTCGTATGATATATGGCAATCGACACACACTAAACCAGCCTCAAAGTGTATATCAGGTTTAATCATTTCAAATATTCTTCCGTCTTCCAACAATCTATAATTTTTATCTCCCCCAACTTCATCTGCACTCAGGCTTGTTTCATGCCAGCCTTCATAACTTGTAGAAATTCTTCCCGACCTGCTATGGCAGCCAAAACAATGTTCGTTCAAAATGTTCAAAGAAATAGATGGATGAAAACTCAATAATGCTGAATCAGGTTTTGCAATTTTAAGGGAATCATAATTTTTCAAATCTTTCAATGCAGATGAGCTATAATTTAAATGGCATGCATTACAACCTCCGCCACGCGATAATTCGCTAATTGGACCAAACTCTTTTTTCTCATTTCCCAAATGGCAAGAAGCGCATAAATTTCTTAAATGAGATTCTGAAGCTGTATGCCCAATTTTTTCAATATGATATTTACCATTTGGTTTTTCAATCTCTTCAAAAGCATATTTATCCACACTTATAACGCCACTCATTGTGGTCATCAGCGAGCTGTCAACTCTTTCAGCAATTCCAGGGTGGCAATTATTTTGTCCGCAAGTTTGTTTTGCATTGCTCAAGTTACCTGGGATTAAAACCATTCCTTTATGAGCTTCATCTTTATTTTTTTCGAGTGGATTTCCTAAATGGCAGGAAGAACAACCAATAAGTTGAGGATTGTGAAATGTAGAAAATCCCTGAACATTACCATGGCATTGAAGACAGCTTTCAGATAAAGCCGTTAAGCTTTTTTGTCCCGCTAAGTTTTGATTTTTATAAAACTGAACCCAATCTATTTCAAATACAAAATAATATAACAGTGCTACAAAAACAGTTACTCCAAAAAAGTAAAGAAAAGTTTTCTCCAAATGTGTATGATGTAGATTCTTTAATTTCATTCCAATCTTTCTTTTACTCAAATTGAGTTTTAACAAACTCGTAATCTTCCAATGTGTTCATATTAAACATTAAGTTTGAGTGATAAAATTTTTCATTTTCAATATCTATTATTTCAGCATTAACCGAATTTATTAAATCAAATAATTTGATTTTTGCTTTACCTAATTTATTTGATCTTTCATTTTCACTATTGAGTATTAATTCTTCTAATTTAGGAAAGCTTTTTTTTTGATAAACTCCACAAAGTGTGTGAAATGACGAATCTGATTTTGTAAATACTATTTCTGTTTCTGAGGAGATTTTCGAAATGATAAAATTAACGACCTCATTATTAACAAAAGGCATGTCACAGGAAATTATAAAATTAAATTCTGTGTTTGAGTTCTTCAATCCCGAATGAATTCCTGATAGCGGTCCAAGACCAGGATAAATATCTTTATATACATTGTCTGTTAGAAAAGAGTATTTTTCTTTCTCATCTGAAATAATTATTACTTCATCAAATATTTCTGTAACTAAATTATAGATGGATTCGATAATCGTTACATTATTTAATTTTAGCAATGCTTTTTCAGTCCCAATTCTAGAACTTTTACCACCCGCTAATATTATTGCCGTTATTTTGTGTTTCATAAAATTATCGAAAACTATAGCTAGTTAAAAAAAATTCCGATCTAAAAATCGGAATTTTCTAATAAAGAATTTTAATTATAATTAAACATGTCGCCAAATAAATTCATCATCTAATTCTTCAGGGTCTAAAGAACCTTTGATAAGTAAAGCTCTTAAGTCGTCCTTGGTTATTTTTTTATCATCCGTAATGCTATTGAGTAGTTCGTTGAAATAACCTTTTGTGATATGGAAATTAGCCAGATCAAAATAATCATTAAATACATTCATAATTTTTGTGGCATTGGTAGTTTCAAAAGATCCAGTTACTTTATCCCTCCAATCAATATTATTCCAAAATATTTTCTTTAATAAATAAATTGCATAGTGCACTTCCGGAAGTGGAAACCTTTCACTAAATCTTTCGCTTCCAACTTTTTCAAAATATATTTCAGCACTTTCATTTGTGGCACCATCCTTTAGCCAAGCACTTAAATAGACAAAAACAGCTTCTCCCCTTTTTACTGTTTCAGCGTCATTAAAGGTATTATAGGTTTTCAAGTATTCTGATTTCCTTACCTCAATTAACCATTCTTTTTTAAAATTATCAATTTGATCATCAACTACTTTAGATAAGTTTCTTTCATGCATATGAATTCTCAATTTATTGATAAAAACATTTACTATTTAATAAAATCAATTTTTAATCCTTCTCTGTACATCTGTTCATTTACTTTTTTAACACTTTCTTTGAACAAAGCACCTCCTACTAATTCCTTCTCTAATTCTTCTTTCGAAAATTTATTAGTTTCAGAAAGATTTGTATATAATTTAGTTAAGTAGCCTCTTATTATATGGAAGTCACCAAGATCAAAATAATTGTTAATAACTGCCATAAATTCAATAGCATCAATCGCTTTTAGCATTCCGGTATTTTCATTTTTCCAGGCTACATAGCTCCAGAGAACTTTTTTCTCAAGATATAATGCGTAATAAACTTCTGTTAGTGGAAAACCTTCCTTTATTCTTTCTACACCAATGGTATTAAAATATTTTGCAGCATCATCATTCGAAGCTCCTTTCAGAAGCCAATCAAGAAGATTAGAAAATAAAATATTTCCACGCGATTTTAACTCAGAATCAGTGAGTTTTTTGTAGGTCTCAAGGTATTCATTTTTTTTTACCTCTTGTACCCAAGTAGATGTTAAATCATTGAGGTGACTTTCAACTATTGTAATTAGGCTTTCATAAACCATTTTATCCTCACAGATTTTAGATAATAAAATGATAACTCTTGTTTAATCATACTTATTTATCTTAATAAAATCAAGCGATAAAATGAATCTATTTGGTTAGTTGTTAAGAAATTTTAGACTAGTTTCTTCCCTTCTTTAATTAACTGACATAATTTAGCTATCTTTTATTAGAACAATTTTACAAAAATGGTATTACTATTATTATAATTTTTTAAGTTAGGAGAGGTTATGGATTATACAATTAATGGATTAAAAGTGTTTACAAGAGGAAATAAAAAAAACGACCCTATTATTTTCGTTCATGGATTTCCTTATGACCACACAATGTGGGATTACCAAATTGAGGAATTGCAAAAGGAATACTTTTGTATTGCCTATGATATTAGAGGTTTAGGAAAGAGCTATACGGGTGATGGACAATTCACCATGGAAGCATTTGTGTGGGATTTATTTTCAGTCTTAGATGAACTTAAGGTAGTAAAGCCGGTAATATGTGGACTTTCTATGGGTGGCTATATTGCACTTAGGGCACTTGAAAAAGAACAAGATAGATTTGCAGGAGCGATTCTTTGTGATACTAGACCTGAAACTGATAATAACGATGGAAAGATTGTTAGATCGAATGCAATAAATAGGATTAATACTGATGGTGTAGTTCCTTTTGTTAATGATTTTGTACCTAAATGTTTTCACCCTAAATCAGAAGAAAATTTAAGCGAAATGTATAATCGAATTTTAAATATTACAAAAAAACAAAATCCTCTTGGTGTAAAGGGTTCTTTATTTGCTATGTTAAGCAGAAGGGATACAACTGACTATTTAAAAAACATTAAAATTCCAACCTTAGTTCTAGTCGGCAAAAAAGACGCACTAACTCCACCTGAGGTAATGAAAGAAATGTCGGTCAAGATTAAAAGCTCAAAATTTTTTGTTGTTCCAAAAGCTGGACACATGGCACCGTTGGAAAATCCAATTTTTGTAAATGATAAAATTGTCAAATTTTTGAAGAAAATTTTTATTCAGAAGTAATTTTATAATTTGGCAATTTTTGTTGCCAACTCCAGTAATTGCATGTTGGACAAATGGGTAATTCATTCTCTCGTTTTTCCACATGCATCTTTCTTAAATCCGATTGCAACTCGCTGGTCCAAATTTCTTTTATGCTATTATTATTTGCATCACCAGTTAGTAATTTCTGCTCCCAATCCATACAGCAAGCTGAAGCTTTCCCATCTGAATTGATAAAGGTTGATTCCCATAGTGAATAGCATGGATATCTTTTAACTTTATTAGAGCTACCTTCAAAAACTCCCCAAGTAAGTTTTTTCCAGACTTGTATTTCTACATCAAAATTCGCCCAATATTTTTTAAAATCTTTAATCTCTTTTTCCATTTCAGGGTATTCGGGTAAATTAATTATTTGAACAATTACTCTTGGCTTCCAACTTGAGTTTGATCTTAAAATTAAAAATTGCTCAATATTCTCAATAACTTTTGTAAAGTTATTCCCTCTAACTTTTTCATAAAATTCTTTTGATGCCGCACCAATACTGAAATTGAGAACATCTACTTGATTAGCTAAAATAGCTTCACTTACATTTTGCTTAAGAGGATGAGCATTTGTCGTAATATATACTTTATGGTTTCTATGTTTTTTAACTCTTTCTAAAATATTAATAATTTTTGGGTGAAGTAATGGCTCGCCATCTTTATGCAATGCTATTCTTCGTTCCCCATAACTATCAATTTCAGTCATCAATCTTTCAAACAAATCGAGTTCCATTATTCCAAATTTTCTAACAGAGTTTTTAAACGCCTTAAGATGTGGTGGACAATGGATGCAAGATAAATTGCATGAACTAGCAATTTCTAAACTTATTAATTCCGGGAAAAGTAAATCGGGATGAGAAATTTTACCTAATATTTTTTTTATTTGAAAAATAGCCTCTCTTCCCAAATTACTTTCTAGAAGTTTATTTCTGATGTTATTTTTAATTTCCATATTGAGGCTTACGGACTAGTGAAAAGAAACTTCGTGTGAAATATATTCGCCATTTTCATATACGAATTTGGCACTAAAACATCTGTCTTTGAACAACCAAGGAATAAAAATTTGATCTCCTTCCCAGAGATTTAATTCGGTTAGCTTATCATTAGGGATCCATTCAAGTTTGCCTTCAGGTGAATCAATAAGTTCACCTTTAAAATTCTTGAACACGAACATAAAAACATACCAATCATCTTTTCCATCAAACATTGGAAACGTGATTATCCCCTTCATATCAGGATTTGAAACTACCAAACCAGATTCCTCAAACACCTCTCTAATTGCGCATTCTTCAGGAGTTTCACCTGGTTCAAATTTTCCACCAAGTCCATTCCACTTTCCTTCGTGGTAATCATTTTCTTTCTTATTACGATAAAGCATTAAAGTTTTATCATCATTTATTATATAACAAAGTGTGGCTAGTTTCATAATTAGTTAAAAGTTTATAAAAAATATGTGTTTTATTATTAGTGAAACGAGATCTTTCAGTCGCTCTGCTTCTTCAAGATGACAATCCAATTTTTTTTATTTAATTACTCAATCCCTTTTCTTTTATTAAATAATTTTTAACATAATCACCAATTGCATCTTCAAGTGAGGAGATTTCTTTATTATATCCAGTGCTTCTTAGCTTGGTAATGTTTGCTTCAGTATAATATTGATATTTCCCTTTTAAGACTTCCGGCATATCAATAAACTCAACTTGCGGTTCAATATCCAATGCGTTAAATATAGAATCTACTAAATCTACCCAGGTTCTAGATTTTCCAGTACCAACATTAAATAATCCATTCAGATTTTTATTCTCAAGAAAATACAGAGTCATATTAACTGCATCTTTTACATAAATAAAATCTCGCATTTGTTTTCCATGCTCATATTTTTTATTGTAGGATTTAAATAATTTCACTTTCCCAGTTTCCTTAATTTGTAGATATGCTTTATGAACTAAACTTCTCATGTCTCCTTTGTGGTATTCATTTGGACCGAACACATTAAAGTATTTTAATCCAATAATTTTATCTGCAACTTTTTCTTTTTGAACCCATAAATCAAACATATGCTTTGAATAACCATACATATTAAGAGGTTTTAGAGAATCTAGTTTTAATTCATCATCATCATAACCGTATTCCCCATCTCCATAAGTGGCTGCACTTGAAGCATAAATAAACCTAATATTTTTTTCAAGAGAATATTTTGCTAAAGTTTGAGTGTATTTAAAATTGTTGTAAAGTAAATAATCCGCATCCAATTCAGTTGTTGATGAGCAAGCACCTAAATGAATAATTGCATCAACTTTGAAATCAATTTGATCCTCAACAATAAGGTCAATAAACTCATCCTTATGATAAATATCGGAATATTTGAGTCCAACCAAATTTTTCCATTTATCCGATTCACCAAGTCTATCTACAATTATAATATTATTTTCACCAAGTTTATTCAGTTTCCAGACAATAGCACTTCCAATAAATCCTGCTCCGCCAGTTACAATAATCATAAGTTCCTCAAATTCATTTATTTAGCAAAGTATAAATTTATAAAAATTAGTTAAATTATATTTTTAATTTATTGATTACTTTAAGAAAGAGACAATATATGATGTTTGATCAATTAACAAAAATATTAAAAGAAAGAATTTTAATTCTTGATGGCGCAATGGGAAGTATGATTCAGAGACATAACTTGTCTGAAGAAGATTTTCGCTCTGAGCAATTCAAAAATCATAGTCTGCCTTTAAGGGGAAATAATGATCTTCTATCCCTAACTCAACCGGAAATTATTAAAAATATACATAAAACATATTTAGAAGCAGGCGCAGATATTATTGAAACAAACACTTTTAGTGCGACTTCTATTTCTCAGGCAGATTATGGTATGGAAAATTTTGTTTATGATATCAATTTTCAATCGGCAAAATTAGCCAAGGAAGCTGTTCAAGAAATTTCAATATTAACTCCAACTAAACCAAGATTTGTTGCGGGCGCTCTAGGACCAACAAATAAAACACTTTCAATGTCCTCCAAGGTCGAGGATCCTGGAGCAAGATCTTTAACTTTTGATGAAATGAAAAATTCTTATTTCGAACAAGTTAAAGGTTTGGTTGATGGTGGCGTAGATATTCTGCTTGTTGAAACAATCACAGATACTCTTAATGCTAAATCGGCATTGTTTGCGATTCAAGAATATTTCGACGAAAAAAATATAGCATTACCAATTATGATTTCCGGGACTATTGTTGATCAAAGCGGCAGAACTTTATCCGGCCAAACTTTTGAAGCTTTTTGGCACTCAATTTCTCATACCCCCAATTTGCTTAGTGTTGGTTTAAATTGTTCTTTAGGTCCGGCTCAGATGCGTCCGTTCATAGAAGAAATTTCCAATTTAGCTACTTGCTTTGTTAGCATTTATCCAAATGCTGGACTTCCGAATGAGTTTGGGAATTATGATGAAACTCCTGAGCAAATGTTTTCTGTACTTTCTGAGTATGCAAAAAATGGCACATTCAATATTGTTGGCGGATGCTGCGGTACTACTCCAGATCATATTAAGGCATTTTCAGATATAGGCAAACTTTTTGACCCAAGGATTCCAAAAGAGAAAACTGGACTTCTTTCATTGAGTGGACTTGAACCTTTAGTAATTAGACCCAATTCTAATTTTATTAATATTGGTGAAAGAACTAATGTAATGGGTTCCATAAAATTTGCCCGTTTAATTAAAGAGGAGAACTATTCCGAGGCGTTATCAGTTGCTAGAGAACAAGTAGATAATGGAGCACAAGTAATTGATATCAACATGGATGATGCAATGATTGATGCCGAGAAAGTGATAATAAAATATCTAAATTTAATTGCCTCTGAGCCGGATATAGTGAAAGTACCGGTTATGCTTGATTCTTCAAAGTGGTCTGTAATTGAAGCCGGATTAAAATGTTTACAAGGAAAAGGAATTGTAAACTCCATTAGTCTTAAGGAAGGAGAAGAAGCTTTTAAAGATCATGCAAAAAAAGTTCTAAATTATGGTGCCGCAGTAATTGTTATGGCTTTTGATGAAGAGGGTCAGGCAGATACTTTTGAACGGAAAATTAAAATTTGCCAACGTGCCTACAATATTTTAACCCAAGATGTTGGTTTCCCAGCAGAAGACATAATCTTTGATCCAAACATTTTTGCTGTTGCAACGGGCATTGAAGAGCATAATAATTATTCAGTTGATTTTATTAATGCAACAAAATGGATTAAGGAAAACCTACCTTATGCAAAAGTTTCCGGTGGTGTTAGTAATGTGTCTTTTTCGTTTAGAGGGAACAACACAGTAAGAGAAGCAATGCATTCCGCGTTTCTATATCATGCAATAAAAGCCGGAATGGATATGGGAATAGTGAATGCTGGTCAGCTTGAAATTTATGAAGAAATTCCAAAAGACCTTTTAGAGAGAGTTGAGGATGTAATCCTAAATAGAAGAAAAGATGCAACTGAAAGATTAATTGAATTTGCACAGACAATTCAAAACAAGGGAAAGAAAGAAGTTAAAACAGAAGAATGGAGAAATAAACCGGTTGCAGAAAGATTAAGTTATTCTCTTGTGAAAGGAATTGATCAGTATATAGTTGAAGATGTTGAAGAAGCCAGACAGATTATTTCATCTCCACTTGAAATAATTGAAGGTCCTTTAATGGATGGGATGAACAAGGTTGGTGACTTGTTTGGTTCTGGGAAAATGTTTCTACCTCAAGTAGTAAAGAGTGCCAGAGTGATGAAAAAAGCGGTCTCAATACTTACGCCCTTTATTGAGGCTGAGCAGAAAGTCGGTGAAGTTAAAAAAGCCGGTAAAATATTGTTAGCAACTGTTAAAGGTGATGTTCATGATATTGGTAAAAATATTGTTGGAGTTGTTCTTGGTTGTAACAATTATGATATTGTTGATCTTGGTGTAATGGTCCCATCTGAAAAAATTCTTTCTGCTGCCAAAGATGAAAACGTTGACATGATTGGGTTAAGCGGATTAATTACTCCTTCACTAGAAGAAATGGTGCATGTTGCAAAAGAAATGGAAAGAGAAGGTTTTGCTATTCCTTTGCTGATAGGCGGAGCGACTACATCAAAAATTCATACCGCAGTAAAGATTGAAGAGAATTATTCAGGACCAGTTATTCACGTGCACGATGCTTCTAAAGCAGTTTCCGTTTCCAGCACCTTATTAAACCAAATTACAAGAAAAGAGTTTATTTCCGACATTTCAAATGATTATTCTCAATTAAGAATTAATCACGAGAGAAAACATTCAACAAAGAATTTTATATCAATTGATGAGGCAAGAAACAATAAATTAAATATTGATTGGCAGAATGAAGTAATAAATAGGCCAAATTTTATTGGTGTAAATGTATTATCTAATTTTTCATTGAATGAAATAAGAAATTATATTGACTGGACGCCTTTCTTTATTGCATGGGAAATGAAAGGTAAATATCCAACAATATTTGAGAATGAGAAATATGGAATTGAAGCTAAAAAATTGTTCGATGATGCTCAATCGTTATTGAACAATATTGTAAATGATAAACTTCTAACTGCAAATGCTGTTTATGGAATTTTTCCAGCAAACAGTTTGGGTGATGATATAAATATCTACGAGGATGATAATAGGGATAAGATTAAATATATATTTCATACACTGAGACAGCAAGAAATCAAACCCTCAAATCTTGCTTTAGCTGATTTTATTGCCCCAAAAGAAAGTGGTGTGAATGATTACATTGGGGCGTTTGCATGTACAACAGGAGTAGGAAGTAATGAACTAGTTAAAAAGTTTGAAGATAATCATGATGATTATAACGCAATAATGGTTAAGGCATTAGCCGATAGATTTGCTGAAGCGTTTACAGAATTATTACATAAAAAAATACGCAAAGAGATTTGGGGATACGCTTCAGATGAAATATTAAAGAGTGAAGAATTAATTGCTGAAAAATATAATGGAATTCGCCCAGCTCCAGGTTATCCGGCTCAGCCAGACCATACAGAAAAAGTAGAATTATTTAAAATGCTTGATGTTGAAAATAATATTGGAATATCTTTAACCGAAAGTTTAGCCATGAATCCCGCTGCGTCTGTATGCGGACTTTATTTTGCAAATCCAAAATCTAGATATTTTAATGTTGGTAAAATTAACAAGGATCAGGTTGAAGATTATTCATTACGAAAGGGTATGACAATTGAAAAGGTTGAAAAATGGTTAGCTCCAAATTTGGGTTATTAATTATATTTTTCTATAACTAACTCTAGTAGTTTTATGTTATGAATACTTCAATCGATTCAATATTACCCGAAATTTTTGAAATCAGAAATACTCTTCATTGTAATCCGGAATTATCTTTTCAAGAATTTAAAACTACATTACTTATCAAGGAAAAAGTAAAATCGTGGGGATTAATTTTTAATCAATTCAAAGATTTAGAAACGGGCGGATATTGTGATATTGGCGAAGGAGACATTATTGCTTTCCGAGCGGATATTGATGCACTTCCTATTGAAGAAGATGAAAAACATGAAGTACTCTCAAAGAATAAAGGGGTTATGCATGCTTGTGGTCATGATTACCACACAGCAATAGGCTTAGCGTTGCTCAAATATTTTAGTATTAATAAATCCCTCCTAAACAAAAAATTAAGAGTTATATTCCAGCCAGGTGAAGAAGCAGCTCCAGGAGGTGCTGAATTAGTTGTAAAGGAAAATGTTTTGGATTATGTAAAAGCTGTTTTATCTACTCACGTTGATCCAAATGCAGAAGTTGGAAAATTTATTGTGTTAGAGGGACCAGTGCAGGCATCTTCAACATCAATACATATTGAATTTATTGGTAAAGGCGGTCATACATCTAAACCCTCCGAAACTACAGATTTAATAAATATTTCTGCTTTCTATATTACTCAAATTCAAAATTTAGTTAAACAAAGAATTGATTCACGTGAGACTGTTGCTTTTGCATTTGGAGCTATTAATGGGGGCACCACTCATAATACGATACCTCAACAAATTATTCTAAGAGGTACTTTAAGAACTCACAACAATGATGTGCTTGAGAAATGTACTAATTTTATGCAATCTTTTACTTCATCTTTTGCAGAATTATATGGAATCAAAATAAATCTTAATTTTCCGACTAACTGCCCCGCAACAATTAACAATTCTAAATTGACACTTTCATTTATTGATTATATGAGAAACTCTGGGGAGGAAGAACAACTGGTGCTTGGTGGGAAACCATCAATGGGAGCAGATGATTTTGCGTTTTACGGATTACAAGTCCCAAGTTTGTATTTACAAGTTGGAGCAAAAGGAAGTGGAACTTTGCATAGTAAGGAATTATTATTGAATGATGATCTAATATTTCCAACACTTGAAGCTCTAATTGGATTTATTATTGATTTAGATTTCTCACTATGTTAAAGGATTAGAAATGGCAGAACTTAAAACTAAATTAAATGACGCAAGTGTTGCGGAATTTATAAATTCTGTGGAAGATGAAAAGAAGCGAAAATTTGCATATACAATTTTGGAATTAATGAGAACTATCACAAAAGCTAAACCAAAAATGTGGGGAACTTCAATTGTTGGATTTGGAATTTACCATTATAAATATGCAAGTGGTAGAGAGGGTGATTTTATGCAAGTTGGCTTTTCTCCCCGCAAGCAGTGTATGACTTTGTACATTTTGTCAGGCTTTAGTAAATATGAAGAACTTTTAAGTAAACTTGGTAAATATAAAATTGGCAAATCTTGTTTATACATAAAGAACCAAGAAGATGTTGATTTGAACGTTCTTAAAGAATTAGTTACACAATCGGTTAAGTACATTAAAAATAAATAGTGGGAATATAAAAATGTCCTTGTCTTTTCAATATGAGTAGCAGCGATTGAGAAATATCTTAATTATTTGTTTGCTGAGATCTCTCACAAAAACATGTTCGAGATGACAAATTTCTGTTTTATTTCACAACAACTACTTTGACCATTTGTGAGATTATTTAATTACGTGTTGAAAGATCAAAGAAAAACTTTTGAATTCCCCAAACTGTTATTTCGAACGAAAGTGAGAAAACCCAATAATTACCTTTAACAATGAAAACTTATTACATCTATATTTTAAGGAACAAAACTAATAATGTTTTATTTATTGGAATGACAAATGATTTGAAACGTAGACTTTATGAACATAAAAACAAACTTATAAAGGGTTTTTCATCAAAATATAATTGTAGTAAACTCGTTTATTATGATGCTTCCAATGATGTTAGTTCAATAATTGATTTAGGAAAAAAGATTAAGAAGTGGCGAAGAGAAAAGAAGATTTCATTAATTGAAAAAACAAATCCAGAATGGACTGATTTGGGGGTAAGTTTTGAAGTTTGAGATCTCTCACAAAAACATGTTCGAGATGACAAAAGAATTTTAATATTATTTTTATTATTTCCTAAAAATAGTTCTCTCAAAAATAATTGCTAATACAATAACTATTAAACACCCAATAAAATTAAACCACAAATAAGGTATATCCGTAAGGGCAAAAAACACAAGCACAGAAATCTCTGCTATTATAGCCGCTAAAAAAACTGCATTACCTCCTATTTTTTTTATATAAAACGCTACTAAAAATATTCCTAGAATTGTCCCATAAAATAGTGACCCTAAAATATTAACAGCCTCAATCAACGATCCCAAACTATTTGCAAACAAAGCAAAAAATATTGCAAATCCTCCCCAAAATATTGTAGATAATTTAGAAGTTATGAGATAATGTTTTTCACTTCCATTCTTATTGATCATTCTCTTATAGATATCCATAACGGATGTAGATGCCAATGCATTAAGTTCGGCAGATGTTGAAGACATAGAAGCAGATAAAATTGCTGCAAGCACAAGTCCTATTAAACCGGTTGGAAGAAATCCTAAAACAAAACTGAGAAAAATAAAATTTGTATCGTTGCCATCACTTGATGGATTATTTTCTTTTATCAAACCAATAGCTTTGCTTCTCACTTCACTAGCTTTAGAATTCTCATTCTGAACTTTTTGTTGTTCTATATTAACTTGCTCATTATTATCATGATTAATTGCTCTAATTAAATTATTGATTGACTCTTTTTTCCTCTCATGGATTTCGCTGTATTCACTTTCTAGTTCTAAATATTGACTGGCATAAGAACTGTTAACAATTTTATTGTTTTCAACCGGATTAAAATATAACGGTGGAGTTACAAACTGGTAAAAAACAAAAACCATTGCACCAATTAACAATATGAAAAATTGCATTGGGACTTTTATCATTCCATTTAGAAGTAAACCCATTCTACTTTGTGTAATTGAACTACCTGAAAGATAACGCTGAACTTGAGATTGATCAGTCCCGAAATATGATAATGCAAGGAATGTTCCTCCAATAAGTCCAGACCAAAAAGTATATCTATCATTTAAGTTAAAAGAAAAGTCAATTGTATTTAGCTTCCCCATTTTTCCGGCAATGTGCATTGCATCAAAAACACCAACATTTTCCGGCAGAAGTTTGAATATCATAAAAGCGGCAGAAAACATTCCAAAGAATATCACTGTCATCTGCAACATATGTGTTTTGTTAACAGCTTTAGTCCCCCCAGAAGCAGTATAAACAATAACCATAATACCTATAACCAAAATTGTCCAGTTAAGCGACCAACCCAATATTGCAGAAATTATTAGGGCTGGAGCAAAAATTGTAAACCCCGCTGCTAGTCCGCGTTGTATTAAAAATAAGATACTTCCGAGTGCTCTATTTTTTAGATCAAATCTTGTTTCCAAATATTCATAAGCTGTGTAAACATTAAGTTTGTGATACAGTGGAACCGCAGTTATGGATAAAACAATCATAGCAATGGGAAGACCAATGTAGAACTGAATAAAACGCATTCCATCAATGTAGGCTTGACCTGGTGTAGATAAAAATGTAATTGCACTAGCCTGCGTTGCCATAATTGAAAGAGCGACCGTATACCAAGGTGTTGATTTATTTGCTAAAAGAAAATCTTTTACATTCTTACTTCCCCTACTCTTCCATGTTCCATAAACAACAATAAAAAGTAAAAACCCACACATTACAATCCAGTCAATATAGCTCATTCAAATATCCTTCTGAATGCATAAAAGACCAATAGCCAAGAAACCAGATTTATTATAACAGCCCAATAAATTCTTGACCATTTTTTTAGTATCGGTGGCGGTTCTTGCTCAACAAGATTCTGCTTATTCATTTGTTCCCTTTGAAGAAATCATGTTTACAAAAAGTTTATAGGCTCCAGGTACACCAGCCGGCAATTGCCTAAACCACGAGTAAGCTGTAAAAATAAAAACACCTCTACCATAATTTGAATACAACAATCCACCTAATTTTGAAGACTCACCGGCATCATTTCCTGCAAGCAGCGGATATAATTTCCCTTCCCAGCTATCAGCAAAATATAATCCTCTTTCCTGAACCCAACCATCAAAATCAGCAGAAGTTATTTTATTAGGATAGTTAAAAATTGGGTGATCAGGAACCAACATTTCTAACTTGGCATTTTCTTCTGCAATTCTATCTCTTCCACCAACTGAAAATGGATAAGGTCCAATTTGTTTAACATTAATACCAAATCGAGTATTATGTTGAACAATCCATGTTCCACCGTTTTCAACAAATTTCATAATATTTTTTTGTTGTCTCTCTAAATCTTTCCTCGTGTTAAAAGCGCGTACACCACAAATAATAACATCGTATTGTGCCAAATCTTTTTTATCCAAATCCTCGTCAGATAATAAATCTAAATTATAACCAAGTTGAGTTAAAGATTGTGGAATCTCATCACCTGACCCCATTATATAGCCAATATTTTTTGGGTCAATTTTAATGTCAAGTTTTACTAAATCAATTTTAACGGGCTTTAGCACAATTTGAAAAGGAATGTGCGGATAATTAATTTCTACTAATTCATCTGAAAATGTTCTCCCATTCATTTTAGCTCTTACCTGAGCTACACCACTTTTTGCATCTGTTTGAGCGGAAATCTTGAAAACAAAATTTGCTTCATCTCCTTTATCTTCAATAGAAAACTCTATAAAGTCTTTATCCGTTTTCCAGCCTTTTGGTAATTCTATAAATATTTTACCAGCAGCAGAATCAATCTTGGAAACAACCCTTACTGCAACTTCATGAGAAACATTATTAGAAAAAACATAAGAAGATTGATTTACAGAAATGCTCAAATCTGGTCTCACAACAACAGGTCTAATTTGCTCGCCTTTAACTGCATCATTCCATTTGTGAAGAACAGGTACCTCATAAGTAAAAGTTATTCCTGAAATATTTACGAAAAATGTAGTATTTAAGCTTGCCTTGTTATATGCATTCCCAATCAGTTCATCACTAACTGAAAAAAGTTTTCCATCATGTTCATCATCCAACCAAAATGGTTGAGTAAAGGGTTCGTCATCATTAATTGTAATATGATGATTTAAATAAAATGGTTTGTTCTGCTCAAGTTTTTGATTCAGTTTGGATTGGTTTTGCGAAAAGGTAGTTTCAACTCGTTCAAGAGTTATTGAAATACGCGAACGATTAAGTACCATAGGTTTAATCTCAATTTTTTCTCCTCGAGATAATTCGGGCTTCCTAACAGTTGATTCCAGCCACAATCCACTACACATTTTTATAAGCTCTTTCACTTCATTTTTCTTGATACGAATCCAATATTCATCTTTATAATTATTGAGGAGAGAATAAAAATTCACAAGATCGGGGATAATATTTTCGGGACTATTTTGATCAAATTTTGTAATAATCTTATTTAATTCTATTTCGATTTTATCGCCGTTATTAATTTTGCGCCAAGAAATATCTACCCCATCAAATAAATCAACCTTTGCAGAATCTCCAGCTAAAAAATCAAAATGTACTAACTGCGTGCCTCTGGAAGGACTGACACCAAAACCTTGGCTTTTGTGCATAGAGCGGCTTTCAGCAGAAAGTTCACTATATGATTTGCCAATAAGTTGGTTATATTCACCAATATCTATTGATACTGCATTTGGAGAAGGCTGCCAAGTATTCCAATAAAGCCTTTTGGCTTGCCAAGTTTTTAAATTTTTGAGTTGTTCTGAAAATTTAGTTTTATCAGCAGCAAGATCAAAGGCTTCTTCAGCTAAAATTGCTGAAGCTAAATGTTGACCATGCCCACCTTGAGTTTTACTAAATCTGGTTAAAATTACATCGGGCTGGAATTCTCTTATAACTTTTACTACATCATTCAACAGCAGTTCTTTATCCCAATTTCTCAAAGTTTCTTCAGCAGATTTAGAGTAACCAAAATCAATTGCTCTAGTAAAGAACTGTTCCGCTCCATCAATTCTTCTGGCGGAAAGCAATTCTTGCGTTCTAAGGACACCAAGTAAATCACCTTTTTCATTTCCCAATAAATTCTGTCCACCATCTCCTCTTGTTAATGAAAGATATGCCGTTCGTGTAAGTTTTCCCTTATCCATATAAGTAAGAACCGCAGTATTTTCATCATCAGGATGTGCAGCAATATATAAAACACTACCTAGCACCTTTAGTTTTAGCAGATTCTGATAAATCTCCGAGCCAGAATAAATATTTTGTTGAGAAAACAATTGTTGAAAAGAAAATGGAATGATTAAACTTAAAACCAACACCTTTGAGAGTATCCTGTTAATAAACAATAGTTGCTCCTGAAATTGAATTTAATGAAAACTAAAAATATTAGCTACAGAAGTTAGAACTAAATTAACCTCTGTAGACTAATAATTAAATTGAATTTATAATCCTTTTATAATGACTTCAATACGAGCTTTTTGAGCTTCAGGTGCTTTCTGTTGAGCCAGTTCATAATTCATTTTGGCTCCTTTTTTATCACCTTTATTATTTAAAGCTTCTCCTAGACTATCGTATACATTCCATGCATCTGGATGTCTTTTAATATTTAATTTAAAAATCTCGATTGCATCATCCAGTCTATTTTGAGTCATCAACTGATATCCATAAGCATTAAGTTCTGCCTCATTAGAACCAGCAATTGAGACTTCCATTAATTTATCGCCATCGTCTTTTTTACCAATAGCAGTTAACAATCCAGCTTTAGTAGAATTGTTATTAAAATTATTCCCGCCATTCATACTTAAAGCTTTATCAATCCATAACATAGCTTCATCTAAATTTACTTTATTCTGCAAACAATAGCCTGCTGCAGCACCCCATGCGGCTTGATTGAAACCTTGAATGTTAGTCAATTCTTTTCTATAAGTATTAAGAGTAATTATATGTTGATCAAACTCAATTTTTATTGGGACTTTTACATCTCCCCAACAAATGTTCAGGTTTGTGGAACCAACAGAAAAATTGTCAAAATCTAAAGTTAGCCACTCTTTATACTCAGCTTTTTGCGGTTTAACATTAAATCTCAAAACATCGTTTGCAGATTCATAAAAGAAACTACCCCAAGCGTTAACATCGCTATTCAATATAATGGTCCACTCATCTTCTAGCACAATTGCATGCAGACTATACTTTCCTGCTGGCAATGCCATACCGTTTACTTTTGCATCATGACTTATACTAATTGTAGTATTTTCATTTGCACCAACTCTCCAAGGCATTGGTTTACCATTTCCAAAAGCGTTTGGTGCCAAACCAAATGGAACAAGTTTTCCCCAAATTTCTCTGTCTTTTGCTCCTGGTCGGCTGTAATCTACAACTATAGTTGCAAACCCAACACTTTGGGAAGTTACAGACTTTGGGCTTACTCGATTAAAAGATAAATTTGCCTGTCCAAATGATATTCCGCTTAATAAAAAGCAGATTACCAAGAAAAAATATAATGTTGATTTTCTTGAACTCATAATTACTCCTCATTTATTTAGTGAATATACAAATCTTAAATCTTTATGTAAACACAAATTATAAGATTGATTATCCTATTTCCTTATAAAGTAATGCTTATGTTTATTTAGACGCCTATATAATTAAATGGTTCAGATGAAATTAGTGCAATAAAAAACCTCCAATATTTTCGAAGTAACGATTGATTATTTCAACCATGTAAATATATATGCATATTTTTGCATAATATGCGCACATAATTCATTGTCATTGTATTTATATGCAATATTTTCTTGACAGAATGTCTGTTTGAACTTATATTTTCGTCATGATTTTTTCATCTAAATATAGTTCTAATATTATTCTTCCATCTGGAAGAGAATATCTACGCATATCTCCACCTCGCCCCTTGTTGGGGTAAAATTTAAACATATCGCAATTTTAAACAATTAATCCAATTTTAAAAAAGGCTTGAAATGATTTCCGTCGGTATCATCGGTGGGTCTGGTTACACCGGTAAATATATTATAAAATTTTGTAACTCACATCCCAATGTAAGTGAGTTTTGCATATATGCTAATAAAAGTGCCATGCTATCAATTCATGATGTATTTCCCGATTTAGTAAGTGAAATTGAAAACCAAACTATTAAGAGTATTGATGATTTAGAATTATCGCACGACGTTTATTTTTTTGCATTGCCTCATGGAGAATCGATTAAATATATTCCAATGTTGCTAAACGAAAACAAAAAGGTAATAGATTTAGGTGCCGATTTTAGATTGGATGAAAAAGAATTATTTTTTCAAACCTATAATCTTGTTCACACTGCACCTGAGTTTCTAGATTCAAAAATTTATGGTTTAGCTGAATTTGCCCAAAACTATAGTGAGACAAATTTAATTGCTAATCCAGGATGCTATCCTACAACTGCTTTGCTTTCTTCAATTCCACTTGTAAAAAATATTGGAAATAATCTTAAAAGTATTTCAACAGTATCTTACTCCGGATTAAGTGGGGCTGGTAAGAAAGCTTCTACTGATTTACTTTTTACTGAAAACTACAATAGCGTTAAAGCATATAACGTCGGGACTCACAGACATGAAGTAGAAATTGAGCAAGAGTTAAAAAAATATAATGAGAATATTGAATATTCATTAACTACTCACCTACTGCCGGTTTTTAGTGGAATTTATTCAACCACAATTATTCATACAGAAAATGCATTTCAACAAAAAGATATTGATGAATTATTTTCAATGGAATATAAAGGAAAAAATTTCGTTAGAATTAGACAAACTCCACCGGAGTTGAAATGGGTAATTGGAACAAACTTTTGTGATCTAAATGTTAAGTGTGCGAAAAATAAAATTATAATAACAGCTGCAATAGATAATTTAATCAAAGGTGCCTCAGGACAAGCTATGCAGAATATGAACAAACTCTACGGTTGGGATGAGTCTCTAGGAATCAAAAGTTATAAGGAACAATTAGCAAATGTTTAACCAAACTATTACTGAAGTGGAAAATAAATTCTCTTATATCGAAAATGGATCTATAACATCTGCCCAAGGTTTTAAGGCAACTGGAATTCATTGCGGAATAAAAAAGAAGAACAAAGATTTGGCGTTGATTTACTCTAAGGTTCCAGCCGAGGTTGCTGGCGTTTATACTTTAAATAAGGCAAAAGCTGCACCTGTTACAATTTGTGAAGATATAACCAAACAATCGGGTAAAGTTCAAGCCATTTTAGTTAATTCAGGGAATGCTAATGCTTGCACCGGATTAGATGGTTATTTAGATGCAATAGAAGTACAAAGTAAATGTGCTGAAGTTTTGCATACAAAACAAAATGAAGTGTTAATAAGCTCAACAGGTGTTATTGGTGAACGATTAAATATTTCTGCAATTATAAATTCACTTGAAGAGTTAAAAAATACTCTAAACGATAATGGTGGACTACTTGCGGCTGAAGCAATTATGACTACTGATTTGGTATCAAAACATTTTGCTGTTACCGTACAACTAAGTAATGGTGAAATTACAATTGGTGGAATTGCAAAAGGCAGCGGAATGATAATGCCAAATATGGCTACTATGCTTGGCTTTGTAACAACTGATGCGAGAATTTCAAAAAAAGTTTTACAGTCTGCTCTATCCGAAGCAATAAATGATTCTTATAATAAAATTTCTGTTGATGGTGAAACAAGCACAAATGACATGGTTCTAATGTTAGCAAATGGAGTTAGCAATATTGAGGTAGAAAAAGATTCTGAGGATTATCAAATATTTGCATCAGCATTAAAAGACCTTTCAATAAAAATGGCGAAGTCTATCGTTGCTGATGGTGAAGGTGCAACTAAATTCGTAACAGTAAATGTAACAAATGCTCCAACTGATAAAGATGCGAACATAATTGCTAAGGCAATCTGTAATTCCCCACTTGTAAAAACAGCTTTGAACGGCGGCGATCCAAATTGGGGAAGAATAATTTCAGCCGCAAGTAGCTCGGGTGCAAATATTTTTCCGGAAAAAGTCACTCTCTACTTTGATGATTTGGCAGTTTTTCAGCCAAACTATAAAATAACAAATGTAGAAAAAGAAGCTGCTAAACTGTTGGCAGAAAAAAATATTAATCTCACACTTGATTTGAATGATGGCAAGGCGAATACAACTTGGTGGACTTGCGATTATTCTGAACAATACATCAAGATTAACGCACATTATAGATCTTAAGAGAAGAAAATGAGTATAGCAATTTTAAAAATAAGTGGGAAATCATTAGAAGATTTCACAAATAATCTGGCTGGAGTAAATTTAATTAAGAGTCTGCAGTCCAAATATTCTTCGGTTATTTTAATTCACGGCGGAGGTAATTTAATTACCCAATGGGCTGAAAAAATGGGTATTAAATCGGAATTTTTTGAAGGACAAAGGATTACTTGCAAAGAAACAATGGAAATAACTGCTGCCGTTCAAGGTGGTTTAATTAACGGTAGAATAAACGCTTATCTTCATAAAAATGGAATTAAAGCAATCGGGTTGAATGGAATTGACATGGATTCATTTGTGGCTGAATATGTAAATGATAAACTTGGTTTTGTTGGAAATCCTATTTCAAATTCTGATAAGAAATGGATAGTAGATTTGTTGAATGATAGTATTGTACCCGTATTCTCTAGTATTTGCAGAGATAAAGATGGCAACTTAATGAATGTTAATGCTGACTTATTTGCAGGTGCACTTGCTAAATTACTAAAAGTAGATTCTGTATTCTTCATTTCAGATGTGCAAGGCGTAAAGCTTAATGGTGAATTTCAGAATAGTTTATCAACAACTCAATTGAGAGACGGAATGAGTTCCGGTGAAATAAATAACGGAATGATACCAAAAATTAATGCATGTCTAAATTTGCTTTCAAGTGGAATTAAAAATATTTGGATTGGAAATGAAATGAATGAAAATAATCTAAGAGGGACTTGGATTGTCAACTGATATCAAAAATAAAACTTACCAAGTAAATACCTATAAAAGAAATGAAGTTGAGTTCACCAAAGGTGATGGTGTATATCTATATGATGAATCCGGGAATAAATATTTGGATTTTCTTTGCGGTATTGCTGTAACTGGATTTGGACATAAAAATACGAAGCTTATCAACGCAGCAGTAAATCAAATAGATAACTTATGGCATGTTTCAAATTTATTTACTTCTAGTCCACAAGAAACTTTAGCCAAAAAACTTTGTGAGAATTCAGGGTTAGATAAAGTGTTTTTCTGCAATTCAGGAAGTGAAGCAAATGAAGCTGCAATTAAATTTGCAAGAAAATTTGGGAAAGGCAGATTTAATATTATTACTGCTAATGGTGGATTTCACGGAAGAACTTATGGAAGTTTATCTGCCTCTGCACAAGAAAAACTTTGGGAAGGATTTCATCCTCTTTTGCCCGGTTTCATAAATGTTGATTATAACAATATTGATGCGATAAAAAATGCTACTGATGAAAACACTATTGCTGTAATGCTTGAGCCAATTCAAGGTGAAAACGGAATTATTATACCTTCTGATGATTATTTAAAAGAAGTAAGAGAAATTTGCACAGAGAAAAACCTATTGATGATAGTTGATGAAATACAAACCGGTAATGGAAGAACCGGAAAATATTTTTCTTTTCAGCACAGTTCAATTATTCCAGATATTGTTACAGTTGCTAAAGGCATTGCAAATGGTTTACCGCTTGGAGCTGTTATTTGTTCTGATAAGGTAGCAGAAGTAATTACTCCGGGGAGCCATGGTTCAACATTTGGAGGAAATCCAGTTTCAATAGCTGTTGCTAATAAAGTTGCCGATTTAATTACTCCAGAACTTCTTAATAAAGTTGAACAAATTGGAAAACTATTTGTTGAAAAAATCAAAGCTGAAAATTTGGCAGTTATCAAAGAAATAAGATTTAAAGGATTATTGATTGGAATCGAATTTATTGAATCTGTTGATGCTAAAACTGTTGCTATTAAATTGCTTGAAAATAAAGTAGTAGTTGGAACGGCAGGAAATAATGTGCTAAGAATTCTTCCGCCGCTTATTGTGGAGGACTTACATATTTATCAATTTATAAATACATTTAAAAGCGTATTATTAATTGAAAATTTAATCACAAAACAAAGTGAAGAATTATGTCAGCAAAATTAGTTAGACAAAACAAAATTAAAAGAATTCTATCAGACAGAATTATTTCTAATCAAGAACAAATTCTTAAATTATTGGGAAATGAAGGAGTTACAATTACCCAAGCAACTTTAAGCAGAGATTTTGCCGATTTAGGAGTTATTAGAACTTTTACAAATCTTGGTGTTCAATATACTTTGAGCAGTACAGATTACGGCAAAGAAATTGCAAAGTTGGTCGGGCTTGAAATCCTAAATATTGCCCAAAATGAATCAATGATTGTACTAAGGACATTAGCCGGAAGAGCGCAAGGTGTTGCTCATTATATTGATCGATTAAATAGAGAAGAAATTCTTGGCACAATTGGTGGTGATGATACTGTCTTAATTATTCCAAATAAAGTACCAAATATTGAAAAAATATTAGACATCCTTAAAGATTTAATAACAGACAATTACAAAAAGTGAGGTGAGTTAGACAATGCAAAATAATAAAATAGTTGTAGCATATTCCGGTGGATTAGACACAAGTGTAATGGTAAAATGGCTGAGCCAAAAATATAATGCAGAAATCATTACTGTTACCGGAAATTTAGGACAGAAATCCGAGATAGTTAATATTGAAGAGAAAGCTTTAAGTACAGGAGCTTCAAAAGCATATGTAATAAATTTACAAAAAGAGTTTATTGAAGAGTATGCTTGGAAAGCTCTAAAAGGCGGAGCTCTTTACGAAGGAGAATATCCTCTTGCTACAGCTATTGGCAGACCTCTATTAGCAAAACTTATGATAGAAATTGCTGAAAAAGAAAATGCAAATATGGTTGCTCACGGATGTACAGGGAAAGGTAATGATCAAGTAAGGTTCGAAGTTGGAATGAAAACGCTTAATCCTGATATTCAAATTCTTGCACCATTAAGAGATTGGGAATTTAAAAGCAGAGAAGAAGAAATTATTTATGCAAAAGAGAACAACATCCCAATCACCGTAAATTTAGAAAAACCCTATTCTATTGATGAAAATATATGGGGAATTGCAACTGAATGTGGAGTTTTGGAAGATACTTCTTTAGCACCACCTGAAGATGCCTATCAAATAACTGCCAATCCTAAAAATGCCCCTCAAGTATCTGAAACAATCAAAATTACTTTTAAAAAAGGAATTCCTATAAAATTAGATGATGTAGAAATACCAGGCGCACAATTAGTAAGTACATTGAATGATATCGGCGGCAAGCACGGAATTGGAAGACTAGATATTATTGAAAACAGAGTTGTTGGAATAAAATCAAGAGAAGTTTATGAAGCACCTGGGGCACAAATTCTGCATGAAGCTCATAGACAATTAGAAAAACTTACCCTGGATAAAGACACTTTTAGATATAAACAAAATGTTTCTAATACATACGCAAATCTCATTTATGATGGATTCTGGTTTACTCCTTTATTTGAATCACTTACCGCCTTTTTCGATAAAGTTCAGGAAAGAGTTAGCGGAGAAGTGACTTTGGAATTGTACAAAGGAACAATTAAAATTTTATCAAGAGTCTCAGAAAACAGTCTTTACAGTCAAGAACTTGCTACGTACACAGATGAAGATGCTTTTAATCATAAAGATGCTGAAGGTTTTATTAATTTAACAAGTTTGCCACATCAAGTAATTACTAGACATACTAAAAGTAAAACTGCTTGGACAAAAAACAAAGTTATTGAAAGTGTTAAAAAATAAACAACAAAATTCAAAAGGTAAAAACAAATTAAAACAAAACTCAATAGTCAAAATCCAAAACAAATAATTTTTGTAATTTCGATTGAGGCGTCTTTTGTCGAACTCCTGTTCGCCGTTTTCTTTGGAGGAAGAAATCTGTTTTTTTAATTTTTGGAATCATGTAATTATTTAAATTTGTTTTTGACTTTTCTTTTTGGGATTTGTCATTTGTTCTTAGTTTGGTTTTCAGATTTGATTATTGACTGCTATTTGTTTGTTTGTTATTTATAATTTGTTTTTTGAGTTTTTATTTTTTTTATCTTGTGTTAGTTTCAACTAATATTAAAAATAATTATTGGTATAGTTTTTATGCTTTGGGGTTCTTGGTTTAATAAAAGTTTTGATAGTAATGCATTAGAGTTTTCATCTTCCCTCTCGTTCGATATTCATTTAATTGAATGGGATGTTAAGGTAAGCAAGGCTCATGCAAATATGCTATCCAAAATTGGAATACTTACTGTTGAAGAAAATGGTCAAATTCAAAAGGGACTAGATCTTATTTTTTTTAAGTACAAAGATGGGACTTGGAAACCAAATGATAATAAATTTGAAGATATTCATTCGGCAATTGAAGAAGAACTTACTCAAATTATTGGTGAAGTTGGTAAAAAGCTCCATACCGGAAGAAGTAGAAATGACCAAGTTGCAACCGATGTTAGGCTTTGGTTAAAAAACTCAACTCAAGAATTAATTACTTCAATAACTAACCTTCAAAAAAGTTTAGTTTATCAGGCAAAAGAACACATAAATACAGTAATGCCCGGCTACACGCACCTACAACGAGCCCAGCCAATTTCTTTTGCTTTTCACTTACTTGCTTATGTTGAAATGTTTGAAAGGGATAAACAAAGATTTAAATTTTCTTTTCAGCAAGCTGATGAATGCATATTAGGTTCCGGTGCTTTAGCTGGTTCTACAATTGAATTAGATAGAAATCAAACAGCAAAAGAATTGGGATTCTCTGCGGTTTCTTCAAATGCTCTTGACTCAGTTTCTAACCGTGATTTTATCTTGGATTTTCTTCATTCTTGCAATTTGGGAATGTTGCACTTAAGCCGATTTAGTGAAGAAATAATTTTGTGGACTTCTTACGAGTGGAATTTTTTAAAACTTGGTGATGAATTTACAACCGGCTCATCATTAATGCCCCAGAAGCAAAATCCAGATTTAGCTGAACTTATTAGAGGGAAAAATGGAAGAGTATTCGGTCATTATTTGGCATTGTTAACCACCATCAAATCTTTACCGTTAAGTTATAACAGAGATCTGCAAGAAGATAAGGAAGGAATGTTCGATTCGTTCTTTACACTTTTTGATTCAGTTAATTTAATGTCGGAAATGGTAAAAAGCTTCCAGGTGAATAAAGACAGATTTACCAAAGAAATTGATGGTAGTTTTATGCTTGCTACAGATTTAGCGGACTACCTTGTAAAGAAAGGAATATCTTTTAGAGAAGCACACAACATTTTAGGTAAAATTGTAAAATTTGCAACAGACGAAAGCAAAAAACTTAATGAACTCAAAATATCTGATTATAAAAACCTCAGTGAAGTATTTGAGGAAGATGTATATGAATATCTCTCTTCAGAAACTTGTCTACAGAATAAAAAAACCTACGGTTCGCCAAACCCTCAAATGGTAAATGCCTCAATAGTAAGTTGGATTGAAAAGTTGGATATGATATTTTAGATTATTCACATCATTTTTTTTTAATAGTATTATTCTTAAATCAATTCAAGCCTTTCTGATATAACAAAAGAACTATATCAACTCATTTCATTATAACCCGTCTATATTGCCTATAAAGTACTATTATAATTTCCAATTCTGATTTTCCATTTATTGTTGCTTATAGAATCTCTAACCGATAATTGAAAACAAGAAGAACTAACTGAGACCTCTTAATTATTCCCAAAAGTCATTCTGAACGAAGTGAAGAATCCCTTTTTGATTCAGAATAGAGATGTTTCGCTTTACTCAACATGACAAATTTGAAATTTTAGAAGTCTCTAACTATTAAAAATGCCAAATTGAATATTGAAAATGATCATTTATATCATTGACATCAAGCTTGATATTTCATTAATAATTATGTATACTAAATGAGAATTATTCCTATTTAATAATTATACTTATGACAAAGACTACTCACCAGATCGACTTAAAAAACAGCAATTTAAAAGTAACTCCTCAAAGGATTGCCGTTCTTGAAGCCTTGAACAGTCTACATAATCATCCAACCGTTGATAAAATAAAAGAATACGTTATTAAAAACCATCCTAACATATCAGTTGGCACAATCTATAAGACCTTAGAAACATTTGTAAAAAATGGCTTGGTAACAAAGGTTAAGACTGAGGAAGATTTAATGAGGTATGATGCAATTCTTGATAAACATCACCATCTGTATTGTGAAGACACGAAGCGTATAGAAGATTTTTTTGATGATGAACTTAATGATTTATTGGAGAAATATTTTAAGAAAAAGAAAATAACCAACTTTAAAGTAAAAGATGTAAAGCTTCAAATTGTTGGCACTTTTAATAACAACAAAAATTAATTTAGTAATTTAATATATACACTATAATACAAGACAATTACCTTTGCAAACTAAAACTAAAGGAGAATAATAATGAGTGATGAAAGTAAGTGCCCGATGACGGGTAGATCTGGCAGTACAGCTGCCAGAGGCACATCAAATCGTGATTGGTGGCCAAATCAGCTAAATCTGGGAATACTCCACCAGCATGCCCCGGTTTCAAATCCAATGGATTCAGATTTCAATTACGCTGAGGAATTCAAGAAGCTTGATCTTCCTGCTTTAAAAAAAGATCTTTATGCACTAATGACCGATTCAAAAGATTGGTGGCCTGCAGACTGGGGTCATTATGGAGGATTATTCGTTCGTATGACTTGGCACAGTGCTGGTACTTACCGTACTGCTGATGGACGAGGTGGTGGTAATACAGGAAACCAGCGTTTTGCTCCTGTTAACAGCTGGCCTGATAATGGAAACCTTGATAAAGCACGCAGGTTACTATGGCCTATAAAGCAGAAATATGGGAATAAAATTTCGTGGGCTGACCTTTTAATTTTAGCCGGGAACTGCGCTCTAGAATCAATGGGATTCAAGACATTTGGTTTTGGTGGCGGTCGTGCGGATATATGGCAACCTGAAGAAGATATTTATTGGGGCAACGAAGATACTTGGCTCGGAGATAAACGCTACAGTGGTGAACGTAAACTTGAGAATCCTCTTGCTGCAGTTCAAATGGGGCTTATCTATGTAAATCCTGAAGGGCCTAATGGTAATCCTGATCCTGTAGCTTCGGGTGTTGATGTACGTGAAACTTTTGCGCGTATGGCTATGAATGATGAAGAAACTGTAGCTCTGGTCGCAGGCGGACATACTTTTGGAAAGGCGCATGGCGCAGGAGATCCACAATTAGTTGGACCAGAACCAGAAGCTGCACCAATTGAAGAGCAAGGTTTAGGATGGATTAATAAATTCGGAACCGGTAAAGGTGTGCATACCACAACCAGTGGCGTAGAAGGTGCTTGGAAACCCAACCCTACCAAATGGGATAATGGATATTTCGATATGCTATTTGGATATGAATGGGAACTTGTTAAAAGTCCGGCTGGTGCTCATCAATGGCTTGCAAAGGATGTTAAGGAAGAGCATATGATTCCAGACGCTCACGATCCTTCAAAGAAACACCGACCGATGATGACAACTGCAGATTTATCTTTACGCTTTGATCCAATTTATGAGCCAATTTCGCGTAAATTCCACAAAGATCCAGAAGCCTTTGCCGATGCATTTGCAAGAGCTTGGTTTAAACTTACACATCGCGATATGGGCCCAAGAGCTCGTTACCTTGGACCAGAAGTTCCAAAAGAAGATCTTATCTGGCAGGATCCAATTCCTGTTGTCAATCATAAATTAATCGATGCAAAGGATATTGCAGATCTCAAAACTAAAGTTTTAGCTTCAGGCTTATCTGTAGCGGAACTTGTTTCAACTGCATGGGCTTCAGCATCAACATTTCGTGCATCTGATAATCGTGGAGGAGCTAATGGAGCCCGCATTCGTTTAACACCACAAAAAGATTGGGAAGTAAATCAACCTACCCAACTGGCAAAGGTACTTAGTGCTCTCGAAAATATTCAAAAGTCTTTTAATAACGACCAGAAAGATGGTAAGAAAATTTCTTTAGCTGACCTCATAGTTCTTGCCGGTTGTACTGCAGTTGAATCAGCTGCTAAAGCTGCAGGATATGAAATAGAAGTACCGTTTACACCGGGACGAATGGATGCTTCACAAGACCAAACAGAAGTAGAATCATTTGATATTATGGAACCGATGGTAGATGGTTTCCGTAATTATCAGAGGAAGGCTTTTACGGTTTCTGCTGAAGAAATGCTTGTTGATAAAGCACAACTACTTTCATTAAGTGCACCAGAAATGACAGTACTAGTTGGTGGTTTACGAATGCTTGGCGCCAATTATGATCAATCTAAGCATGGTGTCTTTACGAAAGAAGTTGGGAAACTAACAAATGATTTCTTTGTAAATCTTCTAGATATGGAAACAATGTGGAAACCAGTTTCTGAAACTGGCGACACATTTGAAGGTCTTGATCGCAAGTCTGGTAAACTCAAGTGGACAGGCACACGCGTGGATCTAGTCTTTGGTTCAAACTCGCAGTTGCGAGCACTTGCCGAAGTTTATGCACAAGAGGATTCTAAGGAAAAGTTCGTCCGCGATTTCATTGCTGCTTGGAATAAAGTAATGAACCTTGACCGCTTTGACCTAAAATAAGAATAATCTAAATCTTACCAGCTGTCACGGACTATTCCGTGACAGCGATTCTTAATCATTTTACTATAACGGCAACATATCTTAATAAAATATTCTAGAACAGATTTAGAAAATCACCAGGTTAAATTGTATATCATTTAAGACAACACTATATTTGTTGTCATATTTTTATATATCAAATTTCTAATTGAATAAAAAACTTGCTCATAGTTGGATTTAAATTCAATTTCAAAAAAAAACTTTTTTAATTTTCCAATTAAGTATAAGCATATAAAATTCAGAATATAATATTAGTATTGTTTAAACTGTTTCTTTATTCATTCCAATCCTAGTTATTCCAAGGATTTCTCTAGAATAATCTAATGCATCATCAATATTTCCAAAAATGTTTTCTTCACCATATAATTTTAAAATTCCTGATTGAGTCATTGCCACAAGTGGTTGGGTATGAACACCCGATAATATTAAATATGTATTATATTTTTTGGCATCATTGTGAAAATCTTTAAGAGTCTGCAACCCGGTTGCATCAATTGCAGGAACATTACGCATACGTATTATTCTAACTTTTGGCGGATTTTCAATTCTTAGCATTTCATCCCTAAATTTCTTTGCGGCACCAAAGAAAAACGGTCCATTAATTTCGAAGACTTCAACACCTTCAGGAATCTCTTTTTTGCCTACTGCATTCGGATCATTAATCTCTTCTTGATCAACTAATTCTCTAGTTATAACGCTCACATTAGAAACTTCCGCCATGCGTTTCATAAATAATAGAACTGCTAAAACCATTCCGATTTCAATAGCTATCGTTAAATCGAAAATAACTGTTAAAAAGAAGGTGGTTAAAAGAACGGCAACATCACTTTTAGGACTGTTTAACATGGACTTAAATGAACGCCATTCGCTCATATTATAAGAAACAATTACCAGAATTGCTGCAAGAGTTGCCATAGGGATTAAATTAGCATACTTTCCAAAAAACAGCATTATTAATAAAAGAGTTATTGCATGCACAATTCCCGCAATTGGTGTTCTACCACCATTTTTAATATTTGTAACAGTTCTAGCAATTGCACCGGTAGCCGGTATTCCTCCAAAAATTGGAGTGATTATATTAGCAACTCCTTGTGCTACTAATTCCATATTGCTTCTATGTTTTCCACCAATCATGCCATCGGCAACAACAGCTGAGAGGAGAGATTCAATTGCTGCTAGCAAAGCAATTACTGTTGCCGGACCAATTAAATTTCTGATAACTGCAAAATTTATTTCAAATGAAGAGGGTCCGGGAATATTAGAATTTATTTCACCAAACTTACTGCCAATGGTTTCAACCGGAAGGTTAAGCAAATGCACAAGTGCGGTTGTAATAACTATTGCAATCAAAGATCCTGGAATTCGATGAGATACTTTTGGCCAAAACATCATTATTAACAATGCTGTAAGCCCAATTCCTAAGACATAATAATTTACTGATGAAAATGAGTAGAAATAAGCCACCCACTTTTCATGAAATTCTGAAGGAATAACCTCCATTTTAAGCCCAAAAAAATCTTTAACCTGAGTTGAAAATATCAGCAAAGCTATTCCACTTGTGAACCCAACAACAACTGGATATGGAATAAACTTTATTAAGGAACCAAATTTTACTAATCCCATGATTACAAGGATAACACCCGCCATCATTGTTGCAATAGCAAGTCCGGTTGGGCCATATTGTTGAACAATTCCATAAACAATAATAATAAATGCACCAGTTGGTCCACCAATCTGAACACGACTTCCACCTAATGCCGAAATGATGAAACCCGCAACAATTGCAGTTATAATTCCCTTTTCAGGAGTAACACCGCTAGCAATACCGAAGGCAATAGCTAAAGGTAAAGCAACAATTCCAACAATAACTCCAGCTGTTACATCAGCAAAGAATTGTTCTTTATTATAATTTTTTATGGTTGTAAATAGCTTTGGTTTTAAAGTTGACACGTATATTTCACCTAAAAGTGACTTAAATTTTAATGACGGTAAATATAATAAATTGTAACTTTCGATTTATGCTATAAAGTAAAATTAAGAGAGGATTCCCAAAAAAAAACCGCATAATATGGAATTATACGGTTTAGATTAAAATGTGAATTGAAGAATGAGCTGTTTCTATTTTATTAGAATCATTTTTTTACTTTCATTAAAATTATTAGCAGAAATCCTATAAACATAAACTCCACTTTCTAAACTGCGTGCATCAAAAGGAACTTCGTGCACTCCAGAAGGTAGGTTTTGATTTACAATTGTTGCTACTTCTTTTCCAATTATATCATAAACTTTTACATTTACAAAAGATGCATCCGGTAATGAGAATCTAATTCTTGTTTCCGGGTTAAATGGATTTGGGTAATTTTGAGATAACGAAAACTCATTTGGAATATCGGCAAATATATTTTCTTCAACTGATGTTACATCGCTCCAACCAATATCTACAAAATTAGTATTGTGTGTGAAGTTTTGTACAAAATTACCGGTTGCACTATTAAATGTTAATCTCCAAGTATGATCAGCTGGAGGAGCATCATAAACTCCATTCCCATTATGATCCGAGAAAAAGTCAACATTATAATCATGGTTCATCTCAATCTGAGGAATACTAACAGAAAATTCTGCTCCAGGAATTACAAAAGATTTTCGACCAACTTCTTCACTATTATCATTACGGACAATTCTCAAAAACATTTGTTGTCCAACATGCGGAGTCATACCAATAAGGTTTAATGTGTGCAAATATTTCCAACCAACATCTTTGAAACTTGTGTTGTGAGCGAAGTCTGCTGTAAAATCCCCAGAATTATTTTCAAATTTTATTTCCCATGCATGATCTGCTGGAGGAGAATCATAAATACCATTTTTATTATGATCTGAATACATTTCAACTTTATACTCTTTGCCCATTTTTACGCCTGGTAGTTCAACTACAAAATCAGCAGAGGGAATAGACTCTATTCTTTTTCTTATTATTTCTTCTGAAGTCAAATCATCTTCAACTCGAATTTCAAGTAATTGATTAAGATGTGGAGTCATACCAGTAAAATTAATTTTCAACATGTAAGCCCAATTAATATCTGTAAAATTAGTATTGTGAGCAAAATTAACTACGTCATTTCCTTGAGCATTATTTAATTCCAGTCTCCATGCATGGTCTGCAGGTGGAGCATCATATTTACTATTTGAGTTATGATCTGTAAAAAAGTCCACATAATAACTGTGACCAGCCAAAACTACACTTAAAGTAACATTGAAACTTTCAGCAACAGTTGCAGTAGTTCTTCCAACTTCTTTCATATCACTTCTATCATAAACTCTTAAGTATAGCATTTGCCCAACATGTGGAGTCATTCCAGTAAAGTTCACAGTAAGATTTGTAAGTGGACTTGAGCTACTTAAGCCAGCGGCTGTTACAAGGTTAGCATTACCCGGGTTTGCTGTTCCAGATGTCCAAACACCAAAAGGATCTTGTAATTCTTGTCCATTTGTTACGCCGTCATTATCAGCGTCTAAACTTGCTAAAAGTGGACTCCAAATCACATTAAACTGACTTCCTTCCTGTGCTAAAAATGATTTTTGAATAAGCTTCCCAAAATCATTCCTTGGGGTTCCTCCACCACTTGTGTGACAAGTGTTACAACTGAATTTACTTCCGTTTGGTACTTGATCAACTCTATAGTCTCTAGCTTCTAGCAAGAAACTACTTGATACCAAAAAAAGTATTACTAAAAAACTTAATCTTTTTTTCATGGTTCTCTCCTTTTATTAATCTTTTTTATTACTGCTTCTTGTTGAAAATTTAATAGGTACGTATGCGGGACACCAACTAACAAAGGCTGTAAAGAGTGGTATTAAACCAATCGCCCCCAACCATGATTCTGATACCACTCCCCAGCCAACTATGGTTATTCCTAAAATACCTCGTAAAATTTGATCAGTTTTTCCCATATTTTTTTTCATTGTTTCTCCTTTCTTAGAATTTTAAAAGTCTTGTTATATTAAAACCTATTCTCCAATTATCAATTTTTATAGGGAGATCTGCTCCAGAAATATATTGTGTTGGATTTAGGCTAGAATTATTAGTTAGAATTATTTTGAAAAAATGACCACCTGTTTCCAACTCTATACCAAAACCTAACGAGTTATATTTATTCCTAAACCCTGAAACCGTTGGATTCCAATCTGCCAGAATACTCCAAGAACTGGAAATATAATATTGTAGATTTGCGCCAAGAGTAAATGAGTATTCCTTTTCGGGGCAGTATATATGGCTGTTATATAAATAACTTGGAACTATCCCAATCCCTAATTTCTTATCAATAAGAGTATTGAATATAAGTTGAACGTAATATTGAAAATTTCTATTGTCGTATGATTCTCTGCCAATTGGATCACTATTCCATGCAAAACCACCTTCAAAGGCTAATTGAAAAGGCATTGTAGTGTTATCAAACTGAAATAACTGATACTTCCCTTTAAGTAATAAATTATCATCAACATTTGTACGTGCAAGAGTTATTGTAAAATCATCAGTGAGTGAATAACCCAATGAAAATTTAATATTTGCAGGACCATCAAATCCGTAAAGTGATTTTATTCCCTCATTGATTGAAGGTAAAAATCTATGTGAAATTTCAAACTCAAGATCACCTTTTTGATTAGTTTCGGTTGTTGGCAAATTTATTGCATGCGTAGAATGAAATAAATGTAATTTACTCTGAACTTCATCAGAGCTTCTATTCCACTTAATTTTACTTTCTTGTCCCAAAATATTAATTGTGGTTGCTAAAAGGATAATTGTTATAATTTTAAAAGCACTATTCACCTGGTCTCCGTTTATTTAGATGGTGCCAAATAAAAATCTAATTGCAAGTCCATATTTTCATCAATTTTCATGAACATTAAACTTGGCACATCAATTTTATGATCTGTAAGTTTTACGATAAAATTTGCTGTGATTCTCACACCTTTTGCTGTAATTTCAACAACCCCTTTTACTTCTTGATTTCTTGTAATACCATGAATATTCATTTCCCCTTTTACAATTACATTAAATTTATTTTCACCAATCCTTTCTGCTGAATAAATCATCCCGGTATAAGCCGCAATAGGGAATTTATCTGTCTCCAAATAGTTTTCGCGCATGTGTCTATTTCTTAAACCTATGCCTGTATCTAATGTTCTTAGGTCAACTTCAAAATATAATTGACTTTTATTGGTAATTTCATTTTCATAAAAAAGATAGCCATCAATATTATTGGTTACTCCTTCAAAATCTTCAATTGGAGCATCAGAAATAAATTTGACTTGGTTCTTTTCTGATTTCTTAACATTAAACTCAGAGCCGATCGTAAAAACAGAAAAACTCAATAATATTACTGCGGGATAGAATATATTTTTCATCATTGCCATTCTCCTAATTATTAATTGCTCCCCCGTCAATCCAGGCAGCAATTGAATCAATTAATCTTTCGTTTATTTTTCCCGATGGCGGCATTAGAGAAGTACCATCACCAGTATTCTTTAACATTTTAATAAGAAAACTTTCGGAACTATTCCCGGGTTGCACAATTTTAAAATTTGGATTTAGTACACTCGTCACATTTATTAAATTGGAATAACTGTTTCCACTGGTAAGTAATAATCCAGCTTGAGGTGAGGTTCCTGCATGACATCCAGGGAATGCACAATTTACATCAAATACATCTTCTTGTATACTAGAAAAAGTTGTTAACTCAATAGAGTTGATGTTATTTACCTCGCATTCAGTAACAATGTTTTCCTCACATGAAGTAAAAATTAAAAGTGCAAATAAAATTGTAAGTAATCTTGAAGTGTTCATTTTGTTTAATCTTAAATATTTGGTTGAACATTATTTGTTTAACCAAACATAAGACTAAATGTCCAATTTGTATGTGATAAAATCACACAAAAGCAAAATAATTTATTCTGAATTCTATTGGAGGTATGTAAGTTTTTTCTGGAGTTCGGAAATATTAGTTATAACTATTTTTCCTCTTGATTGAGAAATGCTCTTATTAGATTCGAGATCTTTTAAGGTTCTACTTACTACTTCTCTTGCCGTTCCAATATCATGTGCTATTTGTTGGTGAGTTAAAGTTAAAGATTTACCCATTTTATTATAATTCTCAAGCAAATATTCTACTATTCTAACATCCATCTTTTTAAAGGATATATTTTCAATAATCTTTAAAACGTTCATTAATACCTTTGATAGATAATTATAAATGTACTCCGCCCAAATATCATATTTCCTAATCCATTCACGTAATTTGTCAGCTGTAACTAGCAGAACTTCACTATCATTTTCCACAACAGCAATTGCCGGAAAATCATTTTTTGCAAGCAAACATGAAATTGTTAAAATGCAACTTTCACCAGGATTGATCCTATAAAGTGTAATTTCTTGCCCTGAACTTCCAACTTTGTACACTCTAATTATACCAGATTTGATAATTGGAAAATAATTACATGGATCACCTTCCATTGTTAAAAAAGTACCTTTTTTGAATGATTGGTATATTGAATTATTTTCAAACTCTGTGCTTATTTCATCAGATACATTTTTGAAAAAAGGGACTATTTTATTCAAATAATCTTTCATGCCTCTGTTCCTTTAGAAATTAGTTGCCTTAGTAAATTACAATAAAAATTAGACTAATTAACAAAATTAATCCAATTTACTTTTGCTTGATCAGAAGTTCATAAATAATAACAGTAACCATAAAATAAAAACAGAAGTACATTAGAACAGCAGAAATAATTGTGAGGTAAACTAAATTACCGGAAATAACCTTCATCCCTAAAATTGAGCCAAATGAAATTACAATTGAAAACATTGGTTCAAATAATACTATTTTTTTCAGAATTCCATCTACAACTGAATTAAAATAGAAAAGTATTCCAACAATAAAGAAAAAGATAGAAAAACTAATTATGTGATTGTGAATGGTCATTAATACTTCTGAAAGTGATTTTCCACTTTGTTCTGGGATTCCAAAATCCTCATCAACAATAATTTCAGAGGAACCATACCTTTGTGAAATATTTTCTTTAGAAAATGATGTTGTCTGAAAGAGGTAATATAGTCCCAGTGATACACCCAAAGTTAATGCAATTATAAAAAGTGCAATGAACTTCTTTAAATCTTTTTCTAGTTTATATAGTTTAATACTTTTCATTATTGACAATATTCTGAATTAAGAGTGTTGTTTTTTTTACCCCTTTTATTAAAGATTTTACTGAAATTGTTGCCCCACTAATTCCATCTATATCTTTATCAAGTTGAAATTTTGAATCAGGAGTTTTTCCTAAAAATTGTCTTCTCCATTCATCATTCTGCACTTCACTACCATGTTCTTCTCTATATTTAATTATCTTAGTTTCTTTAATAGAAAAATCCATATCATAGATTACTAAAAATGTAATTGGTTGTACCTTCCCTAAAACATTATCCAAAATTGCATATGCAATAATCTTATCGTTCTCCTTAACTGAATACAAATAAACAAAATCCGTATAAAATCTTTGCTGAACCTGGTTCTCCAAATTTCTTCTGATTTTAAGAGGTAGAAAATATTTTTCAACCTCCAGATTAACTTCTTTATCAAAATAATTCTTCAGATACGTTTCTGTCTGGTCTTTGATTTCTCCGGCAAAAATTATTGCTAAGAATAATATTTGAATAATGGTTATTTTTTTTAACATAATTTCCTTAGAACATATATCCAACACCAGCATTTAACAAAGTAGTTTTGGTATCATTGATACCAAATGTTTTTTTACTATAATCTATTTTAAAAACAACCTCGTCTATCGGCTTAATTGCCAGACCAAACATTATTTTTGAAGTTTTGTATTGATCTTCATTAAGCAAACTAGATTCCACAGTAGCGGCCGTATTGAAATTAGTATATCGAACAAATGGTATAACCTCCATACCGCAGTTTAATATTTTTCCAATGTTATATCCCAAATCAACATAATATCCGTTCGAGCTTTTTACTTCACCATTTGAATAACTGATATTTGCCAGTTCGCCAATAACAATTAAATCATTTTTTTGATAACTAAAATGTCCTTCAATTAAGGAGATGGCATTGTTTTCTGTAGAGCCAGTTGCATTGTTGTAAATAAATGAAGCACCAATTTTAACTCCCGGAATATTTGCATAGTCAAGACTAAAGTTATAAAGAAGATTATCAGCATTAGCATTAAATCCTTTTTGCCTTCCGCCTCTTATTCCAGAAGAAGCAGAAAACTTATCTGCTAGCAATCCTTCCATAATATTAACTGAATAGTTGAAGCCTTTAATGTTGCCATAAACGCCAACCCCATTACCAAACCAAGTAGTAGGAATAATTTTATTATGATATTCCGGACGTTCAACACTTAAAAATAGTGGCGGTTCATGGTATTCATTTATCAGTCCAGAACTGACTAAAATTACTCCAGCTTTAAAACCAAACCAATTTGCATGGTGGTAATTTACATAAGCTTGCTCAAGCTCAAGTTCACCTTCGTCATCTGCAACTAAATTGTGCTCTAATTCAACTTCTGCTTTTAATGACCATTTTTCATTCCAAGCATGTGAATAGAAAAGTACAAATCTGTGGAAATCAAGTACATTGGATGCCTCGCCATTTTCCGGTTTTGCATAATTGTAATGGAGTTCACCATAACCGCCAATTTTAGAACCTGATTCGAAAAACTCATCTTGAGCAAATACAAATGTATTAAAAAAAAACAGAACGCTTGCAAAAAACAACATTTTTTTCATACCAACCTAAAGTTTATGTTTATAAATTATTTATTTTATCTAGACTAAATCTAGATAAGAATAATTCTTTTTACAACATAATTTTGAATTTTTTCTGATTGGTTGGAAATAGGTGCTTCTGTTCATTATTGCTAATAATTTAGTAGTATTGTAATTAAAAATGGAAAGAAATATGAACAATTTAATATCACAAAAAGATTTAGAGATATGGGCAGATTATCTAATTAATTACTCGCATGGGGGTATTACCAAAGATGATGTAGTTATGGTAAAAGGTGAAAAAATATGCTGGCCATTAATTTCGGTTATTCAAGATAAAATATTTCAAAAAGGTGCAATTGCAGATATTAATTTAACAACACCAGATAATGATAGAGGTAAAGTTTGGGGTGCTTCTATTGCTAAATATGGCTCAATTGAGCAGATTAAGAAAGTTCCGAAATGGCAAATTGATCGCTACAATAACATGACCAAATATATCGAGATTCTGGGGACAGAAAATCCCGAATTTTTCAAAGATCAAAAAGAAGAGCTTGCGCAAGCAATAATGAAGGCAGATGAACCTATTAAAAATATTCGACTAAACAAACCTTGGGTTCTGACACTCTTCCCTACTGAAGCATTTGCAAAAATGGAAAATATGAGTTTAGAAGATTATACAAAAGTTATTGTTGATGCGTCTACAGTAAACCCACAACTCCTTGAAGACATTGAAGAAGATATTTATCAATTGATGGATAAAAGTAAAACTATAAGAATTCAAACGGAGCATCCGGAGACAAAAATTATTTTAGAACTTAAGATGAATATCTCTGACCATAATATTATAAAGTGTACTGGTAAAAGAAACTTTCCTGACGGTGAAGTCTATACAAGCCCAGATGCTAACACTGTTGAAGGAGAAATTTTTGTTGATCTTCCAGTTTTTCAAGGAGGCGGATTAATTCAAGGGATTTATCTAAAGTTTGAAAATGGTAAAATAATTAAATATTCTGCCAACCAAGGAAATGATATTTTAACAAAAATTATTGAAACTGACGAAGGATCGCACAGACTTGGAGAAGTAGCGTTAGGAATGAATAATGGCATTGGCAAAGTGTTAAAGCATCCTTTATTTGTTGAAAAGGTTGGCGGTACGTTGCATATTGCAATTGGTGCAAGTTACCCTAACTGCTATAAGTCTACCAAAGATTTCACTTTAGATGATTATCTAAAAAAAGGTATAATGAACCAATCTGCTCAGCATGTTGATGTTGTTACAGATTTTCGTCCTGGTGGAGTTGGTAGAGCTGTTTATTTTGATGAAGTGAAATTAGAACAAAAAGATAATATTTGGATTGTACCAAATAATTAAAATACATGGGACCCGAAATGGAAATAAATGTAAATTCTGAAATTGGTGAAATTGAAGGAGTAATTATTCATACACCTGGTCGTGAAGTTGAAAACATGACTCCTCAAAATGCCGAACGAGCTTTGTACAGTGATATTCTTAATCTTTCTGTTGCATCTAAAGAATACTCTCAATTTAAAAAGGTGTTAAAAAAAATTACAACTGTATTTGAAGTTGGTGATTTACTTAAAACTGTGTTAAGCAACCCAGAATCAAAAAGAAAAATTATTACAAGAATTTGTGAAAAAGAAAATGTACCAGAGATAATTGACTATCTTCTTGAACAATCTGCCTCCGATTTATCAAAACAGCTTATTGAAGGTGTACCATTAAAGGAAATTAATCTTACAAAATACCTTAGCGAAGAAAGGTATGAGCTTCAGCCATTACATAATTTTTTCTTTACAAGAGATGCATCTGTTTCAATTAGCAACAAGGTGTTAATCAGTAAGCTAGCAAAACAGGTTAGAGAGAGAGAAGCAATTATTATGGAAGCTATTTTTAGCTGTAATAAATTGTTTCAAACAGAATTAGTACGTGCCAATGACGAAAATTATTCATCAAATATTACTATTGAAGGTGGTGATATTCTAATTGCGCGGGAAGATATAATACTAATTGGAATTGGAGCAAGAACAACTCCACAGGGTGTCGATTTTTTAATCGAGCATTTTAAAGAATCAAAGAAAAAAATTAATATTATAGCTCAAATATTACCACAAAAACCTGAGTCATTTATTCATTTAGATATGGTCTTTACACTATTGGACAAAAATAAATGCCTAATTTATTCGCCGGTTATTTTAAATCACCATGCTTTTGAGGCAGTTAATATCTATATAGATAACGGAAAAGTAAAAAGTATAACAGAAGAATTTAATTTAATTGATTCACTATCAAAATTAGGAATGGATTTAGAACCAATTTACTGTGGTGGGAAAAGTGACGATTGGATACAAGAACGAGAACAATGGCATAGTGGTGCCAACTTTTTTGCAACTGCACCTGGAAAAATAATTGGTTATGATAGAAATGAATATACCATTGAGGCAATAAATAAGAGTGGCTTGGAAGTTATAAAAGCAAAAGATGTTATTAACAATAAAGTGAATCTGAATAACTATAAAAAATATGTTATAACTATTGAAGGTGCTGAATTAGCAAGAGGTGGCGGTGGTTGCCGTTGCATGACAATGCCGATCAGCAGAAAAAAAGTATGAATTATAAGGATATTATTTAATGACTGAACATGTACTTGTTGGATTATCTGCGATAATTATTTTTGGGATTTTTGCACAATGGATATCTTGGCGTTTTAAATTACCATCAATTCTATTACTACTTGTTCTAGGATTTATCGCCGGTCCTATAACCGGGTTGTTAAATCCGGATGAATTTTTTGGTGATTTACTATTCCCCTTTGTTTCGATATCTGTTGCAATAATTCTTTTTGAGGGTGGCTTAAGTTTAAAATTTGATGAGTTAAAATCTGTCTTTGGTGTTGTTAGAAATCTAATAACCATTGGAACTGTAGTGACTTGGACACTTTCCTCTTTTGCTGCTCATTATTTTATGAATCTGCCGGTCAACCTTTCCATTCTACTAGGAGCAATACTCGTTGTAACCGGACCAACCGTAATAATGCCATTGCTCAGAATGGTCAAACCTAAGGGTGACATAAACGCCATTTTAAAATGGGAAGGGATTGTAAATGACCCTATTGGCGCAATGTTAGCGTTATTAGTTTTTGAAACAATAATTTCAGCGGGAGTCCAAGAAGCTACGTTTACTGCCATTTTTGTAATCTTTAAAACAATTGCTATAAGTTGTGTTATTGGAGTGTTAGGTGCATACGCATTAGTTTATCTTTTAAAAAGGCATTACATTCCAGATTCATTACAGAATCCGGCAACATTAGCACTAATTATTTTAGTATACATTGCCGCTAGCCTTGTTCAGAATGAAAGCGGATTATTTTCTGTAACCATTATGGGAATTTTTTTGGCAAATCAGAAACAAGTTGTAATTGAGCACATAGTAGAGTTTAAGGAAAATTTAATTGTTGTTCTACTTTCCTCACTATTTATTGTATTAGCTGCCAGATTAAAAATTTCTGATATTGAATTACTGAACATGCAAAGTCTGATTTTTATTGCTGTATTAATTTTGGTGATTAGACCTGTAACTATTTTTTTATCGACTATTGGATCTCACCTAAATTGGAAAGAAAAAATATACCTTTCTTGGATGGCACCAAGAGGAATTGTTGCAGCTGCGGTTACTTCAGTTTTTGCAATTGAGCTTGCTGAACACGGAGTCCCAGGCGCAAATTTACTTGTACCAATAATTTTCCTTGTAATAATTTTCACCATTCTGGTTTATGGATTAAGCGCAATTCCATTAGCAAGAATTCTTAAATTGGCAGATCTTAACCCTCAAGGAATTATTATTGCCGGAATTAATAATTTTACAAAAGAGCTATATAAAACTTTTAACAACCTTCAGATAAGAGTACTTTTAGTTGATAATAACTGGGAAAAAACTACAAGCGCAAGACAAGAAGGTTTTGAAACGTGTTATGGAAATATCATTTCGGAAAAAATAAATAGCGATATTGACTTTACTGGTTTGGGAAAGTTTCTTGCAGTAACACCAAATAATGGCCTAAATTCTTTATCCGCAATTCATTTTTCTAAAATATTCGAAAGTTCTTCGGTTTATCAGATCAATGTAAACGCTAATGAAAAGGATAAAATGTCAAGTGAGTTTAAAAGAAATATTTTCTCTTCAAAAAAATTGACTTATGATGATTTGGAAAATCATTCAGTTTCACTGAGTGTAAAAAGTACAAAAATTACTTCATCATTTTCTTATGATAATTTTATGGAAACGAATGGTAAAAGAAATTATCATCCACTTTTTGTTTTTACAGATGATAATAAATTAAAAGCAATAACTGAAAACAACCAAATTATTCCAAAAGATGGAGAAACACTGATCAGTCTATTCCTAGATTCAGAAACTAAAATAGAGGAACAAAAATGAAAAAAATAATTTTCTCAATTATTCTTTTTAGCTCCATTTCTATCTATGCACAAAATTCATTTTATTCAGATTCTTTTGCTCACACATTTTCAATAGTTGCAAGAGATACAATTACAGGAGAAATGGGTGTCGCGGTTCAATCGCATTGGTTTTCAGTTGGCACAATTGTCTCGTGGGGCGAAGCTGGTGTTGGAGTTGTTGCCACTCAATCTTTTGTTAATCCTTCATTTGGACCAAGAGGTCTGGCATTGCTTAAACAAGGTTTAACCGCCGATCAAGTTCTAAATTTAATGATAGAAGCTGATCCGGGCAAGGATGTTAGACAATTGGCTATATTAGATTCTAGAGGCAATGTTGCAGCTCACACAGGAAAAAATTGCATTGCTGATGCTGGTCATATTGTTGGTGATAATTTTTCTGTTCAAGCAAATATGATGTTAAACAATACAGTTTGGAACGCAATGGAGCAAGCATTCACAAAATCCACAGGAACTCTTGCAGAAAGATTGTTGCTTTCCCTTGAAGCTGCCCAAGAAGCTGGTGGAGATATTAGAGGTAAGCAATCTACAGCACTTCTTGTAGTAAAACCTGAATCAAGCGGACAAGTTTGGCTTGATCGAAAAGTTGATATTCGAGTTGATGATCATCCGGAACCAATAAAGGAATTACGAAGAATCCTTAAAGTTCACCAAGCTTATGAACATATGAATAATGGCGATCTTGCTATTGAACATAATGATATGGACTTAGCAATGAAAGAATATTCTACGGCTGAAGCAATGTTTCCTGAAAACGAAGAAATGAAATATTGGCATGCCGTCACGCTCGCTAATATTGGGGAATTACTAGAATCACTTCCATTATTTAGGGAAGTATTTAAGAAGAATAAAAACTGGGTTGAACTGACACCAAGATTGATTAAATCTCAACTATTGCTTGTAACTGATGACGAATTGAAAACTATTTTGAAGCAAGCAAATTAATAATAGTTGATATTCATAAAATTTATTCTTACGTTTGATGCAGATGAGGAACCAAACATCTATAAAAAAGGGTTTGTCGAAAAACCGAAAAAACACACTTAGATGGTGAATCGTCTAGGAAGATAGGTTTTGACTTCCTTCTTAAAATCCAAGCTCACACACAGTGAGGGGAGGTTAGTTGTTAAGCCTTCATTAAAAGTCTGATTGATTTTGATGAGGGCTTTTTTACTTTTAAACTTCTTTGTTTAATTAAAAGGCTCAGCATTTAGTAATCTACTTCTGTCATTATATTTTACAAAAAAAATCCCCACATTTATTGTGGGGATAATGTTATAATAAAGAAGCGATCCTACTACTTTAAAAGAATCATCTTTTTAGTATTAGTATAACTTTCCGTTTTAATTTGATAGAAATAAGTTCCACTTGGGTAGATAGCTGCATCAAAGTTAACTTCATAATTTCCCGAATATTTTTGCTCATTGACTAAGGTAGCAACCTTATTTCCCAATAAATCAAAAATTGTAATATTAACATATTCAATCTGAGGAATTGAATAAGAAATTACAGTCGTTGGATTAAAAGGGTTAGGGTAGTTTTGACTTAATGAATGGATGTTTACTTTTTCTAATTCATTAGGGCTAATATCAGTTACAATTAAAGTACCTGTTTGAAAATCTCCCCAATAATATAATTCACTTTCTTGCTGCCAATTATCTTCTGATATTTCTTGATACCATTTATAACCTATTGCCCACATTAAATGTCTTGATGGATCGGGATTTTGATAAGCCCAATGTGAATATCTGTGATCCGCCAAGTAGAGTTCTACTTCCAACTCAAAGTTGCTGGGTTGGGTTTGGGTTCTAAAATTATTACCTCCAGCATTTTCAGCATTTTGAATAAAGCTGGTCATCGCACTTAAATCAACAATTTGTGGTATTGTTTCCATGTTTGAATAGTTTTGATAACTCCACTCATCAATTGAGGTATCAAAATAATGTCCGAATAAATCAATCTCTAAATATATTATTTGATTTAAAGTATCTGAAATATAGGAGAATTCCCATCGATTGGTCTTTCCATCAGGACCAACTCCCCTTGCATTTATGCTCTTCAAATATGCATTTCCGCTGAAGCGTTCCAAAATTAAATTTTGTGCTTGTCCAGTTGCTTCAAATAAGCTCAAAGGTTCAGGTATTTGAAGCGGCATGTTTAATCCACTAAAGTTGCCACTAAGTGTTATGGGATCTAAAAAAACAAAAGCATCACCGTTGCCTGGATCTAAACGACCATCACCATTTGCATCATTAACAGCAATAGGATAATAAACTCCGTCTTTTACAAAAGGTATGGAGAAAGCACCTTGAGAATTTGTTAGAGCCCCAGTTTCCAATATAGGCTCACCCTGATCAACCGGAGTAGAGCTGAGAACAACAACAGTATTTTTAATATTAATGCCACTGTTTTGTTCAACTGAAACTGTTCCTGAAACCAGACTACCAGCCAATGTGGAGCCAGTTGTAAAATAAAAAACACTTGGGTTTAATAGCATCTCACCACCTGAACCAAAAGCAGAATTAACTAAAAAATAGTAATTCTTATCCACCTCAAGGTTAACACCAAGATTAACAGTCTTAAGATCAGCACTGTACCATTGGGCTGTAATATCTGTAGCATTTGTAAAAAAGTTTTCAAAAAAATCGAATCCTTTCAAAGTATCAATCGGGGTGTCAAAAATTACACTAATAGTCGTGCTCAGTGGAACATTTACTGCTCCATCTGCTGTACTTAAACTTAATAAGTTTACTTGTGCATTTAGATTAATTGTTAAAGCACATAAAAAGAGTAATAAAATATTTTTCATATACTTACCTAATAAAATGTGATTGTTGGTTTATTATCGTCAGAAAACCAGAAATATGTATAACGTATCAATTGATTTTATCTACTAATAGGAAATAACTCTAGAGAAATAACTAATTTATTTTTAATTGGTGAAATGCTGATTTTCGATTAAATTTAAATATGGAAACAAACAATTACATTGCTAAAACATCCTTTGGTTTAGAAGACATATTGGCAGAAGAACTTAAAAACCTTGGTGCTTCTAGAATAGTAAAATATAAAAGAGCAGTTGAGTTTACCGGTGATGAAAAACTTTTGTATAAAGCAAACTTGTCTTTGAGAACTGTACTAAGAATTTTAAAACCCTTATTCCACTTTAAGGCATCAAATCCTGAACAACTTTATAAAAATGTGAGAACATTTAATTGGAACTCCTTAATTTCTCCAAACGATACAATTGCAATTGACGGAGTGGTAAATTCAGAATATTTCACTCACTCAAAATATGCAGCATTAAAAGTAAAAGATGCAATAGTAGATCAGATTAGGGACAAAAAAGGTACTCGTCCAGATGTTGACCTCAAAAATCCAACCTTTAGATTTAATGTTCATATTGAAAGGGATAATTGTTCAATTTTACTTGATAGTTCCGGCGAATCACTTCATAAACGTGGGTATAGAATTCATGGTGGTTTGGCTCCTTTGAATGAAGTTTTAGCAGCGGGAATGATACTACTTTCTGGTTGGGATAAAAATTCTAATTTTGTTGATCCAATGTGCGGCTCTGGAACTTTGTTAATTGAAGCTGCTTTAATTGCTAAAAATATAGCTCCCAATATAAATAGAGAACATTTTGGATTTATGAATTGGAAATCATTTGATCGAGAATTTTTTAATCAGGTTAAGAAGGAGTTGATTTCTGCGCAGACTCAATTTCAGCATACTTTTTTAGGAAACGATCTTAGTAGTAAATCAATAGAGATAGCAAAGGAAAATGCCAAAGAAGCAAATGTATTAAATAATATTACTTTTGTGATTGGAGACTTTAAAGAGCTTGAACATAGTTTAGATTCCGGGATGATAATTACCAATCCACCATATGATGAAAGAATTAAACAAAATAATATTAATAGCTTCTATAGAGAATTTGGGGATACATTAAAGAAAAAATTTACTGGATTTGATGCATGGATTTTAAGTGCGAATACTGATGCTCTTAAAAACATTGGATTAAAAACTTCCCGTCGTTTACATCTTTATAATGGGGCATTAGAAACAAGATTCTATAATTATAAAATGTACCAGGGTAGCATGAAAAAAAAATATGAATAATTTTCAAAAATTCTTCGATGCAAATAAATTTCTCTGGAATAAAAGAGTCGAAATTCATTACGAGTCTGAGTTCTACAACAAAGATAGATTTTTAGAATCCAAAAATTCTCTCAATAGCATTGAACTTAATGATCTTGGAGATATTACTGGGAAGGATCTTCTGCACCTTCAATGTCACTTTGGGCAAGATACTCTTTCGTTAGCTAATCTTGGAGCAAATGTAACCGGCGTAGATTTTTCTGAACTCGCGATTGAGAAAGCAAAACTATTAGCGAAAAAAACAAATCTTAAATCAAATTTTATTTGCAGCAATATTTATAATTTAAAAGAAAACTTGATCGGTAAGTTTGATATTGTTTTCACTTCATATGGAACAATTGGCTGGTTACCCGACATAAACAAATGGGCCGATATTGTTTCTCATTTCCTAAAACCAAACGGAGAATTTCTTATTGTTGAATTCCACCCTTATATCTGGATGTTTGACAAGGAATTTGAACATCTGAAGCATTCCTACTTTCATACAGATGAACCAATTGAAGAAGAAATGGAAGGAACTTATACTGATAGAAATGCCAAGATAAAAATGGTAGAGTATGGATGGAACCACACTCTTTCTGATGTTACAACTGCCTTAATTGAAAATGGATTGCAAATAAAATCCTTTAAAGAATTTAACTATTCCCCATACAATTGCTTTCCAAATATGATTGAGATAGAGAAAGGTAAATTTTTATTTGAGAAATACAAAAATATTCTTCCTCTGATTTATTCCATAAAAGCTGAGAAACAATAATTCCCAAATTTTGTCTTCATCGATTTCTAAATCGATCTTAAGGTTATAAATACCTCTTATTTTACAAAGATTCTTCTGACCAAAATAATTATTATCGCCAAAATTGTATATGGAACAATAAAAAACATAAATGTAAATTGATGAATATTCAGTAACAGAAAAAAAGTGATAATTAATAATTGAAAGCCCAACCCTAGAAAAGAAACAAATGTTAAAAACCAGGAAGGTAATTCCTTTCCAATGATTGCATTTGGGTCGAATTTATTAATAATTAAATCTTGCCAGCCATAAATAATTAAGTAAAGTTTATGTAAAACTTTTAACAAAATTGGATTATCTCTTTGATAAGGTTTTGGACTTTCCCATTCAAAAATTCGACTTGTTTTATCTCCATTTACTTGATAACGTTTCACCAAATAATAATAATTATAAACACTTCCTTGCAACTGAAAGAGTAAAAGTGAAAATAACATTAACCAAATTGATTGGTTAAAAACAAGGGCAATGCTTAGAAATAGAAAAAAGTTAATCACAAAATCAAACACAGAATCTAAATACCTTCCAACCATAGATGGCTGATTCCTTTTCCTCGCCATTGCTCCATCTGCAGCATCTAGCATACTTTTAACAAGAACTAAAAAAGCCGCTAGAGGCAAATATTTATCAATGTATATAAAGTAGGAAGCTAATATTCCAACTATAAGAAAAGCAATTGTTAAAGTGTAAGCACCAACCTTTGTTGGAAAAAGCAGATTAACAAGCCCGAGTGCAAATGGTCTGGCATAATCAGAAAAATCAAAAAATATTTTATTTTTAGGAAGTTTTGCCATTCTATATAAATTAAGGTTCACATCAGATTGTTGATAAACCAATTTAGCTATGCAAAAAGAAGTCTGCTTATAAACGAATTTTAACTCATTAAACTAGAAACAATGGATTAAAACTTTTGTATAATTGCATATTCATTTACAATATTTTTCAAGTAAACTAACTATAATCGATCGTTAAAACAAACAATCTCTATTGAATATTCTTGTAGTAAATTGGCGTTGTATTAAAAATCCTGAGATGGGCGGAGCGGAAATTCATCTTCATGAAATTTTTAAGCGAATTGTTGAAAAAGGTCATAGTGTTACTTTAGTTGCCCATAAATTTCATAATTCTAAAGAAGAAGAAACTGTTGATGGAATTAAAATAATTCGGCACGGCAATAAATACTTTTTTAATCGCCAATTTAAAAGATTTTATAACACAAAATTAAATCAACAACCTTTCGATCTTGTTGTGGATGACATTTCTAAAATTCCATTATTTACACCAAAATATATTAAAAAACCAATTGTTGGAATCTTACATCATATTCACGGCAATTCACTGTATAAAGAAATTTCACTCCCATTAGCTTATTATATTGTAAAAAAAGAAAAACAGATTCCAAAAAAATATCCAAATACTCCAATTTTTACTGTTTCTGAAAGCACCCAAAGTGAGTTGGTAGATTTAGGATTTAATAAAGATTTAACTTCCCTTTTGCATAATGCTATAAATCATGATTTATATAACAATGCAGCACCAAAGAAAAATGCAACTCCACTTTTGGTTTATGTTGGTAGAATTAAAAAATATAAAAACATACATCTTGTTATTGAAGCAATGTCAGATTTAATTAAGCAATTCCCAGATATAAAATTTGTAATTGGTGGCAAGGGAGATTATTTAGAAAACTTAAATGATATTACTGCTAAGCATAATTTAGATAATTATGTTCAATTTTTAGGATTTTTAACAGAAGACGCTAAAGCAGATTTATTAGGTAAAGCGTGGATTTTTACAACTATGCCCGAAAAAGAAGGTTGGGGAATTACAATAATTGAAGCAAATGCAATGAAAACACCGGCTGTTGGTTCTGATGTTCCTGGCTTGAGAGATTCAATCAAGAACAATGAAACCGGTTATTTAGTTCAGCTCGGGAATAAATATCAACTAGTTGAAAAAATTTCGAATTTGTTAAAAGATAAAAATGAATTAACCAGATTATCTGAAAATGCTTATAATTGGTCTAATCAATTTGATTGGGATAAATCAGCAGATCATTTTTTACAACAAGTGGGAGTTTGGTATCCGCAGCTTAAATCCAAAATTTAGCCTGAAAGGAAGTGTTTTTATTTATATCTTTCAAGATTGTAATAACATGAGTATTTAATATGAGAAGTACAGAACAAAAAAAATATATTGATACTTTAAGAAGATATGAGAGAAAGTTTAGCCCTTCGGAACTGAAAGACTTTAAGATGTTTGAAAAGAGAATTAAAGATGATGAAGATTTGGATAAACTCTCATTCACCAAACTTAAAGATCTTTATACAAAATATTATCTTAATAGAGAGAAAATAGATATAAACGAATTTTTTAAGAAAAATAATTCTAATTGAGGATTTAATGAATAAAGATATTATTCGTAAAGCCATTGGCTTTTTTGTTTTTTTTATAACTGCTGCAATATATTTTATGACCGTACAGCCTTCAGTTTCTTTTTGGGATTGCGGGGAATTTATTGCATCATCTCATTTACTTCAAGTTCCTCATCCACCTGGAACACCTTTTTTCCTCCTTTTGGGTAGGTTTTTTGCAATGATCCCAATTGGTGAGAATATTGCTTTTAGAGTTAATGCTATTTCAGTTATATCAAGTGCATTTACAATTTTATTTCTTTATTTAATTGCCGTAAAATTAATTGAGCAAATTAGAAAAAGTGAAGACGATAACATATTTGAATCAGTATTTACATACATTGCCGCAGCTATTGGTGCTTTATCTCTTGCATTTAGTGATACTTTTTGGTTCAACTCGATGGAAGCTGAAGTTTATGCTTTGGCAACTTTCTTTATTGCAATTGTAACTTGGTTAATGGTTATATGGAACGAAAAAGCTGATAACGAAGACAATGAGAAATACCTTTTATTAATTGCCTATCTTGTTGGTCTTTCAACCGGTGTTCATCTTATGTCAGTTTTGGCTATGGTCCCAATTGTTTTAGTAATTTATACAAGAAAATATTTAAAAGATGAAGAACATTTCAAAACTACAGCATATATTTTCCTCGCGCATGTTGGTGTAATTTTATTAATTGCCGCCGCTCTTTGGGCTTCTGCTCCAACAAATCCACCAGCCGGTGATGAAGCAAAAGCATTTGATTCAAAATTTTTAACCTTTGCAGTAATTGCAAGTGTAATAATAATGGGAATATTCTACAAAAAAATATTTCATAGAAATTCATTTTACGTTCCAATTGTAGTTGGTGGAATTGCACTCTTTACCACTTATCCAGGCGTGGTAAAAATGTTTCCAAATTTAATTGCCAGCGTTGGCGGAAATGATTTAACTTTAGATCTATTTTTCATTTTTCTACTTGCTGCAATATTAGGATTTTTAATTTACTGGACAAATAAGGAAAACAAACAAACTCTTCATTTAGTTTTTAAAAGTTTATTATTTGCGCTCATTGGCTTCTCTTCTTATGCTATGATAATAATTAGATCAAATCAAGATACACCAATAAATTTAAATAGCCCCAAAACATTTCCGGAGCTTGTTAGTTATCTTAACAGAGAGCAATATGGCGATCAACCAATCTTTAAAAGAAGATTTACGAGAGAACCACATCAGCAAGAGGTTTATCAAAATTACACTAGTGATTTAGATTTTTTCTGGACATACCAAATGAATCATATGTTCAATCGATATTTGATGTGGAATTACGTTGGTAAAGAATCAACTGTTCAAGATTCCGGTGTTGATTTTTCAGAGCTTTGGGCAATTCCATTTATGATTGCAATTTTTGGAATTTTCTATCACTATAATCGTGATTGGAAAATGGCGACGGTTTTTCTAATAATGTTTATTTTTCTCGGGTACCTCACGGCATTTTACCAAAACCAGCAGCAACCTCAACCGAGAGAGAGAGATTACTTTTATGTGGGGGCTTTCTTTGTGTTCTCCATTTGGATTGCATTAGGAGTACGGGGAATTTTGGATTTACTAAAATCTTATATTAAGAGTCCAGGCATCGTAAAACCCGTTTATTCAATCGTAACACTTCTTCTGATTATTTTGGTACCTGTTAGAATGTTTAGCGAAAATTATTTTAAGAATGATAGATCCAGAAACTTTGTTCCATGGGATTATTCTTACAATCTACTTCAGAGTGCAGCACCAAATGCAATAATTTTTACAAATGGTGATAATGATACTTTCCCACTTTGGTATCTACAAGATGTTGAAGGAGTTAGGCGAGATGTTAGAATTGCAAACCTAAGCTTGTTAAATACACCTTGGTATATTAAACAGCTTAAAAACACAGAACCTCATGGAGCTACAAAAATTAAGTTGAATCTTTCCGATGAACAAATTGAGGCAATTGCACCTAGTCAGTGGAAAACCAGAAAAATTACTGTTCCAATTTCACCAACAACATATAGTCAATTTGGCATTACAGATACAGCTATTACAAATAAGGGAGTTATTTCTTGGGATATGGAACCATCTGTAAACTTCGGAAGTGTTCAAGCGGTTAGAGCTCAAGATATTGTGGCAATGGATATAGTTAGAGCTAATATGAATGAACGCCCAATATATTTTGCTGTTACCACTCCGGACAATAGCAAAATTGGTTTGAATGATTATTTTATTATGGAAGGCCTCGCTTTTAGGATTACTCCTAAAGATCAAGGTGATTACTACTCTTCTGTTGATGAAAAAATTATGTGGAAACAATTGATGGAAGAACCAGAAGGTTTTAGTGCTGATTATAAACCTGGATTTAAGTTTAGAGGTCTGAATGATAGCACAATTTTTATGGATGAAAACCATCAAAGGTTAACTCTTAATTACCGTAATTCATACATCAGGCTTGCTCTTAACCAGCTATATTATCAGAAAAATAATGCGAAGGTTATCCAAGTTTTAGATAAAATGGAAGAGAAACTCCCTCATCGGTTATTAGCCATTGATTACCGATTATTAAATGATATTGCTAATTTATATAATGCTGCCGGTGCTAATGATAGGTATAGAAAATTAGCTGTACAAATTGAAAAGGAAGCCTTAGCTGATTTAGATAAAAATGGTTTTATTCCATCTGGTGATTATAATCCTTACCTAATATTAAAACAAATCTATGATAATTTAGGTCAGTATGATAAATTTGTTGAAGTGCTTAAATTGCTTAAAAATGCTGTTCCAGGAGACCCTTCAGTAGAAAGACTGATTGAGCAATACAGTAATATGGCTAAAAAACCAATTACAGAAATTCCTCAACAAAATAAATAAGTTTAATATTTCTTACTTTTATGAACCTCCAAGGTAATAATAACCTTGGAGGTTTTTTTTATTCTTTTAATAATAACTTCTCGAAAGCCAATCTTTGTTCAGCGTTTAGTCTATGCGGTCTTTTTGTAGTTAAATTAATAAACAATCCTGTTTGAAGACCAGTTGCGGCTAATTCATTTTTAGAGTTATAAAAATTAAAATTCATTATTGCAGAAGCGTTTTTTAATTCATAAATACTTACTTCTATTCTTACCTTTTCAGCTAAGTATAGTGATTTTTTATACTTGATTTCAGTGCTTGCTAAAACTGGAGCAATACTCTCTGCTTCCATTTTGTCAAAAGTTAAACCTATATATTCTAATAGTTTAGTCCTTCCAATCTCCATCCACTCAATATAAATTATATTGCTTAAATGCCCTACATAATCAATTTGATATGTATAAACTTCCTGTTCAAAAACTATTTTACTCATTTTTACCTTGTTTTAAATAAAAATCACAACAATCACTTTCACAAATGTTAGAAAGTCAAATCAAATCCCCATTTAATAATATCACCCAGCTTGTATATATTTTCATATTCACGAAACAAATATTTACTATTTTGTTGATAATAATAACTCATAACACAAGCTAAAGAATTACTCATATTTATTCCAACGCCTAAACCATAAAACGTGAAAATCTCTTCTGAGGATGAAAGACTATTATGTGCAACTCCAAAATTAAAATGGAAGTTCACACCACCAGCAACAAATAATTTTTCCCTTATGATATTCTTTCTTAAAAGATATTCCGAGTTCATGCCCAAAATATTCTTCTCCTCCGAAAAATAATCCAGGTCTAGATTCTAAACTAAAATAATTTGAAAAATTTAGTCTGCCGGAAAGATAGAATGATAAAGGGTAAAGCAAGTTCCGCTCTCATTTTTATCTTCTCTCACCGAACTTAAAAGTGAATAGGATCTGGTGGTTTTCTCCAATAATAAAACTCCCATTTCCGCTATCAAACCAATAGCCATATCTCCTTTTTTTGAATCAATAAATTGTCCAAACAAAACATTAAAACTTAAAAAAAGATAAAACCAGAAAACTATTACAGTTTTCATAATTATCTCCATAGGGTATAAGTAATAATTATATTTACAATTGAAAATTACTATTTTTTGTTATTAGTCCAAATATTCAATTCTTAAATTAAAGTTTTCTTTGGCATAATAATTTTTGTACTTATTTTCAATATCTAGATTACAATAATTTTAGATTTTTACTGATTTATGAATATTTCTAACAAAATATCGAATAAATTTCATAATTTTCATCAATAAACAATTAATATTACTGGAGTTTTTTATGTTGTCTAATGATTTTATTGAATTGGAAGATAAATATGGTGCACACAATTATCACCCGCTTCCTGTTGTTTTAGCAAAAGGTGAAGGTGTTTTTTTATGGGATGTTGAAGGAAAAAAATATTTCGATTTTCTTTCTGCCTATTCTGCTGTCAATCAAGGTCATTGTCATCCAAAAATTATTAACACATTAGTTGAACAAGCTAAAATATTAACCTTAACTTCCCGTGCATTTCACAACAATGCACTTGGTCCATATGAGAAATATATAACAGAATATTTTGGTTATGATAAAGTATTGCCAATGAATTCTGGTGCTGAAGCTGATGAAACTGCATTAAAAATTTGCAGACGCTGGGCTTATGATAAAAAAGGTGTCCCTGAAAATATGGCAAAAATTATTGTTTGCGAAGGTAACTTTCACGGTAGAACAATAACCATTGTTTCAATGTCTACAGATCCAGATTCTTTTAAGGGATTTGGACCATACACACCAGGATTTGAAATAATTCCCTACAATAATCTTGAAGCTTTAGAAAAAGCATTAGAAGATCCAAATGTTGCCGGATTTTTAGTTGAACCAATCCAAGGTGAAGCTGGCGTTTTCGTTCCAGATGAGGGTTATTTGAAAAAAGCATATGATATGTGCAAGGCTAAAAATGTTTTATTTATCGCAGATGAAGTGCAGACTGGAATTGCTAGAACAGGTAAACTCTTAGCTTGCGATCATGAAGGTGTTAGACCTGATGTGCTAATTTTAGGTAAAGCCCTTTCTGGTGGAGTTCTGCCAGTTTCAGCTGTCCTAGCTGATGATGAAATTATGTTAGTAATAAAACCAGGCGAACATGGCTCTACTTTTGGTGGAAATCCATTAGCATGTAAAGTTGCAGTTTCAGCACTTGAAGTTGTTAAAGATGAAAAACTTGCTGAAAGATCAGAAAAACTCGGACAATTATTTAGAACTGAATTAGCTAAAATAGACTCTGATATGATTGAATTGATTCGCGGTAAAGGATTGTTAAATGCAATAGTAATTAAACCTAAAAATGGAAAAGAAGCATGGGATGTTTGTGTGAAGATGAAAGAAAATGGATTACTTGCTAAACCAACACATCAGCACATAATAAGATTTGCACCACCATTGGTTATTACTGAAGAACAAATATTAGAAGCTGTTGAAATTATAAAAAAAACCTTAGCTGAGTTTTAAGAGAGATTATTATCGCAGGCAGTAATGTCTGCGATTTTTTAATCTTATTTTTCTCTCGCCTCATTTAACCATTGATCAATTGTCATTTTTAAGAAATTTATGTTGATCGGTTTTGAAATGTAATCATTCATTCCAGCTAATAAGCATTTCTCTCTGTCCTTCATACTAGACTGAGCCGTAACTGCCACAATTGGAATATCATTTAATGGAGCTTGTAATTCCCTAATTATTTTTGTCGTTTCTAATCCATCAAGTTCCTTTAGCTCAATGTCCATAAGGACTAAATCATAACTACCATTTTTAATTTTTTCAATTGCCTCTAGTCCATTATCAACACAATCAACATTGTAGCCTGCATCTTCCAATAATTTCTTTTCTACTTTTTGACTAATTGGATTATCTTCAACCAAAAGTAATTTCGATCTACTTTTAGAAACAACCCCAAATTTACCGGTCTGTTTTTTTGCTTCTTCTAAATTTGCAACTCCGTAATTTATATCTGGATAAAACAGACTAAAAGTATACTTACTTCCCTTTCCAGGTTCAGAGGTAACACTTAAATCTCCTTCTAACAAAGACAGCAGTTCTTTACAAATCATTATCTGAAGTTTAGAAATGGTTATCTTCGCTTTTGTATCTTTATTAGGTGAATCGATATTTAATAATTCATTTAATTGAGTTTGATTATACCCAGCACTTGAGTCTTCAATTGACGTGATAATTTCAATCTGATGATTCTTATTTCTCTTACTTACTAATAATCGAATTTCTCCTTCTTCAGTAGCATTTATTGAATTAGTAAGAAGATTTGTTAAAATTTGGTTATACTTAAACTGATCTGAAATTATTTTTTCAGGTACGTCTTCACTTATATTAAATACTATGTTAAGATTTTTTTCTTTTGCTAATCTATCTACACCGGAAACCACATTTTCAATTTCAGAAGAAATATTAAATTCACTTTCTACAAAATCAACCGTACCATCTTCAATTTTTGATAATTCAACTATATCATTTAATAGATTTAGTAAAGATTCGGCAGAGAGTTTAGCACTTCTGGAGAAATCTTTTAACTCATCCTCACTTTCAAAAAGTCCATTCTCAATCAATGTTAAAAAGCCTAGTACAGAATTCATTGGTGTTCTTAACTCATGTCCTAATTTTGAAACAATATTTGGTTTTTTAACTGTGTTGCCAGAAATATTTGGGATGATTGTTGGTGAGTTTTTCTTTAGCAGCTTTAATGATTCAAGTTCTTTTAATAATTCCGTTTCTTTGCTAAAATAATGAGTCACATTTTTTAGAGTTCCTTCTAAATTTACATTTTTAGAATCAATTGAATCAGCTCTGCAATCTAGAATATATATTTTTTGAGTCCCATCTTTTTCAGTAATATTTAAACGATAGTTTTCAATTCTACCTTTACTCTCAATTTTTTTTAAGATATGTGTTTTTACATTGTCATTTTTAATGAGATTTGAGAAAAAATTATAATTCTTTAATTCTTTCTCGGTAGGATTACTCAAAATTTCTAAGAAAGCTGGATTTGCATAGTTAAGCTTTCCATTTAATGATAATTGGAAAAATGGAATTATTAGCCTGCTAATGAACTCAGAACGTTCAATTTCGTTGTTCTCTTCTTTGTTTTCATCATTTAAATCTTTAAATATTTTTTTAAACTTAGAAAATCCTTCTAAATGCGCACTTAGTTTAAGGTAACTTGCCAATACAGAAACTCCAAGTAAGGCTCCACCGGCAAAGACTATTACCCAAATATCAAAATTATTAGTTTTAAGTATTCCAGAAAAGTAACTTGAAATTGAAATAAACACTGAGAAGTATATCACGACAAAAAATTGATTACGCAGCTGCCAAACTATAAATAAAGATAAAACTAGAGTTAATAATAAGGCACCCAAAACATTATAAACGAACAAAGAAGGAACCTTAAACACAAAAAAACTAATTGAAGCAATTATTGAGAGTAGATAAATATGAGCTAGCATATTATTATGCTTCTTTCCAAATTTTGTATCTACAACTATTAATGTAAAAAATGATAAAACTGTAGGGAATAATCTTGATAAGTATAATCCATAACTAAATTGGAAATAAAGCTTTATTTCAAGTACTAATGAAATAACTCCCAAAACAGCAGTAATTGTTGCCGCGTATTTTAAAGGCGTAGAAATATTACTATAGATTTTTGAGCTAGCCTCACCAATTACCTCTCTATTCTCGGTATTTTCTTCGGTTTCGAATTGTATGATTTTAAGTGCTTGGCTCATTACTTATTATTTTAAGTTGGAATTAATTACTTAGACATTATCGTCTAAATATTTATTATTTTGAGAATATTAATTTTTAATGTGATTTAAATCATATTCAAGGAGAAATGAATTAAAACTATGGTTGACTTTTTCTATTCCGTTGATTTATCGATATTTAACTTTATTAACCAATCTATTTCCAACCCTATATTCGATAAGTTTTTCCCATTTATTACTGATGTCAAAAATTGGTTCATTTCATATTTGATTTTATGGTTTATTATCTTTTTTAAGGGTGGTAAAACAGGGAAAATTGCTGCAATTATAGTAATATTTATGATAGTTTTTACAGACCAACTAAGTAGTAATTTGTTAAAAAGCCTTTTTGAACGAATTAGACCATGCAATGATCTACAAGATATAAATGTGTTAATAAATTGTTCGCACTCTTATTCTTTTCCTTCTTCCCATGCTGTTAATAATTTTGCTGTAGCATCATTTTTCTATAAATTATACCCAAAATTTAAATGGATATTGTTTATAGGTGCTAGTTTAGTTGCAATTTCAAGACCTTATGTCGGCGTTCACTATCCATCTGATATTTTTGCAGGCGCATTAATTGGAATAACAATTGGCTTAGTTTTTGCATTCTTTGTTAATTATATTGTTAAAAAATATTTTGGGAATAAACTTCAAGATTAAGTATGAAAACAAAATTAGATATTGCAAAAAATTGGCTCCCAAGATATACCGGAACTCAACTTGAGGATTTTGGGGAATATTTTTTATTAACAAATTTCAATTATTATGTAACAAAATTTGCCGAACAATTTAATTGTGATGTAAATGGAATTGGCAGACCAATGCAATCTGCTACAAATTCAGCCGGATTATCAATAATAAATTTCGGTATTGGATCTGCAAATGCAGCAACTATTATGGACCTTCTTATAGCCAAAAATCCAAAAGGAATTTTATTTTTAGGTAAGTGTGGTGGATTGAAAAAGTCAACAGAACTGGGTCATTTTATTTTACCAACTGCAGCTATAAGAGGCGAAGGAACTAGCAATGATTATATGCCACCCGAAGTTCCGGCACTTCCCTCCTTTAAATTACATAAGTTTGTTTCTGATAAGATTGTTGAACACAATATGGAGTATAGAACCGGAGTTGTTTATACTTCAAATAGAAGAGTTTGGGAATGGGACGAAAAGTTTAAAAATTATTTAAGTGATTTGGGTACAATTGGTATAGATATGGAAACAGCAACAATTTTTATTGCTGGATATGCAAACCACATTGCACGTGGTGCATTATTGTTGGTTTCAGATTTACCAATGGTGGCAGAAGGAATTAAAACTGAAGCTTCTGATTTAATAGTAACAGAAAATTTTGTGGATTTACATTTACAAATTGGTATTGAAGCTATGACAGAAATTGAAGCTAAAGGTGAAACAATAAAACACTTTATTTTTTAGAAACTATTTTTAAATGAGATTGTAATACTCATTAAGTTCTTATGGAGTTATGATGAAAAACCAAATATTAATTATCACTTTAGGCTTGGTGCTTATTTTTTCGGGTAATTATTTTGCACAAACAAACATTGCAGAAGCAGAAGCTAAAACTGCTGTTTCTACTATTTTTGATTTAAGTGTTAAAGAAGATTTTATGAAAGCCTCATCATTGTTTCTTTTTAATGAAAAAAAAGAATTAAGACCTTTAAATTCTAATTCATCTGATGAATTGAGAGCTGTAAAAAGATCTTGCAAGAAAATTAAAGCTTACATAGACCTGAGTGATTCATATGAAATTAACAAGTTCTCTTCAACTAAATTGTATGGAATGCCAGCAGCCATTTTAGAAGTAAGTTTTAAAAGTGGTGACCAAAAGTTAAAAATGGAGTTTACTTTTGTAAAAGTTTCAAATCATATTTTACTGGATAGTTTTAAATAATTATTTAGCATGCTTGCTTAAATGATCTATTCCTTTTTGTGCAATTTCCCATTTTTTGTTTGGAGCATCTTTACTTAGTAGTCCTTCGTCTATCATTGTTGCAGTTTCAAAATATATGTTACTTAACCACCTTTCGTTATCCTCACCTACTGGAATTTCATAATCTTCTTTCGTCAGCTTATTCTTCATATCTTTTTTTACAAATTCAACTACCTCTTCTTCTTCAGAAACACCACCTAAGAAGATTAGCGATTTAAGAATTGGTATTCTAAATTTCTCTTGAGCTGTAATTCCATTCTTAGTTTCTAAAGGTTCTTGAGCCACAAACTCGACTTCAGTATTTTCTTCGACTTCTAAAATTACTACTTCGGGATCGTCTGCAGGTGCTTCTTCCTGCTCTATTGAATCAAAAGCTGTTTTAGCAACTTTTAATTTTTCATAAAAAGTTTGATACGGGATAATTTTTGACAATAATTTTTGAGCCTCATTAATACTACCATTCAATATTTCTTCCGAACTATTTAACTTCATATTTTTTATCAAATGCTCAATATCATCAAATAGAATTGAGAAAGTTTCCCCAATGTTCCTACTCTCTAATAAAGCTTTATTATCAGCCACTTTAAATCCTCATCTATAGTTTTATTAATTGTATAATCGAATAAAAAGTTCTAGAATTAATAGAATTATTGACCAATATTTGTATATTTTATAACTGAAACAAAAAAGGGGTAAATTATGAAAAAAAACATTGGCAGTTTAGACAAGAATTTAAGAATAAGTTTAGGGGCAATAATCTTAATAATTGGCTATTTGAATGACTCTTGGTGGGGATTAGTAGGTATATTACCAATTATTACAAGTTTTATGGGATTTTGTCCTGCTTATTTTCCATTTAAGTTTTCAACCATTAAAAAAGGTAAATGAATTTTACCGACTTAAAAAAGCTAACTAATTTTATTCATTTGTGTGTTTCTGTTAATGTGGGGATCATAAATTAAATTATAATCCCCATAAATAAATAGTCTCTCTCACTGCCTTACTTTGTTTATATTATTTCTTTTAAATTATTAGCTTCTCCATTTATTAATTTCAATTAAGCTCAGTCTTACCTATATTTTTATTAATTTTATTAGCCCATTCAGTAAATTTAAGGTGGCTCATGAAAATTATTAGAGTTTTATTTGTTTTTCTATTCCTCCCCGTTTTTAGTTTCCCCCAAAGTGCTAAAGAAATAGTTAAAAAAGCCAACGATCTTGCTTTAGGTAAAACTTCACAAGGTGTAAATACAATGACGTTAGTACGCCCAGATTGGAAAAGAGAAGTTTCCATGAAAGTTTGGTCAAAAGGTATTGATTATTACATGATACTAATTACAGCTCCGGCTCGAGAAAAAGGGCAAGTGTTTCTTAAACGAGAAAACGAAATGTGGAATTGGGTTCCATCAATTAATAAAATAATTAAAATTCCACCATCAATGATGGCTCAATCCTGGATGGGTTCAGATTTTACAAATGATGACCTGCTTAGGGAATCTTCAATTGTTGTAGATTATTATCATAAAGTTATTGGTTCAGATTCATTGGAAGGTTTTGATTGTTACAAAATTGAACTAATCCCAAAACCGGAAGCCGCTATTGTTTGGGGGAAAGTAATGTTGTGGATTGATAAAGAGAACTACTATCAATTGAAAGCTGAATATTATGATGAAATTGAAACTCTTATCAATACACAATATGGAACAGAAATTGAAAAAGTTGGTAATAGAAATCTCCCTACTAAACTGACAATGATTCCGGCTGATAAAGAAGGAAACCAGACTATTCTAAAATTAGTAAATATGGAATTTGATAAAGAAATTCCAGCTAGTTTCTTTTCACAGCAAAATATGAAGAAAATTAGATAAAGCATGAACACTTTAGTTAAAATGGCTTGGCGGAATATCTGGCGGAATAAGAAAAGAACTATTCTTACTATGTTATCAATTTTTCTAGCAGTCTTTCTTTCGCTATTAACTAGATCTATGCAAGTTGGTTCTTATGCTAATATGATTAGTAATGCCGTTAAATTAACTACAGGATATATACAAATTCATGAAAAAGATTATTGGGAAAATAAATCTATTAACGAAACATTTGTTGAAGCTGACTCACTTAATAATCTACTAGGTAAAAATCAAAATATTACTTTTAAGATTCCCCGATTAGAATCCTTTGCACTTGCATCTTCGGGCAAATATACAAAAGGAACATTAGTGATAGGTACAGTTCCTGAGTTGGAAGAAAAGCTGAATAAGTACTCAGAAAAAATTATCAAGGGTAAATATTTAACCCATTCAGATAATTCAATTTTGGTGGCTGAAAAATTAGCTAAATACTTAAATGTTAGTGTTGGCGATTCTCTTATACTTTTAGGTCAAGGTTTTCAGGGCGTCACTGCGGCTTTGCAATATCCCATAAAAGGTATATTAAAACTACCGATTCCACAGCTAAATAATCAATTGGTAATTCTCCCATTGAAGGCAGCGCAATATTATTATGCAGCAGAAGATAGGTTAACATCAATTTCACTGATGCTAGAAGAACCCGAATCTATTGATGAAACTATTGAATTTATTAAAAATGGTCTGAATGATTCATATGAAGTTATGCCTTGGCAGGAAATGAATCGAGAAATGGTTCAGTCAATTGAAGCTGATAATGTTGGTGGAATTATAATGCTTGGGATTCTATACATTGTAATTGGCTTTGGTGTATTCGGTACAATAATGATGATGACAATGGAAAGAAGAAAAGAATTTGCAGTAATGATTTCAATTGGAATGCAAAAGTTTAAAATCCTACAAGTTGTTGCTTTAGAAACTTTCTTAATTGGGATTGTTGCTATTATAATTGGAATATTAGTGTCATATCCATTCTTACTATACTTGTCAAATAATCCTATTACACTTACGGGAGAGTTGGCAAAATCAATGGAAATTTTTGGTGCAGAACCTATTATACCCTTTTCAATAAACCCAATGATCTTTATCAATCAAACATTATCTGTAATAGCAATTACAATAGTTGCAGTATTTTATCCACTTTATGTAATTCTAAAATTTAATGTATTAAAAGCTATGAGAAGCTGATGGAAGGACAAATAAAAGACAAAGAATAAAAAACAAATTTCAAATAGATTGCTAAAGACAAATTGCAAACAAATAATAAGCTACAAAAGACAAATAAGCTAAGATAGAGTATCAGATAATAGTGTAAAAGTATAAATTTAGATTATAAATTATGTTAACGAATGCAAAAAATCTTAGTATTAGGATTTTATGATTAATATAAATTTAAATGATTTATTCAATTGTTTATATGTTTGGCTTTAAATTTTCTTTGATATTTGTCTTTACTTTTTTTTGACTTTTGTTTTTTGGTTTTTGAATTTTATTTGAAATTTGCATTTTGTTTTTTTGCTTTTGACTTTTGATAGTAGAATTTATGGAGAATAAATATAATGTTACTCAGCATTGCTTGGAAAAATGTTTGGCGGAATAAACTGCGAAGCTTAATCGTAATTATTTCTATCACTATTGGTTTGCTTGGTGGATTATTCTATCTCGCATTTTCAAACGGAATGGTTCAATTCCAGATCGGAGCCTCAATACAGACTGAGATTGCAAATATTCAGTTACATAATCCAAAATATTTAATTAATGATGAAATAACTTATACTATATCCAATCCTACAGATAAATTATCCCAAATTTCAAAAATTGATGAAGTTAAAGCTGCAGCTAGCAGAATTACGAGTATGGCTATGGTTAGTTCGGCAAACTCAGGCACCGGTGTTACTATTTATGGTATTAATACTGAGAGCGAAAAAAAAATTTCTGATTTACATACTAAATTAATTGATGGCAGCTACTTTGATACAAAAATGAGAAATCCCGTAGTCATTGGAAACAAGTTAGCAGAAAAACTTAAAGTAAAAGTAAATTCAAAAATTGTTCTTACAACTCAGGATTTTAATGGGGATATAACAAATGGTGCTTTTAAGGTTGCTGGAATCTTTAAAACCCATAATACAATTTACGATCAGGCAAATGTTTTTGTAAAATGGGAAGAATTGGCAAACCTTATTTCATTTCCTGAGAACCATACTTCCGAAATTGCTGTACTGCTAAAACATAATGATTTTACTGATGTTGCCAATGCAAAAATTTGCAATATTTTTAGTGAAGAAATAAAAGATGAAAAATTAGTCGTCAGAAGTTGGAGTGTGATAAACCCAATTCTAAAAATGTTAAATGAGATGACCCTTCAATTTACAATGATCTTTGTGATTATAATTCTTGTTGCTTTAAGTTTTGGAATAATAAACACTATGCTGATGGCAATAATGGAAAGAGTAAGAGAAATTGGAATGCTGATGGCAATTGGCATGAGTAAAGTTAGAGTCTTTTTGATGATAATGCTGGAAACAATATTTCTATCTATTACCGGCGGAGTATTAGGCTTATTCCTAAGCTGGATTATGATATCAATATCCTATAAAACTGGAATTGATTTATCATCAGTTGCTGAAGGGCTCAACGCAATAGGATACAGTTCATTTGTTAGACCAGAGCTTGACTTATTTTTCTACTTTTTTATAGGCTCGCTAGTAATTATTACAGCAATGTTTGCATCAATATTACCAGCAAGAAAAGCACTAAAATTAAAGCCCTCTGAGGCTATTCGTCAAGATGTTTAACTTTATATAAGTTATGAATATAATAATAAAAATGGCATGGAGAAATATTTGGCGGAATAAAAAAAGAACCGGCCTAACCATGCTTTCAATAATTCTGGCAATTTTTCTTTCAATGTTTACTAAATCTATGCAGATCGGAACATTTGGAACTATGATAAGTAACGCTGTAAAAATGTCAACCGGATATATACAAATCCATAAAGCCGGGTATTGGGAAAATAAAACAATAAACGAAACTTTTTTAGTGACTGACAATATTATCAATATTTTGAAGAGTAATGAGAATGTTAGTAATTATCTTCAGCGCTTTGAATCATTTGCACTAACCTCATCTGGCCATCTCACTAAAGGAGCAATGGTAATTGGAACAATTCCAGAAGTAGAAGACAAATTAAATAATTATTCAAAAAGGATTATCCGAGGCGAATTTCTTTCAGCAAATGACAAATCAATTAATATAGGTGAAGAATTAGCTGCTTATCTAAAAGTTGATGTTGGTGATTCTCTTGTTCTATTAGGACAAGGATATCATGGTGTAACCGCAGCAGCACAATACGAGATTAAAGGAATACTCCACCTCCCTATTCCTGAATTAAATAAACAATTAGTTTTAATGCCATTAAAAGAATGTCAATATTTTTACGCTTCTGAAAATAGACTGACATCAATATCAATTATGTTAAATGATGCTGAAGCAGTAGATAAAACTGTAACTGAGATAAAAAATAATTTTAGTAATGAATATGAAGTTATGTCTTGGCAAGAAATGAATAAGGAATTAGTTCAATTTGTTGATACAAAAGTGATTGGCGGAAAAATAATGCTATCAATTCTATATATAGTAATTGGCTTTGGCAGTCTTTGGGACTGTAATGATGATGACGATGGAAAGACGAAAGGAATTTGCAATTATGGTCTCAATTGGAATGAAAAAACTTAAACTGCTTACTGTTGTTTTCTGGGAAACTATTCTGATAGGATTTGTGGCTGTTTTAATTGGTGTTCTTATCACATTCCCAATTTTACTTTATCTATCACATAATCCTATTGTGCTAAAGGGGGAATTTGCAAAATCAATGGAAATGGTTGGAGCGGAACCATTAATGCCTTTTGTACTAAATCCGGAAATGTTTATAAATCAAACTTTGTCAATAATCTTAATCGCTTTTGTTGCTATCATTTATCCATTATTTTTTATTTTAAAATTTGATGTATTAAAAGCCATGAGAAACTAGTGCCAGTAATAATGAAAAAGTCAGGAAATTAAAATGAGTATTATTAAAACAGTCGAATTAACTAAAATTTATGATGAAGAAACCATTCCGGTAAATGCGTTAAATAATGTTTCATTAGAATTTAATGAGGGAGAATTTACAGCGATTGTTGGTCCATCAGGCTGCGGAAAAACAACTCTCCTAAATTTAATTGGTGGGTTAGATTCGCCAACCAGCGGTGAAGTAATTGTTAATGGCACAAACATAACAAAGCTTAAATCAAAAGATATTATTGATTTTAGACTAAAAAATATTGGTTTTGTTTTTCAAGCATATAACTTAGTTCCTGTTCTTACTGCAAAAGAAAATGTAGAATTTATAATGCAGCTACAGGGAATTTCTAAAGAGAAAAGAGAAGAAAGAGTTTTACAATTATTTGAACAAATTGGATTAAGTGATAGACTAAATAATCGCCCTGGAAAGCTTTCCGGTGGTCAACAGCAAAGAGTTGCAGTTGCTAGAGCTCTTGCTTCAAAACCAAAATTTGTCTTAGCTGATGAACCAACGGCTAACCTAGATTCCAAATCGACAAATAACTTGTTAGACATAATGCTAAAATTGAATGAATTAGAGAATACCACATTTATTTTTTCTACTCACGATTCCAGAGTTATTGAACGAGCAAGAAGGCTCATTACACTTGATGATGGAAAGGTAGTAAGCGATCACAATGTAATATGAAAAAATACATTACAATAATACTTATTTTCCTTTCTTGGTCGAGTTCATTCGCTCAATCCAATATTGAGTTTAACGGCTACTTGCAAAATATGCAAACTGTGTGGGCACCAAATAATCAATCATGGATATTTTCTAACACCATTAGCAATAGATTTAATTTCACATGGTATGCTAAAAACAATCTTGTTCTTCGGTCAAGCTTAAGAAACATTTTTGACTACGGTCAGTTTGTTGGTTTAGTCCCATTCTATTCTGAGTTTGCCACTCGTGATATTGGCTATTTTGATTTAACCGAAGAGGTAACCTCCAATAATTCCTATGTACTTTATTCTAATATTGATCGCTTAAATCTAATTTACACCATAGATAAACTGGAAATACAAATTGGAAGACAAAGAATAAATTGGGGTGTAAATTCTGTTTGGACTCCAAACGATATTTTCAATTCTTCATCCTTTATAAACTTCGACTATATGGAAAAACCTGGAAGTGATGCTTTAAGGATTCTCTACTATTTAGGATTTGCTTCTTCGGTTGAAGTTGTGTCTAAATTGGATTATAAAAATGATTTAACTTTTGCTAGTAAACTTCAATTTAACAAGTGGGAATATGATTTCCAGATTCTTGGTGGATTTTCTGAATCAGACTACATACTTGGAGCAGGTTGGAGTGGGAACATTAACACTGCTGGTTTTACCGGAGAACTAACATACTTCGGAAATAGGGACAATAATCTAGCAGATAAACAAATTCTAGTTTCTAGCTTTGGCATCAACTATATGTTTGCCAATAGTTTGTTCATATCTGCAGATTTCCTTTTTAACAGCGACGGCAAAGTTGGTAAAGCTCAGTCAGTTAATAACTTATTCAATTTGGATTATTCCGCAAAAAACCTATCTCCATCAAAATACTCTGTCTTCAGTCAAATACAATATCCAATTACCCCTTTAACAAATGCTTCCTTAGCCACAATTTTTAACCCAACAGATGGTTCATTCTTTTTAAGTCCAAGTGTTGAGTTTTCTCTAAATGAAGATGTTTATTTATTTGTATCAGGCCAAATTTTCATTGGTGAGACGCTTTCAGAATGGGGTGATTACGGCCAATTTTATTATTTTAGATTAAAATGGAACTTTTAGTTAATCAATTGGCATTTCATAAAAACAATATTTTATTATTAAAGACTATTTTTATCCTTGATTTTGTCTTGTTTTATTGCTATATACCTAAAGCAAACCTTAAGTTGTTTTTTATAACGCAATTAAAAATAATAGGTTAAAAATGCATCAACAAAAATTCAATATTGCATCTGCTCAAGAGAAGTTACCACAGTTGATGGATTTGGTAGTTCGCGGGGATGAAATAATAATCACAAAATCAAATATTCCCATTGCAAAAATTTCCCCCATCGAAATTAGTAAGTCCACTTTTTCTGCAGACTTTTTAAAAGCAAAATCGATTGAAGCAAAACGAACTCATTTTTCTGATGCACCGGAAAATTGGTTCGGTTAGTTTTATGATTAAATATCGAGTAATACTTGTTAATAATTACTAAGCAAATCTCTATACTTTTTTGTTTACTTTCCTATTGCCATATTGCACCAAAGCAACACCACTAAATATTACTAAAGAGCCAACAATAATTGATAAATTAATTTTTTCATCCAGAAAAAACCATCCTAAAAACAAAGCAATAACAGGATTGATGTAAGAATAAGTTGAAACAAATGCTACTGGTAAAACGGATATCGCATAAATGTAGGAAACATAACCTAGAAAAGATCCAAAAATAATTAAGTAACCTATTGCTAAAGCACCATTTTGATTGATTGTAAAATTATTAAATTCTCCCAAGATAAGTCCCGCAAATAATTGTAGCACTCCGGCAGTGATCATTTGTATAGACGCTCTCATAAACGCATTTGATTCAAACTTAGAATACTTTGCATAAATACTTCCAGAAGCCCATACAATTATTGAAGCTATAATACATAGTATGCCTAAGAAAGAATCTGATTTTATTAGGTAATCAAAATCATTAATGAAAATTAGTGACACACCCATGAATCCGACAACTAAGCCTGAGAAAATTACTTTATTAAACTTTGGGCCAGAAGGTAAAAATGATTCCATTCCAACTACCCAAAATGGCAAAGTTGTAATTAATAAACTTGCTAATCCACTTGGAATCCACTGCTCAGCGTATACTAAAAATCCGTTTGCAAATCCTATTAATAAGGCCCCAATTAACATCAGTCGTTTTAGTTCATCAAATTTAGGAAGCTTCATTCCTTTTAAGAGAAGTATCGAGAGTAATACCGGACCAGCAATAATCCATCTGAATCCAGCAAAAATCATTGGTGGCATTGCTTCTACACCAATTTTAATAGCTAAATATGTTGTACCCCAAACAATACAGATAGAAAACCAAGCCCAATAGGCTCTGAAATCAGTTTTATCCAAGAAGTATCCTTGATGTTTCAACAAATATAAACAAGATTCTATCCATTTATTGAAGAAAGATTTATCATTTTTTTTAGTAGTTTTCGTAGGTAATAAAATTTTAATAATAATCTATATCATAGCAACCAATATGAATTTCACTATTAAATCTGCAACTACAAAAGACGCTTCCACAATATTAACTTTTATTAAAAAATTAGCCGAATATGAGAACTTAACTGAAGAAGTGACTGCAACGGAGGAAGATTTAGAAAAAACTTTACTCTCATTAAATGGAAATGCTGAAGCAATTATAGGCTACTTAGATGAAGTTCCAATTGCGTTTGCAATTTTCTTTTATAATTACTCTACCTTCTTAGGTAAAAAGGGTTTGTTTCTTGAAGACTTATTTGTTCTTCAGGAACATAGAAGAAAAGGAGTTGGAAAAAAAATGTTAGTTTACTTGGCTACACTGGCATTGGATAGAAATTGTGGAAGGTTTGAGTGGTCTGTCCTTGACTGGAACAAACCAGCAATAGATTTTTACAAAAGTATTGGCGCTGAATTGAAAAACGAATGGATTTTAACAAGACTGACTGGCAAAAATTTAAATGAATTTGTAAAATTAAACGAATTAACAAATGGAAACGATTAAAAACCTTTTTAAAGATTACCCACTTATTGAACAGGTTGCTGAATTTGTTGGCGTGATATTGCTAGCTTACTTTTCTTACTTTTTAACAAAAAAAGTATTAATAAGAGCGGTAAATAAACTAATAAGAAAAACTGAAACAGAAATAGATGATATATTGCTTAATGATGCTGTCCTCAAGCGTTTATCATATATTGCTCCTTTAGTTGTATTAAGTCAATTCATTTATCTCTTTCCGGCAATTGAAGGCTTTCTGAAGAAATTTACAGAAGCTGCAATTGTCTTAATACTACTAGTATTGATTGCTTCAGTTTTAAATGCAGCTAATGAGCTCTATGAAAAATCAAGTAAATATGAAAGACGACCTATTAAGGGCTACTTGCAGGTTGCTAAAATAATCGTTTTTGTTTTGGGTGGAATTGCAATTATTGGTCTTCTAACCGGACAGCAGCCATGGACAATTTTAACCGGAGTTGGAGCCTTTACTGCAATATTAATATTGATTTTTAAAGATACAATTTTATCTCTGGTTGCAAGCATTCATATATCTGCTTATGATTTAGTAAGAGTTGGTGATTGGATTGAGGTACCAAAATTTAATGTTGATGGTGATGTACTTGATGTTGCGCTTCATACAATTAAAGTTCAAAATTTTGATAAAACTATAGTTGTTTTTCCAACGCATAAATTATTGGAAGATTCGTTTAAAAACTGGCGTGGAATGCAGCAAGCCGGAGGAAGAAGAATTAAGCGTGCACTATTCATCGATTTATCAAGTGTAAAATTCTGCGATGAAAAAATGTTGCAAAAATATAAACGCTTTCAAATTATTAAAAAATATATTGAAGATAAAGAAATAGAAATTGCAAATTCAAATAAACTAAATAATGTTGATTCTTCAGAAATAATAAACGGAAGAAGGCTAACTAATATTGGTACTTTCCGGGAATACCTTAAAGCTTATTTAAAAAACAGAGAAGATATAAATGACGATTTTACGTTTTTAGTTAGACAGTTAACGCCAGGCCCAAATGGAATTCCAATTGAAATTTATGTTTTTGCAAATACTACAGAATGGGTAAAATATGAACAAATACAAGCTGATATTTTTGATCATATTTTTGCGGTTGTAACTGAATTTGAATTGAGCATTTTCCAGAATCCAACTGGAAAGGATTTTAGAATGTTTGCAGATAAAGAAGTTTAATTAATCTGACACTATGAAAAAAAATAAAATATCATATCCAGTAATTTGCCTTGTCATATTTTTTTCTTCCTTAACTTTTGGGCAAACAAACAATTTTGCAATTGGAAGCGGTGTTGGATTTGGTTCTCTAATGGGTGACTTCCCTTCTCAATCAACTTTAGGCGGAAAATTATTTGTCGAAATATTACATCCATTATCCCCTTTTAATAAATTTCAAATTCATTATGCATTTGCGCAAAAGGTTGAAAAATTTCTACCAGGAAATAACAACATAGATTATTTTTCTTACATGCATTCATTCGGTTTCTCAGGACTATTTGTACAGCCGCTTACGGAACAAATCAATATTGAAGAAGGACTAGGAATAATTTTAATGAACGATAGATCATTTGACGATATTAATACTTGGAATTATGGTATAATCCTTAATGTAGCAGCTGGACTTCCAATTAATAAGAACATTGATATCGCTCTTAATATCGACTACGGAATAACATTTTACAACACAAATTCCAGTTACGTTTTATTTCTCGTTCAAGTTAAGCATTTATTATAATTATAACTCGTACAACTCTTTAACCAAAGTTCCATACTTCTCAAATGTTAACGCTTGTTCTGGATCGCTTAAGGCACTTGGTGGATCTGGATGAAATTCAATCATAACTCGTCCGGAAACTATTTTAATCCATGCTTTCTTTTATGGATATAATACAGATAATATTTGGATATACTTATAAAGTATTGTAATTTTGTTATAGATAAAATATGGATACAATATGGATGTATATAAAAATAAAATTAACTTTGGTTTTGCTACTAATCAGAAGATTTTAAACTTAATTGGCAGAATTGATCTTTATAAGGGAAGATGGAGTTCAATTGAGAAACAAGAAAATATATACCTTAAAGAATTGAGGAGGATCGCAACTATCGAAAGTGTTGGTTCTTCAACAAGAATTGAAGGAGCTATACTAACTGATGACGAAATAGAAGAACTCTTCAAAAATTTGAAAATTTCCAAGCTTAAAACTAGAGATCAACAAGAAGTAATTGGTTATTATGAAACTTTGGATATTATTTATGAGAATTTCAAAAATATTGAATTATCAGAGAACTACATTAAACAACTACATCAAAATCTTCTAAAACATAGTAATAAAGACGAAAGACACAGAGGCTCCTATAAAAATTTATCAAACAAAGTTGTAGCAAAATATCCGGATGGAACACAAAAAGTAATCTTTAATACAACAGATGCCCATCTTGTAGAAAAAGAAATAAACGATTTGTTGAATTGGACTAACTCACAGTTAAACAATACTGAAATACACGCTTTAATTGTTATTGGTTTATTCATTTATGAATTTCTCTCAATTCATCCTTTTCAAGATGGCAATGGAAGACTTTCTCGTTTATTAACAACCTTATTATTACTCAAAACTAATTATCATTTTGTTCAATATGTTTCATTTGAAAACTTAATAGAAAAATCAAAAAAAACATATTATAATGCATTAATGAATGGACAAAAAGATAGGAATACAAAAAAAGAAATTATTTCTGATTGGATAGTCTATTTCCTTGATAAAATTAATTTGCTGACAGAAAAGCTTGAAACCAAATATGATCTTTATAAGACTAAGGCTGGTTACTTAAATGAGAGACAAAAAGTGATAAAAATGTTCATTGAAGAAAACCAGCCGGTAAAGGTTTCAGATATATCTAAAAGACTAAAAGAAGTTTCTATTAATACAATAAAGAAAGATTTACAATACATGAAGTCAGAGCAAATAATTAAGTCCATTGGTATTGGTAAGGGCACTGTTTATTTGGCAATGTAAAAAAACCAAATCTAAAAAATAACCTAAGCACCAATAATTCCTGATATCTTTGAGTTCTAGTTGCTTACAACTCGTACAACTCTTTAACCAAAGTTCCATACTGCTCAAATGTTAACGCTTGTTCTGGATCGCTTAAGGCACTTGGTGGATCTGGATGAAATTCAATCATAACTCCATGAGCACCAACAATTTTTGAAGCTTTAGCTAATGGAGCAATCTTATCTCTAACACCAATTGCGTGAGAAGGATCAACAATTATCGGTAAATGAGTCATTTCTCTAAGGAATGGAATAACGCCTAAATCAAGCGTGTTTCTCGTGGCAGTTTCAAAAGTTCTTATTCCCCTCTCACATAAAATCACTTGTCTATTTCCATGTGACAAAATATATTCTGCTGCATTAAGAAGTTCATCAATTGAAGACATCATTCCCCGCTTAAGTAAAACCGGTCTATGTATTTTACCAACTTCTTTAAGGAGTGAAAAATTCTGCATGTTCCGAGCACCTATCTGAATTATATCAGCATGAAGTGCAACCTCTGTTACTTGCTCTGACGCTAACACTTCAGTTATAATTGGCAGCTCATATTTTTTACCTGCACTTTTTAATTCACTTAAACCATCAAAACCCATTCCCTGAAAACTGTAAGGTGAGGTTCTTGGTTTAAAACATCCACCACGCAAAATCTGTGTGCCATGTTCCTTGGCAAATTGAGCACATTGAAATATTTGTTCGTGTGACTCAACTGAACATGGACCACCAATTACAACAAAATTATCCCCTCCAATTTTAACATTATTCACTTTTATAATGGTATCTTCAGCTTTGTAATCCCTGCTAGCAAGTTTATAACTTTTCGGTTTAGAAACTTTTTTAGGTTTTTCAATTTCTTGTATTGGTTCAGTTTTCTTTTCAATTTCTTTTTTATTAGCAGAAGCTGCAAGAAAATCTAATGCCGCTTTTGATACCTCTTTAGTAGGATAACATCCTAAAACTTTTAAAAACCTTGTGTGAATTCCCAGATCATCTAATAATAACTTAACTTTTTCATCATGAATGTTACCCTCAAAATCAAGATAAAACATTTCTTCCCAAGGGTTGCCTACAATTGGTCTCGATTCAAGTTTTTCAATATTAATATCATACTTACTAAAAACTGCCAACGCATTTAACAATGAGCCGGCGGTATGAGCTGTTGCCATTACCAAGGATGTTTTAGCTGGAATCCTTGAATCAACAATTTGAGTTTTTCTGGAGCAAACTAAAAATCGCGTATAATTTTCGGGCTGATTTGCTATTTCAGTTTGTATTATTTTCAATTTAAAAAATTTAGCAGCTTCTTCACTTGCAATAGCTCCATATTCAATTTTACCTTGATCTTTAATTTCTTTAACAGAAAGTGCGGTATCAGCAAAGTATTGAATTTTAACATTTGGCAAAGTTGCAAGAAATTTATTACACTGGGCTGCAGCTTGATAGTGTGCAAAAATAACTTCCAATTTTCCTAGAGTTGTTTCTTCAGAACCAACTAAACAATGTTTAACCCTAAATTTTTCTTCCCCTATAATGGAGAGTGTTGTATGAAGTAGTAAATCATAAACCTCATTGATTCCACCTGAAGTAGTATTCTCAATAGGCAGCATTGCAAAATCTGCTCTTCCTTCTTCTACTTCGGTTGCAACTTCATCGAACCTTTCTTTACTAATAAAAATTAGTTCTTTATTAAATTGAGCAAAAAACTTTTTTGCTGCCATCGAACTGTAAGATCCTTCAATGCCTTGTATAGCAATTCTTAAAACATCTGTACCGTTATCAAATATTGAGGATTGGAAAAAATTTTGCTGTAGGTGAACTGAGTCATCAATTATATCATAAAATATTTTAGAAATATAATGCGAATCTAATCCCAATTCTTTGCCCGTACTAATTATTTTGGATAGCAGAGCAGTTTCTCTATCAAGATCTCTAATCGGATGATCTGAATCAATCTTTGTATTGATTACATCTTTACTTAATTGCCTTCTTTCTGCTAGGAGTTTTAGCAATTCAGCATCAACAGTATTTATTTGCTCTCTTATATTATCTAGTTTTTTTATGTCGCTCATTTTTCTTCACATATAAATTTATAATTGACCTAGAAGCTACAAAAATATTTTAATCTATTAAAGAGATAAGGTACTTAGTAGAATAACTTATTTAGAATATAGGTCATGTTTATCTTATTATTTTATTTTCATATATTTAAGTAAGGAATAAAATCAAAAATGACGAATAAAGTGAATACAGTTATCCATGAACCTCCAAAGGGGATCCCAACCTCAATGATTCTTGATAGTATTGTTGAAGGGGTTTTTACAGTCGATAAAGAATTAGTGATTACTTATTTTAATCTCGCTGCAGAAAAAATAACCGGAATAGATCGTAATAAAGCAAAGGGGAAGCATTGCTTTGAAGTACTAAGGAGCAATATTTGTGAAAAAACTTGTCCAATTAGAGAAGCTTTAATAACCGGAAAAGATTCTATAAACCTTCAGGTAAATATTCTTCGTCCAGATGGAAAACAAGTACCCATAAGTGTAAACGCATCCTCACTTAAAGATGAAAAAGGAGAAATAATAGGCGGAGTTGAAACTTTTAGGGATTTATCTACTATTGAAGCACTTAGAAAAGAGATAAGACAAAATTATACTTTTGAAGATATTATTTCTAAGAATCATAAAATTTTACAAATCTTTACAATACTTCCTAACATAGCAGAAAGTGATGCTACCGTGCTTATCCATGGTCCAAGCGGATCAGGGAAAGAACTATTTGCAAGAGCTATTCACAACTTAAGTTTTAGAAAAGATGGACCATTTGTCGCTATAAATTGTGGAGCTCTACCAGATAATTTATTAGAATCCGAATTATTTGGATACGTAAAAGGTGCTTTTACAGATGCAAAAAAAAATAAACTGGGACGCTTTGAGCTAGCCAAAGGAGGAACTATATTTTTAGATGAGGTAGAAAGTTTATCTCCATCGACCCAAGTAAAGCTTTTAAGAGTTTTACAAGAAAAAGAATTTGAGCCACTCGGTTCTATTGCCCCAATAAAATCAGATGTAAGAATTATTTCAGCTACAAAAGAATCTTTGACAGAGCTTATAAAAGCAAATAAATTTAGGGATGATTTATACTTTAGACTGAATATTGTTAAGATAGAACTACCTAAATTAAAAGAACGACGCGATGATATTCCCCTTTTAATAAATAGGTTTATTGATAAGTTTAATCACAAAATGGATAAAAATGTAATTAGTATTTCCAACGAGGTTTTAAACACATTGATGAAATACAATTTCCCCGGTAACATAAGGGAATTAGAAAATATTATTGAACACGCTATGGTTATGTGCCAAAACGAACAAATTCAATTTGATAATTTACCTCAAGAATTTTACGATGTTGATGAAGCAAGGAATAAAGAAAATTATCCTCAAGAGCCATTGCAAAAAACCGAGTGCCACACAATCCTTGAAGTTCTACAAAAACACGATTGGAACAAAGTTAAGGTTGCTGACGAACTAAAGCTTCATCGTTCCACATTGTGGCGAAAAATGAAAAAATACGGTTTGGTATAGTTTCATTTATGCAACACGTTGCAGTAGCTCGTTGCGTGATTGCAACAACGAATTAGTTGCAATGATTAATTCTCCTTCATTTTAGATTAAAATTGCTCTCTTACCTAAAATAAAAACTGGTCCACTATTTGCGTTATTCTGACTAATAAATATTAATTAGAATGATGATAACAATTGCAATTCCAAATTTCGGTGATAGAATCTCTCCAAGATTTGAATATGCCGAAAGCATGCACTTATTTTCTATCGAAAATAAAAAAATTGTTAACAAAGAAACCATCAAATTAATAGTTCATAGTAATTTGGAGAGAATTAATCTAATAATTGGTCTAAAACCAGATTTGATAATTTGTGATGGAATTTCTGACCTTAGCTATGAAAAAATAGTTGAAAATAATTTAAGGATTATCCCTTGGGTAAATGGAACAATTGAAGAAATTTTAAATAAATATTTAACTGGGAAATTAAAAGAAAGTAATAGAATAAATTTATCCAAAACAAAAACTTAGGGTTTTAATAATGTCACAAAGCAGACGAGATTTTCTAAAATCAGTTGCAACTATTGGAGCAACCGGATCTGTTCTTTCAACAGTTACTCCAAAAAAAATAAAAGCTACACCAACAAATATTTTAAGCGAATCCAGAAAAGGTGTCCTGGTCGATACGACCATCTGCGTGGGGTGTAGAAAATGTGAATGGGCCTGTCAAGGAGCGCATAACATAGAACAAAATAATTTTGAAGATTATCAGCACGACGATACTTTTAATAAGGATAGAAGACCATCATCTAAAAACCTAACTATCGTAAACAAATACTTTGAAACAGAAAATCAAACCACAATAAAATTACAATGTATGCATTGTGATCATCCAGCATGTGTATCCGCATGTATAGTTGGAGCTTTTTCAAAACAAGAAAACGGCTCGGTAATCTGGGATAATGACAAATGTATTGGTTGCAGATACTGCATGGTAGCATGTCCATTTCAAGTGCCATCTTTTGAATATGAAAAGGCCCTGGACCCCAGAATTACTAAATGTGATTTTTGCTTTGATAGAACAAAAGATGGTAAACTTCCTGCTTGTGTCGATATTTGTCCTGTAGAGGCTTTAACCTATGGCAACCGAGAAGAATTAATTATTGAGGCAAGAAAAAGAATTAAAAATCATCCCGAAAAATACTTTGATCATATTTTTGGAGAACATGAAGTAGGAGGAACATCTTGGCTTTATTTAGCCCACAGAGATCTAGCTGGTGAAGTTTTCCCTAAGCTTAACAATAATACAGCTCCTGGGGTTTCGGAATCAATTCAACATGGGTTGTTCGCATATTTTGTTCCACCCATTGCGGTTTATGCCCTATTAGGAGGAATCATGTGGCTTACAAAAGAAAATGAATCTAAGAAGGAGAAAGAATAATGAGCCACCTTCACAAACCAACACCAATCGGTAAAGCTTTTTTTACTAGGGGAACTATAGCCCTTTCTTTAATTGCTGTTACTGGAATTGTATTTTTATTAGGAAGGTTTTTCTTCGGAATTGGAGCTGTTACCAACTTAAATGATCAGTACCCTTGGGGAATTTGGATAGGACTTGACGTTGCAGCAGGAGTTGCATTGGCGGCTGGGGGATTTACAACCGCTGCTCTAGGTCATATTATGCATAGAGACAAATACGAGACAATAATAAGACCTGCTCTTCTTACTGCCATGCTTGGCTATACTTTTGTTGCACTAAGTGTTTCAGTTGATATTGGAAGATGGTATTATATCTGGCATCCGCTAATTATGTGGAATGGCAATTCAGCACTTTTTGAAGTTGGTATTTGCGTAATGCTTTACGTAAGTGTTCTTTATATCGAATTTTTACCAATGGTAACTGAAAGATTTATTGGTAAAGTAAATCTTCCTGGATTCTTGAGCAAATTAAACAAGATTATTGATCATCTTTTAAGATCTCTAGACAGAGGTCTAGAGAAAACCATGTTCGTTTTTATAATTGCTGGAGTTGTACTTTCTTGTTTACATCAATCTTCACTTGGAACACTTATGATTATCGCGGGTCAGAAAATGCATCCTCTATGGCAAACACCTATTCTACCTTTACTTTTCTTGTTAAGTGCAATATCGGTAGGCTTTCCCATGGTTATAGCAGAATCATTAAGTGCATCAAGATCATTTGGGTTAAAACCGGAAACTGAAGTTCTATCAAGTCTATCAAAATTTATTGCACCACTTTTGGGAATATATTTAATAGGTAAAGTCGGCGATATGGTAATAAGAGAAACATTTGTTTATTTAACAGAATTCAACTCAATAAGTATATTGTTTGGGATAGAAATAATTATTGGAGTTATTGTTCCTTTGAGAATGTTCTTATCTCCTGAAGTTAGAAAATCTCCAACTGGATTATTTATCGCATCAATACTTGTAATTTTTGGAGTTCTAATGAATAGGTTTAATAATTTTGTTACAGCTTATAACCCACCCTATGCAATTGAATCATATTTCCCTTCTTTTGGAGAAATTTTTGTGACTCTTGGTTTTGTGGCAATAGAAATATTGCTATATAGACTTTTAGTGAAAATTTTTCCAGTTATAAGTATTCCAGTTTCAAAAGCTTTTACAAATACAAAGTATGCTATTCGCGGGGATAAAAAATGAAATACTTAAAATTTAAAATCATTTTGTTTTTCATTTTAGGGATACAATCTTTTGGACAGATCGAAAATCTGAAGACTCATTCTCAGATGAGTTTAGATTGTAAAAAATGCCACATATGTGATACACCAACAAAAGCAAATCCTTGTCTAGTTATCTGCCCTAGAAATAAAATTGAGGTTATCCGTCATCTACCGGAAGAAGGACCTGAGATGATCATTCTTGATGAAATTACTTCAGAGAATGATTTATACCAATCCGTAAAATTTACTCATAAACTTCATGCAGAAATGTCTCTTATGGCTGGTGGATGTTCATCCTGTCATCATTTTAACCCACCTGGTAAAATAGTAAAATGTATTTCTTGTCATGAGCCGACAAGAATTAGAGAAGCCCTTAGTGTTCCAGACCTAAAAGCCGCCTACCACAGGCAATGTATGGGATGTCATCAAACATGGGAAAAGAAAACTAAATGCGAAAGTTGTCATTTATTAAATACAAAAAAAGGAAGTGTTGCTAAGAAGGAATCCATAGAAAATGTTCATCCTAAGATCCTAATCCCAAATAGAATTGTTTATGAGACTGAGAGTGAGAAAGGAAAAATAGTTACGTTCTTTCATAATGATCATTCTTCATTATTTGGGTTTGAATGTTCTGATTGCCATACTTCGCAAAGTTGCAGCAGTTGTCATAGCCAAAAGATAAAACCTTCCAAGGTAAACGATGAACATGTTCGGTGTTCAAAATGCCACGAAACAGAAAAGGATTGCAAAAAATGTCACCAAGATGAACTTGCTCAACCTTTTAATCATCTTTCTAAAACCGGTTTCGCACTAACAAAATATCATGCAATTTCAAATTGCGCTTTATGCCACAAAGACAAAAATAATTTTTCAGGACTTAAGAAAGATTGCATTTACTGTCATAAAAATTCAGAAGGATTATTTAAGCACTCTATAACCGGAATTATTTTAGATGAGATTCACTCTGAATTAGAATGTCTTAACTGTCATTTAAAGAATGATTACTCGATTAAACCTTCGTGCATTGAATGCCATGATGACATGAGTTTTCCGGCAAATATTCCAGGAGATAAAGTTAACTAATTATGGTAATCTTCAACAAAATAGGTATGAAGCTGATACTCGCTGTCTCTTCAATTGTGATTCTTATACTAACAATATTTGCATATTTTAGCATAAAATATCAGTCTGATAATTTAACCTCAGAAGTTGAACGACATGCAAACCAGCTTAGTGAAACAATTAGACAAAGCACACGTTTTGATATGTTGGCAAACCGCAGAGAGCATCTTCATAATATAATAAATGAAATTGGTAAAGAAGCAAGCATAAGAAATGTTAGAGTTCTTAACAAAGAAGGTGAAATAATTTATTCAAGTTTAGAAAATGAAATTGGAAATATGGTTGATAAAAATGAAGAGAGCTGTTATGCATGCCATGCAAAAAATCAGCCACTTCAAAAACTTTCCATTCAAGAAAGAACAAGAATATTTAGAGTTGATCCCGATTCTGCAAGAGCTTTGGGAATTATAAATCCTATTTATAACGAAGTATCTTGTTGGGAAGCTGATTGCCACGCTCATGAAAAAGCAAAAACTGTCTTGGGTGTTTTAGATATTTCAGTTTCACTAAAGGAAATTGATCAAACCGCAAAGAATAGTACAATGAATATGATTCTGTATACATTTTTGGCAACTCTTTTTACAGCAATAATTGTAAGATTTCTTGTAAAATTTCTAATCCAAAAACCAGTTAGAAATCTTGTAGAGGCTACCAATTATGTTGCCGTGGGAAATTTAAATTATAGAATTGCTTCTACCCGCAAAGATGAATTAGGTTTACTAGCAAATTCATTTGATAACATGACAAAAAAAATTGCTGAAATGAGGATGCAACTTTTTCAATCCGATAAAATGGCATCTATGGGAAAACTTGCGGCTGGTGTTGCTCATGAAATAAATAATCCGCTTACCGGTGTTTTAACATATAGTAGTTTTTTACTAAAAAGAGTAAAAGACAATCCAGAGATGAAAGCTGACTTAGAAGTGATTGTTAGAGAAACAAAAAGAAGCAGAGAAATTGTAAAAGGCTTACTCGATTTTGCGAGACAATCAACTCCCAGAAAAGGTAAGATTGAAATAAATGATGTGATAGAAAATGCATTGACTATTGTTTCGAATCAGCTTAAAATTAATCATGTAGAAATGATAAAGGAATACACTAAATCTATCCCTCAAATTTCTGGTGATTCAAATCAAATTCAACAAGTAATTCTTAACTTGGTCGTTAACTCAATTGATTCATTTGGAAGTAATGGTGGGAAAATAACCATTAAAACTAATCAGATTAAACTAGCTCCTTACGGTATAACTCAAATCCGTCATGCTAATTGCCCAAAAGGACATGATCTAATTGACGAAGATCATAAAATTGATGGACGACCTTCAATAAAGTTGAAAGCTAAATCTGGTACAAATGAAGGTTTTATTCATCTTGATCCAATTTATGGAAATCATAATCACCATTATGGAATTCAGTTTAAGAAAAATGAAACCGTAAAATTATTTTGCCCACATTGCGATTCATCATTAGTCGATAAAGATGAGCTTGGTCCTGATTGTGATGCTCCTGTCTACAAATTAAAAATTCCAGAACAAGGAACCTTAAAAGGATGTAGTAAGTTTGGCTGCAATTGGCAAAATTGGGATTTTGTGGATCAAAGTGGAGAACGAAATTTTATTGAAATAGTAATTGCAGATAACGGTTGTGGTATTGACAACAATGACCTGGAAAAAATATTTGACCCATTCTTTTCAACAAAGGGACAAAAAGGAACCGGACTTGGACTTTCTGTGATCTGGGGAATAATTGACAACCATAATGGTAAAATTTCCGTTGATAGCACCGTTGGAAAAGGGACATCATTTAAAATTAATTTACCGGTTTAGATGTGGCAAATACAAATGACGTATTAATAATTGACGATGAAAAAGTAATTCTAGACGCGATTCAAAAGATTTTAAGTTTAGAAGATTTATCGGCAGATGCTTGCCTTGATGTTGACATAGCTTTAGATAGGTTGAATAATAACTCGTATAAACTTATCATCAGCGATATTATGATGCCAGGCAAAGATGGGTTTCAACTTCTTGAAATCTTAAATAAAAAAAGAATCCCAACCCCAGTTATAATTACAACCGGATATTCAACTTTGGAAAATGCAGTAAAATCATTGTATGCAGGTGCAATGGGATTTATTCCAAAACCATTTACGTTAGAAGAATTAATTAGTTTGGTAAAGAGAGGATTAGAATATAATAGAATATTTAAAAACAAATATAGCCTGAAAACAGATCCACAAAATGAACTAATTTCCCACGTCCCTTGCCCACCCAAATACTATAGGCTTGGTTATGATAGCTGGTTAAATTATTCATCAGAGGGAACAATTAAAATTGGAATTACAGACTTATTTATAAAATCAATAAGCTCAATTCAATCAATAGAATTAATGAAAATAGATGAAACACTTTTTCAAGGTGGAACTTGTGCAATAATAACTGACAATAATGAAATGCATCACCAATTACTTTCTCCAATAAGTGGAAAGATAATAGAAATAAATGATAAAATTTTTAACAGTAAGAATCTGCTTGAAAAGGATCCTTACTTTGAGGGATGGATATATAGAGTAGTTCCTGGAAATCCGGAAAATGAAATAGTTAATCTAACACCTTGTAGCTCAGATTTATAAAAATTGAATAAATAAAACAACCTGGAGAATATAATGGCACTCTTTATTTTAGCACTGATAGTTTTCGTTATCGCAGATATTTTAATACGATTTGTTATAAAAAGAATTCAAGAAAAGAAGGTTCATACGGAAAGGGAAAAAGCTTTAGAGGTTAGCTTAAACTTAGATGTTTCTAAAGAAGCAAAGTCTTTAAAAAGAGCTGAAGTAGAGAACCCTAAAGCAAAAATACTTTGTGTTGATGATGAAGATATTATACTTGCTAGCTTTAGAAAAATTCTTGTGCTCGATGGGTACTCTGTTGATACAGTGCAAACTGGCCAAGAGGCACTTCTATTAATCCAAACAAATCATTATGATTTTCTATTTACTGATTTAAAAATGCCTGAAATGGATGGTGTTGATGTTGCTAAAGGGGTTAAACATTTGCGACCTGATATTGATGTTATAATTATTACGGGTTATGCAACTGTTGAAAGTGCAGTTGAAGTAATGAAGTTTGGGGCAACCGATTATGTTCAGAAACCATTTACGGAAGATGAACTATTAGATTTTACAAAAAAATCACTTATCAAAAGACAAGATAGAATAAAAAAGTTATTGCGTCCTCAAGTTCACATAACTCATTTATCTGGAAGTGACTTGTTAAACAAATGTGAGTTTGCAATTCCTGGTGGAGTATTTATTTCAAAAGGTCATTGTTGGGTAGGGCTTGATCAAAGCGGTAATGCAAAAGTTGGAATTGATGACTTTGCAAAAAAACTAATGGGCAAAATAGATGATGTAAATCTTCCAAACTTGGGAATGAAAGTAAATCAAAACAAACCTCTTTTTAGTTTGAAACAAGGAAAGAGAAAGATTACATTCAACTCACCTATTACAGGAAATATTACAAAAATTAATGATGACCTTAAAGATAATTTAGAATCTTTAGATATCTCTCCATATGAGAACAACTGGATATGCACTATAGATGCAGAAAATTTAGATGAAGAAATAAAAAACTTACGAATAGGAAATGCTGCTGTTGCATTTTACCAAGATGAAATTTCAAAATATAAAGAAGAGGTTAAAGGATTTTCTAAAAATAAAAACACAGATGAAGAATTATTATTTAGAGGTGAAATTGCTGAATTAGATGACTTCAATTTTGAAAAAATTGCAGATAAATTTTTTGCCTCATAATCGTTAGCATATATTGACAAAATGGATTTTTCTAAATATCTTATAAAAAGATAAAGGAATCTTTTATTTTTATAAAGATTTAATTCGTTTTGATTCATAACGGCTAATATTATGAAACTTATTTTATTCATTATTGCTTTTGCTTGCTACAACTTCGCTCAAACTTCAGAAGATTGTTTGGATTGTCATACTGACAAAGATTTATCTCTTGAAAGAAACAATAAAAATATTTCTTTGTTTGTTGATAAAGAAGCCTTCACCAAATCCGTACATGCCGATATTGAATGTATTGATTGCCACATTGGTTTTGATGGTGAAAACTTTCCGCACAAAGATGGTCAAAATATTTCTAAAGTTGAGTGCTCAAACTGCCATGATGTAGGTAATTTTTATAAGAGTATCCATTCTAAAAAAATTGAGTGTTCTGATTGTCACACAAAACATAAAATTCAACAAGCTTCAGTTGTTAAAAAAAATAGTATCCAACTTTGTCTTTCTTGTCACAATTCTTCGAAAGTGAAGGGATTTACTAATAGCATTCATTTTGATAAGTTTAATGAAGGCAATGAAGAATTAACATGTTCGGGGTGTCATGGCGGTTCATCTCATGAAATTATTAAGGCTGAATCCTCAAATAAATTTTTACATTCAGTTTGTTCAAAATGTCACTCTGAAACCGTAGATGAATATGAGAAAAGCTTACATGGAATTGCACTTATTAAGGGTAAATATTTAGCCCCCAATTGTGTGTCTTGCCATAACTCTCACTCCATGCTTGGAAAAGAAAATATAAAATCGAATACCTTCAAGATGAATGTTCCAGGTCTCTGTGGAAGTTGTCACAAAGATGGAACTAATGTATCTGAGCTTAGGAATATTGACCAAAAACATGTTTTAGAAAATTATTCAGAATCTATTCATGGAGATGGACTTTTTAAGCGTGGATTAATTGTAACTGCTGTTTGTAATGATTGCCACACTTCCCATAGCATTTTACCACATCAAGATCTAAAATCATCAATAAATAGAGAAAATATTGCCACCACTTGTAGTAAGTGTCATGCACAAATTGAAGCCGTTCATATAAAGGTGATTGAAGGTCAACTTTGGGAAAAACAGCCGCATAAAATTCCGGCTTGTGTTGAGTGCCATCAGCCGCACACGATAAGAAGAGTTATTTATGATGAAAAATACACGGATAACTATTGTATGTCGTGCCATATTGATAAAAATCTTTCTAAAAAAGTTAGTGCTAAACACACTTCCCTTTTTGTAGATTATGAAAAATTTAAAAACTCTGCCCATACTGAAAACTCTTGTATCAAATGCCACACTAATATTAATGTTGCAAAAAACCCGGTATGTTTAGAAAGTGGACCAGTTGATTGTGCTTCTTGCCACGCAGAACAAGTAAATGATTATACCTTGAGTCACCACGGCAAATTAAATGCAGAAAAAAATCCTAATGCTCCGTATTGTTCAGATTGCCATGGAACTCATGAAACGCGATTAAAAACTGATTCAGCATCAAAAACTTTTAGAAAAAACATTCCAGCACTTTGTGGGGAATGCCATGGTGAAGGTAAACAAGCTGCTAAACAGTATAAAGGAAAACAGCATAATATAATCGAAAGCTACAATAATAGTATTCATGGGGAAGGATTAATAAAAGGTGGTTTGCTTGTGACTGCAATTTGCGTTGATTGTCACACAAGCCATAAAGAACTTCCTGCTGATAATCCCCTCTCATCAATCAATGAAAAGAATATTGTGCATACTTGTGCACAATGTCACTATGGTATTTACGAAAAATTCAGAACGAGTGTTCATAGCCGGGAAGTCACTAAAACCGATAAGAAACTTCCGACTTGCTATGATTGTCATAAGTCACATTCCATTGAAAGAGTTGAGCGTTCTGACTTTAGACAGGGAATAATGGAACAGTGTGGGAATTGTCATTTGGACGTAACCGAAACTTATTTTTCTACATTACATGGTAAAGTATCTAAACTGGGCGAAATCGGAGCAGCAAAATGTTACGATTGTCATGGTTCCCACAATATTTTACCTCCAACTGATATTAATTCAACTCTCAGCAGAAAAAATGTTGTGGAAACATGTAAGAGTTGTCATCCAAATTCTAACCATAAATTTGTAGGTTATTTAACTCATGCTACTCATCATGACCCAGACAAATACCCAGTACTATTTTATACATTTTGGGGAATGACAATTTTGTTAGTTTCTACATTTACTTTTTTTGGATTGCATACTTTATTATGGTTCCCTAGAGCTTTGAAGGAAAAACGGAAACAAAGGTTTCAAAAAGATTAATTATTCACAAATTGTTTTTTAGCAGAAAGGAAGAAATAAATTGAAAGATACAGATGATTTATCTGATAAATTACATGATAAATATTATGAAAGATTTGAACCTTTTTTACGATTAACACACATAATAATTGTAATAAGTTTTTTATCCTTAGCCGTAACCGGAATGATTATTAAATTTGCCGATGTTGGAATCTTTCAAACATTGTCTGCTCTTTTAGGTGGTTACAAAGTAACTGGTTTTATCCACCGAGTAGGTGCCATTTTAACTTTTGTCTACTTCGGCATGCATATTTACTATCTAAAACAAAAGAAAAAAGAAAAATCGGCTATTTATCTTTTCACAGGCGAAAACTCTATGATGTTCAATAAAAGAGATTTTAAAGAATTTATTGCAACAATGAAATGGTTCCTTGGAAGAGGACCTCGTCCGGAATATGGAAGGTGGACTTACTGGGAAAAGTTTGACTACTTTGCAGTATTTTGGGGTGTTGCTGTAATTGGTTTTAGCGGTCTTGTTCTTTGGTTTCCAGAATTTTTTACTTTTCTTGGGTTACCTGGCTGGTTCATAAATGTTGCAACAATTATTCACAGTGATGAAGCTCTTTTGGCAGTAGGATTTATTTTTACAGTTCATTTTTTTAATACTCATTTTAGACCAGATAAATTCCCCATTGATATTACAATTTTTACCGGCAGTGTTTCTTTGGAGGAATTGAAAGAAGACAGACCAAGGCAATATAATAAATTGATCGGCTCTGCTGAACTGGATGAAAGATTAGTAGACCCACCCCAAGAATGGTTAGTTAAGGCATCTAAAATTTTTGGATTTACTGCTTTAACAATAGGAATTGTAACAATTATTATGATTATCTATGCTATGATATTTTTATATCAATAGCCCATTTAATTGTTTGCTAATTTTTGTTATAGAAAATCAAAGATTGACAAAATAATAATTTCTGAATATTTTAGAATAAGATATAATAATCTCTTTATTATAAATTAATTCTAATTAACTTTTTCAATTATTTTGAATGTCCTATGAAATCTTTTCTACTTTTTACCATATTTTTAATATCCAATGTCGTTTTCTCTCAATCAAATACAGACTGTCTTGATTGCCATACAGATAAAGAATTAACAGGTACAAGAAACGGAAAAACCGTTTCCCTTTTTGTTAACGAGCAAAGCATAAATAATTCAGCTCATGGTAAAGAAAGCTGCATATCTTGCCACTCTGATTATGATGCCTATGAAATGCCTCACAAATCTGGTGAAAATATATATCAAGTTAATTGTGGAACTTGCCACACTGAGATTTTTGAGCAAACTAAAACAGATATTCATCATAGATTAAAACCCGAAGGTGACAAAAAAATTCCAAGTTGCCTAAGTTGTCATGGGTACCATACAACGAAAAAGATATCTACTATAAATGATAAACCAAAATACTTCTGTGCTGATTGTCATTCCAAGAGTCAAAATGCTGAAGGTTTTCATAAAAAAGTATTTGTAAGTAATAATGTTTGTGGAGATTGCCACGAAGATATAAAAGATCAAAGTGAACCCCTTAGTAATTCTGTTCATAAAAATCTTTCTTGTGCTGATTGCCACACATATGCTGCATCCAACTTAGAGAACCATGATTCAGATGTTGACTTTGCTAAAAGTGCTGCTTGTGAGACTTGCCACATTACAATTGTAAAACAACATTCTCAAAGTATTCATGGAATCAAATTAGCCGAAGGCATAAAAGAAGCTGCTAATTGCTCAAGTTGCCATGGGTCTCACAAAATATTACCAGTCCATGATATTAACAGTTTAGTTCATCCAACCAAATTGGCAACTACTTGTGGAACTTGTCATGATGATCCGGATTTTGAAGAGAAATTTGAAATGAGTGTTGTTCGTCCTGGAAGAATGTATTCCCAATCAGTTCATGGTAAACATGTTGCCGCAGGTGAATCTGATGTTGCAAATTGTTCAACGTGTCATGGAGTTCATAATATTAAAAATAGAGTTCAGGAAGGCTCCAAAATTTCACCACTTAATCTTCCCAACACTTGTATTGATTGCCATGAAAAAGAAGTTATTGAATATAAAAATTCTGTTCACTGGATGAGAGTTCAAAGAGGAATTAAAGATTCTCCAGTATGTAATGATTGTCATAATGAGCATAGCATTGAAGAATTTGGAAAAGAAGGTCGTGAAGCAAATAGATTAAAAATGCAAAATGAAACATGTATTGGTTGTCATGAAAATTCAAGAGTGGCAAATAAATACGGTAAAAAAGGTAATCAGGTTGAAAGTTACCTTGAAAGTTATCATGGATTAGCAGCCGTTAGAGGAGATAAAGATGCTGCTTTATGTATTGATTGTCATAATGTTCATAGCATTTTACCAAGTAAAAATCCTCAGGCTTCAACAAATGCAAATAATGTAACAGCTACTTGTCAGAGATGTCATAAAGAAGCAACAGAGGTTTTTAGCAAGAGTTATTCACATCAATCCGAGTCTGAAAACGCAAGAGCAATTGAAAGTATTGTAAGTAATATTTATTTCTGGTTAATTGTTGCTGTTATTGGCGGAATGTTTGTTCACAACCTAATAATCTTTTTATTCGAAACAAGGAAAAAGAGACGAAAAGAAAAAAATGCTATTCGTATGCCTCGTTTTACAAGAAATGAAGTTATTCAGCACATTTTACTTGCACTTTCTTTCATTATCTTAGCAATCACAGGCTTTGCCTTAAAATATCCAAATAGTTTTTGGGCTGATGGTCTTAGATCTTTGGGAATGTCAGAGCCTGTTCGTCAGTGGGTACATAGGGCCTCTGCAATAATAATGGTTGTTCTAAGTTTCTATCACCTATTCTATTTATTATTTACTGCTCGCGGTAGAGACGTTCTAAAAGAACTATTACCAACTTTTAAGGATTTAACCGACGTAAGAGATAATTTGATGTATTATCTAAGAATTTCTAAAAATCATCCCGAGTTTAACCAATACGATTATGCAGAGAAAGCTGAATATTGGGCTCTTGTCTGGGGAACAATAGTAATGGCTGTAACTGGTCTAATTCTTTGGTTTCCAACAATGGTTGGTGATTGGGCACCGGTTTGGTTAATAAAAGTAAGTGAAATTGTGCATTTCATGGAAGCTATTCTTGCTTCACTTGCTATTTTGGTCTGGCATTGGTTTTTTGTTATTTTCAGACCTTCTGAATATCCAATGAGCTTTACTTGGACAGACGGAAATATGACATTAGATCATTACAGACATCATCATGAAGCACACTTTAGAAGAATTATTTTGGAATTGTATGAATTTAATTCTAAAAATCATCCAAGGAAAAAATTAACTAATTATACAAAATTATTTAAGGATACTCTTGAGAAAAGTGGTTTTGAGCTTGAAAACGTTCTTCAAGGTGAATTGGATAAAGATTTGGAATTAAGAGTTTGGTTTGAAGAAGAAACTGAAAAATTAAATCAACGTGCATAAAACTCAAAAAAAATAATTTTTTATAAACCAAAAAGACTAATAAAAACTATTGGTCTTTTTGGTTTATAATGATTTAACATTGTTCTTTAATTATTAATATTTTTCATGATTTGAACTAGTATATATAACGCTTTTATTTTATAATTTGTAGGTCTCACTGTTCTACTAAATAGGAGAATAAATGAAATTAAAACTGCCTTCATCAGCATACAATTGGGTTTCTCTAACCGGGGTAGTAATTGCTGTAATCAGTTTGTTTATGATAGTCTTCCTGTTTTCAATTTCCTTTTTTCTGGGTAGAGGTGGGTCTTATTTAGGACTTGTAATCTATATAATATTGCCAAGTTTCCTTGTGCTTGGTCTAATGCTAATTCCAATTGGAATGTTAATCAATTATAAAAAGAAACGAGAACCTATAAAAAGACTTCCATTTATAGATTTAAATGAATTAGCACATAGAAATGCATTTTTAATATTTATCACCGGCACAATCATTTTCCTTTTTATTTCTGCATTGGGAAGCTACGAAGCATTTCATTATACAGAATCAAATGAATTTTGTGGCACAGTCTGTCATTCTGTTATGCAACCTGAATATGTTGCCTACCAAAATTCACCACATGCAAAAGTTAAATGTGTGGCTTGCCACGTTGGTGAAGGTGCAGATTGGTATGTAAAATCTAAAATGTCAGGTCTCTACCAAGTTTATGCGGTACTGGCAGATGTTTATCCAAAACCAATTTCAACTCCAATTAGCAATTTGCGACCAGCACGTGAAACGTGTGAACAATGTCATTGGCCTCAAAAATTCTATTCAAGAAAACTACGTTTAGAAAAACATTTTTTAGCTGATGAAACTAATACTGAATGGGATATTTCATTACTTATGAAAGTCGGCGCTTCACATAGTGGAAAAGGTTTGGAGGAAGGAATTCATTGGCATATAAACCCAGATGTCCACATTGATTTTGTTTCACTTGATGATAAAGAACAGGATATTCCCTGGGTTAGATATACAAACAACAAAACTGGTGTTGAAAAGGTATTTATTAATGAAGATTTAAAATTTTCCAATAGTATGCTAGATACTTTAAGAATTAGAAAGATGGATTGTATTGATTGCCATAACAGACCTTCACACACATATAATCCTCCGGCACTTTTTGTAAATTCTGCAATGGGTTCAGGAGCTATTCCCAAAGAACTTCCAGAAATTAAAAGACTGAGTATGGAAATATGCGATGAAAAAATGCCAACTATGGACTCGGCAATGATTTATATTGATTTTACCATAAAAGAATTTTACGAAAGCAATTACCCAGAAATTTTTGAAGAAAATTTATCTCTTGTAAATAAGGCAATTAAAGGTTTACAAGATGAATACAAGAAAAATATATTTCCTGAAATGGCAGTTAGGTGGGATGCATACCCTAACAATATTGGGCACTTAGAATTTAATGGTTGTTTTCGTTGCCATTCCGGCACACATATTAGCAAAAGTGGTGATTCAATTTCTAAGGACTGTAACTTATGCCATGAAATTACTGCCCAAGGACCCACTAGTGAAATGCAGGCAGCAAGCTATGGTGAGTCCCTTGAGTTTAAGCATCCTGAAGATATTGGTGATGATTGGAAGGAGGTTTTTTGTATTGAGTGCCATACAGGATTAAACCCTTAAATAGTTGGAACTAATTAGAAAACAAAATTTATAATACTTTAAATAATATTTGCTAAAAAAAACAATAATGACTATTTTTTATAAAAAGATATTCATATCATTTTAACAAACTAATAGGAGGCAACATTGCGATACTTTTCATACGTAATAATTTTACTTGTCGCACTTTCTTTTACTGTAAATGCACAAAACCAATTTGTTGGTGTTAAAACATGCGGAATGTGCCATAAAAAAGCTGAGAAGGGTGATCAACTTAAGATTTGGCAAGAAAGCGCTCATGCCAATGCATACAAAACTCTTCAATCAGAAGCTGCTGATAAAATTGCTGCTGAAAAAGGATTTAAAACAAAAGCTGTTGAAACTGCAGCTTGTCTTAAATGTCATGCAACTGGTCACGGTATTGATGCTTCTTTACTAAGTGATAAGTTTAAAATTGAAGATGGCGTTCAATGCGAAACTTGCCATGGTGCTGGATCAAATTACAAATCTAAGAAAGTGATGGAAGATCATGCTGCTTCCGTTGCTGGTGGAATGATAGCCTATGCAGATGATGCAGCTATTGAAGCACAATGTGTAACTTGCCATAATTCTGAGAGTCCTACATACAAAGAATTCGTTTTTAAGGATAAATATCCAAAAGTTGTACATAATGCTCCTAAATAGTAATAAAAGTATGGACAAATAGTTTCCTTTAAAGGCACCCAGTTTAGGTGCCTTTTTTTATTGGTGGTTAAATGTGGAATCAAAATTGAATTGGTAGTGCCCTTAAATTCTATCTTATTATGATATGTTAGTCGTATTATCTATATTTAATGATAATACTTATTTAATAATGACGGCATCCATTATAAAAATATTATTCCTGTTTACTTTCACTTTCTTCTCCTTGCAAGAAATTACTGCACAAGACAATTATAATTATAATGCTAACAATAGCCTGAATGTAAAATTTATTAAATCGCTGTCTTCCAATAATGATATAAAAAAGAATAATTTACTTGATGATATCGTAGACCTAATATTTGGTGACGATGAGATACAACTTCAAAAACCTATTTCAATAGCCGCTAATGATAGTTCCGATTTAATAATTTTGGACCAAGGGTTGCGTAACCTTGTCTCTTTTAATTTATTTGAAAAAAAAATCCGACTAATTGAATCAGACTTTGATTTTCCATCTCTAGTTTCAATTTGTAAATTTGAGGAAAACAAATATCTGTTCACAGATTCAAGAAATAATAATATTTATATATATGATTTGGTAAAGAGATCAATAAAATTATTTAGCACTTCAATTGAATTAAATCAACCCACCGGTATTGGATATTTACAATCGACAAAGGATATTTGGGTTTCAGAAACCGGAAATCATTCAATTGTTATTTTAGATCGAGAAGGAAAACTAAAAAAAAGAGTTGGTCTAACGAGGCACGAGTCCGACAAAGAATTGGAAGTAAAAAAAATCACAATGAAAACTTTATTTAATTTTATTGAAAGTGAAAGATCGAGGCTAGCTATTGAGTTACATGATGATGTTGGTCAGAAACTAATGATAACAAAGCTTTATTTGGAGATGTTAAAGAAAGAATGCATTCAGTTTCCAGAAAAATTTGATGAAATAATTGATTTAATTCAAACTACAAATGGAGATATTAAAAAAATTGTTTTTGCACTACATCCTGCAGAATTAGAAAACTATGGATTGGTAAGTGCAATACAGTCCAGACTTAATCATTGCAGTAATATTGGAAATTTTAAAGCTGAGTTCAACATATTTGGAAAGGCTCAAAATTTAAATATGGATGCTCAACTTGGAATCTATAGAATTTGCCAAGAAGCTTTTAGTAATGTGACAAAACACGCAAAGGCAACAAAGATAATTGTTGAGATTAATTTCAATAAAACTTTAATAGTTGGTGTTATTAATGATGATGGCTGCGGATTTAATTTGAATGAAGCCTCCAATTTGAATAATTGGAGCAATCATCAAATTTGCTTACCATGCCATACTCCCCATGATGCCAAAGTTGAACCTGATGCTCCACTATGGAACCATACCTTAGCTGAAGGAACAGGTTACACTCTATACTCAGGTTATGAAATGGATGCCACAGTAGGTCAACCTGATGGAACATCAAAATTGTGTTTAAGCTGTCATGATGGAACTGTTGCAATAGATAGTTACGGTGGAACTACAGGGGGAACTTTCATTGATGGTGGTTTTAGTGTGGGGCGTGACTTAAGCCATGAACACCCAATTTCTTTTATCTATAATTCAGCTTTGGCTACTGCCGATGGGGAATTACACGACCCAAGTACAGTAAATTCAGGTTTAGGTGGTACAATACATAACGACCTCTTGTCTGGCCCAGTTAATTTAGGGAAAATGCAGTGTTCATCATGTCATGATGTACACAGAAAAGTGATCCGCCCTAATCTTTTAGTTAAGGGTAATACAGCAAGTGCACTTTGTTTAACATGCCATAACAAATAGGAAATACTACATATTTTTTCAAAAGAAGGCGACAATCATCGCCTTCTTTTTTAATTGGTAGTTTAGTAATTAATAGTACTTTTCAAAGATGGAATTGGTTAGAATGAACCAAACTATTCAGATATTAAAAATATTGTTTGTTGGATTATTGTTTATTTCCTGTTCACCGAGCAAAGAAGCAACTAAAGTCAGTGAACTAATAATTTATCCTGCTCCACCAGAAAAACCGAGGATACAATATTTAACATCGTTCAGCAATTCTAAAGATATTACTGGAGAACAGTCAAGTTTTATGGCATCTGTAATTGGTGCAGAAGATGTGCGTTCATTGAATAAACCGTATGGTATAGCAATTCATAAGGGTAAAATCTACATCTGTGACACAATGCTCGGCGGATTAATAATTGTAGATCTTAAAAATTCCACCTTTGAGAATTTTATTCCAAAAGGAATGGGGCAATTAAAAAAACCGATCAATTGTTTTGTAGATGACAATGGAAATTTATACGTCACCGATACTGAAAGAGAGCAAGTTGTTGTATTCAAAGTTCTCTGCTTCGGTAAAAGCTTAAATAATTTTTATCCTCCATTTCCCCATCAAATCAATATTTTTTTTAAGGATAATTAAAATCTTTTTTCTTATCTTTTGGCTAGGCGTTGATTTGTTTTTAACGACCTTGGCATCTTAATTGATATTTTTATAGTAAGATGTTTGGCAGTATTCTTCTGTTCTTTTCTTTATATGATTAAAATAGCTTGTTTACAAGATTTTTCCACTTTTAGAAAAGGGGGATTTATGAAATTCAATACAAATGATTATTTGTTTTTATCGTTTTTGATAATTTTCTTCTCTAATATAGTTTTGTTGGCTGATGATCCGCCAAAGTTCAATTATATTGGAGCCGAAGCTTGTGGGAAATGTCATAAATCAGAAAAACAAGGAAAGCAACTTTCTATCTGGAAAGAGAGTATTCACTCTGAAGCTTACAATGTTTTACTCAGTGAGGATGCTATTAAAATTGCTAAGGATATGGGCTTTGAAAAGCTTCCTCATGAAGTAGATAAATGTTTATACTGTCATGCAAGTGGGTTCGAAGTTGATCAATCTAGGCTTGAAAAGGATTTTAAGATTGAGGATGGTGTACAATGTGAGACTTGTCATGGAAAAGGATCTGGCTATAAGTCTTTGAAAATAATGAAGAATAGAGAACTAGCATTAGAAAATGGGCTAATTAACGTTTTTGAAAATACAGAAAATTTTTGTTCATCATGTCACAATCCAGATAGCCCAACTTTTTCGGGATTTGACTTTGAAAAAATGTGGTCTAAAATAGAACATTACATACCAGTAACGGAATAAGAGAAATAAATGAAATTAAAACACTTTTTCTTTCTAGCTTTTTCATTCATTATTTCTGCGGAAGGTTTGTTTGCACAAAATGTAAATGGGCGGATAACTTCTTCAGTATATGCTTTTGAAAGAGCACAATCCTTAAATGATTCTGAAATGTTTCTGAGAGGTTATGAATCTTTAGTCTTAAATATCAACGAAGGAAATTACTCATTAAAGACAAGATTAAATTTTGAGACAAATTTCAGCAATCAATTAATAAGTGATCCCCGACTAAGATTTTATAATCTGTACTTTGAGGCTCGCAACTTATTTGATGTAGCAACAATTAAATTAGGTAGACAACCAATTTTTAATAGAGTTGCTAGTGGATTATTTGATGGAGCAAACCTAAACTTAAAATTGGATGACTTTTCTGTAAAAGGTTATTTTGGCGGAAACGTTCCAGCTTACCAAGAGCTTAAGTTTACAGATGATATTAAAAGCAACAATATTTTTGGTGGTGAAGTTGCTTATAATGGCTTAGCGAACACAAAAATCTCCTTAGGGTATGTGGATAAAAACTATAAACCAATGTCTTATGAATCCCAGAGGCTGGATGTAAATCTTAATCCCATAACAGTTTTGATTGAAAATAAATCAAACCAATTCCGATATGGTTCTGCTAATGTATCTTACTTTGGATTTATGGACATTAACACAAATGTAAATTATGATTTTAACTTTGAGGAAGTATCAAAGGTTGAGTTTAGCGGGCGATACGATGAAGTGAAAAATATTGGCTTTAATGTTTATTATAATTACAGAGCACCGCAAATTCGATATAATTCAATTTTTGCTGTTTTTAACTTTGCAAATACTCACGAAATTGAGGGTGGAATTGATTATAAAATTGATAATGATTTTACCGTTTATGGAAAATTTGGAAATGTAGTTTATGAAGATGATAATTCACAGAGATTATCTTTGGGACTAAACTCTAATTATGGAAGTTTTAACTTAAGAAAAACATTCGGTTATGCCGGCGAACTTTTATCTGCTTCCGTTTACACATCTAGAACTTTTATGGAAGGTTTTATTACTCCTTCAGTTGGCTTGGCATATACAAATTACAAACTCTCTGAAGAAAATGAAGCTAATGATATAATATCTGCTCTTGCTGGAGTAAATGTTAGACCAATTAAAACTTTATCTTTCGATTTACAAGGACAGTTTTCAGATAACAAGATTTACAAAAATGATCTTAGATTGTTTTTTAAAATTAACTATTGGTTCAATTCAAATTTAGACATACTATGAAATTAAAATACGCTTATGCCGCAATCGGGTTGATCTCAATCCTCTACCTTGGTTTCACTAATTTTGGATCAGATGATTCATTAAAGAATGGAAACAAATCAATAATCAAATTTTCTCATAGTTTACACGATGGTGCAGCAGAATGTGCAGACTGCCATGTAAAGGTTACTGAAAGCAAAAGTTTGGGGATGAGTTTACTTCCTGCAAAAGCAGAATGTGCAGCTTGCCATGACGTTGAAGATAGTGATAATTGCTCAAAATGCCATTATGAGGATGTTTTTGAAGTTTTAGTTCCAAGAACTTCTCAAATACTGTTTAATCATGAATTACATATTGCAGACCAAAAACTGCAATGTACTTATTGTCATGCTGGTATTAAGGATGTTGATTATAGTTTTGAAAGTGCAAATTCCTTTCCCTCAATGGAAAAATGCTATACCTGTCATAATGATAAGTCTGTTGCAACAAATAATTGCGAACAATGTCATATCTCAACAGTTAATTTAACTCCAGAAAGTCATAATGAAGTTGGGTTCTTTAAAAATCATAAATTTAATAATGATAATTGCCAGATGTGCCACAATGAAGAAACCTTCTGTGCCGATTGCCATGTTGCGACAATAGGAATTGATGAAGCAAATTTAAGTAATGATTTTTATACACCTTACTCCCCGCACAATTATGTTGAGGGGACAAAACAGCAAGTAATTACTAGAGTGCATGATCTTAATTTCCGCTTTTCACACGGAATTGATGCAAAAGGAAAAACAAATAGCTGTCAGAGCTGCCATCAGACTGAGACTTTCTGTGCTGAATGCCATAGTTCAGAAAATGGTGATTTTGCAATGGGCGGAATAGTTCCACTTTCTCATACTTTTCCAAATTTTGTAACCGGATTAACACCTGGTTCCGAACATGCAATTCTAGCTAAGAGAGATATTGAAAGCTGTGCTTCCTGTCATGATGTTCAGGGAGCTGATGCAAATTGTATATTATGCCATTCTGATCCTGATGGTGTTAAAGGAACAAATCCCAAAACACATGCTGATGGATTTATGAAGAGTTCTAATGGTGACTGGCACTCAAATGGTGCATCAATTTGTTATGATTGTCATTCCACTTCAAATATTGCAGGCGTTGGATTTTGCGGTTATTGTCATGGAGCAAATTAAGAATAAACTAATCAAACTATTGGTAAGAAAATGAAAATTAAAAATTTATACTTATTATTTATAATTGCTACTTCTTTTGTTCTAATAAATTGTAGCGAAGTAAAAGAAGATATAGTTATTACACCTGCTCTGGAAGGAGTTCATCCTGATGGTTTTGCAAAACTCGGTTCCAGCGATTTTCATAGTTTTAAGATTCAAGCAGATAATTGGGATCTTGAAAATTGTCAAAAATGCCATGCATCAGACTATACAGGAGGAACAGCAAGCGTAAGTTGTTTGGACTGCCACACCAGTAGTTCTGGTCCAGAAGCATGTAATACTTGTCATGGAGTTTTTGCTGATGAAACAAAAATTGCTCCTCCTAATGATATCAATAATAATTACGCAACTTCTGCTAAAGGAGTTGGAGCTCATACTGCACATGTATATGAGAACTCAATCAGTTTAGATATTTCTTGCTTCGAATGCCATCCAGGAAATACGGGAGCTGGAGATTTTGTAAAATCTCACATCAACGGTTTACCAGCAGAAATGAATTTTGGAAGTATTGCCTCTAGCGGATTAACAGCTCCAACTTATAATTCTAATTTAAGTTGTTCTAATACATACTGCCATGGTAATTTCGAGTTTGGAGCAATTAAAGGCAACAATTATAACCCTGTTTGGAATATTGTTGATGGCACTCAGGCTGCATGCGGAACATGTCATGGAAGAATAAACAGTGAAGGAGTAATAACTTCTCCAACACCTGTTGGTCATTTTGGAAATTTTGACAAAGCTGCTTGTAAAAATTGCCACGCTAAAGCTTTTAATGAAGATGGAACTTTAAACAAATTCACACACATCGATGGGCAAAAAACTTTGAATTAAAGTTAAAAATTGTAGATTTGCTATAAGGGTATCCATTTGGATACCTTTTTTTTGCACTTTTTAGATTATTTTATAAACAAAAATCATTAGAATTAACTAATTTTCACTCATAGATTATTGATCAATAATTAACATAGAAATTACTCAGTAATGATTGATACGATTCATTTAATAAATATTCTTTTGCCCTTTTTTTATTTGTGTACACTAACTATTTACCTTTACGATTTTCTGAAAGATGATAGTAAGCTTCATGATGCAAAAAGAATTTTTCTTTTTGTTACTTTGTTTCTCCACATAATCTATTTAATATTTAGAACACTCGAGTTCAATCATCCGCCAATAACGAACAAATTTGAAATTTTTACCGTTTTAGCTTTCTCTTTGGGTTTTGCATATTTTATCTTGGAGTTATTGACTGACATTAGAGGAACGGGTGTATTCATCATTTTATTTTCACTTATTTTTCAATTAATCTCTTCAATTTTTATACAAGATTTAGTTGAAGTTAAAGAGGTTTTGAGAAATAGATTACTAGGCATTCATGTAATGAGTGCTCTTTTGGGTTATTCGGGGTTCACAATTGCAGCAGTACATGGGGGATTGTTTTTTCTGCTATATAAGGATATAAAAATTAATAAATACGGGCTGATTTTTAAACGCCTACCTAGTTTAGAAATTCTTGAGAAATTAAATTTTTATTCAGTTCTTATAGGTTTTATCCTCTTAACAATTTCCATGTTAATCGGCTTTATTTGGCTCCCCATCGCATTTCCAGACATCAGTTATGCAGACCCTAAATTAATTTCAGTAAGTATAGTTTGGCTTGTTTTTGGAATAGGAATTCTTGCTAAATTATTTGCTAAAATTTACGGCAAAAAGGTTATCATTTTTTCTATTGTTGGATTCATTATTGCTCTATTATCGTTATTAGTCTCCAACTTTATTGCCGAAAGTTTTCATTCATTTTATTAAGATTTAAAACATTTTTAAGTTTTTATGAATCTAATTGGAATATCCATAAATCATAGAACGTCACCTATTGAAATTAGGGAGGCAGTTTATCTTAGCAAGGAAGATCAATTCGAGCTTATATCAAAGCTCAAATCCGATGTTTTGCGTGAAGGCTTCGTTCTTTCAACATGCAACAGAACTGAGATTTTTGGCATACCGCTAAATAATAAAATTAAATGTAATTCATTATTTGAGTCTTTGATAAAGTTTAAAAAATTTGATGGCTTAACAAAAGACATAATTGAGACATATGAAAAAGAACAAGCACTTAAACATTTAGCGGGAGTTGCATCCGGAATAGATTCGTTAATTATTGGGGATAGCCAAATCTTAAGTCAATGCAAAGAGGCTTTTCGTGCTTCAGTAGATGCAGATTTTTCAGATACTACCACAAGAAAAATCTTTGATTTTGCTGCTAGAGTTGGTAAAAGATCAATTAACGAAACTCAAATTGCTCAGGGTGCTGTAACAGTTAGTTATGCAGCTATTCAAGTAATTGAAAAAATATTTTCAAATTTAAGTAAAAAAGAAGCTTTAATAATTGGAGCCGGCGAAACGAGTGAGCTGGCCGCTATTCATTTAAATAGCCGAAATATTGGTAAAATTACAATTACAAACCGAACTTCCGAAAAGGCTTCACAACTTGCAAAAAAAATTTCTGGCAATGCAATAAATTTTGATGAATTTAAAGATCAATTATACAAATTCGATATAATAATCAGCGCTACAAGTGCAAAAGATTTTATTGTCACTTATGATGATATAAAAAAAGCAATATCAAAAAGAAAAGGAACTCCTATATTTATTATGGATATCGCAATTCCGCGCGATATTGATCCTTCTGTTAAAAATATTGATAACGTTTTTTATAATGATATTGATTCGCTGAATATTATTGTTGATCAAAATTTAAAACAAAGAAAACAAGAAATTCCTCTTGTTGAAAATATAATTGAAGAAGAAGTCAATAATTTTTATAGCTGGTATAATACTCTTGGAGTGGTTCCAACAATAAAATCATTAAGATCTTTTTTCGAATCCATTGAACTTGACGAACTAAATAAAATTAGAAATAAAATTTCTGATGAAGATTTTATAAAGATGGAAGACATGGGTAAGCGTCTAATTGGAAGAATTCTACATAACCCAACTGTAAAACTTAGAGAATTAGCAGAAAGAGGCGATAATACAGAAATTGCAAATCAATACACCAGCATTCTAAAACACTTATTTGATTTAGACAATTTTCCAACCAATGGTAATAAAAACGATTAAGGTATATTTTGAAAAAAAATAAATTAGTAATTGGTTCAAGAGGAAGTGATCTTGCTTTATGGCAAGCCCATTTTGTAAAACATGAATTGGAGAAAAACAATAATGGACTATCAGTTGAAATCAAGCTGATAAAAACAAAGGGAGATAAAATTCTTGATGTTGCCCTTTCCAAAATTGGTGATAAAGGTTTATTCACTAAAGAACTTGAAGTGAAATTACTAAATGATGAGATTGATATTGCGGTCCACAGTTTGAAGGATTTACAAACCGAAATCCCTAAAGAGCTAAAACTAGCATGTGTAACAAAAAGACATCCGGTTGAGGACGTTTTAATTGCAAGAAGAAAAGGAACAACTATTGATGACTTAAAAGTTGGGGCAACCGTTGCAACCGGTTCTTTGAGAAGACGTGCTCAATTAAAACACATAAGACCAGATTTGAATATTGTTGAATTGAGAGGCAATGTGCCTACAAGAATAGAGAAATTTTTAGCATCTGATTGGGATGCAATTATTTTGGCAAGAGCAGGAGTTGAGAGGTTAAAACTAAACAAACATATATCTTCAATTATCGATAAAGAAATTATGCTTCCTGCCGTTGGACAAGGTGCATTGGGAATTGAAATTAAGAGTACGAATAAATTTGCCGAAGAGGTAATAAAATCAATTAACGATGAAAATACTTTTGCAGCTGTAACTGCCGAACGAGCCTTGCTAAAAAAATTAGAGGGTGGATGTCAAATACCAATTGGTGCCTTTGCAGAGCTTAAAGCAAATGGACTTTACTTAACGGGATTGGTTGCTTCGATTGATGGAGACATTACACTTAGAAAAACATTGCGTGGCAGTAAAAAAAATCCAGAAGCTCTTGGAATTAAATTGGCCGCTGACTTAATTAAAGCTGGAGCAAAAAAAATATTAAATGAAATTTACGAGAGCAGATAATTGGAACAAGTCTTAAAAGGTAAAAATATTGTTTTAACCAGAACTAAGAATCAATCTGTTCAGACGGTTAAAGATTTGACACAACTGGGGGCAAATGTAATAAGTTTTCCAACAATTAAAATTGCGACCGTTGTAAATAACCGTGAACTAGATCATACTATCAAAAAGATAAATGAATTTAATACAATTATTTTCACATCTGAAAATGCCGTAAAATCATTATTAGAAAAAGTTGAAGAATTAGATACCAGATTTGACCCGAACGCGTTTTTTGTTATTTCCATTGGTGAAAGAACAACGGAGATTTGCTTAAAATATGGATTTAGAGTTGATTTTCAACCAATGAATTCTAGTTCAGAATCTTTGATTAAGGAATTGGGACAAATTGAGCTTGTCGGTAGAAAAATTTTCATACCCTGTTCAACTTTATCAAAGCCAAATCAATTTATAGCACTTGAGGAATCTGGAGCAAAAGTTAGTTCTGTAGCGACATACGCAAATAATGTGAATGATAGAGATAACCTTGTTGATGAAATTGAGTCGTTAAAAAAGATTGATGTTGATTTATACATTTTTACAAGTCCTTCTACTTTCAAAGGATTTGTAGAAATAATGAGAATAGATGAACCCAAAACATATTTTGATGGGAAAAATATTGCAGTAATTGGACCCGTGACAGAAAAAGCGGTTCTGGATATTGGTGTAACTCCGAAAATAGTCCCAAATAATTTTTCTATGAATTATTTGATCAAAGAAATAATAAAATTTTACAGTAAAGAAAAAATTATAAATTGATATAAAGGAATACATTTTGACAATGTTAAAAAACGATCTCTTTTTACGTGCATGTAAAAAAGAAAAAATAGAAAGAACACCAATTTGGGTGATGCGACAAGCAGGTAGATACTTGCCAGAGTATAGAGCCGTTAGAGAAAAAGCTGACTTTCTAACAATGTGTAAAACTCCGGAATTGGCAGCGGAAGTTACTTTACAACCAATTGATTTGATTGGAGTAGATGCAGCAATAATCTTCTCTGATATCTTAGTGATTCCTGAAGCTATGGGTATGCATCTTGAAATGCATGAAGGAAGAGGACCAGTATTTCCATCACCTATTAGAACAGAAGATGATTTGAATGCATTAAAAAATATTGATCCCACTTCTGATCTTAAATATGTATTAGATGCTGTTTCGTTAACCAAGCGTGAATTAAATGGAAGAGTACCTCTAATTGGATTTAGTGGTTCTCCTTGGACATTATTAACATACATGGTTGAGGGTGGAGGATCAAAAACATTTTCCAATGTTAAAAAACTGATTTTTAATAATCCAAAATTAGCTCATTCAATTTTAGAAAAATTATCTTCTGCCATTTCTGTTTATCTCTCAGCTAAAATAGAAGCTGGCGCAAATGCAGTTCAAATATTTGATACATGGGGCGGTATTCTTTCTCAAGCCGATTTTCAAGAATTTTCACTTCAATACGTTGAAAAAATAATTAGCAACATAAAGAGAGATAAAGAACCAGTAATTTTCTTTCCAAAGGGTGTTCATTCAAATTTAGAAAAAGTAGCAAATTGTGGAGCTGATGTTCTTGGCTTAGATTGGACAATGGATTTAGGTAAGGTAAGATCTTTGGTTGGCGATAAAGTTGCTCTTCAAGGTAATTTGGATCCAACAACTCTATATGGTTCTGAGGAAATAATAAAAGATAGAGCTTTAAAAACAATGAAGTCTTACGGAAATGGAAGTGGACATATTTTTAATTTGGGTCATGGTATTTTACCAGATGTTCAGCCAGAAAATTTAAAGACTTTAGTGAATTTTGTAAAAGAGAACAGCGCTCAATTTCACAATTAAAATTCTGAATTTAGAAGGTAGAATTTAGAATATTATGAATGATTTAAAAGAGAGAACAAAAAAATTTAGTTTAGCAATAATTGATTTAATTGATAAACTTCCAAAAACAATTTCAGGAAGAAGTATTGGGAGTCAATTGGTTAGAAGTGGAACATCAGTAGGAGCAAATTATCGAGCAGTATGCTGCTCAAGAAGCGATAAAAAATTTATTTCGAAAATGAATGTTGTTTTAGAGGAAGCTGATGAATGCTGCTTTTGGTTAGAGATTATTTCAGTGAAAGAGTGGATTGACAATCAAAAATTAAATGCTAATTTTAAAAGAAGCAAATGAATTGACAGCAATTTTTGTTTCTTCATTAAAAACAATGAACAAAAACTGAATTCCTAATTTGAATTTTGATTCTAAATTCTAATTTCCGAATTCTAACTTTACAAAGGTACTTATGTTTAATATAGATTTAGATTTAGTTCGTAAATATGATAAACCAGGGCCCAGATATACAAGTTATCCAACAGCACCTCAATTTCATGAAGGTTTTACCGCTGATAATTATTTAAGTGAAATAATTAGAACGAATAATCTAACAAAACCTGCTGATTTGTCACTCTATTTTCATTTACCATTCTGCGATACGCTTTGTTATTTTTGCGGTTGCAACATGATAATTACAAGGAACAGAGATAGAGTAAAGCAATATATAAATTATGTAAAGAATGAAATTGATTTACTTAGATCATATATAAAACGAGATAGAAAAGTTGCACAACTTCATTGGGGAGGCGGAACGCCAACTCATCTTCTACCAGAGGAAATTACAGAGCTGGTTTCCTACATAAATCAAAGTTTTGAATTTGTTGAAAATCCAGAAAATGGATGTGAAATTGATCCGAGGGAACTGACCTTTGATCACCTAAAAGCATTAAGAGAAGGTGGATTTAATAGAATTAGCATGGGCGTGCAAGACTTTAACGAAACTGTGCAGAAAGCTGTTAATAGAATTCAACCGGAAGAAATGACTAGAAAGGTAGTTAATTGGGTAAGGGAGTTAGACTTTGAGAGCATAAACTTAGATTTAATGTACGGTCTTCCCTTCCAGACTGTAGCTGAATTTGAAAAGTCTGTGGATGCAATGATTGATATTTCACCCGATAGAATTGCACTGTTTAATTATGCTCATGTGCCCTGGATGAAAAAACATATGGAATTAATTAAGAAGGAAGATTTACCGACACCGGAAGTAAAATTAGAGATTTTTAAAATGTCCGTTGAAAAATTAACAACAGCTGGTTATGAATTTATTGGTATGGATCATTTTGCTAAACCAGAGGATGATCTTGCAAAAGCTTTCCATGAAAAAAGACTCTACAGAAATTTTCAAGGCTACAGTACTAATGCCGGGACTGATCTTTATGCAATGGGAATTACAAGTATTAGTCAGTTTGGCAATGTATACGCACAGAACTTCAAAACTGAAAAAGAATATGCCTCAGCACTTGATGAAGGAATAATTCCAGTTATGAAGGGTTACGAAATGAATCAGGATGACATTATAAGAAAAGAAGTGATAATGAAAATTATGTGCGATTTTGAATTAGACTTCAAAACAATAGAGGATAAATTTAATATAAACTTTGAAGAATATTTCAGTTATGGATTAAATGATTTTGATGAATTAATTGCCGATGGACTCGTTGAAATTAAAAATAGAAAAATAACAGTAAACGAGATGGGCAGATTGCTTATCCGAAACGTTGCTATGAAATTTGATGGATTTCTAGAACGAAAAGAAGATAGCGGAAAATATTCAAGAACAGTCTAAAAGATCTCTCAGTCACTTTGTTTCTTCGAGATGACAGACATTTGTCATTTGGATTCCGATGTTTTGGATAGAGAGAAATCTTTAAACAATTATTTAAGAAAGTTAAAATAAATGAAAACAGCAGTAGTAATATTAAATTTAGGCGGTCCTGATTCTTTAGAAGCAATAGAACCCTTTTTATACAATCTATTTTCTGATCGTGACATATTCAAACTTCCATTCGGACAAAAATTATTTGCAAAAATTATTTCAAGCAGAAGAGCCCCAAAAGTTTCAAAAGAGTATGAACTAATTGGGGGTAAATCTCCAATTAATGAATGGACAGAAATCCAAAGAAAAATGCTAGAAGAGAAACTGCAATCTGCTGATGCAAATATTTCTGTATTTACTGCAATGAGGTATTGGAATCCAATTACAAAGGATGTGGCTAAAAAGATTAAATCACAAAATTTTGATAGAATAGTATTACTTCCACTTTATCCTCATAATTCAATCTCAACCACGGGTTCATCATTTAATGAGTGGGATAGATGTTTTACTCCAACAAATGAAAAAGTATTTCGTGTAGATAACTATAGAACAAATCCTTCATACATTTCAGCAATAAATGAGCGAATTGATAAAACAATACTAAGATTTCCTGAAGAGGTTAGAGATGATATACAATTAGTCTTTAGTGCACATGGAACTCCCGTAAGTATGGTAAAAAATGGTGATCCATATTCACATCATATTAAAGAAACAGTTGATAAAGTTATGGAGGAAAGAAATTATTCTCATCCTCATCATTTATGCTATCAAAGTAAAGTTGGACCAGTTAAATGGTTAACACCAGCAACAGATACCATGATTGAAGATTTATCAAAAGCTGGGAAAAAACATTTACTCATTATTCCAATTAGTTTTGTGTCAGATCACGTGGAAACTTCATTTGAGTTGGATATTGAATATCGCCATGTAGCGGATGAATTTAATATTGAAAATTATATTGTTATGGAAGGATTAAACGATTCAAAATTATTTATTGATGCACTTTTTGAAGAAACAATAAAAGTATTGGCGTAGAAATATAATGAATAGAAATAAAATTACAATTCTCGGTGCAGGAATATCTGGCCTTGCAACAGCCCACTGGCTTGAAAAAGAAGGATATGATGTAACAATTCTTGAAGACAGTTTTGAGCCAGGTGGTGCCATGATGACCAAATTTGTCGATGATTTCTTGGTAGATTTTGGTCCCAACAGTGGTTTGGAAACCACACCAAAGATTAAAGAACTTGTTGATGATATTGGACTAACTGAAGAAATGATTTATGCTAATCAAGAAGGTAATACTAGATATATATTAAAAAATGATGAACTTGTTCCTTTACCAACATCACCTGTAAAGTTTATAACTTCAAAATTATTTTCAACCAAGGCTAAACTTAGATTGTTGAAAGAGCCATTTATTGGCAAAAGTGAGGATGGTTATTATCAAAGTATTGCTCAATTTGTTGAAAGAAGATTGGGAAAAGAATTTCTTGAGAATGCAATCGATCCATTTGTTTCTGGAGTTTTTGCAGGAGATCCAAGCAAGTTAAGTGTTAAGTCAGCTTTCCCTAAACTATATAGATTAGAAGAATTATATGGTGGTTTAATAAAAGGAGTAATTAAAGGAGCAAGAGAAAGAAAACAACGCAAAGAAGATTCCAAGCAAAATGCTAAAATGTTCTCTTTTAAGAAGGGTATGCAATCTTTTCCAAAAGCGATTGCCAAAAACTTTAAAGGAAATATTTTTTACGAATGTGAAATTAAGAACATTACCAAGAAAGATTCTAAAGTAATCATCAGCATTGTAAAGAACGGACAAATGGGAGAAATTGCTAGTGACGTGCTGCTTTCAACACTTCCCTCTTATGTAATCTCTAAATTAACTAACTCTTTGGATCCAGAATTAACAAATCATTTGAATGATATAATTTATCCGCCTGTTTTAGTTCTTTATTTGGGTTATAATAAAAAAGCAATAAAGCAAAATTTAGATGGATTTGGATTCTTAATTCCATCATCAGAGAAGAAAAAATTCTTGGGTGCAATTTGGAGTTCTACCATTTTTGTTAATAGATCTAAAGATGATAAAGCAGCTTTTACTATTTTTGTAGGCGGTGCTAGAAATTTAGATTTTACTATGGCACAAGTTAATGAAAGAGTAACTGAAGTCCTTAAGGAATTTCATGCAATAATGGGGATTTCTGAACAGCCAATTTTAATTGAGAAAAAGTTTTGGCATAAGGCAATTCCACAGTACAATTTAGGACATATTGAGCACGATAATTATTTTGATAAATTTGAAGAAGAGAATCCAGGAATATTTCTAAGTGGAAATTACCGCGGCGGAATATCCGTGGGTGATTGTATTAAAAGTTCATTTACAAATTTTGAAAAAATTAAAGAGTATTTAAACAAAAAATCACATGAATGACACAAAAACGTCTTGTCATTCTGAGGAGTCTCGATTTATAGGGACGACGTGAGAATCTCTAATAAATTTAATTGAAAATATTGGTCATGCTGATCAGAGTCGAAGCATGTTAATTTTATTATAATTTAAGAGGCAAACATGGCAACATATCCAACAAAACGATTAAGAAGATTAAGATACAATCCCATAGTTAGAGATCTAGTTAGAGAAACCACTCTGAGTAAGAACGATTTGATTTATCCAATGTTTATTGCTTTTGGTGAGAATATTAAGAAAGAAATTCATTCAATGCCAGGAGTATTCCAACTATCAATTGAAAATGCTGTCAAGGAATGTAAAGAACTAGTAACATTAGGATTAAAAGCAATTATTCTTTTCGGAATTCCAGAGCATAAAGACGAAGTTGGTTCAGATGCTTATTCGCCCACCGGAATAATACAAACCGCAGTAAGAGCAATTAAAGCAGAAGTTAAAGATTTACTTATTATAACTGATGTTTGTTTATGTGAATATACATCTCATGGACATTGCGGATTATTAGATGGTGAAATGGTATTAAATGATGAAACTGTTTCTTTACTTGCAAAAGAAGCCGTTTCTCATGCAGAAGCTGGTGCTGATATGATTGCTCCATCTGATATGATGGATGGAAGAATTGCAGCAATAAGAAAAGCACTTGACTATAAAGGATTTCAAAATATTCCAATTATGAGCTATGCGGTAAAATATTCTTCAGGGTATTACGGACCGTTTAGAGATGCGGCCGATTCAGCACCAGCATTTGGTGATCGTAGGTCACATCAAATGGATATCGCCAATTCACAAGAAGCCATAAGAGAAGCCGAATCTGATATAGAAGAAGGTGCAGATATTATAATGGTTAAACCAGCAGGTGCTTATTTGGATGTAATTAAAGAAGTGAAAGAAACTTTCCAAATGCCTACTGCTGCTTATCAGGTAAGTGGCGAATACTCAATGATAAAAGCTGCCGGTAAACTCGATTGGATTGATGAAGAAAGAGTTATGATTGAATCCCTAATTGCAATAAAACGTGCCGGTGCAGATATGATTTTAACTTACTTTGCTAAGGATGTTGCAAAGTATTTGGATAAACAAAAATAAAAGATCTCTCAGTCGCTTCACTTCTTCGAGATGACATGCTGTATTTTTTTTTTGTCATTTCGAACTCTGCCTTTAGGGGTGAGAAATCTTTTAGAAAATCAATATAATAAATTCATGGTGAGCGGAGTCGAACCATGGATTATTGACAATATTAAATAACACACTTCGTCTCCGCTCAGTGTGACAGTGAATAAAGGTTATTATGAACACTACAAAAAGTGAAAAATTATTTAATGAAGCTAAAAAGTTTATTCCGGGTGGAGTGAACTCACCAGTAAGAGCATTTAATTCCGTTGGTGGAAATCCTCTATTTATTAAAGAAGGCAAAGGATCTAAATTTACTGATGTAGATGGGAATGAATACATCGATTACATTGGCAGCTGGGGACCTCATTTATTTGGGCATAATCCAGATTTTATAATTGATGAATTGCAATCTGCAATTTCAAGAGGTACAAGTTTTGGTGCTCCAACAGAAATAGAAATTAAAATGGCTGAACTTATAACCGAACTTGTGCCATCGATTGAGAAAGTTAGAATGGTAAATAGCGGAACCGAAGCAACAATGTCTGCTGTTAGAGCTGCTCGCGGATTTACAGGTAGAGATAAATTTATAAAATTTGAAGGCTGCTATCATGGTCATGCAGATCACTTTTTAATTAAAGCCGGTTCCGGAGCTTTAACACTAGGTGTTCCAACAAGTCCTGGTGTAACTAAAGGGAATGCCGCTGATACTCTTCTTGCTCAATTTAATGATATTGAATCGATAAAAGAATTAGTTGCCAGCAACAAAAATGAAATTGCTGCAATTATTATTGAACCTATTGCTGGAAATATGGGCGTTGTTGCAGCAGAATATGCTTTCATAAAAGAAGTCCGATCAATTTGTGATGAAGAAGGAATAGTTTTAATATTTGATGAGGTGATGACTGGTTTTAGAGTTGCAAAAGGTGGAGCGCAAGAAGTTTTGGGCATTACACCAGACCTTACAACATTTGGTAAAATTATTGGCGGAGGATTACCTGTTGGTGCATTTGGAGGTAAAACAGAAATTATGGATAAAATTGCTCCTGTTGGACCAATTTATCAAGCCGGAACTTTAAGCGGAAATCCATTAGCAATGTCTGCAGGTTTTGCTGCCCTTAGCCACATTAAAAATAATCCTAATATTTATGATATTTTAGAAGAAAAATCTAAATATTTAGCTGACGGATTTACTGCAAATTTAAATAAAATTGGTAAAAAATACGCAATGAACAGAATTGGTTCAATGATGTGTATGTTTTTTGTTGAAGAGGAAGTTAAGAATTTTACTTCTGCAGTTAAATCTAATACAGAATTGTACGGTAAATATTTTCATAAAATGTTAGAACAGGGTGTTTATTTAGCTCCTGCTCAATTTGAAGCTCTGTTTGTCTCAACTGTTCACTCAAAAGAGGATTTGGATTCAACAATTCTTGCACATTATAATTCTTTAGTTGCAATATTGTAACCGAATAAATAAGTTAGTAGTGTCCTTTTTAAAATATATTGTTTCAATTATGAAACAAAGTGTACAATGGAAGAAATAAAACTTAAAAATGAAGATATTCTTGATAGCTTAGGTGAAGGTGTTTTTACTGTTGATAAAAGCTTTAGAATTAATTTTTTTAATAAAGCAGCAGAGCGGATAACAGGTCACAATCGCAATGAAGTTATTGGACAATTTTGTAAGAATGTATTTAAATCAAAATTATGTTACCAGGAATGTCCAATTGCACTCGTACTCAATTCACGAAAAAACATCTACGATTTCGAATCAAAAATAAAATCTGTAAATGATGATTACATCTCTATAAAGCTTAATTCTGCAGTACTTTATAGTGATGATGGCAAACCTACAGGTGGTGTAATCTCTTTTAGAGAAATGTCTGATTTTGACAGTGTTAAACATGACCTAGCAAAAAATAATCAATACCATGGAATTATTGGCAGAAGTAAGCCAATGAGGGAAATCTTTGAACTTATTGATGAAATTGCAGAGTCGGATGCTCCCGTTTTTATTCATGGAGAATCTGGCACAGGTAAAGAAATGGTAGCAAATGCTGTTCAAAAAACAAGCGTCAGAAAGGACAAAGTATTTATTAAAATAAATTGTTCGGTGTTCCCTCCTCACCTACTTGCAAGCGAGTTATTTGGACATGTAAAAGGGGCATTTACAGATGCTGTAAAAGATAGACCTGGTAGATTTGAAATTGCCGATGGTGGAACAATTTTCTTGGATGAAGTTGCAGAAATGCCTTTGCAAATGCAACTACAGCTTCTGAGAGTTTTGCAAGAAGGTACTTTTGAACGGGTCGGTGAATCAATCACAAGAAGGGTTGATGTTAGGGTAATTGCTGCCACAAATATTAATATTGATGAAGCTCTAAAATCCGGCAAATTTAGAGAAGATTTATATTACCGTTTAAATGTTATTCCAATAGAGGTTCCACCATTAAACAAAAGAATGGAAGACATAGTAATTCTTATTAAACATTTTCTAAATAAATTTTCTCAGCTATACAAGAAAGAAATAACAGATATTGATGACGAAGCCATGGAACTAATACTAAGCTTTAATTGGAGAGGTAACATTAGAGAATTGGAAAACGTTATTGAATATTCGTTTGTTAGAACAAATAATTCAAATACAATAACTTCAGCAAAATTACCTCCTATCATAAAAAATAATACAAGCAAGAAGCAAACCTTTTCAAAATATTTGACAGACAGTGATTCTTTCGAAAAGAATCAGTTGTTAGAAATCCTTACAAAACACCATTGGAATAAGACCAAAGCTGCCCAAGAACTAAAGATTGGTAGAACCACTTTATGGCGAAAAATGAAACAATTGGGCATACTTGACCAAGAAGATTAAACTGTACCACAATCGAAACGTTTCGTTCCATTCGTTTTAACTTATTATTTACAATAGTTTTAACCTTCATTTTGCTTATCTCTAGTTTATTATGAAACAAATTGTTCCTTTTAATATATGATAAGAAGCTCTTTTAATAAGATTTAATTGGCATCTTAATTGCATGGTATAGCGAAATATTAATCATAGGAATTTTCATGAAGAATCTACTATCATATTTTTTAATACCTCTACTTATGCTTGTATTTATTTCTGCTTGTGAGGATGAAAAAGATTTACCAATCGATCAAGGTACAAATGGCTCTTTGGCAAAAAACAGTTGCGAAGGTTGCCACACTGATTATGAGTTACTAAAAACAGTATATACACCTGATCCTCCCTCGACTGGTGCTGCAGGTTGTGGCGGTGAAGCACCTCATTTTGAACCTTACGATAGAGTTGTATTAAAAGGTGAAGGTTATGCAGATTTTAAGAACAGTGTTCACGGAAAACTTGGATGTGTTGCGTGCCATAATGGTGTTGAAAATGCAACTGGTGACACTGATATTCAAATGAAAGAAAATGCTCATTCAGGCGATTTTTTGGCTGCACCCTCCCTACTCTCAGATCAAAAATGTGCATCATGCCATCCTGATGTTGTAGCAAGAGCAAAAAACTCTACTCACGAGCAAGGTTGGGGACAAAAAAGTATGGTCACTTTGAGATATAAAAATGAAACTGGAATGGAAGCATTTGCGTCTCTACCTGATGATCTAAAACATGGATATAAAGGGAATTGCCAAACTTGTCATGCAACTTGTGCAGAATGCCATATCACAAGACCAACAGCAGGCGGCGGCGGTTTAGCTAACGGACATAAGTTTGAGAAACCCGATATGAGAAAAAATTGTACTACATGCCATGTTAGCAGAGGCGGACATGCATATTTTGGCGAAGGATTTGGAACCGTTCCAGATGTTCATTTAACAAGCGCGGGTTATACTTGTATGAACTGCCATAGTAAAAACGAAATTCACGGTGATGGAAATTACTACGATCAAAGGTATAAAAACCAACAATTACCAGAATGTGCTGATTGCCACAGTGATATTAAAAAATTCAAATACTTATCATTCTGTTCATATGGATTCATTTAATTGCCAAACTTGTCACTCTCAGGATTATAATAATTGCGGTAGCTGCCACGTACCTGAACCTGGAAGTGGGCATGGAGGCGCTAGAATAGAATCTCATCTTAAATTCAAAATTGGCATGAATCCGATACCAGAAACTAAACCATATAAAATGGCAACGTTAAGACAATCTTTAATGGCGCCCGATAGCTGGGATGGATATGGTGTTGCTAATCTAGATCATTTTGATGTTAGACCAGCTTATAAATATACAACACCTCATAATATCATTAGATGGACACAACGAACAATTGCTGATTCTATTACTAGATAGCCGACATCCCAAATGTGCGCAAGCTTGTCACATTATAAAAGATACAGAAGGAAATTACGTAAATAAACAATACTATTTGTTTGAATCTGATTTTACCGAACCATGGCAAAAATCTTCAACAAGTAAATATGCCGTTGATGGTAAACTTCCTGCTCGTTGGGGAGTAAACTAAATTAAAAATATAAACAATAACTCAATAAACTAAATAGGAGCAACAAAAAATGAACGAATTAAGAAAATTGTTTTACTTACTACTAATCATACCTATACTCTTTGTACAAACTGGTTGTAGTGATGATGATGCAACAGATCCGGTTGCCATTAATGAAGCTGAAGTTTTAGTAAAGTACGTAGAAGATGCTGGTGGTAATCCAATGAACAACTACCCTGCTATGATTGCAGCTACAGACGTAAATAATGCCATTTTAGCTGGCGATGCTTCACAAGTAGTTCTAGACATCAGATCTGCTGCAGATTTCGTAAAAGGTCATATTAAAGGTGCAATCAATATTGATGCGACAAAAGTTTTAGAATATTATGAAGCTAATAATCTTAAAAGTAAAACAACAGTCGTTTTAGCATGTTATTCTGGTCAAACAGCTGCATGGGCAACTGGTCTTATGCATATGATGGGTTATACAAATGTTAAAGATTTAAAATATGGAATGTGTAGCTGGAATACTGAAACTTCTTCTGGTTGGGTTTCAAACACAAATATGGCTTCAAAAGGAAATAGAGGTGGCGATTTAGTTACAACTAACTTCCCAAAACCAGCATTAGGTAATATGCCTGTGTTGAGCACCGGAAAAACAGTTGCAACTGATATTCTAAAAGAAAGAGTTCAAGCAGTATTTGCTGGTGGTTTTACACAAAAAATTGCAAGAAATGATGTAATGGATAACACAGCTGGTTATTTTATAGTTAACTATTGGTCACTAGATCATTACAATTGGAAACACATCAATGGAGCAATGCAATATACTCCCAAAGCTGATCTAGATTTTGATACGTTCTTAAAAACAATACCTACTGATAAAAAAGTAGTGGTTTATTGCTATACTGGTCAAACATCCGCTCATGTTGCTGCTTACTTAGCAGTCTTAGGTTATGATGCATATTCCCTGCTTTATGGAGTAAACGGGATAGATAATGATAATGTTCCAGGAACAAAATTTGTTGCTGCTAATGATGTAAAAAGTTATGAGTTAGTATTAAACTAAATAGTTCTAAAATATTAATGTTGAGCCTCATTTATTGAGGCTCAATGTTTAAAAGAGACTAAAAATGTACGAGATGTTAGGTAATCAATATTTTATGACAAGAAATTATCTTGGAGCAGTTGAGGTTTTCGAAAAAGTGCTCATTGATGATCCTAAAAATATTAATACTCGAAAGAAAATAATCGTATGTCTCACGCAAATTGGCAAATATGAAAAAGCTGCCGAAATTTTTACTGATTTGATTTCCGATAATATTGATTGCATAATTAATACTCACCCAACTAAAGATGATTGTCCTTGTCCGGAATTAGTCCTCCATTTAGAACAACTACTTGAACGAGGAAATGAAAGTTTTACGACCTTAAAAACTTTAGGAATACTCTGGCTTTACTGTGATAGCAACCGATCATTACATTTTTTTAGGAAAGCGAAATCTCTAAAACCAACTGATAGCAATATTAATATTATTCTCGATATCTTAGAGAATAAACTTCAAGAAATTCACTAGTCTAAACCACATTTTTATAAAGCCATTATTTTTAAATATGCAAATTATCATATATATCTACGAAATGGATAAATAAATACCAACTAATTTGTTGCTTTATCTCTTAATGGCTGCGATATAAAAAAGTCTTCATAAAAACGTTCTGTATAATTTTCAATTAACGCTGAGATTCGGTCGTATTCATCAGCAACAATTACTAATCCTGCATGGTATTTTTTATTCATCTTCCAAGCAATTTCAACGTCATTATAATTGCTTGTATCTGGCCACTCTTGTTTTGCCAAAGAAATAAGTATAGCTCCATAATTATTTTTAGGTTTTGGAATTATATATTCTTCACCATCATTAAGATTTTCAATTAAAGCCCACTCTTTCCATAAGTTAACACCAGTTGTTTTTTCAATCATGTCAGCAATATTTGCTCCTCCAACTCTTGCAGAAGTTTCTAAAAAATAAAATTCCCCATTGGCTTTCGATTTAATAAACTCCGTATGAGAAACCCCTTTTTTTAACCCGAGACTTTTGATTACTTTTTTATTTATTTGAAGTAATTTCTTTTCATTATCACTTTTATGTTTTACTGTTCTTGTACAAAAAACTCTACCTTGATGGGCAACCTCAAATGGTGGCAATGTATATTGGTGAGCTAATCCCAAAACCGTTTTATAATTATATATAATTGAATCAACATGGAAGATTTCCCCTTCAATAAACTGTTCAATCAAATAATTTGATTGTTCATCTCCTAAACTGTTTATTGCTTCCCAAGCTTCTACTTTGGAATTAAGTTTTTTAATACCAATTGCACCTGCTTGAGATCTTGGTTTTAGAATGAAAGGAGGTGTATTAGAATCTAAAAATAAATTGATTTCATTATGGTTCAAAACATGTACAAAATCCGGAATATTGATTTTATCATCCTTGGTTTTTTTACGCATTGCTAACTTGTCTCTAAAATACCGGGCAGTTGTTTCCCCCATTCCACCAACTCTTAAATGCTCTCTTAATTTTGCGCCTTTCTCAACGTCAAAATCATCTAAGGCAATAATTCTATCTATCTTCTCGGTTCTTGCAAGGTAACTAATACTCTTTATTACGCTTTCCATTTTCCATTCATTATTGTTATCCGGAACAAAATAAATATCATCAATAAAATCTTTAGGCCAATTTACATCTTGCAAGCTTTGAGAAGTGATTAAAATTACACGATTACCTAATTCTTTACACTTAATTAGAAAATCTGCTCCTTTTTCATAACTTGCTAAACACAAAAAAGTTAACTGACTCGGTAAGCTCATTTTTCCCTCATGTCTGTTTCTTATAAAATGCCAAATTATTTCCTTTAATTCAATAGCAATTATTACAAATTGACTGATTGAACTATGAAGCAAAGTTGAGTAAATTTAGTTTATCAAGAATAAAAATTGATTTGAGGATTGAATGAAGCAGTTTCTAAAATTTACATTTGCATCAGTGTTAGGTTTTTTTATTTCACTTTTTTTGATAACAGTATTTTTTTTCATTTTTACTTTTGCAATGATCTCGGCTTTTGATACTGAAGAAAAGGTCACTGTTAAAAGTGATTCAGTATTAGAAATTAAACTTGATTACGATTTGCCCGAACGTACTAATACTGATCCAAGTTTTGATTTGAGTTTCATGCCATCTATTAAAAAGGCTGTGGGGCTAAATGATTTAATTGATGCAATCAAGCATTCTAAAACTGATAATAGTATTAAAGGAATATTTTTAAATCTTGACAATTATTCTGTCGGTGGAATTTCTAAAACAAGTGAAATTAGAAACTCGCTTCTGGATTTTAAAAATTCCGGCAAGTTTATAATTGCTCATGGAAATACGATTAGTGAAGCTGCATATTTTTTAGGTTCGGTTGCAGACAGCATTTATATAACTCCAACCGGAATAATGGAGTTTGATGGTTTTGGTATCGAGCTAACTTTCTTCAAGAAAACCTTAGAAAAGTTGGGAATAGAAGCGCAAATATTTCAATATGGTAAATATAAAAGTGCTACTGAACCATTTAGAGTTGAAAAAATGACCCCAGAAAATAAAGAGCAATTAAATAAATTTTTAATCTCAGTCTATTCTGATATTATTACTAAAATTTCAGAAAGCAATAAAATCTCTCAAGAAGAGCTTAAAGATTTATCAGCTAACCTCAAAATTAATTCTGCAGAAGATGCAGAAAAATATGGATTGATAAGTTCTTTATTGTATGAGGACCAAGTTGATACGATAATGGCAAAACTTATTTACAAAACTCCTAAGAAAAAATTGAATAAAATAAATTTTAAAAAATATCTTAGATCTTACACCTCGGATAATATTTCAAGTGAAAATAGAATTGCACTTATTTATGCTTTAGGCGAAATAACCGGAGGTAAAGGTGATGACTATACAATTGGTACTGAAAATATAATAGAAGCTCTTGACAAGGCAAATGAGAATAAAAGAATAAAAGCAATTGTGATGCGCGTAAATTCGCCTGGTGGATCAGCATTAACTTCAGACATGATTTGGAGAAAAATCAATTTGGTTAAAACAAATAAACCGGTGGTTATATCAATGGGTGCAGTAGCAGCTTCCGGTGGTTATTATATTTCTTGCAATGCTAATAAAATAGTTGCGGAACATAATACCTTGACTGGATCAATAGGCGTGTTTGGTATTATTCCCAATGCACAAAAATTCTTTGATGATAAATTAGGAATAACCTTTGATGAAGTTGCAACCAGTGAGAATACGGGATGGGCAACTATTACAAATCCGCTTAATTCCGTACAGAAAAAATACATTCAAAACCAAGTTGATGAAATCTATATTGACTTTGCTAGTAGAGTTGCAGATGGCAGAAAAATGACTTTTGAGCAAGTTGATAAAATAGGTCAAGGAAGAATATGGAGCGGTTTAGATGCAAAGGAAATAGGTTTAGTAGATACTTTGGGTGGTGTTGATTTAGCATTGCAAATTGCATCAGACCTGGCAAATATTAAAGATTATAAAATTGTCGAATACCCAGATCAAAAGGAAACATTTGAGAAGATTATTGAAATGTTCTCTACTGGTATAGAAAATAAATTTGCAATATTTAACTTCCAAGAACCTCTTAACCAAATTGAGAAATTATCAAATGCCCTAAAGTATACTGGCATTCAAACTAGACTACCTTTTGAGTATGTAATACATTGATTTGTGTAAAACCTCAGAGGTTTGTGAAACCTCTGAGGTTAATAATGTCCTTTAATAGTAAAATTTAAAACCTATTCTTGTCATCAAACCACTCATATCAAATTCTCTTTCCAGTATTTGTCTTCTACCTGCTCTTGGATCATCAATTTCGTATGTCCAGCTGGGTGATGAAGAATGATAAACTATTTCAGCAATTAAATCAGAATGTCTGCCCAGCTGATAGGCAACACCTGCACCTAATCGCCAATTAAAATCAAATGCACCTTCAAATTCATCTTCATTTGGGTTTTCATAATTCCTGTAAAAAATAAATAATGCCTCCACTCCAATTCCACCTGTAACATAGTAAGAAAGTCTTGGCGACATAGGGAATTTTGCTGACATATTAAATAGTGCGGGAATACTATGAAGATTTATTTTAGATCTGACTTCGTTAAGCTCTGAATCAAAATAGCCGTAATAATTATTCAATTCTGTTACTAAAGTTTGATCAATATAATTTTTATTAAACCAGTCAACACTCCAACCAATATCAAAATTTTTATCAATATATTTTCCACTCTCGTATCCAATAACAAAACCGGATTCTGTAGCAGAAGGACTGAAGCTTCCAAGTTTAATTGAGCCTGTTCTTGGTTGTGAATATATTTGGTTAAGGGTTGCAATCAAAATAATTACAATAAGTCGTTTCATAAAAACCTCAATTTTCTAATGATACTAAGAGGTTTCAATGATAATGCCAAAAAGAAGTGCAAATATTGGCTGTTTTTTAATAGTAAGCTGTCAATATTGTATAGTAGAAGCTACAGCAGAACAAAAAAAGCAACAATTAAGGAAAGTCTAAATTATTCCAGTCGCAATTGCTACCCCTAAAAACATAAGCATAATTCCGACAAAGATATGTATGGTATTAAATGTAACTTTTTCTAACAAATATTTGCCAATTGTTGATCCAATAAATGCAGAAATTATTCCGGCTATAAGTAAATTACTAAGGTTTTCATGCTTCAGCATATCAGCATCAAATTTAAGAAAAGTTAGCCCATAAACTATAATTCTAGTAATATCAATTAAAATTGCAGAGACTACCATTGTTCCAATAAATGCTTTTTTTTCTAATCCGGCACGTATTAGAAAAACAGTTCTTAACGCACCTTGATGACCTGAAATTCCTCCAAAAAAACCTGAGAGAAGTCCTCCAAGAGGAATGAATTTCTGTTTTAAATTAATTTTCTTAAGAAATGGAATCAATTCGAATAAAGCGAAAAAGATCATCAATATTCCAATTGTAAGATTAATGGGAGTTATAGAAAATAGTTTTTCTGATAAATAATACGAAAATAATTCAGGTAAGTCTCTGAAATAATTTAACAGATATGCCCCAAAGGCAGCAGCAACAATTGCCGGAAGGGTAAATAGTAAAACTATTTTAAGGTTAGCATATTTCCCCATTAAGTAACCTTTATAAAGATTATTTGCAAGGTGTACAATTGCTGTAGCAGCAATAGCTATTTCAATAGGAAAAAAAAGTGCAAACGCCGGCATAAGCAATGTGCCTAAACCAAACCCGCTGAAGAAAGTAAGACCGGCAACAAAAAGTGAAACTGCAGAAATTACTATAATATCCATAATATTTTCTTCAAGTTAGAAAATTTTCTTAGTTATCTTCCTTGTAAATTATATTATACTTCGAGATTAAGCGATGTAAAGACCGCCTATCTAAACCGCACTCTTGAGCAGTTTTGGTAATATTTCCATTATTTTTTTTCAGATGATGCGTAAGGTATAATGTCTCAAATTCTGCAATTGTTTTTTCTTTTGCATCCATATATTGAAGATCATAAAAAGCACTCGATACAGTTATTTCTTCATTAATTATATATTTTGGTAATTCATCTTTCTGTATCAAATTAGATGTGGAAAGATAATATGCTCTACTAATCATATTTTGCAACTCCCTAACATTCCCCGGCCATGCATAGGATTTGAGGAGTTCTTTTGCTTCATTGGAAAATTGCTTCAAAGGTTTATTTTCTCTATCACAAAGTCCTTTTAAGTAATGTTCAAGTAGAGGCATTATATCATTAATTCTTTCCCTTAATGCCGGAATTTTTATTTGAATGGTATTCAATCTGTAAAATAAATCTTCTCTAAAATTACCTTTAGCAACTTCTTTTTCTAAATCTTTATTTGTGGCGGCAATTATTCTTACATCGATATCAATTTCTTTTTGTCCCCCAACTCTTCTAATTTTTCTTTCTTCCAACATTCTAAGCAATTTAATTTGAAGTTGAATACTCATATCACCAATTTCATCAAAGAAAAACGTACCTTGATTTGCAAACTCAAGTAACCCCGGTTTTGTTTTTATTGCACCCGTAAAAGCTCCGCGCTCGTGACCAAACAATTCACTTTCAAAAAGATTTTCCGGAAGCGCACCACAATTTACCGGAACAAATGGGTTGCCATCTCTATCGCTTAATTTGTGAATTACCCTCGCAAAAAGTTCTTTTCCAGTTCCACTTTCTCCACTTATTAAGATATTCATCATTTGAGGAGCAATTTTTTTTACAAATTTTACAAGATCCTTCATTTCATTGCTTCTATAAATAATGCCTTCATTCCTTATTATTGGATCCTCTTCAGTATCTAGCTCAATTTCAGGTGTTGTTTCTAAAGCTTTATCAATACATTGAAAAAACTTTTTTGAAGTAAATGGCTTCTCTATAAAATCAAAAGCACCTAATTGCATTGCTTCAACACTTGCCTCAATTGTTCCATACCCTGAAATCATAATTACATTAGTCCCCGGGAAATGATCTTTCGTACATTTTAGAATATCAACTCCAGATACCTCTTCCATATTCAGATCAGTAATAACTAAATCGTATTTTTTAGTCTTAATTTTTTCTAAAGCTGATTTTGGATTTTGAAATGTTGTTATCTTAAATTTTTTTCTGCTCGATAGAAGTTTCTCTAATCCTACTAACATTTCCATTTCATCATCTACTAATAGTATTTCAACCATTATTCCCTTCCCCATTAAATTCAACCGTAAATGTTGTTCCCTCATTTAATTTGCTATCGCAAATTATTTCAGCATTATGTTCCTTACAAATTTTTTGAACAATATATAACCCTAATCCTGTCCCCTTGTTTGCTTCTTTCTTAGAATAAAAAGGTGAAAATATTTTATTTATAGATTCTTCATTTATTCCAATCCCATTATCATTAACCGTTAATATTACTTTTTTCTTTTCCGATAGTTTCAATCCTACATTTATTATACCCTCATTTTCAACAGCGTCTATTGCGTTACTTATCAGGTTCATTAACAATTGCTCAATTTGGTTTGGGTCACCTTTAAGATTAACTGAACTTAATTCTATTTCTCTAACAATTTTAATCTTTCGCTTTTTAATTAATGGAAGCATCATTTCAGTAGTGTTATTAATTACTTGTACCAAATCAAAATCAACAATGGTTTTAGCATTTTTTTTACTGTGCCTTAAAATATTGCCGGTTATTTTTGAAATTTTTTCTATTTGGTTATTTACTACTTTTAGGTCATCAATACAAGATGATGAAAAACTATTATTTTCTGCTTCGTGGAGCAAATAATCTGCTCTTGACATAATAATACCAGAATGATTATTAATATCATGAGCTAATGATGATGTGAGTTCACCAAGAGTAACCATCTTTTCCGCTCTCTGCAATTGTTCAAAATGCATCTCGCTTATTTTTTCTGAAGAGTATCTTAATTTATTTACCATTTGGTTATAATGATAGTTTAATACAGAAAACTCATCTTTCCCCTTTGAGGGAAGTCTAGTATTTAAATTACCTTTTTCTACTTCTTCTAGAGCTTTAGTAAAATTATTCAAGGGTTTATTAATTAGCTTATCAAAAACTAAATAAAAACAAACTGCAAGAATTATTATCAATCCAGCTCCCAAAAATAACATATGATAGGAACCAGTATAGAATTTTATTTCAGCTTTTGTAAAATCCGTATCGACATCCAAATAGGAAATTATTGTGTCATCTTTATGGCACGTCTGACATCTTTCCTCTATAATTATTGGCTGAATTGCTTTGTAAACATTTTTAACCTTATCTAAATAAACTTCTCTTTTTACTATTTTCGTAATATCTTTTTCTATATGACCAGGCTCAATAACATTTATATCTTTTCCAAGAACTTCCTTCTCATTAGCATATTTTATTGTACCAGCTTTGTTAAAAATTCTAATATGATCAATGGCAGTTTTTTTTGATATCTGTTCAACAATTTTTTGAACGTTTTTTGAATCCCCTTTCATCATGGAATCATTTAGACCATCAATCATTAGATCAATAGCAGCCTCAATCATTAAAATTGATCTCTCATGGAAATTTTTACTGACTTGGTTCAATAAAAAACCAACAGGAATTCCAATACTTAGAATAATTACTATAAGTGAAAGTACAATAAATTTACTTTTTATTGTTTTAAACATTCTGTTCCAAATTAAAGAATAAATTTAGATTAATTGTGGCACTTAATCACACTGTGATTTAAATGTCACAAGAAAGATAATTATTTTATGAATCATTAAATTTCAACAAGCAATTTAACAAATATTTCATGTTAAAAGAACTTTGAAAACAGTGCATAATCAAACATTAATTATCCAAATAAATAATAATACCAAAATATCCCATAAACCAATTTTGGCATAACAATTGCTAAATATAAAGCACTATGATAAAAGTTGTATTAATAACTGTCGACGATAAATTAGAATCTATGATTAGTAATCATGCACACTAAATTAGATTTTCAATTTACAGTTTTTAACTCATCAGCAGATCCACTTGATATTTTGACTCAAGTATTGTACTTCAAATCCTTCTTTACTTATTTTGGATGATGATTTCATTTCTCCTAATTCTGTTCGTTTACTAGAAACTCTTAGAAAATCACATCCTAAAACGGCAATCATATTTATCACATCAAATACAAGTTTAGAGCTTGGCAGAACAATAAATACAATTGGAGTAAATTTTTATTTAATGAAACCTTTCACAGAAAACGAATTCATTGTAAGAATACAATCAATAAATAATAAAACAGAAGCAAAAACTTATTAACCATTAACCAAATTAGTTGGAGGAAATCTATGAGTAAAAATGTGTCATTAATTCTAATTCTTAGTCTGCTGTTTGCATTTACAATAAATGCACAAACAGTTACTGTAACACCTTACGGTGTCTCTCCTAGAGATGCTGCTAAGGATTTAACCGATATCTTTGACAAAGCTTATAGCGGCTTGACAAATGTTGGTAAACAAACACAAATGTATATTAGTGCAAAAAAAAGTGCTAAATTAACCGGTGCTCAAACTTGGGCAGTTACAACTAAACCTGCTGGTTCAGTTGCTGTAATTGGTGCAAAACAAGCCGTAGATTCAACTGGTGAAGTAATAGTTTTTACTCCAGATATTAAAGGAAAATTTGTTGTTACTTTTACTGATGGTTCGCTAACTGGAACTATTACTATCAATTCCGGAGTTTATTTAGGTAATACCGGCGGTACTGTTGGTTGTGTATCATGCCATTCCAATGAAGCTGCTAAATGGAACGAAACTGGGCATGCTTCAGGTCTTGACAGAGGGTTTGATGGGCTAAAAGGCGATCATTTTGGTCCAAATTGTGTAAGCTGTCACTCAACTGGATATGACGCTAATGCAAATAACCAAGGTTTTGATGATTTTCCATTCGTATTTCCAGATACATTATTTGTTGGACAAGCTGCAAATATGAAAACATTATATCCAGATGCAATGCAACGTGCAAATATTCAATGCGAAGCTTGTCATGGACCTGGTAGTGAGCACATGGGTGCTGTAGCAGACAACAAAATGGTTTCTATGTTAGATTCAAAAGTATGTGCTGTTTGTCATGATGCAGGAACACATCATGTGTATCCAGCTCAATTCGATATTTCGAAACATGGTAATGGCGGACGTATTTATGCACAAAATACTTCAACTGATCGTTCAAGCTGTATGCCATGCCATAACGGTGCTGGTTTTATTGCATCTCTTGAAGGTAAACCACAAACTGAAAAACAATTAATTGATATTACTTGTGCAACTTGCCATGATCCTCATAATAATGATGGTGGAAATCATCAATTAAGAGCTGCTGGAGATTATGTTTTACCAAACGGTGAAGTTATTACTGAAGGCGGGTATGGTAAACTTTGTATGAACTGCCATAGCGGTCGATATGATACAGTTGAAAGACTCTTAGGGAATTCATTTGGGTCGCATTATGGTGCTCAAGCAATTCTTCTTTCTGGTAAAAACATTGAAACTTTTGGATACAAATTACCATCTTCTCCACATTTACAAATTGAAAATTCATGTGTTACTTGTCATATGGCTCCTGGTCATGTTGATGCTGAAAATAATGTTGTACTCGTAGGATCTCACTCATTTAGAGTAAATTTCTTAGATGGAACTGATAATGTTGCCATTTGCCAAGATTGCCATGGTGATGTTGGAACAGACTTTGACCAAAAGAAATACTTCTTTAATGGAAATGCTGATCATGACGGGGATGGAATTGCAGAAGGTACACAAATCGAAGTTCACGGATTGTTGGATAATTTAGCAATGTTACTTCATCCAGTTGGATCTTTAACAATGACAACTAATGATCCGGCACATCCATATAATCAGATTGAAAAAACAGCCTTTTATAATCATGATATAGTTCGAAGAGATCATAGTTATGGTATTCATAATCCAGCTTTTACAGTTGCATTATTAAAAGTTTCAATTGAAGCTTTGAAATATGGTGCGATGTTCAGCTGGTGCAATTCAAAGTGTTATGGATATACCAATGGATCAAGGTTTCCAAGTTAGATTAGTTTGGACTGCATTTGGATCTGACGATGGCGTTGCAATGGATCAAGTTAAATCTTATACAATTCTACGTAAAGTCAGTGATCCAATGCCAGGTGCTCCAGTTACCAAATATTCAAGCGTGAAACAAATTCCTAGTACTGTTACTGTTGGAGACAACAATAATGCTTGAAGGTGAATTGTGGGATATCGTTTCTGAAGTTGCTGCAATTCAATATACGGAATATGCTGCTGTAGTTCCAACACTTCATAATGGTGTTACTTCTACATTCAAAGTTTTAGGTAAAACTGAAGGTGGTATGGTTGCCGAAACTGCCCCAATGGGTGGAATGTCAGTTGATAACTTAGCACCAGTTAAACCAAATAATGTTGCTGCTATTGGAATTGGTACTGGTATTGAATTAACTTGGGATGAATCAGCTGATAAAGACCTCAAACATTTTGAACTTTACAGAAGCCAAACTCAAGGGTTTACACCTAGTGTTACAAATATGATTTCTACTGCTACAGTTAATAGTTTTGTTGATAATAGTGTTGTTGCTGAAACTAAATATTATTATGTAGTTGCAGCTATTGATTACTCTGGTAATATCAGTGATATTCTCAAATGAAGTTTCTGCTATTGTTACTGATGTTAAATTAGAGAATGGAATACCTACAAAATATGCTCTTGATCAAAACTATCCAAACCCATTTAACCCAACAACTTCGATCAAGTTCTCGATTCCAGAAGCATCAAATGTTAAATTAACAGTATTTGATATTACTGGTCGTGAAGTAGCTGTTCTAGTTAACAAATCAATGGGTGCTGGTTATTACAATGTAGATTGGGATGCTTCTAATCTATCTTCTGGTATCTATATTTATCAAATAGAAACCGGTTCATTTACAAACATTAAGAAAATGGTATTACTCAAGTAGTATCATTCTAAATTCCAGATTCAAAAATACCCGGCCATTTGGTCGGGTTTTTTTATCGGTAAATTATCCAATTCCATAATTCTATTGAGACATTAAAGTCGCACTGTGACATTATTGTCACTTATTTTTTTCGTATTACCACAGCTCTATTCAAATCCTCCAATATTAAATCAACATAAACTAAAAAAAATGGTTAAAAAAGAATAAAAAGACTGATATAAACGTTAAATTAAGAAAGGATATTGGAGTCTGTTTATTTCATTCTTTGGCATGGCAATTGCTTTAAGTATAACTATGTCAAAAGTGTTAATAATATCAAATGATTTGAAATTAAATTCTGCAGTAGAGAAATTAGCATCTGAGTTTCAATGTGGATATGATATATTCAACAAATCCAAAGATACACTTGATATTTTTTCAGAAATATTAAGCTCAAATTCAACACTTATTATTTTGGATGACGATTTTATCGCGCCCATTTCAGCAAAACTTTTGGAATCTATAAAAAAAGTAAAGCCTAAACTTTCAATAATTTTTATTACCTCTGATGCAAGTTTAGAACTGGGTAGAGCAATAAGTAATATTGGAGTCACTTTTTATTTAATAAAACCAGTATCAGAAAAGAATTTAAAAGAATTTATTAAATCAGTTAAAACACAAAACCATGAAAAAAATTACAAATCAACTATATAGGAGGAGCACTATGCTCAAAAAAATCACAATTACATTTATTTTAATGCTTTTTAGCTTGTCATTAATTCAAGCTCAAAGTCTAAAATTAACAACTTTTGGCCAATCTGATAGAGCTGTTGCAATAAGTGAGACAGATATGTTTGACGTTGCATATAACGGTTCTCAAAATGTTGGTGTAAATAGCAAAGTTTATCTTAAAGTAACATTAGATTCTGCTTTTACATCACCAGCTTGGACATTTCCCACAAAACCATCTGGCTCAGCTTCAGCACTTAGTTCAGCTTTAGTTCTCGATGATATGAATCAAATTATTTCATTTACCCCAGATGTAAAAGGTAAGTATGTTGTAGAATTTAGCCAAGGTGCTGGAGACATTGTAACAATAACAATTAATGCTGGAACTTACTTGGGCGGGGCTAGTTGTTCAGGATGTCACTCAGCTCAAGCAACTAAATGGAATGGTACTGGTCACGCTACAACATTAAGCACTGAATTAAAAGGTGAAGGAAGTACCTTTTTTACTGCTGAATGTGTAAGCTGCCACTCAACGGGTTATGATGTAAATGCTTCAAACAATGGTTTTGATGATAGAGACTTTGTATTCCCTAATACATTAAGCCCAGAATCTTACCAGGCAGTATTAACAAATTCACCAGAAGCAATGAAATTAGCTGACGTTCAATGTGAAGCTTGTCATGGACCTGGCAGTCAGCATATGGGAAATACTGCTGATTTTAAAATTGCCACCTCAATTTCATCTGACAATTGCGCTATTTGTCATGATTCAGGTGAACACAATGTTCTACCTGCTCAATGGGATGTTTCCAGACATGGAAATCCAACAACTGTAGAAAGAGGATCTTCCGCATCTTGTGCCCCATGCCATAGTGGATCAGGATTTATAGCATATGTAAAGAATGGACAAATAATGCCAGCAGAAATTCCAGCACCAAAAAAAATTTCTTGTGCGGTTGTCATGATCCTCATGATGCTTCAAATGCACATCAATTAAGATTAGTTACCGCTACTCTTAAAAACGGTTATGAGGTTACTCAAGGTGGAAATGGGAAACTTTGTATGAATTGTCATCAATCCAGACAAAGTGCAGTTGATTATACTAACAATTATCTTCAAAATCTTAGGCTCACGTTTTGGTCCTCACCATGGTCCACAAGCAGATGTTTTAACAGGCGAAAATTTTCCAACATTTGATAAGACTCTGGCAAAAACAAATCATTTGGAATTTTAGAGGATGCCTGCGCTAGCTGTCATATGAAAGTGGGGACAGAATTGGTTGATCCATTAGGAAATCCAGTTTTAAGCGGTGGACATACTTTCAGTATGAAAACACCAGATGGTGAAGACAATGTAGCAGCTTGTGCACCTTGCCATTCTTTTGAAACGTTTGCTGATGTATCCATTGAATTTAATGGTACAAAAGATCTTGATGGTGACGGGACAGAAGAAGGTTTACAAATTGAAGTTGATGGACTACTTGAAATGTTACACGAAGTTGTGCCTACTTCTGAAAGGTGGGGAGCCAAGGATAGTACCATTACTTTAGCTGAAGCACAAGCATACTATAATTACGAAGCTATTTTAGAAGATAGAAGTCGTGGTATCCATAATCCTAAATTTGCTGTAAATTTATTATATGCTTCCTTAGAAGCTTTAGGTCATCCAGTTGGTGTTGAAAAAACTAATTCGCTACCTGTAAATTATAATCTTGCTCAAAACTTTCCAAATCCTTTTAACCCAACTACAGTTATTAATTTCTCAATTCCTGAAGCTGGAATAGTTACAATTACAGTTTTTGATGCTTTAGGTAGAGAAGTTACAACTTTAGTAAATAAAAATATGAGTGCTGGTAGCTATAAAGCTGACTGGGATGCAACAAATTATTCAGCTGGTATTTACTTCTACTCAATTAAAGTTAACAATTATGCTGCAACTAAGAAAATGGTACTACTCAAGTAATATTCCTCCATTTGTGAATGAGAAAACCCGGCTGAACAGTCGGGTTTTTTTATGCCTATTAATTATGTATAGTCCTTTTCAGGCTAGCAGAATAAGTATTCTTTAGTCGTGGTTTATAACAATTGTTGCAATATATTTTTCAACTGGGGTTTTAATTTGTGAATGAGGATGAGGTTTTAGATCAATTAATTCTATATTATAACCATAAAGAGTTGTATCAGCGTTAAAATATGATTTAGCAGTATGAAGGTAAAATATACAAAACTATCATGACTTGATAATTTTGAATTTAACCTCAGCATCACCTTCCCAAACACAGATAACATCTATTGGACAACGTCCATCACTGAGTAATTCATCAAACTTAAGAGAAATGTTCTCTTCACTACTATAAATAACTTGGTTATAGTGAATTGTTAAAGTATCGGCAAGGTTAAAGGGTTTGTATTCGGCTTCATTTATTCCGTCTTCACAGTAAGTAAAAGCCAATAAAATTATCAACAGTGCTGGATAAAAATACTTCATGTTGAATTCTCTATTTGTTATTTGAAAAATTACTTTGTAATAAATCAATTAATCAATGCAGATTAATTTGACCCTATTTCAAATTTGCCTTTGAATTCCTGAAGCTTAGGATATTTCTATTAGCGGTAGAATAAGATTCTGCTCAATAGGGTCCTTTTGACACACCGTATGTCTGCTGCCAAGTATGTAAATAACTAAATATTTTGCCAAACCAATCTAAATTTTAAACTTTAGAGAGCTTATACATTCCGGTCTGCAGTTGAAGAATTCGAAATGGCAGTCTTTATATAGTAACATGACTTAGTAGATTGGTTGGAGAATTGTCCAGTTATGTAATAACAATTCTAGGATAGCGAGACTTTGACGACAAATTAAATAGCGAATAAGATAAAAAAACCCGATCAATATTGACCGGGTTCTTTTACATCATTCACATATAGGAAACTTTTATTTAATAAAATCATTTTTCTGCTGTATGAGAATTGACCTGATTGAATTGCATACACATAAACACCACTTGATAAATTAGAAGCATTGTAACTAATTGTGTGTCTTCCAGCAGCCATGTTCTTCATCTTTAATAGTATCAACTAACTGACCATTGATTGAGTATACCTTTAAAGAAACATTTACCTGATTGTGGTAATGAAAAATCAATTTTAGTTGATGGGTTAAATGGGTTAGGATAGTTTTGTGTTAATTGTATATGCACTTGGTATCTCGCTTGTTTACCAGCAACAGAAACTAATCCAGCATGTATGTTTTTAGCATAAGCAGAAGCCCAAGCAACGTCTTTAGTCAGTATGGCATTGCATACATGCATAATCCAAAGTAACTCCACCAGCGCCATTAGCATCTAACTTTGTGAAGAAAGAACCCGCCAATAGTATCAACATTTTCATGCATAGTTATAGGTTCAGTAATAATATTCCAGAAATGAGCACTTTGTTCAGCAATCCAAGGAGTTTTTACGTCACCATTTTTCGCTGCAAAAGGCATATGGCAATCAACACATGTGAGCTTTTTCTAAACCATGACCAGGAATAACTTTATTTGCATGGCATGATTCACAAGTTTTATCAGCTCTTAATCCACCATTTTCATAATAAACACTCTTATGTGGGTTCATGGCAAGTTGCACAAGTCATTCCAGCTTTTTCGTGTTTAGAGTTTAGCATCATATCGCCTTGTTCTCGGTGACGAATAAATCCGGTTGCAACACCACTAACTGTTTGTTTTCTCCATTCAACTCTCTTATCCCATGCATATGAAGCTCCTCTGTCTCTTGCATGGCATGTATTACATGTTGCAAGTCCTTCTTTTGGAGGTTTTATTGTTGAAAAGTTTGTAGTATGATCTTTTGATGGACCATGACAACCTTCGCAACCTAATACCACCTTCAACCCAACTTCCTTCAATACCTGGATAAGCATCAAATTCTGGAGTTTTTGTTGCACTTGCACCTGTTGTATGGCATTTATAACATCCATAACTGTATGAACCCTTACCAGGTGCAGTTCCTTCATAAGGAACCCATTTGTCTGTAATCAAATTATATTGAGTACTATCACCAAAAATTCTATAACCTTCTTTATCCATAAAACGAGCGTTTGAATGAAATCCGCCAATTACAAAACCAACTTGATCCCAAGTATATCCTTTAGGTGGTTGCGGAACACCTGGTTTTAATGTATAATTAACTTGTGAGCCAACAACTTTTTCAGCTGTATAAGCTGGATAAACTGGACCCTGATTTCCATCTAATTTTTGAATTTTATATGGATGACCTGAAGTTAACCAGTCAGCATGTTTCCCAGAATGGCAACCTTTACAAGCAGCACTACCAGCATACTCTTGAGCCATAACCGGAAAAGAGTACAAAAAACAACCCATAACTAAAAGTAGTAAGAGTTTTTTCATTTAGTGAATCCTTATTTTATTAGAAAATTTTACTGAGTAAAAATACCTCCGTCCAATACTAATTCCACTAAAACAATTATTAATAATTTTTCATATTTGTTTGAATGTAAGTTTGTTGATCATAATACTGTATTTTAGCACCATATTTTGAGAATATTATGAAAATACTAATTGCAGAAGATGAAAAAATTATTGCTAATTCCTTAGTAAAAAACTTTAAGGAAGAAGGTCATGAACCCAGCCATGCAATTGAATGGTGAGGAAGCTTTAGAATTAGTATCAGAAAATGATTATGATGTAATTTTACTTGATTGGAGAATGCCTAAATTAAGTGGAATTGAGGTTTGCAGTAAACTTACGAAATTCGGGTTATAATAAACCGATTATATCTACTAACTGCCCTATCTGAAATATCTAATAAAATTGAAGCTCTAAACCTTGGAGCTGATGATTATATAACTAAACCATTCTCTTTTGATGAAGTAATGGCAAGAATCTTGGCTGTTAACAGAAGATACAATTCCACATACAAGAACATTGGTTTCCTTCGATAATGTAGAACTAAATCTTTTTACTAGAATCCTTAAAATTAAAGAAGAAAATATCAAACTATCTGAGAAAGAATTTGATCTATCTAAAGTACTTTATTGAGAATAAAGGACGAATTCTAAATAAAGAGCAACTCTGCCGCGATGTTTGGGAACTTCCTTTTACACCCGATACAAATATTGTTGAAGTTACGGTAAAAAATCTGCCGAAAAAAATTAGAATCTGATTCCGATAAAAGGTATATTCAGAACTATTTACGGCGAAGGATATCTTTTTATAACTGAATAATGAAAAACCCATTTATTAGTAAAAGCATTCAGACACATTGCGCTTTGGAATGCAGGTGTAATGATTGGTCTGTATATAACATTTCTTTTGTTCACTCTCATTCATTTTAAACTATCTCATTAATTGGTGGAATTGATATATCAGTTAGAGCATGAATTAGAACATATTTTGCATACCGTTGAAGTAGTTGATGATTCGGTAAAAGTATTATCCACAAAGGAATTAGCAAGAAGCAGATTTCCAAACTGTTACTGAAAGACCGTTTTTTCTTAATGTTTACGACTCTAGAAGGCAAAATCTTTTTACGAAGTCGAAATTTAGATAATTTCTCAGAAATTCTAATAGGATTTCCGAACGCACTTCACTCCATATTATTTTGAAGACTTCTATATTCGCGATCAAAGATTAAGGACAATTTATAAACGTCTGATAAACCAATGAACGATAGAACATATTGGATTTATTCAGCTTTCAACAATTCATTCATCAGTTTTAATGAAATGATTAAAGAGATGTTTTTTGGTTTAATATTTTTGCCCTACCGCTTGTAATTTCACTAATAAGTTTTATTAAGTCTATTCCTAGCCAAGAAAAGTTATAATCCAATAAATAAAATAATTGAAATATCTAACAGAATTACCGCAACCAATTTAAGTGAGCGGTTGGTTTATGAAGCCGTGCCCAATGATGAGTTAGGTCGGTTAAAGATTACTCTAAATTACTCTTTTGATAGACTTGAGAGTCAGATTACTGAGATAACTCATTTTACGGATAATGCTTCTCATCAGCTTAATGACACCATCTAACAGCCATTAATGCAGAACTTGGATTATATTCTTAAAAGAGATCATCCGATAGAAGAGTACAAAGAGACTTGCAATATTTTAAAAACTCAGACTGATAGAATGATATCAATGGTTAAGACTATGCTGATAATGTCTAGAGGATGCAATGCTTGTTCAAACAATAAAAATGTCTTTCATCTTTCCAACTTATTTAAAACACGACATTGAAAAAATTTACGCAAAGTTCTAATATTAAATTTAACATTGAAGATAATATTTACCTTTGCGTGGTGATTCAGAATATCTTTTCAATTGTAGTTCAAAATTTAATTAATAACGCAATTAAGTATTCTCCTTCTGATTCCGCAGTTGAGGTTGTTTCTAGATTAAGTGGATAATGTTTTAACATCATTGAGGTATTATTGATTCGGGAATTGGAATTCTCTGATGAGTGAAAAAACAAAAATTTTCCAAAGATTTTATAGGGTTGATACAGATGCATGTGAACAAGGTTAGTGGTTACGGATTAGGGTTAAGTTTAGTAAAATCTGTTACGGAAGCAATGGGAGGATCAATTAAAGTGTCAGATAATAAACCTAAGGGAAGCATTTTTATAATAACACTTCCTTATTTAAGATTAGATGAAAATTAAGTCTCCTTAGTCCCCTTAACAACAGTTAAAATAAACCCGATAACAGTTAAAATAACACCCTTCCAAACTAAATTTTTAACATCCATAGCTTTAAGAACTCCTTCCAAGTGCAATCCCTTTTTAGGAACCTATTTATCTGTAATTAAATTATACACTCATGTACTATCACAAGTATTCGGGGACTGTCTTCATCCATAAAACTAGCATTGATGAAACCCCCAATAACTGACAATGCTTGATACAAAGTAAATCTCTTTACTGGTTGAGGTACACCAGAATATTGTTTGATTAACAATTGCCAAGTTAGGAGTTTTGAGTGGAGGCTGATTTTTATACCAGTTTAAATTTTAAACAAAAAAAAAGGGAACCAATTGATTCCCTTTTTTATACAAATTATATTTTGTTGATTACCAAGTAGTAAGAGTCATCCCAAGATTTTCTTCAATACTATTTATCATTGCTTTAGCATACGGTGGATTATGATAAAATGCACCATGATCTGAATGAATTATATTATAGTTCCAAAAAGCTGAAAATTCTGGACCTGACATTTTAAGTGGTTTACTACTAGAAGCATTACTACTTATTCCGTCACCATCTACTGAATACCAGCCTATTTCAACTAATTTTGCTTCAATTACAACAACTGCATCATGCATTTTTGTTGCAGCACCATTGATATCTATACTTGAAGCTCCAGAATGGCAAGTTTGACAATTTTTAACAACAGCCGCAAAGTTATGGTTACTGTTTGCACCCATATGGCAAGAAACACAGCTAGCACCAGTAGCATGAACCATTGCACCTTGTTTTAAATTAACAGTACCATTTCTGTCATCAGCACCAAAACCAAAAAGATTGGAACCTGTCTGACTATAATGTGGTCCGGCATGGGCACTTGTAATTGAAACTGAATCTGTACCATCTGCTGGAGTACTATCATATGTTGAATAGTCTCGACGAGGTTGATGGCACTGTAAGCATAAGTTAGTTGCAGCATTTGCACCAAAGGATATATTGACGTCGGTTAAAGTCGTAGGAGGAGTAGTAACTAGTACGTCATAGGAGAAATTACCTACATTGCCATCATCGTGTAATTTATGGCAAGACTTACAAGTCAACCCTGTAACAGTTTCTCTTGCTACATCAGCACCTGTTTGAACATAGGTTCTGAAATTCTCATGAGAATGGCAACGTCCGCATCCTACGCTACCGCCACGGCTTAGAGAATTTGGAAAAGTTGCATGGTCAGCCATATCTAATTCAAATCGTTTTTCCATAATGACATCATCATTATGGCAGCTTGTGCAAGCACTAGATGTCATATCAAGACCATCAGCACCATCAGCACCATTAACACCATTAATACCATCTTTACCGGCTGGTCCTTGATCTCCTTGTTCCCCTTGTTCTCCCTGTTCCCCTTGTGGTCCTGCAGGACCTTCTGGTCCTTCACAACCAATTAGACCTATCATTAGAAAAAATGATAGAACAGCAAACAAATTAAGTAAATAACTTCTGTTTTTTTTGTTTCTCATAATGTATCCTCTAAATGTTAAGAATTATATTGTTCTTTTTTAACTAGCATGATGAATAATACAATCTCATCTTTTTATATATTTTTATATATGAAAATTGATAAAAAGTTACATAATAGTAAAGAATTCAATTATGAAAATTTTTTCATAATTGGGGCACTTACAAAATGAAATACTTTTTCACAATTTAAGTAAGTGGTTTTGCTAGACTATTTTATGTATTGTATTGAATGAAGAATCTAAGATGAAATATTAATAGTTGAAGATGAAAAAAATAGCAAACTCATTAAAAAATGAATTTTGAAGATGAAGGTTTTGTGCAATTGATTGCAATAATAGCCCTTATGCTCCTGATGTTGTTTCCAAAGAGAAAATAGATACTATTTTATAGGCTTGGAGAATACGGTAAATATCTTTCATGATAAATTCTGTTTGTTTTTGATAAATTACTTTGAAAACTAAAAATAAGCAATGCAGATTAATTGACATCATTTTTCAAAATATTTTAAGTTAACTAAATAAAAAGCTAATAAAAAAATTGAAAGTGATACATTAAAGTATTAATCTGAAAATAATCTAGGGAAAGCAAAAAAAAGGACCAAATTTTCCAATTTGATCCTTAATGCTAATTTTATAGATTAATAAAATTAAGTTTCTTTTGTTCTTTTAACTGCAGATAAGATAAATCCAATAACCATTAAAATTACACCGGTCCAAACTAAATTAATAAACGGTTTAATACTTGCCTCAATGGAAAGAATTTCTTTAGGAGTTTGAATAACTTCTACTTTATCCCCGCCAGACAAACTACTCAAAATCAAGTTGACTGAACCACCTGCATTTAAATTTGTCATTTCAACTTTAAGATCAAGTTCCGGAATTTCTGAAGAAATAAATGAACGAACACCTTCAGCGTTTTTCATTTTTGGTTCAATAGCATATTTCTTTTTGTCGTAAGCTTGAACAACTAAATTTGCACCTATCTCAAAATTTCCACCGCCCATCATTGCAGACATAGCATCTTCAGGGAAATCAAAACTTTCAAATAATATTTTATTTCCTTTATAATCTAGACTTTCACCTTTTTTAATTTCTACATTCAAACCTTGCTCAGCATGTCCTTCATGACCAGTTTGATCTCCATCTTCATAACTTAAGGGTGTAACATAAAAATCTTTTGTGAACATTGTCCAGATGGCAGGTTCTCTCATTAAACTATTGTTCATTGAAGAGACAAACATTACTGGAGAAATTGTTTTAGATGATCCACCTTTTTCAACTTTTATGTTAAACTGAAACTTCTCAGTATTTGCTATTTTGTTGTAACCTAGAAAAGTAAGATCATAACCAAAGATATTGGCCTTTTGATTTTTTTCTAAATCAATTGAATCTTGTTCTGAAAAACCTCCAGTGGCAACAACTCCCAATAAAAACAATGCTATACCAATGTGTGCAATATAGGCACCTAAATGCGATGCCTTTTTTCTTGCAATTTTATAGGCAATTTCAAAATTTACAACCAAGGAAAAAATAGAAGAAAATGATAGCAGAATTAACATTACTTCATAAACTTTACCAATAAATACAACGCCTAATGTAAGCACAAAAGCGATTCCAATTGGCACCATAAGTTTATTTAAAATGTCCACTCCCTTATCAGCTTTCCATTTAAGTAAGAGACTAAATCCGTTCAAAAGACCAATAATAATAGCTATAGGTAAATTGAGTTCATCATAAAATCTAATTTCAACTGCTTGCCCAAAAATTGGTGCCGAAGTACCGGCAAATACAATAATTGTAGAAGCTATAATTGCTACTGCTCCAGTAAATAAAGCTAATTCTCTGGACAAAACACTCTCTTCTCCTTGAAAATCTTCATTCAGTGTTTTCCAACGATAAATAAATCCAGCTGACCCCATAAACAAAAATGTAAGCATAAAAATGACAAGCATTAAATAGACAAGCATACCAGGTTCAGTAAAAGAATGGACGGAAGAATCGCCCAGTATTCCGCTTCTTGTAAGAAATGTACTATATAAAACAAATATATAAGTAAGCATTGCAAGAATTAAATTGGTTTTTACAAACCTTCCTGCTCCACCACTTGATTGAGTTTTCTTTTGTATTAAAAGAGTATGGATTGCTGCAACACCAACTAACCAAGGAATTAAACTTGAGTTCTCAACAGGATCCCAACCCCAATATCCACCCCAGCCTAAAATACCATAAGCCCAATAACCGCCAAGCATAATTGCTAAGCCTAATACCATGTTTCCAATTAACATCCAAGGAAAAGCTTGTTTAACCCATTCTCTATATTCATTTTTAATTATTGCGGCATTAGCAAATGCAAATGGAACAGCAGACATTGCAAATCCTACAAACAATATTGGTGGGTGAATTTGCATCCAAAAATTTTGCAATAATGGATTCAATCCTTTCCCTTCAATAATAAACTGATTCATCGTTATGCCACTAGCCAACAATTGAGCATGTAATTGTGAATCTATTCTAATAAAACTTTTTCCGGCAGCAGCATCTTCAAATAAAAAATTCTTAATGAATGGAAGTGAGAGATATTGATTGCTTATATTTTTTATCTCAATAAAACTTGGATCCATCCAGATATAGTTAAACGGGCTTTTAAGTAATGGGTTAACAAGAATTAAAAGAAAAGTTAGACTAAGAGTGAAAACCATCATTACTCTTGGTTCTAAATCTCCTCTTTTGGATGTATACTCTAAAAGAACAATTCCAACAATTGCGGTGAATAAAGTCCAAAGCAAGAAACTTCCCTCTTGACCACCCCAAAAAGTTGAAAGAAGAAGACCCGTTGACATCCCGCTTCCACTATAATTAAAAATATAATTATACTGATATTGATGTGTAAGTATTGCGTGAACTAAAATCAGACTTGCAACAATAATCAATACTGCAGCAGTGTGATACCCAATTCTTGCTTTTACTAAAGTGTTTGTATAACCTTTATGAGAAAAGTAATACATTGTAAATGAAAACAACCCGGCTAATAAGCCAAGTGTTAAAACTATATTCCCTATCATGCTAATTTACCTTTCTCTTTATGATTTTGAGGATTCATCAAATTTTTCTTCATATTTGGAAGGACATTTGGTTAAGATGTCATCTGCATGAAATGAACCATCTTGATATTTTCCAGTAACAACAACTGAAGTAGCGGATTCAAAATTATTTGGAATTGATCCATTATAAATGACCTTTAACTCATTGCCATGATAATCTTCCATAAAAAATGAGAATTGCTTATTTGCTTTATCAACATTATAGCTTTTTGCTTTAACCCAGCTTCCAGTAGCTTTTATTGTTTTGGATGTTTTTACTATCTCCCTAAAATCTTCTTCATAGGAAATACTAGTTTGTGTAAACAGGTAGGACATTATTCCTAAAAATACAACAATAATAACACCACCAAACATATATTTATTTTTCATTATTAGACTCCTTTAATTCTGTTTCAATCTGTTTCAATCTTTTATCTAATGAATTTAAAAAGACAAATATGCCTCCCCAAATTGTTAAAACGATTACAAGAACTATATAGATTGAATTATTTTCAAAAAATTGGATTAAATTTTCCACGAAAATTCCTTAAATATTTTTTCTAAGTAATCTATCTTTTATTATTATGGATTTATAACCAAGTTTCCACATCCAATAATAAAACATAGTAAAAGCAGTTAATGAGAGATAAAAAACAACCTGCATGGTACCATTCATTTTAAAATCTACAACAGGTCCTAAGTTATCATCATTTGCAGATCCAGGATGTAATCCAGTCATGATTCTAGGCATAATAAAAATGAAGAATGGAACTGTTAAGAAGGCTATAATAGAATAAACGGCAGAGAGTTTAGCACGTTTATCTTCATTTTCAACAGCAGACCTTAAAGCAAAAAGAGAACCGTAAATTAACAGAAGGATGAATATGCTAGTTTCTCTTGGATCCCAATGCCAAAAAGCTCCCCAGGTAAATTTTGCCCAAATTGAGCCTGTAACTGTTGCTAAAATTGTAAAAATCATTCCAAGTTGAAGTGCTGCGCTAGATTTAGCATCATCATCCATATTTTGCTTTCTTAGGTATTTAATTCCATAAATCATTGCCATAAGAAATGCAATTACAGAAAGCCAAGCAGTTGGAACATGAAAGAAGATAATTTTTGCTTTTTCTTCTAAGCCGGGGATAAGTGGAATTTCATACCATACAGAAGGACTTGGTACAATGGGCATGGAAAATCCGGCAATTATAACTATTGCCATTAGTATAAAAAGGACTGATTTATATATCATAAAATAAGAATAATCTAAATAAAATAATAAACCGAAATCTAATTAAATTCTGGCAATAAATGAAGGTTATTTGACCATTAGCTAATCTAATTAAAATCTCTAACGTCAATATAAATTCAATACTAATGATAGTCAATCCAAATAATTTTCTAAATAAAAAAACCTCCCGAAGGAGGTTTAATTGAAAAGATAAAGATAGAATTTTAGATCTACCTTTGCCCCTTACCTTTTCTTTTACCCTTTTTGTTTCCTTTTTCCATATCTGAGGAAATTATTGTCATAAAATCACCTTGATCCATATACTGAGCTGAGTACTCAACTCCCTGTGCATTCAAATTTCTAACAAAAGCTCTTAAATGATTTCTTGAACCTCTCAGTAGATTCTCATAGGCAAATTTAATGTCCTCATTGTCGACTAATTCAAGGTTTCTTTCAAGGTCTAAAATATCAATTTCCTCTATTGCTGCACCAACTTTAAATGCTTCTATTAAAGATGAATTGCCACGTTCAACTAAATTATCATATAGAGTTTGAAGATTACTGTTTACAAATACTCCAATTTCATCGTTTACCACAGGGTCTTCAATATCATACTTTTCTAGAAGCACTTTTATCGCATTGGTATGTCTTTCTTCACTTTTGGAAATATTACTAAATATTTTTTGGTTCCAAGTTTTAAAAAGAACAGTATATACATCTCTTGCAAGCTTTTCTTCTTCTCTCATAAATACTAGTCCATCCAATTCAGCCGGACTTAAATCTCCACTTTCCATTTCTTTTAATATTGATGATATATCCTCATCGTAGTTATCATTATTATTAGATTCAACTGGGGAATTACATGCACTAAGTAAAAACAATATTGAGAAAAAGAATATGAAAACATTTATTTTATAATTTTTATTGCTCATCATTTTACCTCGGTTTTTTATAGTTGCACGAGAAAATTCAATTATTATGCCAGAGTGAATTATTACAATCAATACCTTCCAATAGGCTAAAAGTGAATAGAATTATGAATATTTCATGAGAATATTTCGACATTTTGGTCGAGCTAATCGACTTTATAGTTGGATTATTAATTCAAAATATATTGCAACATTATTATTACTATTAATCAAATCAAAAGAAATAGTTGAATTAAGAGCATTGGGACACTTAATTTGTTGATAAAATTTTTAGAGTAGTAATTAAACTCCCCAAGGAAATTGGCATAATTATTTATATACTTATAAGAAGCAAAAAGTGATAAAACTTTGAGGATGAAATGAAAAAGAATTTACAATTATCAATAGCGTTTATTAGCATTTTTATTTATTGGTTCAAGTTTGTTTGCGCAAGATTCCACCAAAACGAAGAATAATAGCCAAAATAAAACCGATACAGAAATGCGAATAGATGCTAAAGCCCAAAAAGGAAAAAATTTCGTAGATGCAGATGGTGATGGTTATAATGATAACGCACCTGATCATGATGGTGATGGAATTCCTAATGGTCTTGATGATGATTTCTTAGGCGCAGGTAAAAAAGGATTTGTGGATTTAGATGGTGATGGAATAAATGATAACGCTGGAATGGGAAAAGGAAAATCCGTTAAAAATAGTTATAGGAACTCCGGATCGTTAAATGATAAAGATTTTGGACCACAGAGTGGTAATGTGAATGGTGCTGGGAATAGCAATAATGTTAGTGAAACTGGATCAAATGGTAGAGTTCAAAAAGGTAGGAAGGGAAAAGGAAGTAACTAAACTGTTTTGGATGAATTGATTCTTAACTGATTTGAAGGTTGAATTATTTTTTAGACAATATTTAATAAAAAAATTTTATGAAAAAAATATATTTTCTCAGAGCAATAAAATTACTATTTACAATTTTTATTTTTTCAACAATTGAACTTCACAGTCAACTTAATTTTAGTCTTGCTACATCTCAAGAATATGCAGATAATCCGTTTCATTCCCCACTTCCAATATCCTCACTTATAAGTTCCCTTGAGTTTGGGGCTGAATATAATTTTGACTCTTTCGGAATTGGTTACTATAGTGACTATTCAATATTTCATGATATTGCGGATAGAAATTATTATTGGCATCAAATTGGATTTTGGAATTCGTCGGATAACGCTTTGTATGGTCTTTATTTAGAACAGAGAATAAATAATAGAGTTTACGAACTCTATGATTATTCAAATTATAATGGTTATTTAAAATATAAATTATCTATCGCTGATATAAACTGGTTCATAAATTCTTCTTTGAGTTTAACGGATTATAGTTACTTAAATGATCTAGATAATATACTTGGCTCAGTTGGAATAATGTTTAATAAAAGTTTTGAGACCAAAACTACGTTCATTGGAGGTTTAACCTACAATTACAAAAATTACTTTGAAACTAACCTCAATGATCCAACATTAATTGGAGATAGTCTGGAACAATCAAGTTCACCAAGTGCGTTTACAAGTCAGTTTAATTTTTATGGAAGGATTGCTCAATCAATTTTTGAGAATACCGGATTAGCAGTTCAATACAGCCAACAAAATATTATAGGTGGAACAGCTAAATATGTCCGTCAATTGGATTATATCTACGGTGATGAATCTCAGTATTTTGATGACCCAATAAGTTATGAAGGCTATACATTATCGGCTCATCTAACTCATATTTTGCCTGCCGAAATCTTATTTAAAGGAACATATTCTTTTACAAAAAAAGAATATCCATCTCAAGGAATTTATTTAGACTATGAATCATTCGATGGAGCTACATTAAGAAATGATGAGCAAAGTTTATTGGGATTATCGCTTTCAAAAAGCATTGACCTATCTAATAGCTCAATAATTCTTTCATTGTCATACTTAAATGTTGTTAACAAATCAAACAGCTATTGGTTTGATTTTAAATCAAACCAAATTAACCTAAACTTCGATTATCAATTTTAGTTTTATGTTTTTCAACTTAATGCGTATATTATCAAATGTGTTAAGGTAAGTTGTAGTTTCCCTGATCAAAATATTTAACTCTATAACTCTATGAATTTTTCACTTAAAGACAATTCTAAAATTCCAAAAAAAAGTATACTTCTAATATTCTTGGCTGTTGCATTATTAATAATCACCTATTCAATAATAGAGTTAATTCAAAGTAAAAAAGAGATGTACTTATTAATGAGAGAACAGTCTCATTCACTTTTGGAAACAACACTAACAGCTTCTCATTCTGCTTTGCTTTCTTATGAGGTAATTGATAAAGAAATGAAAAGTAGGTTGTTGAACAATGCCAATCTAGTGAAAATTCTATTTGAAAAAAAATTAGTGACTAACAACTTGTTAAAAAATATAGCTGACGATAATTTTATTTATCGAATAAATATTTTGGGAAATGATGGTCAAAAGTTATTCAGCAGTCATGAACAAACACATAGCAACCTTGAAGAAAAATATAACCCCAGAGATGTTCTATATCCAATTTTTCAAGGATTAACTGATACACTTTTTCTTGGCGTTAAAGAGGCGCGTTTTGAAGAGGGGTATAGATATACAATTGCTATTGCTTCATTAAATAGAAGCGCAATTGTTCTTAATTTGGATGCCGCTGATATACTAAATTTTAGAAAAGAAATTGGCTTTGGAATTTTGTTGAAAAACGTTACAAAAAATAATGGGATTATTTATGCTGCTTTACAGGATACTTCCAACATACTTGCTGCCTCAGGCGATGTAAATCTTTTAGAAGATCTTAATGAATCTCAGTTTTTAACCGAAGCTTTACATAGCAATATGTTTACCTCAAGAATTGCAACACTAGACTCAATTGAAGTTTTTGAAGCCGTTCATCCATTTATTTACAAGGATAATTTGATAGGATTGCTAAGATTGGGTCTGTCAACTGATCCTCTAAATTCATTAACACAAAAAAGCACTACAAGATTAATAATTCTAGGGATAATACTATTAATTCTTGGATCAATATTGCTTAGCTATGTTTTTGTAAAGCAAAATTTTAATCTACTAAAAAAGGATTACAAAATAATTGAAGCATATTCAGAGCAAGTAATTAATAATGTTAGCGATAGTGTAATTGTTCTTGACGATGAAAATAAAATAAAATTATTTAATGCTTCCGCCAGTAAATTATTAAATACAGATTTTACTTCGGTAGAAGGTCAACCAATTACTAGTATATTAAATTATGATTTAATCAAAGACAATGAATCAATGATGGATTCGATTGAATTTGTTATTAGTGGCAGTAAGAAACATTTATTAGTTTCTCAATCTTCTTTTAGCTCAAACAATAATAAAATTAATACAATCTTAGTGATACGCGATTTAACAAAGCAGAAGCAAATTGAAGCGCAGATGCACAGAAAGGAAAGACTTATTGCCATGGGTGAATTAGCTTCTGGCGTTGCACATGAAATTAGAAACCCACTAAATACAATAAGCACAATTACACAACAGCTAAAAAAAGATTTTCAACCTAAGTCTGACGAAGAAGAATATCATACACTTTCTTCTTTAGTAGCAAATGAAGTAAAAAGAATTAATGATACAGTGAATAGTTTTCTACGGTTTTCTAAACCTGAGAAAATTGTGCTGAATGAATTTTTACTTTCTGATTTATTAACTCAAATTAAAAATCAATATTCCGCTATGCTTCATGATAAATCAGTATCCATTGATATTAAAATGAACTGGGATGGGAATGTTAATTGGGACAAAAACCAAATTCAGCAAGCAATTATGAACCTAGTTCAAAATTCATTCGATTCTATTGAGGGAAGCGGGGAAATATTAATTCAGGTTGATGGATACGATTGCAATCAAATTATTCTAACCGTTAGTGATAACGGGTGTGGTATTCCAGAACATATTAAGAATAGAATATTTAATTTATACTACACAACCAAAGCGAAAGGAACTGGTATTGGGCTAAGCATAGTGCAAAAAATAATTATGGAACACGCTGGAACGATCTCAGTTGAAAGTGAAGAAGGCAAGGGTTCGATGTTTTCAATAATCCTACCAATAAATTTAGAACTATAATAATCAAGAATTTGTTTTATGAAAAAATTATCAATACTAATTATAGATGATGAAGAATCCCAACTTCAATCATTAAAAAGTTTTCTTTTAAGAAGAGAGTATGAAGTTTTAACATCATTAAATGGAAAAGTGGGATTTGATTTGCTTTCCATAAATTTGGTCGATGTGGTTTTAACAGATTACCGAATGCCCGAATGGGATGGTTTTACTGTCTTAAAAAAAGTTAAGGAATTTAATCCTGAAATAGATGTTGTTGTAATGACTGCATATGGAAGTGTTGAAGATGCAGTTGGTATAATGAAAGCGGGTGCTTATGATTATTTACCTAAACCTATTGACTTGGATGAATTAGAAAATTTGCTTGAACGAATTAGAGAGAAGAGATTTTTAGTCTCTGAGAATAGATTACTAAAGGCACGACTTGAAGAGAAGTTCAAATTCAACTCAATTATTTCTGAAAGTGGAATTATGGAAGAAGTTCTCAATACTGCCGGAAGAGTAGCAAATAGCAAAGCCTCCGTACTGGTAAGAGGTGAAAGTGGAACAGGTAAAGAACTAATTGCAAAGGCAATTCATTATGCAAGTCCAAGAAAAGATAAACCATTTGTAACAGTAAATATATCTTCACTTTCGGAGAATTTATTAGAAAGCGAATTATTTGGTCATGAAAAGGGTTCGTATACTGGAGCTACAAACCAAAGGACTGGTCGTTTTGAAGAAGCAAATGGAGGAACATTATTTATTGATGAAGTTGGAGATATACCTCTACAAGCACAAATAAAGTTGCTTCGCGCAATTCAGTTTGGCGAAGTTCAACGACTTGGCGGGAATACAACTATTAAAGTTGATGTAAGAATTATTACAGCAACTCATCGTAATCTCGAAGAAATGATTTCCGCAAATGAGTTTAGAGAAGACTTGTTTTACCGCCTAAATGTTGTCTCAATTCACATCCCAAATTTGCGCCAACGGAAAAGTGATTTACCAATTCTTGTTGATCACTTTATAAAAAAGCATTCTGAACTTAACGAGAAGAGTGTAAAATCTGTAACTTCGGAGGCTATGGATCAGTTGATGAAATATGAATATCCAGGCAACATTCGTGAGCTTGAGAATATTATTGAACGAGCTGTGGTTCTTTGCCGAAGTGAGTATATCACAAAAGCAGATTTGCCAAACCAGATTGGAAAAATATCAGAGAAAAAACTTTTTGATCCGACAGATTTGGAGGATAGTTATGAAACAAAAGTGAAATCCTTCGAAAAAGAAATCATACTTGAAGCATTGAGTAGAACCAATGGCAATAAAAGTGCAGCAGCCCGATTACTGGATATAACTGAAAGGCATTTACGCTCTAGAATAGAAATATTAGGAATGAAAAATGATTTAAAATAGAAAAGAGAAGCAATTGCTTCTCTTTTTTGAGCTCTTTTTTCTAAGAGTTAAATATTTTAGTTTCTGCTCGATCTTTTAACTTTACCTTTTGAACCGGTTCCATCACATTCGCCTGTTCCAGTTCCAACTCCAGAACCTAAACCAGTACCATCTTGTGGTCTTACGCCAGTTCCATCACCAAATCCACCTTTGTTTGCTCCTTTACTTTGTTTACTCCCTTTTGCATTTGCTCCTTTGATGTTGCTTTCCAGCTGTACCGGTTCCAACATTATCGCAAATACCATCACCATCAGCATCTACCCAATTTGGACCTGGATTATTTGTTCCCTGAAGAGTTTGGTTTTTAACCATTTTTCTCTCTTGATTATTAACTTCTTCTTGAGCCATTATTGAACTTGTTAATACAGAAAGAACTAATAAGATTACTGATAAATTAATTAAACGTTTCATTTTGTAACTCCTTATTTGTTAATTGTTGTTTTGTGGTAAAAGTATTGAAAATTCTATGCCAAACAAAAAGTGCAATTAATGGTAGTTTTTTGAATGTTTTCAGAGAATTGTAGGGCTAAAATTTACGAATTGGTCGATTTGATCGACGTGCCAGTCGAATGGATTTAAAATAAAAAATGCTGACCAATTATAATTGATCAGCATTAATAACTATTAGAATTTTTTATTAGTTGAATGAAGTTAGAGTATGCCTAATAACTTTATTGGAATCGGCTATGTTAAATCCTTTACCAGAGATTGGGTTAATAAACATTTTACATCCTTCAATTTTTACTAATCCAATTTGCTCGGCAAGCCAAGCATATGCAGTATAATTTTGAATCTTACTAACAAACGGGTTACTTATATCTGGAATATTAATCGTAACTAAATATTTGAATTTTTTTGCCATTATTCCATTATCAAAACCTGCCAACTGAAGATTTTCTTCTCCAACATACTGACCAGTGATAGTTACGATTTTAAATTTAAATGTTCCGAAATTTACACTCGTTTTAAACACATCCCACTCAGTTTTACTTGCAAATGGATATTGAATTACTTTAAACGCTTCATCAAGAAATAATGCAACATCCATAGAATCTGGAATTAACTTAGATACACCTGAGCTATCATAAAAGAAATCAATAGAATTCTCAGATATTCTAAATTTTGATTGTTTATCAGCTCCAAGGAAATCATATTTTTCCTTACAAACAAAATTGTCAAATCCGTTTTCCAAAACAATATTATCAACAGTTAATACCCGAGTGCCAATTTTTTCATAACTCTTTGTATTAGTATTCATAGTATCAATGCTATATGTGAATGAACTACCAATATTAGCAGGAAATAATTTTTCAAGTTCTGATTTGTAATTATCAATTTTTACTTCCTCTTTGGTTTCAGGATCCGTAACTGATTTATCGCAACCAATTATCATTAAAATTGAGAAAAAAATAAGCACTAGTTGTAGTTTAATTTTCATAATTTTTCCATGTATTAAGTTAAATTTCTTAGTTGATCTTTGTTAAAGTATGTCTTGAAACTCTATTTGTATCAGCAAAATCCATGTATTGACCAATTAAAGGATTCAAAATAAAGGTACAACCCTCCATTTTTACAATTCCCTTTTCTTCTGCAAACCATATATCAGCAAAATATCTCTTCGTATTGCTTAAAAAAGGATTGTCATAATTCGGCACGTTTATATCTATCCGATATTTTATTTTTTCAGTTTTAATTTGTTCTTTAAATGAGTCTAGAAAAATAACTTCTGTTCCAATATATTCTGCAATTACTTCAATGGTGGTAAATTTAAATGTCTGAAAATCAACAACTGCTTTTACCACAGGCCAAGGTTCATTTTTTTTAAGTGGGAAATTGACAAGGAATATTTCTGGATCAACATTTATTGTCATTATTTTTACTAAAGAGTCAGGTATGGATTTGGTTACATTTGTTGTATCTGTAAGTATCAGAATTGATTTATTCGATATTCGATATTTTGTTTTTAAAGTGGTTACACTTCCACTGTTATGATATTGCTGATCGCATAAATAATAATTCAACTTACCGATATTTTCATTTGAACTAACCCACATCAATCTTGTTCCCTTTGTTTCGAACAATCCATCATTATGATTTAATGTATCAATCTTAAATTCATATTTTTGAGATAAACTGTAAGGAAATATTTTAGCAAGTTCTTCAGAATAATTACTGCTGCTTCTTTCTGTGTCAGTCGGTAAACTCGAATCAGAGCACTTTATAAAAGCAAAAATTGCGGCTAAAAAAATAACAATTTTAGTTTTGCTCATCCCTAAATTCCTTAACATTCTTGTATTCTATACTACTTTCCTTTTGAGAAAATTTAACTGTGAATTTGGTCCCAACCCCTTTTTTACTAGTAACTTTTATAATAGCATTATTAAGTTCACAATATTTTTTTACCAAAGCCAACCCAAGACCGTTGCCATCATATTTTCTACTGTAGCCTTGTTCTTCTTGAGTAAAAGGTTTGAATAGGGTTGGTAAAAATTCTTCAGAAATTCCAATCCCAGTATCTTCAATATCAACACTCAAACCTTCTGTTGGATCCGAGTACACTCTAACATCTATATTCCCTTCTCGAGTATATTTTAGCGCATTATCTATAAGATTGACAAATAATTGTGATAAAGAATATTTATCCCCAAAAATTTTAGTGTTTTCAGAACCATTTGAAAAACTTAGGTTAAGACCTCTTTGTTTTGCAGTATAATTAAACTCCTCAGAAAGACTTTTTAAAACGTCATTTACAATATCAATTTTAGTATTAAATACATCAAACGTACCAGCTTGAAACTGAGCCATATTCAATATTGAATCAATTGTTCTGGTTAGTCTTAGGCTTCCGTTTTCTATCGCTTTAAATATTTCTTTATAGCTTGATTCTGGAGAGCTATTTATCTCTTCATTTAACAAGGATAAGTAACTCATTATAGTGTTAATTGGTGTCCTAATTTCGTGCGACATACCGGCAAGAAATTCTGTTTTTAATTTATCAGATTCCTCGGCTTTCTCTTTAGCTTTTATTAGTTCTTTTTCATACTGCTCTTGAAATGTTATATCAACTACAGTGCAATCAAAGTATAAAATTTCTTCTTCCCATCTAACAACATTACCGCCAAGGCTTACAACAACCTTATTGTTTTCTGAAGTAAGCATTTCCACTTTATATTGACTTATATTACTCTGTTCAATTATTATTTCTTCAATTTCATCATACTTGTTTTTGCCGTTTATAATGAAGTCACTAAATCTTTTTCCAACAATTTGATTCAGACTAGTCATTTCCATAAAATGGATAAAGAAAGGATTTGCATGTAAAAATTTTCCTTCTTTTGATAACCTAAATATTCCGACAGATGAGTTTTCTACAAGACTTTTAAATCTTTCTTCACTTTCTCTTAACCTGCCTTCCATTCTATGTTTGTATAATGCCATCTCAATGGTTGTATTTAATTCCTTTTCCTCAAAAGGTTTTATTAAATAACCAAATGCATCAGAAACTTTGGCACGTTCTAATGTAGAAGGATCAGCATTTGCAGTTAAATATATTACGGGTATGTCAGACATTGTACGTATTTTTGTTGCGGTTTCAATTCCATCCATCGTACCTTGAATCATAATGTCCATTAGCATTAAATCGGGTTTTTCATCTAATGCTGTTTTAATTGCCATTGGTCCATTTGAGACAATTCTAAGAACTTCATATCCCATTGATTTTAATCGTTCAGCTAATTCCATCGCAATAATTATTTCATCTTCAACGACAAGAATTCTTGATTTTCTCATAACCTAACCCATTACTTTTTTTTTGGATTTGGAAACAATAATTTAACAGTTGTCCCAACACCATTAAAAAATTCAACTGTGCCATTTAATTGCATTGTTAAATTGTGTACCAATTTTAATCCTAATGATTCTGATTGTTCATAATTAAAATCTTTAGGTATTCCTTTTCCATTATCGCTTATTTTTAATATTAGTTTATGATTTTCATCATACCCAAAATCAATTTTAATTTCACCACCATCTTGTTCAGTAAAACGCATGTTTTAAAGTATTTGAGATTAGTTCGTTGATTATTAGACCACATGGAACAGCTGTATCAACTCCAATTTCAACATCTTGTACATTTAGCTTTAGTTTAATTTTACTTTGATTTACGGAATAAGATTGAAATAAAGTGTTTGCTAATTTTTTAATGTACTCCTTGAAATCTATATTAGCTAAATCTCCGGACTGATAAAGCTTTTCGTGGATTAATGCCATTGATTTTACTCGGTTTTGACCATCTCTAAACATATCAAGAACTTTTGGATCTGTAACTTGTTTTGATTGAAAGAAAAATAGGCTCGAAACAATTTGCAAATTATTTTTTACGCGATGATGAATTTCCTTTAACAATACTTCTTTTTCATGTAAAGATTTACCAATTTCAAGTTCAGCTTTCTTTCTATGCACGTTTTCTCTTTGTAAAGAAGAAAGTGCGCCTTCAAGTTCGCGAGTTCTGTCATTTACCCTTTTTTCAAGTTCTTTATTAATTGTGTCCATCTCCTCATTACCCTGCGATATTTTATCAACCATTGCATTGAAGGATTCAGCTAGAAAGCCAACTTCATCATTTGAACTAATATTAACTCGTTGATTAAGATCACCATCAGTAACTTTATGAACAGTATTTACAAATTGACTTAAGGGTTTAGTAAAAATATGCCCTATTAAAAATACGCCAAGTGCCCCAATTAAAAACAATGCAATACTAACCCAACGAATGTTATCTTTCAGTTCACCTATTTTTGAATATACTTTTAAAAGTGGGAAACCAATATAAATATCCCCAATTTTTTCTCCATCAATACTAATTGGGGCATAGCTCCTCATTATTCCTTTTATTGAAGGATTTGAAACACCCTCAAGTATTAAGTAATCAACTGATTTAGCCACTTGTGAATTATATTCGTAAAAAATTGAATCCCCTTTAAGAATAACTGCATAATTTATCTTTTCACTTTCTATTAATATTTCAATTTCTTCAACAATAGCGTCAAAGTCATCAAAAAATAATCCAGAAGACACACTGCTTGCCGTAATATGTGTAATGGAATTTGATTTATCTTGCAAACTTGATTGCTGTTCTTTTTCAAATTGAAATGGGAAATAGTAGTAAATAAAAACTGAGATTAACCCAATTAAAAATGTGGTTACAAATAGAAGCTTCAGTTTAAGTGACAAGTAAAATTTTTTTTTCATTATTTTTATTCAATTATTCTTGCGATTTTTAATAGACGAGAACTAAATTCTGCTCCTTCCCTTTTAGCAGATTGAAGATTTATTTTTATTTGCAATTTATTTTCTTCTAGTCCAAGTATTACCGATACATCATTATCTTGGAATTCTTCAACGGCTGTAATTGTTAAAACTTGTTCTTCTTTACAAATTTTTGTTATTGCGGAAATATCAACTCCGCGGACTGGTGTTAAATAAAGTACAATAATCTCGTTTTGTTTTAGAAAATTTCTTAAATCTTGCTCTACCAAAATATCGAACGGGTGTAGGTTTGCATGTTGTTCTCTAATTTTAATACTTGTTTTTCCCAAGATTGCTTTAAAATCATCAAATACCTTCTTTGAATTTCTTTGCTGACTATTATAAAGAATAGAAGTGTTAAATCGATTGGTCTTATCTTCAAAATTAAAATTTTTATTTAGTGAAAGTATTTTGGGAATTACATCTGTTTGCATATCAACAGGAACTTTAATAGTTTGCGCAAATATACCGCTGGCTAATAAATACTAGCAGAGCAAATATTAAGAATGAATCTATTTTCAATTTAGAAATCATTTATTCTTATTTATCCTATAATTCAAAATTTATTGTGAATAAATAATTTCTATATGGGTTGAACAATCGACTTTTGGACAAACTCTCTCGGCTAGCCGGATATTTAATAGTATTGTTGAATAAATTCTTTACTGAAAATGAGAAAGTGAATTGATCTAAAACTCTATCCGTATATAAATTAATATTTGATGAGAAACTTGGATCAGTATAATCATCTATACAGAGTTTTTCTTTCAGTTTCGTAAATGGTTTCAAACGCTCCATTTAAAATACCATAAATTTTACTCTCTAAAACCAAACTTAAGTAGATGATCAGGTGAATCAATAAGTTCATCCCATTTTTATCTTTGGCTTTTTGATATGAATATCTGAAATAACTTGATCCATAACTGAATCGTCATAGTTTAATTCAAATTCAACTCCATTTGCATTAACTTCACCTAAGTTCACATATTGGAGCAAATCATCAAAAGGATCTACAACCTGAGTTATCAAATTGTCATTTCTATAATTATATACGGAAATACTTGATTTAAGTTGAGGAGGATTGAATAGCTCCAAATTAACTCGGTAGTATTAATAATTTCTGATTTTAAGGTATTTATTTCCTTTAAATCCTACAATATTCTTCTCCTCTAAATTTCGTTCAACAAGATTAGGAGCCCTAAAACTCTGTACCATAAAGAATTTAAATGTATGATCATTAAATGGTGAATAAACAATTCCTGCCCGTGGGTTATATGTTACTTCTTGACCAATAAAATCATCCCTTCTTAATCCAAAATAAAGTGATAAATCAGCGTTATATTGGTATTCATTTTGAAAAAATATTGAATATAATTTATATGACCAATTGTCATCTACAAAAGTAAGTATTCCCTGTAAAATATTTGTACTTTGAATCAAAATTATCGCGGTATTCAACTCCGGTAACAAGCCTATTATTTGTAAAAACATCCCAAATGAATTTTAAATCCCCACCAATCGTATGTGTATTACCAATAAATTCCATATCCTCCTGAATAAACTTAAAGGTAAATTACTTCCATAATTGAATGATCATAAAATACATTTAATTCAAGAAAGCTATTGTAAGATATATTTGGAGACCATTTTAAATCAACAAAATCTGCATTTGTATATCTTTCTTGGTTTTTATTAAACTGCACTACTGAATGGAGCAGAGGGAACTGTTTTTTCATAATTTGATAGTAAGAGCGGTTAAGTTCAAATCCTTGTAATTCAAATTCAAAAATAGTCCATTAAATTTTTGACCATCCTTATTTTCCGCAAGACCATTATTCGTAGAAGGATCATCAAACTCTTTAAAATACAATATCCTCGCCATCTGTCTCATAATAATTGCCCAAAACTAGTAAATGAAAAATCATTCCCAATTTGTTTTGATGTTCTAAGCCCAAAACTCTTTTTGGAAGTTTGAACCATACTTTAAGGTAACTGTAGGAACATAGTGAATCACGATCTTTTCTTGTTATTAAATTTACAACTCCGTGAACAGCATTGCTTCCGTAAAGGTTGAACCTGGACCTCTCACGATTTCTATTTTTTCATAGTTGACTCAAATCAAAATTCAATGAGCCTACTGGTGCAAAATCAATTTGAAATGGATTAAGTCGGTGCCCATCAATTAATAGAAGAACTCTGTTATTATTGTTCGAACCAAAACCTCTTATCCCAAGGTTAATATTGCTTCTGTCATCGCTAAAGAAGAAACCTCTTTGTGCATTTAATAATTCTGTTAAAGTTTGATACCCAAATGATTTAATATCATGTGCATCAATAATTGTGATTGAAGAAGGGGCTTCTTCGGGAGTTTGAGCATATTTTGATGCTGAACTAATATACTTTTCTTCAATTATCTCAATATCCAAAATTGAATCTATTTCGGTAACCAAAGAATCCTCTTCAATTTGTGCAATTAATTTTGAGAGTACAACTCAAAAACAAAAGGCAAGCAATACTGCCGTAACTGGTTAAATACTTTTTCATCTTATTTTCCATTTGCGATAAAGAATTATCGAAAAAGAAATTTATTTAATTAAATAATTATTACTTAATAAAAAAGATTGAAGGTATTGTATTGTGGCAGATGAAATAAGTGAGAGGTCTAAAGATAAATCTGAAATTCTTCGTCTGGTGGTCTTAAGGAGTCATACATTTTTCTAAGAGAATTATAAGCTGCCTCGTTTCCTCTTCTTGCAGCTTGCCTATATAATCTAGCGGCCTTTGCTTTATCAATTTTAACAAAAATACCTTCCTCGTAGCAATTTGCTAGAGCGGCTTCAGCCAGAACTGAACCTTTGTTAGAGAATTCTTGAAGTACTTCCATATATTGTGAATGATTTTTGACTAAGTGTAGATTTAATTTTTAAATAAGCTAATCTAACTTTTGCTTCACTACTGCCAAGTGATACAGCATTTTCGAAAAACTCCAGAGCTTTAAGTGAATCTTTTTTTAGTAAGTGAACCAGAATAATAAGCCAAACCAAGTTCAATGTTCGAACTAATATGATTTTGTTTTGCTGCTTTTTTTAACAAATCGAAGGCTTCATTTTCTGATAAAGAATAGTCCATTCCGAGCACAATTAATCCAGCCCAAACATACATTGCTTCCGAGTTGTTTTTCTTCACCTCATTTTGCAAGTTAGTTATAAAATGTCTGCTTCTAGAAATTTTTAGTAACGACTCTGCAGCTTTGTAAGAACCTAGCCTGTATGCTTTTAAATAATTTGAAGCGGCAAGAATAGTATTGCTATTTATCCCAATGCCATTTTCTAATATTTTTGCATTTATTAGTAAAGCCTCCGGGCTTCCGGAGGAAGCAGCAAAATTGATTAGTCCAAAAGCAGAGGTATCTTTTATTTCTGCACTTAATTCATCAGAATTAATGTTTAATAGTTTTTTAATTTCATCACTTTTTGATGACAAGATGTTATTTACTTGCTCTCTTTCTTCTTCTTCCGAAAGTGAATCTTCCTTAAAATCATAGAAATCTAATGAGTATTCTTCAAGAGTAAAAGATTTATCATTTGAGACAATATCATCAGCTTTATAAGTCGAAACAGAATCATCTTCAAAGATTAGTCCGTTTTTCTTAAACTCAGCGAGTACATTTTTTGCTTCAACAAATCCTCGAGCTGCTGATTTGTTTAACCATTTATAAGATTCGTTCAAATTTTTATTGACAATCAGATTATCGGTATACATTAATCCCAGAACGTATTGTGCTTGTTCCATTCCGCTTTCTGCCGAAACTTTAAAATTCTTAAATGCTTCAAAAGGGTTCCACTCGCCGCCAATTCCATTGCTTAACATTATTCCATAATTAAAATTGGCAGCAGGTAAATTTTTAGATGCAGCTTTTCCAATCCATTCAACAGCTTTTATTGAATCGGTTGGAATTCCAACGCCTAGAATATATCTTATTCCAAGCTCATGCTGGGCAAATGGATCTCCTTCCTTTGCTTTTTCCGTTAAAACGTAAATAGCTGCTAAATTATAACTTGGATATTTGGGTTTAATAAGCGGAGTTTTATAGCTTAGTCCGGTTTTCTTTATTACTTCACTTTCAACATTATCTTGAGCTAAAAATATAATTGGGAGAGAAAAGAAGAGGAGAATGATTAATGATCGCATAATAAATGAATTTTAAAATAGTAGAATGATTACTAAATATTTTTAACTAGAGTGAAGATATTTTTGTTCCCATCTCTAACATATTTATTTTCATCCATTAACTGCTCAATAATAAAAAGTCCCATACCACCTTCAGGTAAACTATCAATATCGGTTGGGTCAAACTCCAGTTTTGGTTTACTAAGATTCATTCTTTCAAAACCATCATCTTTAAGATCAATCGTTAGTTTATTATCCATAAACTCAATATTGATTTCTATAATATTTTTTTCATTTCCTTTATACGCATGTTTAATAATGTTATTGAGCGCCTCTGCAGTACATAATTCTATTTCTCTAATCTTGGCATCGGGGATATGGTTATCCTCGCAGAATGTTTTAACAATAAAACATACTGAGCTTACATTTTTGTATTCGCTGTTTACAGTAAAATTCTTCGAACTCATAATCTAAGGATACTATCGTACATGATAATATATTTTTTTAATAACTAAATAATTAACTTATTATAAAATAAGTGAATAATTGTTTGAAGACAAAAAAAAATCCAGCAAAAGCTGGATTTAAAAATAGTACTACTAAAGAGGTAAAACTATATGAGCTTTACATCTTGAGCTTGTGGTCCTTTTTGACCTTCACCAACAGTAAATTCTACTTTTTGACCTTCTTCAAGAGATTTGTAACCTTCACCAATAATTGATTTAAAGTGTACAAATAAGTCTTCACCATCAGTTTGTTGAATGAAGCCATAACCTTTTGAATTGTTGAACCATTTTACGGTTCCTTCTTTTCGCTCTGCCATTATAAAGCGCTCCTTAAAAAAATTTTAAAAACATTAGGAGTTGAACAGAGCTTCAAAATAATGAACATTTTGAATAATACCTTGAAAATTACTGATCAATCCTTACTTAACAAATAACCAATATTGGTTATTGCGGAGAGTCAGGGATTCGAACCCCGGGAAGGCTTGCACCCTCAACGGTTTTCAAGACCGCCGCATTCAACCACTCTGCCAACTCTCCGTAAACTACTAACTTATTAATTTCTTAAATGCTTCTCCACTTTTATAAGACTTAATTAAAAGTTCTCTGTTATATGCCTGAGATTTAGTCTCAAACATTTAGCTATATATTATTTTCCATGGTACAAAAGCTTTAGTCGATTTTACACTACCAATATTATGCTGTTTAAGTCTTTTAACTATATCCTTAGAATGACCAATATAGTATCTATTATGAGAAATACTTTTCAATATATAAACAGTAAACATTTAACAACCAAAATAAAATCAAACTCGCATTTCCCGCTAAAGCGGGATCCCGCAATTTGCGGGGCAACCACTCTGCCAACTCTCCGTATGATTATCTAACGATAATCGAAATAAAAATTGAAAATTAAAATAAAAGATGTCTGATAACACAATTATTTTTTTCAATTAAGACATTAAATATTGCAATTTGATTTTTAATATACAAGCATTATTGATGTTTTTTAATAGCCTTATTTTGAAATTATTCCATTGGATAAACCGCTAAATATCACTACGTTATTTGTACTTTTGAAATATTAGTTTTTATTAAAAAAACAAATACTGTTTTAATTTTACCTAAGATTAAATCTTGAGGTTAAAATGTATATAATTGATAAAGAAATAATTGAAAAAGCAACAAAATGTGATCGTAATTTTGAATGTTTAACTGAAGGTGTAAAACCAAGCTGTTTTATAGAGTACACAGTTGAAAATAAAGTTTTCTTTCTAAAAAAATTAAATCGTTTTTGTAGTTATTGCAGTTCTTTTGGGTATAAGAATTATTGTTCATGTCCTGTAAGGCAAGCAATTTATTTAAAATACAAGGAATAACCTAAAAGATATTTTACTTCTCTCCTCACAAATATTGATCAAGCTTTAATTGTTTTCTGTCTTTATTTTATATATATGAGACTTCTAAAAATTTCATATTAGTCATGTTGAATAAAGCGAAAAATCTCTATTTTGAATTAAAAAGGGATTCTTCTCCCAATAAAGAAAATCGGGATCAGAATGACTTTTGGGGAATAATTCAGAGGTCTCATTTGTATTAGTCCAATAAATTTTCAATATCCCACTTCAACAATCTTTTTAATTTTTATTACAAATCAAAAACATTTTAGAAACTTTGAAAAACTACTCACATTTTTAGCCTTTGGGTAACAACCTATAAATTAACGACTTATCATAATACTTTAAATTTAACCTTGACAAGATGGAGATATTTTCTTATTATAAAACAAGTTAATAAAATACTATCCGCAAAATAATGCTTTCAAATTTTACTCTTTTTCCAAAATTAAAAAGGAGAAAATAATGAGCAAGAGGAACCTCAGCAAATCTACTGCAAAACCAAAAATTGATAATTACGGTTACAATATTGATGGAGTAACAAAAGCCGACGAAGGGAAGTATGAGGAAGCCCTTGAATATTTCACAAAAGCAATTGAAATTGATCCTGGTAATTTTGTCTCATACTTTAACAGGGCAAGTATAAGAATGCATTTTGGTGATATTGAAGGTGCAAGGCGTGATTTTAAAAGATCAGACACACTTGCACATACCAGTATTATGTAATTTGAGAACTTGTAACTATTTTTATCAAAACTTATAATGGACTTAGAGTTACAAAAAGTTATTGATAAATATTGTCTTAAAATATTGCATAAATAAAGGGAGCCAAAGCTGATCCTTGAGTTAACACGATTAAACTACCTAACAGAATTAAGAAAAATACTATAGGCAGTAACCACCATTTTTTTCTGATCTTTAAAAATTCCCAAAGCTCAAAAATTACTCTTACTTTACTCATCTTTAGCCACAATATTTTTTTTTATTATTTAATTAACATCATTTTTTTAGTAATTACTGTTTCGCCAGTATTTAACGAGTAGAAATATAATCCACTACTAAGATTTTTACCAGCAAATATTTTTCTATAACTTCCACTTTGTAGTTTTTCATTGACAAGTATTGCAACCTCTTCACCTTGAATATTAAAAACTTTTAACTGAACAAAACTTTCCTTAGGAAGGCTAAATTCTATGGTAGTAGATGGATTAAACGGATTCGGATAGTTTTGGCGTAACTCATAATTCTTAGGAATATAGTTATTAACCAATACATCAATATCGGTTGTAATAAATTCTTTCTTTACTGCTCTCAAATCGTCGAAATACACAATTCCATTCAGGCTTCCTTGTTCACCTTTTGATAATTGATAGCTATCTATTCTATAATAAGAACCGGTCAATGTTTCGTTAGATGATATCCAGCTCCCAACACTATTTGGATCATTTAATTTCCACTCAACTAATTTCCAACCTATCCAGTCAAGTATAATCCAACTAGAAACCTCATGATCACCCCAAGTAGAGCCGGTGTTCTCATCAATGCATAATCTTAATTTATTATTGCTTCCATCACCATAAACATAACTTTGCAATACATAGCTTGTATCGAAATAAATTGATTGAGGAGAGCCCCCTGATAAATATTCACGTAACAAATGTGTGTCAGCATTTTCATCCCAAAGATAAGAAAGTTTTCCAGCTCTTTTGGGATTTGAAACTGGAACAACAATTTCAGTTGTAAAACCAAAACTTGTCCCTGACTCAAATATTCCTGTTGTAGAACCACTTGCACTTGGCTGCCACCATTCTCCCGGATTTGTGAAATCATCTATTATCTTTATTTCCTTGTAAGAATTTGGCGAAGTTGTAAATGATATTGTAAAATCACTCCCTAATGCATTTCCAATAGAATCGGTTATGCTCGAAGCCAATGTTAATACATAGTTGGTTGAAATATCAAAAAGCTTAATTGGCTGAATACTTATAATACTTCTTCCATCAGTTGATTTTGTATGCAGATAACTAAAATCAATTGAATTTGATTGTCCTTGTAGACTTAACCCACCATTGGCTAGTGTTAACTCGTCTAATTTTTCATCAAATTCAATGACAATTATTGAACCAATATCAACATTGATATCATTATTGCTTGGAATAGTTGATACTATCTGAGGTGAAAAAATATCATACTCACTTGTACGGAAGTTAAGAACAAAATCATCGCCTACTGTGCCATCACCATTACCATCCAGTTGAACACCATTTGCATCCGTAGCTAAATGATTGATGCTAAGTGCATACAAGGTATTGTATGTCAAATTTTCAAACTTAATTTTTAGGTTTTTATTACTTACGCTCCAAATAAGTGAATTGATCTGAACACTTGGATCAATAGAAATATAATCAATAAACGATGTTATATTCATCGATTTGGAAAACTCAATTACAATTTCTTTATTTATATCAACTTCTTCGTTCTCGGCAGGAATAGATTTAACAACACTTGGTGCAAAAGAAGGAATGAGATCAGTAGTTACAGTGTTTGATATAGGGGATTCATTCCAATAACGGTTAAGTGTTGTGGCAAAATATTTATAAGACTCATTATAGTTTTGCGTACCCGAAAATTCTTCGTTAACTGAATATTCTGAATTCCCAAAGTGAACATTAATTATAAGATCGCTATTAATATCAAATACGTCATCTTCTGATCGATAAATAACATACCATTGATTATTCACTTCTGATGTATGTGGACTAACAACTAAATTATAAGATAGGTCACTGATTTTTGATAATGTTAAACCTGGTGCAGATGGTTCACCCACAAAAACCATATCTCTTACTTTAACCTTATTATTGAAAAATTTAGATGTGGATTCTTCCCAATAATCATATCCTCTCCAACTTCCATAACTAAAAAATTGGAATCCATCAACCCATGTTTTTTTTCTCATCCAATCAACCATACCAACATGATTACCAAAAATATTATTATCTGCAAGTCTATATGATGCTGGCCCAACAGAAAATATTCTTCCATCTGCAATACCTTTTTGAATATTCGGTTCCCAATCACTAGATATAGCATCATAAAGTTCAATGCCTGTTAACCAATGATAATGCATTGGTGTTAATTGATCTACATATCCTTCATTAAACCATAAGGCTGCATCTTGAAAAACTACATTATAACCATTCCATCCACCTGAGCCACCATCTTTATATTTTCCAAGAGCTGCAGGAGATAGACGAACCCAAGGCTTAGCAACCTGAATTGAATCATGCAAAGTTTTAACAAATTCAGTTACGGACCATCGCCACCAATCTTCCCAAGAACTAAAACCGGTGGGAATTCCAGCACTATAAGGATGTTCAACATCATATAAAAATCTATTTGTACTTTTAGAATCGGCAATTTTATTCAATTTTTTCTCAAAAAATTCTCCATCCATTAATGATTCTTGTTTAAGAGGAGTTGATGATACATCCATATCATCAGTATCATATTCATTCCATCTAATATAGTCAAGATGGAAACCATCAATATCATAATTCCTAACAATCTCCATTGCAACTTCAACCGTATAATCTCTAACTCCGGCAAGTCCTGGAGAGGCAGCTCTATACGAGGTCATTGGATTTCCATTCTGATCCCTACAAATCCATTCTGGGTGCAGATCAGAAATCGTTCCTGGGAGTGTTGCCGATACATTAAAAACATTAAACCAGGCGTGTAATTCTAAACCTCTTTTGTGAGCCTCTTCAATAGCATACGCTAATGGATCAAATCCTGGGTATGAGGCGCCAGCATAACTCCCCCACGGTTCATATGAAGAATTATAATAAGCAGTTCCACCTTGTCTCACTTGAAAAAGAACGGATGTCATATTAGCTTTTTGATGATTATCAAGAATTTCTCTAATTCTTGCTTTGTTTTCTTCAATTGAGCTCGACCCACTTATATATTCCCAAGTTATAACCCAAGTTGCTCTAAACTCTTGATTTTGTAATTGCGGTTGCGCAAAAATACTTGAAGAATAAAATAGGAATAAAATCAGAATTGTTTTTTTCATTAATTACACTCTTAGTTATTTAATTACAATCATTTTCTTAGTGGAAATAGTGTTTCCAAATGTTAAAGAATAAAAATATAATCCACTCCCAAGTTTTGAAGCATCAAAAGTATAGGTATGAATTCCTGCATTAAGATATTTATTAGTAAGTGTTGATATCTCTTCGCCTAATAAATTATAAATTATTAATGACGCAGAACCTGCATGTGGTAAGCTAAATTTAATTTGAGTAGTTGGATTAAATGGGTTAGGGTAGTTTTGCTGCAGCTCAAATTTATTTTCAATAGTTTTAGTGGATACAATAGACACTGGTGCAATAGCTTCAATGGTTACCTTAAATTTTCCGCCAATATTTGCATCAATTTTTAATATTGTAGTCTCTGGAATAAAATGAGAATATTGTTCTTCTTCAAATAATACTTCTTTTATCCTTAATGGTATGTTTATTGCAATAGGAGCTAAAACTATTTCTCTATTATAATCAACAGGTTCATAATAATAATATAGATCTACCGGAATATTATGATAAAATAACGATCCATACAGATAAGCATAGTATCCAGTCTCAATGGAATGATATCCGGCTTTATAATCACCACCTTTTGTTGTTCCCCAAGCAGGAATAAGTGAGCCATTACTAAAAACATCAGCATAAATTTCTCCATAGGTATGATCAACAAAATATCTCATAAAAAAGTCGAGTGATTCATCTGCGATTTCAAGATAAAGATCATTTTTTGTTAGGTGGTAAAGTTCAAGACCGGCAACAATAGCTTGTTCCATTTGCCACCAGGCTTTTGCTGTATCTTGTCCATAAAAATACATATTGCCTGTAACTCTGTCATAATCCTTGAAAGGTCCTCCATACATATGGTCATAACCATTTTCAATAACATCACCTATCAATTTCTCTGCGGTTTGCAAATAATTATTGTTTGGTAAAACTTGGTGAATTCTACCTAGCACCCATGCGGCTTTCAATACATGCCCCATAATTGTTCGGGTATTATCATTAGCAGAATTATCATTCCAAGTCCAGTCAGATGCGAATTTTTCCACAAATCCTATTTTATAACTATCCATTGTAGAAGCAAGTCTATTTACAATATTATCGGCAACTGCTAGAAGGTTTTCTTTGTAAACATCATCATTAGTTAGCAGATATGCGTTTATTAAATGAGTTGTAGCCGCATCAACTGTAGCATTAAAGCTTTTTCCATTTTTTGAGTACCAATTATAGTTGACATAATCATAATAACCGAAAAGAACTTCATCTGAATCCCAGAGCTTCTCTTGATTATTTAAAAACCCTTTTGTAAACCAATTCCAAGCGCTTGTATCACCCGAGGCTTCGAAATATGCCAAGATCCCCAACAATGCATAATGTTGATCAAATGCCGTTTTATTTTCACCTAAACTTGTTGGAATTCCATTTTTATCTATCTGTCCAAACCAACCACCATATGTTTTATCCCATGCAGAGTTATACATAAAGTTTAGGGCATCTTTTGCTTTTACTAAATATTGTTGATTTCCAGTTAGCATAAATGCTCTTGCCATTCCGTATGCATTGCGGGATTGTGTGAGCATATTTTTCTTTGTACCAGTTACAGATCCTTGCCTGTTCACATTGGTATAAAATCCGCCTAAAGTTTCATCGTAACTTTTTAACCAAAAAGTAGCACAACTATCAACAAATCCAAAATTAAGTTCAGGATTTAATAAATATTTACTCTTAACTTCATATTGTGGAAATACTTCTATGCAAACCAATAAAAGAATAACCGTAGCAGATCTTACCAAAATTTTAATTTTCATTTTACCTTTCTAATTTCATTTCATAAGTACTAATTTTTTTGTTTCTAGAAAATTTCCGGCTTTTATCCTATAAAAATAAATCCCGCTTGTAATTTTTGAAGCATCAAAGTTAATATCGTATCTTCCTTTTTGCATTTCTTTGTTTACAAGCGTAGTTACTTCTCTTCCAATTACATCGTAGATTTTAAGGGTTACAAATTCGTTATTTGGAATTTGAAAACTTATTGTTGTAGTTGGATTAAAGGGGTTAGGATAATTTTGGTTCAACTTAAATTCATCAATAATAAAATTTTCAGTCTCTCCTTCCTCAACACTTACCGGAACTTCTCCCAAATAGAAAACTTTTGCTTCATAAGCGGATAAATCAATAAACACTGGACCACTTACGGGTTGAATATCTATGACTGACCCATCAATTAAATTTGTAAGATATTTAGTACCAGTAGGCAAATCACCAATATAAACACTTGAATTTTTACTATCATTCTTAAAATTAGCGATTGTTAAAAGATTGTCATTCCCTGAAGTTGAAATGTAGGCATAAACATCTGAAGGAATTGATGTTATTATTCTTTTCAGTATTGGATTTGACAAATATTTTTTTCTAATACTAACTAGTGATTTAAAGTAAGGTCTAATTCCATCAGCATCACTCCAATCAATCATTCCTCTATTGGTTAACTCTCCTACTTCGCCACCCGAATATATTAATGGCACTCCGTTTGCGGTCATAAGTATAGTGTGCATTAATTTAGATCTTTGCGTACCATGCGAAGAAGCAACCCTAACCTCATCGTGGTTTTCCACAAAACGAAAAGGTCTTGCATGCTTAGGGTATGATTTCATTAGTTCAGCATCAAGTACATCTACCGCTAATGTTCCGTTTGTTACCCCAATTATTTTATTTCTTAAATCCCAATCGTTGGCTGAATCAAATCTATTTTGATAGTAAACCGGTTGTGAAGATGAAGCTTCTGCTTCAAGAAATAGTTCTGGTTTTATGTTCTTTAAAGCTGTTCTCCATTCCTGCCAAAAATCTGAATTTCTTTCTTCCACACCCCAAGCAACATCGCATCTGTAGCCATCAATATTATATTCTTGCACCCAGTATTTTGCCGCTTTAATAAAATAATCTCTCACGTCTTTATTGTTGTGATTTAAGTTTGGTAAACTAGCCCAATCAAAAAAGTATTCATAATTTGAATTACCCGGTTCTCCATTCCACAAATAAAAATCTGCCCAAGGAGATTCTCCTTTGTACTCTAAAACATTTTGCATAAATGGATGCTGAATGGAAGTATGATTTACAACAAAATCTAAAATTACTTTTATTCCAGCACTGTGTAAAGCATTTACTAAATTCTTAAAGTCTTGACTGGTACCAAAATCTTCTTCTAATCCGAAGTAGTCTGTTATTTCATAACCATGAGTTGTTGGACCAGTGTACATCGGCATAAACCATATTGCATTTATTCCTAAATCAATCATATCTGGTATTTTATTTTGAATACCCTGGAAATTTGCAGAAGAACTATATGATCTTGGGTAAATTTCATAAAATATTGCATCATCTATCCATTTAGAATGATCATTTAATTCAGGTAAAAGTACAGAATCCCCTTTAGAAATAAGCAGTTTTCTTGCATAAGCAAATTTACCCTTTGAATCTCTTACTCGAACATTTAAGTAGTATTCACCTTCAGCTTGCGGGAGATTAAAAGTAATTGACTTGGTTGCTACTGCTCCAATAACATTTGCCGGATTTATAGCATCATCATCCGTCCAATAATATGTGAAAGCCAAATTATCCGGTGAGGTAGGTTCCGCAGTTAATGTAACAGATCGACCTTGAATCGTGGCACTAATTGTAACGTGTGGATCGTGATCTTTTTTATAAGTAAGAATTAAATTTTTTGAAGTAGATTCATAACCCTTGCTATCAACAGCTTTAATAAATATTACATTTTCCCCTTCAATCAAAATTATAGGAATGCTGAATACAGAATTAGAAACTGCTTCATTGCTTTCTACCCCATTTAAAGAAAATTTAATTGTTGAAATAGCGGGATCACTTAATGTTCCTTTAACAGTTACATTTGAATACCAATAGGTTACCGAAGGAGTTAAAAATGTAATTGCGGGTCCGTAGGTTGCCAAACTATCAGAAATATCACTGGCAGTAAAAGATATTTGTCCTCTTTTATTTCCGTTGAGAGAAACTAATCTTGGACCCATTCTTCCGCCGATAGGAATAAAATTATGCAAAACCCTATCCTGCCAAAATCCGCTTCTGAAAAACGCGGCATCGTATATATCAGGATCTTCTATAATATCGCTGCCACCTTCTAAAGAAGTTACCTCAAATCCATTTCCACTTTTATCTTCAGCAGCTAAATATGAGTAGACATAAATATTTCTTTCTCTTGTCCAGCTTCCAAGTAAACTATCCAAATAGGCTAAGCTAATAGTAAAGTTAAAACTATTATTAATAATTGCGTCGGAGTTTACAATTAAGTTATTTCCCGTCAAAATGTCTGGGTCATAGCTAAGCCAAAACTTGTTTTCCTTTTCAACGTTTTCATAAGTATTACCAGGAGAACCAATTGGGATAAAAACACCTTCGTTCTGCCAATCCTCAGTCATAACCTCAAGAGAAAGCGGATCTAGAGCACTTGTAGAAACTGGATTTGTAATAATTAACCCAATTCTTGTTCTATCAGTAATATCTTCAATATTTACAATAAAACTTAAAGAATCATGAGTCGAAACTTCGTCAATAAGAACTGATAAAATATCAGCACTTCCACTGTTAACACCAACTGGATATGAATAAGGTTCATCATCAATTGCATCAGCATAGTAATAGCCAGTTTTACCAGTATAAATTCCATAAGTATAATCTTCTGTTACTGTTAACCCTTCCTTATTTGTGAAGGTAAAAGTAACTAGATGGTTTCCTTCTCCATTTAATGTGGCAACTGCACTAGATATTTTTGTTTGTAGGTCAAAAGTATGAGAGATAGGAATGCCATCCAACTGCACCAAAATTGAAGCTTCATCAACACCTTTCGATTTTACACCTCCTCTTAACAAAGCTTTGAATGTTACTTCTGTCCCTTCGTTTGGATATACAGTTCCTTCTGTGGGAGAAATAAGTTTAATTGAAGGGATTGAATCTATTACAACCGTAAATTCATTATTTCCATCTCCAGCAGCTTCAAACAACGGACTATCTGGATCATTAATATATGCAGAGGCATTAAGTTGAAACTTATATTTGTAAGTTCCCTTTTCTAAAAGAGCAGTCCCTTCCCACAATCCATCATTATTATTGTCTTGTAAAGGATTAAAAGTATAATTCCAACTATTAAAATCTCCAACAGCTGAAACAGAATTAATATTTATAAGTACTGAAGGACCAGTATTGAATTCATCAAAATAAAAATCAACCGGTGCTTTGTAAATTACTAGTCCAGGCGTTCTTTTAAATTTGCTAGTTTTTGTGGCGGTTCCGGCTGTTGAGGTTATTGAGACTGATACGGTATGTTCGCCCTCACTTAATGGAGCAACTGGTTGGTAATAAAATTCTTTCTTTTCAGCTATATAATATTGAGATGGATTATCTAATGCAACACCATCAATTGTAACAACTAAAGAATTAAGATCAATTGGATTTGCTGCAGTAAAAGCAAATATTGCTCTAATTGGTTCTCCTGCCAAAGTTGTATCAACATACATACTTCCAGCTGTATTAACTCCCCGAGGTAAAAGATAAGTAATAAAAGGATCTGTAACATTTAGAACTGAGTTATTATTGTCAGTGATCTTAATATTAGGATTATTAGGATCATTCCATGCAAAAGACCAATTGGCATCAAATACAAATTTATACATGTGCTCAACATTTTTAGTAAACTCCTTTGTAATCTCAAAAACTCCATCACCATCATTATCAGTCATAACCATTGTTGGATCACTATTATTCCATCCATTAAAATTGCCGACAAGTCTGAGCGTTGTAAATTGATCAATTATAGGCTTGTAATGAAGCGTAACTGGAACAGTTTGCATAAAAAGCTGAACTGAAAACAACAAGGAGATTATGATTATCTTCTTTATATTTTTCATACTATTATTCCTAAAAGTTTTATCAAATAATACCTTAAATTTACTGAAAAACAACCCTAAAAAATATATCTTTATGAATGAAAAACGCTAAATAATAGCACAAAAGTTTAGTTTTTTAGTAAAGATTTTTTTTATAATTTCAAAATTTATTTTCATGCAATGAATAAACCCGATTTACAAAAAACAAATGTGGACTCAAAATCACCTTTATGGTTTTATTTGGTTTTAATAATTTTACCTTTTTTTTTGGTTATTATTCTTGAGGTATCTCTTAGATTATTCAATTATGGTGATGATTTCCAAGAATGGATAAATCTAACTGATAGAATTGAAATTCTAAATCCAGATATTGCAAAAAAATATTTTTCAAATACTAATAATCTTCCCTTTTCTTCTGAATCATTTTTACTGAAAGAAAAACCTGAAAACTCGTTTAGGATTATTGCCCTAGGCGCAAGTTCAGCCGCCGGTTATCCATATCAAAACTCGGGTTCATTTACTAAATACATAAGGAAAGCTTTTGAATTCAGTTTCCCAGATAAATTAATTGAGGTTTCCAACGTAAGTATGGCGGCAATTAATTCTTACACAATTTTAGATCTTTTACCTGGAATTATTGAAAAAAAACCTGACTTAATTATTATTTATTTAGGACACAATGAGTATTACGGAGTTTTAGGAGCAGCTTCAAACCAATCTCTTGCATCGTCTGTTTTTTTTACAAATCTAATTCTTAAGTTGAAAACATACAGAATAGCACAACTAGTTTTAAACTTTCTTAACAAAGCGGCAGCTCTTATTGATTCACCAAATAACTTGGATAGTGGCACATTAATGTCCCAAGTTGCAGATGATAAACTAATTGAATATGAATCGGAGGCTTTTAACAGAGGGCTCGAACAATTTGAGAGCAATCTTACTGAGATTTATCAATTATGTTCAGAGGCAAATATTTCGGTGGTTACTGGAACACTGGTCAGCAATTTAAAAGGTTTAAAACCATTTAGTCCAGTAAAAAGTAATAGAAATCCTTCTGCAGATATTGTTTTTCAAAACGCCAAGGATGAACTTAATCAAAATAATTTTTCCAAAGCTGATTCATTATTTAGGCTGGCAAAAGATTTGGATGGTTTAAGATTTAGAGCTCCCGAAATTTTCAATACAATTATTGAAAAACTTTCGGCACAGTTTAATTATACTATTGCAAATACGGACTCATTTTTAAATGAACAAAGTGAGTACGGTATTGTAGGTGATAATTTAATGGTAGACCATTTGCATCCAAATTTAAACGGTTACCAATTATTAGGTGAGTTATTTTTTACCGAGATTGTAAATTCTTATTTTAAAAAAATGGATTTAACATCAAGTTTTTCAAGAGAGAAGGTAAATCATTACGTTCGAACCAATTATTATTTTACTAAATACGATTCCATTGTTGCAGACTTCCGGATTAAAATACTAAAAAATGATTGGCCTTTTATTTCGAACAATAACAAAAATAAAGAGAGTAATTTGCTAGCCACTGCCACTTTTGAGGGTGAAGTTGCTTTAAGCGTACTTAAAAATAAAATATCGAGGAAGGAAGCTAGAGAAAAACTTACAGAATATTATTATTCTATCAACGATTTCAGTTCCTATGAAAAAGAACTTCTGGCGTTTTCCGAGGAATTTCCAATTGATAATTATTTCTTAGACGTTGCATGCAATAAATTAATAAGTAAGCAACTATATACACATGTTGAGCCATTACTTAAAAGAAGTTACAGAATTTATCCCAATCAGTTTAACACTAAATGGTTGGGAATAATGCACCTTTCCAACATTAATCATAAAGATGCTATTAGATTTCTAGAAGAAAGTAAGTCAATGATTAATAATGACCCTCAAGTTTTGTTTAATTTGGCTGGCGCTTATTTAGCAGGTAAAAATTATGAATTAGCATTGCAAAATATTATTGGTTGCTTATCAATAGAACCAAATTATAAAAATGGGTTTAAGGTGAAAGCACAAATTGAAAACTTAATTAAAGAGTTAAGAAAATAATTTATGAGTAAAAATAAAACTCCAATTTGGTTTTACTTTGTCTTAGTATTAATCCCAATTTTTATAATCCTTATAGCAGAAATAATTCTACAATCTATTGATTATGGTAAAGATCTTGATCAATGGTATAAAGTAACCAAAGACAAATTTATTCTAAACCCAGATATTGGAGCACGGTATTTTACAAACACTAAGAATTATCCTCACTCAAATAACGATCCTTTTGATGTAGTAAAAAAGAAAAATTCATTTAGAGTTTTTGTTCTTGGCGGAAGCACGACAGCTGGATTTCCTTATTCACCAAATGGAAGTTTTACAAGATATATTAAAGACAGACTTGAATTAAATTATCCCGATAAAACAGTTGAGGTTGTAAATTTAGGAATCACTGCAGTAAATACGTACACTGTTTTAGATTTACTTCCTGGAGTAATTGAAAAAGAGCCTGATTTAATTATTCTGTACACTGGTCATAATGAATATTATGGTGCTTTGGGAGTCGGTTCGACAGAATCAATTGGAAGATCATCTCTTCTAATTAGACTTTATTTATCACTGAATAAATTCAAAACCTTTCAATTTGTAAAAGATGTTATTGCAAAGAGTATTAAGCTGGTTTCTGCTGATAAAAAAAATGCTTCTGGCACAACATTGATGGCAAGAATGGCTTCTGAAAAAACTATTGAATACAAATCGGATTTATATGAGGCTGGCATCGAACAATTTAGAAACAATTTGAATGACATTTTACTGTTAACTAACAAAAATAATATTCCTGTCATTATTGGAACTTTAGTCTCAAATATTAAAGATCAAAAACCATTCATATCAACAACATTTGATGGCAGTTCTGCAAATAATTATTATGAACTCGGACTTAAGAAAATTAAAGAGAATAATTATAAAGTTGCTGATTCTTTAATGAAATATGCAAAAGAATTAGATGGATTAAGATTTAGAGCTCCCGAAGAGTTTAACAAAATAATTATTCAAACATCTAAAAAGTTTAATTTTACATATTGTTGATATAGAAAATGAATTTAAAATGAATAGCCCAGATCATATGGTTGGTTACAATTTAATGGTCGATCATTTACATCCGACTCTTGAAGGCTACCACTTAATGGGAAAACTATTTTATGAAGAAATAGAAAAATTGGATCTATTAAACGATAAACCTATTTACAAATATTCTTCTAATGAACAGGACAGAATCATTAAAGAAAATTTTGCCTTCTACTAAACTTGATTCAGTCGCTTCTCAGTTAAGAATATTAAATCTATTAAATGATTGGCCATTTGTCACGACTAAAAACAAAAATGCAATAAATAATTTTAGCTTAAAAAATAGAATTGATATCATTGGCCTTATAAAATTGCAATTGAAAATTTTGATTGGAAAACTGCACATCAAAAAGCATATGAATATTATTTGATTAATAAAGATTACAATAATTTTGTAAAAGAGATAAAAGTAATCTATTCGCAATATCCTTTTAGCATGATTTATTACAAATATGCTTCAGAACAGCTCATTAAAAACCAACAATATGACTTTGCACTATATTTTCTTGAACAATTATTTCGAATTGAGCCTGATGGGTTTTCTACTAAATGGTTAGGCAATATATCTTTATTTAAAAAGAACATATTTAATGGCAATAAAATATTTTAGTGAAAGCTTAAAATATATTAACAATGATCCTCAAATTTTTTATAACCTTGCCATTTCTTATATGAAATTAAACAAATTTGATGAAGCAATAAAAGTCAATAGAAATGTGTCTAAAAATTAAACCTGATTACAAAAATGCAAGACAGCTACTAACGTGAGTTAAATAAAAAAGCCGGCTAAAAAACCGGCTTTATAACTCCACCAATAGAAATATCCTAAAAACGAAGACCTAAAGTAAAGTGCTGTGTATTATCAAAAATACCAAATTCTTGATATGCATAATCAAAATAAAATCCTAAACCAGGAGCAAAATCATATTTAATTCCAACTCCAAGTGTTAAACCCTCCTCAGCATTATCAAGGAATAATGATTTGTATCCACCACGAAGTGATAAAAGATCATACATTACATACTCTAGACCAATATTTAATGATTCATTATTATCATTAGGGTGAAGAGCATCAATGCCAACAGACACAATATGATTCTCAATATTTATAGCATCAATTGCTAATCCAATTCTAAACAATAATGGTAAAGGATAAGAATCTGTATTAAGTGTAGCCAGAATTTGTTCGTTATTTCCTTCAATTTGTAAATCAATATCATGCTGAACTAACAGATCCTTCCCATCCAAACTCATCTCACTTCCAAAGTTCGATATCGATGCGCCTATTTTAAGTCCCATTATATCTGAGAAATAAAGAACACCAAGATCAAAAGCGACAGAAGAAGCTGAAGAATTCCAAATTCTCTGTTCTATGTACTTAGCAGTTCCACCGATAGAAAACTTATCAGTAAGGCTATATGCATATGTTAAACCTAATGCTAAATCATTTGCATCAAACATTTGTCCGGTTCCATCTTGCTCAGATAGAGTGGTTACTTCCATTGAGCCATAATCTAAATAAGTAACACTTAAGCCAACTGTACCCATTCCGCCCAGATTTATTGCAGCACCAGACCAATTATAGTTAATATCAGCAAACCATTTTGAGTAAGAGAACATCGCTTCACTTCCAACAATTCTAGATACTCCCGCAGGATTCCAATATAACGAACTCACATCATTTGCAGTTGCAGAAAATGCTCCGCCCATTGCAATTGGTCTAGCACCAATTGCAACATTTAGAAATGGAGCAGCAGTTGAGCCAACTTTAGATTGTCCAAACATAAGCCCACAGGAAATTAAATATATTAAAATAAATTTTTTCATCTCTCTAATCCCCTTATTTGATGAGTGCGAATTTGTCAATTTTTGTACCTATACTTGGGGCATCTACAACATATACATAAACACCATATGCAACATCCAAGTTTTCATTAGTTCTTAAGTTCCAAAATACATCACCCACAAATAAATCATTTTGATAAAGCGTCTGAATTAATTCCCCCCTTACTGTATATATTGAAATTGTTGATCCTGGAGGAACATAAGTAAATCTAATTTCTCTTTCACCTCTTCCACTTGTTTGTGTACTTAACAATCTTTGTTCAGCAGAATGAGTAACAACATATGGATTTGGAACCACTTTTATTTTATCTAAATCTTTCTTCGCAAGAGCATTATCTAACTCAGGAGCGTTCATTGTAAACAAGAATTCATCACTACTGTTAAACTGTTTAAAGAACGTCATCATGAATGAGCCATCTGTTGGTAATACAAGCCCAGGTTTACTATACCTAAATATTACCCACCAAGTTCTCCAATTAACGCCATCAATCGTCTCTTTAAACCACATGTTATAAGTAATACTAGTGGTTGTAGAAATTATATTGTGCACAACATTTACATCGGTACCCAAAGTTAAATTTGTAACCTTAAATTTAATATCCCTAGCAGTAATAATATTAGAAGGTATTGGAGGGAATAATGTATCTGCTACAGATCTACCAACCACATCAGGGAAAAATTCAATTTTATAATCACCTGGGAATCCTATTCCGTTTCTTTGATTAGACTTAAATACTTTTATTTCGAACTTTGGAAGAGTTTCTAAAGTGACATTATTATAACCTGTATGAGCAGAATCCAGTGCTACAGCATCATTTAATAACTGAACTCTAAAACCGTGCCTTACAGGTGTAGATCCTCTAAAGTTATCATGCTTTGCAATAATTGTATCATAAGGTGCGGTATAGCTTCCAGGTACTTTTACAGCTGTTTTTTTACCATTTACAAATAAAGTATCAATGCTTTCCGGAAAACTAATTGATTCAAGTGGATTGACAATAGAAACATTATTACTTCCGGGTAAAGAAACGCTATCCGGAGTTTGAAGATCAATCAAAGACCAATTTGAAGTTAAGTTAATTGATGAGGTATCCTCAAAAACCACTTTGTAATTAAATCCATCTTTTATTTTTGCTTCATCAATAATTTCAACAAATCCAGATCCAGTTCCAATAAAGTTTTCAGATTTTTGCATTTCAGTAGCTGCGCCTGAAACATATCCAGCCGGTCGTCTACCCGGAGTAATATATCCAGTGTTTACATCAGTGATTATTTCCCCGGTATTTGCTCTAAATATGAACTTAGAATTTTCTTCAGGAAATACTTCAAATTCTTCATCACCTCTGTCATATGCTGTAACAGCATAATAATAAGTTTGACCAGGAACAGCTGTAGTATCGGTATAAAGATTGGTAATTCCTTTAGAAGAGCTTAGCCCATTTTTATTCTCACCTAAGAAATAAGTTACACCACCAAATGCCTCAAGTAAATCTGGACTAGGATAGAAAAATCCTTTATAATCATCGACTAAATCAAATTGAGCTAGTGGTTTATCAAAAGATAAAACACCAAGTGCATTTGTAATCGTCCTATTATCTCTAAAGTTTGCATCAGTTGATCTATAAATTTTATATCCTTGGAAATCTTTTTCTTTACTTACAAAATCCCTAGAGTTTTCTGAGGTAGCCCCTTCCCAGTACAACACAACATTGCCGTCTTGTTGAGTTATAGTTAGTTCAGGTTTTCTAGGAGCTTGTGGGAAAACATAGCCAGAGTTATATATTTTTTGAACAATCTCTTTGTTATTGTTTATATCTTTTTCATCTTCACCAAATAATAATGAAACTGAAAATCTCTCTGTTGTTTTTTGGAATAATGGAAAATAACCTGAACTATATATAAAATCGCCATCTTGAGGAGTTGGAGAAATAATATCAAATCTACCAGGGGTCATTCTATTCCAAACGGTTGAATCACTGCTCAAATTAGGAGAAGAGCTATTCTCAAAAAAGTTAAATGCAGTTAAACCAATTTGATCGGATTCATCAGGATCAGTTTTGCCAAAGTTTGGTTCACCTTGCGTTGGGAATCCGTCAGCTTCACCAATATCCGGTCCAGGGTAACTATCATCTTCAGGTCCTAAGCCATCTTCTCCCAAATCATCAAATTCAGCAGTCCAATCTCCATCTTCATCAACATCATTATCTCTTCTTTCATCAATCAATGGATCATTAAGTCCGGCACCTGTAATATAATTAATATAACTTACTGGTAAATCTCCTCTTTTAGTTCTAGTTAAGTGATGAACAGATTCATTTTCATCAATAAGTCCATCTAAATCATTATCAATACCATCATTTGCTGTAATGTGAGGAATAGCAATTTCACCTCTATTTCCGCCATATGAAGCAATATGACCTTCTCTAAATACAGTAACTCCAGGATTAATAATAAATTTTTTGCCCAATGAGATTACTGTATCAATGGTTGATTTTACAGTATAAATTTCTCTTTGATAGTTATTACCACCGTTTTCGCTAATTAAAACTATTTTATCACCAGCAGAGTAAATTTTTGAACTAAAGTCTGAGACTGTAAATCTTGGTGATGTTCCTTTTGAATCATTGTCGTTATCAATTCCATCAAATGGGTTGCCCGGAGATTCTAAGAATGCATATCCTACCCAACCTACTTTCTGTCCTTTATTACCGGAATTATCGGAATCATAAGAATACGTGATAGATTCATCAACTAAGAAAGTCCCCAAATCATCTTGACTATCCCCATCACCACCTGCTAGTGTTCCAACAACTGTTCCAAAATTAGCTTTTCTATAATTTTTTGTTCCATCGTTTGTAATATCATATAACCAAAAGATTGCATCTTCAGCCAAAAAACTTGACCATTGAAAACCTCTTTGACGCATTCTTAAACCCATACCATTTCTGTTTAGGTCATTAGCGTTTGGTTTAAAATAGGTGTTGAATTCATCATCCCATTGATCATCTGCTTCAAAAAATGATTCCTGATCAGCATTTGCAATTCCTCTTCCAAAAAAACCAAACCATTGGGTATTTCCATCAGAATCTTTCCAAGCATTTGCCACAGGATCATTCCATCCTTCAATTGGCCACGACTGTGGTAAATGACTCATACCAACAGATTGATAGTTTGGGTTTCTGAATCCGGGGGTTGGGTTCCATCCCCAAAAATAATTCTTGGTGGGATGTTTTTCATCAAATTGTCCATTCCTTGGACCCCTTGAAATTACAACAGATTGCAAAGTGTCGTTCAGATCATTTATAAACTCTACTCCAATTAACGGAATACAATCACCAATATAGTTTTCGCCGGAACCAAGAGGCCACTCACCTCTTATATCAATTCCTACACTAAATCCAGCAATTTGACCATCGTTATAGAAAGATATACCTGTTCTATTTCCGGTATGGTATCCTATTGAACGAAGTGCGGGATCGCTATACTGTGCTAGCAATGTAATTTGGAGGAGAACAAAAAAAGAAATAAATATTTTCCAAAATCTCATATTAGTTACTCCTAACTCAATTAAAAATTAAATGATACCCCAAGTTCCACTCTTCTTGGTTCAGAGAAGTAACTTGCATTGGTATAAAATTCGTCTAATGTATTATTGTAAAGTATTGGATTAATTTTTTCAGCTTCTAATTTTGTAAAACTAAAATATGGATCACCAGAATCGCCATTGATGTTAGTTGGATTCTCTGAATCAAGCAAATTAAATATCTTTGCAAAAACGGTAACTTTTAAGTCATCGGTTAGCATAATGTCTTTATAAATTCGCATATCAATTTTAAACTGAGAAGGTTTGTTATCGCTATTTCTTTGAAATCCATTTTTGGTAATTCTAGTATTTTTATTTACTTGAGGTGTATATGGTTGTCCCGAATAAAAATTACCAATGATTGAAAATCCATAATCGTTCATTTTAGAATAAGCAGCTGAAAGATTCAAAGTATGCGTTTGATCCCAGTTAAGAGGTGCAATAAATGTTTCAGGAATTGCTCCACCTGTAATTGCATTTCTTGCATCTGCAGGATTTGAAGCATTTCCTTTAGTCTCAGAAAAAGTATAATCAATATTGGTTGCAAAACCACCGCCAAAACGCTTTGTAAATTTAACAATGAAACCTCTAGAAAAACCAAAATCAGAATTTTGATATTGACTGTAAGTTTTATCACCGCCAAAAACTAAAATTTCTGCATTTTGAGTACCACTTAAATCCCTAAAATCCTCAAAAAACAAAGTCATATCAATTGCCATATCATCACTAAGCTGCTGCTGAACGCCAATTTCACCTTTGACTGTTTTCTGTGGTCTAAGATCTGCATTCCCCATAAGACCAACATTACCAGAACCATCTGCAATTTCAAACTCGGGATTCTCATATAAATATTGGTATCTAGGTAATTGGAAAAAGTGTCCATAAGAAAAGTGAATTACGCCCGACATCCGAAATAGGAAAAGCAAGCCCAAGTCTTGGGCTAAACTGAGTTTTTATTGTTGCATCTTTATACCAATAAGTTGCTCTATCAGCAGCAGTTTTTACAGTTTCTCCATTATCCAAAACACCATTGCCATTTGTATCATTAAATCTGTTATCTGGTTTAAGAGGATTTACAATATTCGGATCTGAAGGATCTGTCAAATACTCTGACCGTCAGGATCAAATATATCAAACCTTACACCCGCATTAAAAATAATGCTAAATGCCTCAAATTTAGCTTGAGCATAAGCCGCACCTTCAATTGGATTATGAAGATATTCATCATTATCTAAAGAAGTTATTGGAGGAATTTCAACATTATAAGGTGAAACTCTTTGACCATCTTCATTTGTTAGAGGCACTAAATTTATATCCTGAAAAAAGAGTCTGTTTTTCTTAAATTCACCACCAAACTGTAAATTTATTTCTTTATTAAATTGAGTAACCCAATCTAACTTAGCGGCAAGTGTTCCTGAATTTCTTTTAAATCTTGAATCGTTTGTTCCACCAACAGCAAAATTGTGAGCAGGTCGCTGTCTAATATCATTATCAACATAATTTGTAGGATTATGTTGGATCGCCTGTATAAATATCCTCAAACAAATATTGATGAAAATCTTTATAATGATAACTTAGGTTAAGAGTATAAAAGCTATTATCAGCAACTGCATGATTAATTGCTAAAATATTGGAATTGGATATTTCAAATTTTTGAAGATTGTTATCCGGTGTTAATAAGTTATAACTTCCATGATCATATTCTTGAAAATCTACGTTTATCATATAAGTAATTATAACTTACTTTTAGTCCTGGTTGAACAACATAAGTAAGTTTTCCTTGTCCAAAAAAACTTTCGTTCCAATTTAATGGAACATAACTAGAGTCACCATTTTGTGTAATGAAGAACTCATTCCCACCAGAATTTTGTATTTCAAAAGAAAGATCTGTTGGTAAATAAACTCTGCGTCCATAAATATATCCGTCATTGTACAGATATCTAAAGTTTGTAAAAAAGTAAAGTTTATCACTTATTACAGGACCGCTTAAACTTCCTTCAAAATTTCTGACAGCAGTAACATTCACATCGTTTATATTCCAAAAGATGTCGTCATTTGCTGACATATAATCTCCAATATAAGTTTGGAAACTTCCATGGAAATCATTGTTACCATCTTTTGTAACCAGATTTATTACACCCGATAAAGCTTGACCATACTCAGCATTAAATGCACCGCTAATTACCTGAAGTTCTTGCACAGCACTTGAGTTTACATCCACGATAGTACTTCCATCGTAAGAATCTGTAACCGGAACACCATCTATTTGATAAGTTACTTGTCCGGCTTCTACCGCCTCTAAGATGCAAACCGCCATCTCCGGAAATTACAATTCCAGATTGAAGAGAAAGAACATCGGAAATATCCGTAACGGGTAATTCAGAAATTAGTTCATCTCCAACAATTGAAGTGGAAGCAGTTAAATCTTTCTGAATCAAAGGTCTGGTAGCAATTACAACAACTTCTTCATCTAGTTCAATACTATTGGCAGCAAGACTAAAATCAAGATTTGTAGTTAAATCGATAGACACCTTTACATTTCGTGTTAAAACCGAATTGTATCCAATTGCAGAAGCTTTAACTTCGTATGTGCCGGGAGCAACATTTAATATTGCATAATAGCCATCAATATCTGATGCAGCACCCATACTTGTACCCATAATAATAACGTTTACAAAGGGCATTGCTTCACCAGTTGCTGTATCAATAATTCTTCCGGAAATCTTACCTGTAGTTCCGGCAAAAACATTTGATGACATTATTATAAGAAAAAATAAAATTCTTAACTTATATGTCATATTTCCTCCATCAAAAAGATGTTTTAAGGTGATGAATAATCTTTTAATTTGATTTTAAATCTACTAAATTTTATAGGTTTTCCGAAGCTCGTTTTTCTTTTTCAACGTACCAATCAATAAATGGGAGAAGAGATTGGGACTCCGGCGATTGTTCCTCCGAAACCAAGATTTCGCATAACAAACAGATTAATATTACTTTGCTTTATTTTGGCAAGTAAATCTTCATTAATTTTGTATGTATATTTCTCACTTAAATCAATTGTTTCATCAATAAATTTATCGAATACTTCTCTACCCTTAACTGAATTATTATTTTCTTCTTGATCTTGATCAGATTCAAAATATTTTAAAGTGTTGTTTAACTCATTTTGATCTTTATTTTTAATTGCTTGATAAAGAAAATTTTCATACCACATTTTAACCCATTTTGTCACATTCGGTGAATGATTTAATCCACGATTGTACCCTTCTCTGGCCAATAATTCGTACTTAATATAATCTTTAATAAAAAAATGCAATTTGATTTTTATGCTATCTAAATTTGATGTTGGAACTGCGAATGATGAAAAACTAAGTTCTGCCATGAAAGTACTTAGTTTAATGGGATTTTCATCAAATTTTATAAAATCCTTTTCTAGTTCATTTTTACTTATAATATTTTCAAAATTTATTAAATCCCGGTTATCAAATAATAATTTTTCTATTCCATATTTATCTGTAAATACAATTCCTTCTAATATTTTCTGAGTAAATATTTCTCTTAATTTTATATCAATAAGATTAAACAATTTTCCATCTGCATCAACTTTTTTATCCTTAAAAAAGTTTGAATAAAAATCATCATAATTATTCTGCTCATTTCTTTGGGTCAATATCTTAGATATTTTTTTAGTTTTCTCCAAAGAATTCTGTGGACCAGATATATCTTTACTTAAATTCTTCTTCTAAATAAAATATATTCCAGCCAGTTTCTATCTTTATTGGATCTGAAAATTCACCAATATGCAAATTGTAAAGAATATCCTCTGAATCCTTCATCAAATCGCCGAAAGAAAGAACCATACTTTTGTATATCACCTTGTTTGTATCAATACTTGAAATTATTTTAGAAATATTGTTTGTTGCATTTACAGATCTAGTAAAATCTATAATATCAGCTTCGTTTTCTGAAAAGAATACTAAAAGTTTTAAATCTCTAGAATATCTTTCTTCTGCCTCTATTAAATCTTCCTTAGATAGATTTATTTTATCTTTTATCTCAACTCTATAAAGCTCATCCCTAACAAACATTTTTTCAATTACACTCTTTGCAGTTGTTACAAAAGCATTAGTATCTAATCCCTCATTTAATGCTTCATTTGCCCAAAGCTTTTCTGCTATTAATGTATAAAGCAATTCCTTTTTTATTCCATCTGTACTGTTTCTATCATGTATACCTTGCTTTGGAGTAAAGTTAAGTCGGTTCTCAAATTCAGATTTGGTAATTATTAAATCACCAACTTCCACTAAAATTTCATCAGATATATTTTGAGCGAGATTAAATGAAGTTAAAAATAATAGAATAGTAATTACAAAACGTTTCATAAAAACACTAAAACCTTATTAGAATATTAAAAAAAAAGCCGGTCAAATTGACCGGCTTCAAAATAAACAAAAACAACAATATTTATTTCAATATTGTCATTTTCTTAGATGCATTAAAACTTCCAGCTTTTAGTGAATAAATATAAACACCACTTGAAAGTTGTGAAGCATCAAAACCAACTTCATAAACTCCAGCACCCATTTGTTCGTTGACTAAAGTTGCAACTTGTTGTCCTAACAAATTGTAAACTTTTAATGTAACATTCTCTGAGCTAGGAATTTGGAAATTAATTGTAGTACTTGGATTAAATGGATTTGGATAGTTTTGAGTTAATTCAAATCCAGTAGGTAATTGATTGACTTGTTCAACACCAGTAGGTTTAGCTGAAAATGTAAGATTGTCAATATACACTATGTTGTCTTGTGTTCTTGTACCTGGACCAAAATCTGGAAGAAATACAAGTCGCTTAAAAGTCTTTCCAATTTGGTCAGTGAAGTCAAATGTTAATTCCTCCCAGGCACTGGTTACAGTATTTGGAATCAGCTTCTCAATTTGAGTAGCTCCTTCAAATTTAACTCCAAAATTACTCATTACCGGTTTCCAGACCATAACTTTTACTGTAGAATTTTTTTCATCAAATGTAAACTCTCCAATATCATCTGTAAAGAGTCCAGCCCATGGATCTCCAGGGAACTTTGCTGTAAACTGTAAAACTTTGCTTGAAGTATTGGGGCCGCTCATGTCTGGATTTGCAATAACTGCTACTGGTGCAGCATCAGGTGCAAACGTGGTCCATGACCAATCTGCTCCCATTCCGCCATCTTCAAAAGTTACTGCCATACCACTAGCACCTGCTTTTACAACATCAATTAACGTATGATTACCCATTGTTCCAAAAGTATTCTCAACTTTTGCAGAAGCTAAATCAGCTGTTAAATCAATAAAATGATCAGCGCCAACACCGTTTTCGTTATCATTTCCACCTTGGTTATTAGCAGCATCACCATAGTTTATTCCGTATTTATACTGAATTCTAAAACCGGTATATTGTGGGAACGTAACATTTGCAGAGAAAATTCCATCACCTGCAGTTACATCACCATTAGTACCATCATCAAACATTGGAATCATTCTATCAAGTTGAGCATCAGGCCATCCACCATCTGGCCATCTTAATGGAGTTACTGCACCAGTAATATGAACAGTATTAACTGCTGTAAAAGCAGCATTATTGATTGAAGAAATAGCACCTGCAGTAGCAACAGTAAATAATATTTTACTGTCTTGGTTAATAACAGTAGCTAAAGAAGCATCATTAAATGCTCTGGCCACAACTGCATATCCATTATCATAATCTTCTTGAGTTACTTTATAAGATCTATTGTCGCCACCTTCCCAATTTCCAACTGTGTAAAAGAATTTATAATCTGGAAGTTTATCGCCAACAGTAGCTCTTTGAGTTGTTGTATAAGTATATTTATTTGGATCAGTAGCACTTTGTTCCATATCAGGTGCTTCACTTCCCCATCCAAAGAATGCGCCACGAACTTCTAATGTATCTGTAGCAGGATCAAAACCACCTTTTAGAAATTCTAATTCCATATCAGCTTCATAAGTTACTGATAAATCAATAGAATCTGGTTTTACCCAAGCTTCGTAATTATAAACAACAACATTATTATAATTAAAATCAGCTAAATACATTTTTGAACCATCTGGAGACCAAGCTGCTCCTCTAGGTCTAAAGAATCCGCCAGCATTTTTATCGCCCATTGGTGTTCCAATTGTACGAACTAATGTTTTAGATTCTGCGTCAAATCCGTACCATTGTGATCCCTTACCGTGTCCATTAGATTCTCCGTCATCAAGCATTCCTGCCCATAATAATCCATCAGGACCAAAATCTAAACAGCTAACCCATAGTTTTATACTTTCATAAACAGTATCAACACCTTGTACGTTTGTCCAGTTACCAAATGAACCAACTTCTTCAAATTGAGTTAACCCAGGTGCATCGCTATGAAAATGTCTTATTCCAACACCATTATAAATTGAACCTGTATAGAGGTCTTTACCATCTTCACTGACTTCATAAGTTCTATTAATTTGTGTAGTGGACTCAATGGCATTTCCAATTAAGTTAAAATCTTGATCTAATAAATAAGTTGCTTTTCCACTTGGAACTACATGGCCAACATAAATATTACCATCTGCTTTTGATTGAACTGCTTCGGTCATAGAACCAGCAATTGGATTTAACCATTTAGCAAGTGGTTTACCAGTTTTGTAGTCCATTTTAACTAGACTGTTGGCTCCAAGAGGTCCGGTTATTATTAGGTTACCATCATTAGCAACTTCAATACCACGAGCACTTCCTAAGATTGTATCTATTGTTGCATCTGGCCATACTAAAAACCTAATTGGTGAAAATGAAACATGGTTTCCAGTTGCTGGATCAAGGACATAGATAGGAATAACTATAAGAGTATCGTTAGCGGGAGTAAAGATCGTATCCTTAGCCATGTTACCAAATAGAGCAAGCCAAACATTACCATCTGGTGCTACAGCTACGCCATGAACTCCATAGCCATTATCCGGTGGTAAATCAAAATCAAACAGTACTTTGTCAAAAGTACTTTGTGCATGCAGAATACTTCCCAAAAGAAATATTCCTAGAATTAGGGTGAGTGTTTTTTTCATTGTGCCTCCTTATGTGTGAATGATTTATTTGATTACTAAAAAATAGTAATATTTTTATTTAATAAAAATACTTAAAGTCTACCAAAATATGGAGCAGTATTTTTTCTCATGTTTAGACGTAAAACTTTCCTTTTAGCAGGATCTTCATTTTTTTGTGTAAAGTACAAAAATGGACCGTTTCCCCAAGTCATTGAATAAATTTCTGGACCTAAAACTCCAGGATAAAGAGGATCAAAAGAACCATTTGGGTGTACAACAACTATCGCTGCATCTGCATCAGTACCTAGATAAATATCACCATCTTCATCAATAGCCATTGAAAGAATTTTTTTAGAAATAAAATTTTTACCGAAATCGAAAACCAATTCAGTATTTCCCAAAGTTTCGGAACCTGTAATAATTTCATTTCTCCAGAGCCCCTCAATTGGTTGAGCCGGATCTGTGCCTGAGTATGTTCCAGCAACATATAAGTAATTGTTGTAAACACGAACTGCACGAATATACACATTAGGGTACTGCATAACAGTAGTTACTTTTTTATCTGGAGTTACTTTATAAATTGCTTTACCGCCACCGCCTAAATAAATATCTTTATTTGCATCAAAATCTAAATCCCATGCCGCACCAGGCAAACTGACAAAGAGTCCATCTTTTCCATCGGGAGCAATTCTTACTAAATATTGGATTCCGTTTACATAATATATGTATCCACCTGGTCCCAATTTCATTTGAGTTGTTTTATCGGTTAATAATTTAGTAGCAAAAGGAATTCTCTCCAAATTTTGATTAATTTTTTCAACTTTTTTACCAAAAAGTGAGAGGTAAATAGTTTCGTTTAGATCACATACAATTCCATATGCATCATCAAATTCATCAAAAACACCATAATTAATTAAGATAGGTTCTAGTTTATAGGGGAAAGTTTCAGCAAATTCTAACGCACCATCAACACGGACTTGAATTTTTATTGAATCATTTATTACATTTGCTGCAATTACCCGAATTAAAGTTGGTGTAGCTGAGACTAACTTCCCTTTTGAACCATTAAAGTAAACAGCCATTTCATTAATGTTTGAGGAGAAATTTTCTCCAATAATATTCACTGTATCAACTCCGGCAAATGCAGATTCCGGACTTACTCCAGTAATTACTGGGTTTGCCTTAAAAGTTGATTCCGAATCAAACACACTATCAGGATAGTTGTTTTCGCAACTCCACAATAAATAGGATCCTATCAAGATCAGTAATGTTTTCGTAATGAATTGATTCATTTTATTACTCCTAGAAGTATAGTTTACAAATTTAATTATCTAATAACAATGAATTTCCTTATGGCAGTATCGCCTCTTTTATACTTTAATTCCCCTGTATCAATATCAACAAAATCTTCAGTAACGGTAAAATGAGCTAAATAAATTCCACTAACTATAACCTGCCTGGAAAGCGAGATTGAATTCCAAGCTTGATCACCACTTCCATTATTATGGTCAATTTCATCAACTAAATCGCCTCTTTCTGTATAAATTCTTATCTTACAATATCCCGGAATATCTAAAAACATAATTTTATCAGGTTCCCCTGTATACTGCAAATCTCTAGATAATGTAATATTATATGGATTTGGAACAACTCTAATATTTGATAGACTTTCGCCTGCTTGTCTCTGGAGAAAAGCTGGTTCACTAGTTTTTGTATAAAACCTACTACTATATAAAGGTCCACTCGGATTTGTTTCACCGGACGTATTAAGACTTCCGTCCGTAAATGCTGAAATGTAATAGTAATATGAAAATCCTCTAATGGCAGTTACATCATCAAAACTATAAACTCCAACAGGTGTTGAATAAATTTCTTGATAAACAGTATCTGATTTACCAATTGCTCTAAAAATTTTATACCCACCAAAGTTTGATTCCGCTTCAGAAGGGCTAGCACTCCAGGTTAAACTAACTCTATCTCCTCCTGATTTCACATCAAAAATGGTCGGAGGTAAAGGTGGTTGTGGAATCTTAAAATCCGAATCGAAATTTCTTTTAGCTCTTCCAAAAGTTTGTAAAATTGAATCCTTTCCTGTTAAAACCCAACTATTCTTATATACATCTTTATTGGTTGATGTAGTACCATCAGGAAGTACAAAAGGACCAGCATCACTTGGATCGTCATAAGCTCGTTTCCATCTTGCACCAATTTCTTCACAAAGTTGCCTATTTAATCCAGTTACGCCTTCAGCTTCAACAATTACTATACTCTCACCATGTTCTAAGTTAAAAGGACCATAATTGCTCCAAATATTAGTACCTCCTTCATCATTATGGATTGTATGAGGATCTAAATTATGTATAATAGATTGAATATTAGATTCGTACAATCTATTTGTTCCACCTAAACCTTTATACGGTATACCTGATAACATGGAATACAGTTGTATCATTGGATCAACATTTTGCATATCACCTAATGCAGGATAAGTATCGCCAGCATGCCAGCCAAGAATTGCCGGTTGATTTGGATCATCAGATTTATCAATTCCGCTTTTATCAACGTGCAAAATTGCAATACCAGCATGTTGCGGTGCTGCCAATCTGCCATTACCAAGTACAGCAGGTCCGCCTACATTATCAAACGAATTTGTACTTGCCTGTCCAGCCCAACCAAAACCACACCTAATCCAGTCAACAATTGGGTTTGCTTCAGTAATTTTATCGTTAATATGTTGTGCGTAATCTTCGCCTCGCTTTGTTACCCACATATGGCGCCCGTAAGATTGCGTTGCACCAATATTTGTCGCACCATCTCTCGATACACTATATCTGGTTCCCCAGCCAATTCTAATTCCTTTCAAAGGTTTAGTTAATTCAATAGCTTCATCATAGTCTGTATTACCAGTATTTGTAAACGTAAATATTTTAATAAAATAATTGTCATGATATTGTTGGCTGAATGCCCAAACTTCTCTCTTCATTGTTAAACCAGTTCGGGTATTGACCACATTAGTAATTATTCTATCAGGAATTTGATCTGGGTTATATTCATCAATATCACCTAAATACCTGCTCGATAAATTATTTCCATCAACAAATATTTTCGTTGGTTCAAATTTAGCTGTTTGTTTCAGTTCAACTGGGAATATTGACTGACCTACATAATCAGCTGCAAAATAAATTCCATATTTTTCCCAATGTTCATTCTTTTCATCAGTAAAGTCATCAAACCCTATCCAGAATCGGTTAATAACTGCATTATCTGTAAATGGGTAATCTGCTGGCCATTTTAAACCTTCATAATAAGTATTATTCCACGCACGTTCAGAACCATAGGCAGAAAAGTGACTCTGTAAAGAACCAATTCTTACATATCGTTTTTCAGTCCCCTGCACTTGAGAATACATAGACTGATAACTTAAAAAAGTGAAGCAAATTAAAAGAAAGTATATGTTTTTATTTATCAATTTTATAAACCAAAAATTAGAAATCAATTTTAACCCCCAAGGTAAACTTTCTGGGGTTCAAAAATGCAAAAGAACTTATATTCGGCATATCTATATAAGACTTTGTTTCCTTACGCTTATCATTTCGAGATTTTATGTCAGGATCATTGTTAGGATTTGATTCCAGAGGATCGTATTTAACATTGTAAGAACGATAATCCCCAATTTTATCTTCCCCTTTTTCTTCGCCTAATTCCCATGAAAAATTAAGGGATTCTAGATAGTCATTATAATCAAAACTATTAGCAAAACCTGAATAACTAAGTTGTTTATGATTCAGTACGTTAGATACATCCATATATACTTGTAAGTTAAACATGTCAAAATCAAATACTTTTGATAATCTTAAATTTATGTTAAGCCAATCTACCCATTGCACGTTGTTCTCAATTCCTGGTATACTTTTGGGGTTATAAGTTTCATAGCTCCCAGTTTTCCACTCAGCTAAAAAATTAAGACTAATTTTCTCGAATGGATAAATTCCACCTAAATCTGGTCCAAATTCATTTGGGGATAAAATCTCAATATTAGCCCTTGCAAACGGACGCGGTAATGGCCTTTCTTGCTTAGGATTAAGAGTTAAATAATTTCGTTGTTCAACTGGATCTTCATAATATCTTGTATATCCAAAAAAACCGGAAGTTTCAACATGATAAGTATAATTCAAAAATCCTCTAACCCAACTTCCTTGGGTTTTAGTTAAAGTAATTTCAAATCCTCTTATATCTTGATAATTATTATTTGCTGCTTGATTATATTGAACTGTTGAATTCAAGTTTTGGAAATAAACCCATCCTGGTTGATTGGTAATATCTTTATAATAGGCAGCTAAATTCAACAAAAATAAGTCGGCTATATTTTGTGAGTATCCCAATTCATAAGCGACTGTTTTTTCAAGAGCAAGTGTTGGATCGCCAATTGAAGTTACTAAACCGTTAGACTCTCTCTGCAATCTAAACCTAAAAGACGAAGATGGTTCAGATCTAAAATGACCATAATTAAAATAAAGTTTTGAATCATCAGTTATTGGATGTGATATACCAAGTCTAGGACTTATATAGAATTCACCCTTAGAATCTTCTTTAGTTAAATTTTCTTCAAGAGAATTTCCATACCCAGCACTTAAATTCTTATCATAATCATTAAACACATACCAAGAAACATTTGGAGCAGAATAATCTAATCTAATTCCAGCGTTCATTACAAAACCTTCAAACTCAAGTTTATCCTGAATATATGATCCAATTCTGAAAGGAGCTATTTGATAAACCATGCTTCTAGTCCAAGTGGTAAATGATGGACTGAAAGTTCCTGAATTAATGTCGTAATCATTAAAAGTAACTTCAATACCAGCTTTAACTTGATTTTGTTGATTGAATTGAGTCGTAATATCAAATTCTAAGGATGTTGTTGAAATTTTACTATCATCTCTTCCTAAATTCATCCAACCACCCATTGACATTCCATCAACACCAGTAGTTCCATATCCCCAGTATCCATAAGGTGCTTCATCAACAAAATAACCTGGAACAGGTTCATTTACCTTATTGGTATCTCTTAACGTAAGTTGGTAGGTATTATAATTACTTATTTTATGTTGTGCTTTAATTTCATAATAAGAATTTTGACTTAAGACATGAGTCAATTTTGAGTTTAAAATAGTTCTGTAAATTGAGCTCGGGCTATAATATCCAGGCATGTAAAGAACACTATTACCTGAATTACTACTTAGCAAATTAGCAATTTCGTAATCCGACCTTAAAACAGAACCAGTAGGAGTCGTTGTCCAAGTATAAGGCGAAACGGAATGTGTCTCTCCATATAATCCGGAAACTAACAATTTAATATTTTGTGAAATATTTGAATTTAGTTTGAGCTGCGAAGTATTTTCGCCATAACTATCTCTTGATAGCGGGAAAATAAAAACATCTTGTTCATTTAGATAAGAAAAATAAAAACTTAAATCCCCAAGATATTTGCTAATAAGTGGAACTGGACCGCCAAAACCAAAATCAACAATATAATCAGGTTTTTTAATATCCCCTTGCCTTCTATGCTGCCATTCATACAATCTCTTAGCCCCTTCAGGAGTTAGATCATTATTCGGATTATTATCTGCTAAAGTAGCTTCAGAAATTGAATTCCAACCTTCAAATATCGGATATTGTTTTTGTGTATAACTATCCCACGTACCATTATTTGTCCCAGTATATGCAACTTCAGGATCAAGATATGGACGATTAAAATAGGAATCTGGACTATAGATTGATACCCCAAAATGTTTACTAGCAGCAGGACCATAACGAAGAGCCACTGTACCAGAATATTTCTGACTACCTTCTTTTGTAATAACATTTACCAAACCAGATCTTAAATTTCCATACTCTGCATTAAACCCACCAGTTTGAACTTGGATCTCTTTAACCGAGCTAAGACTTACGCCAGTAAATGGAATGTTTGACCGTTCATCATTTTGAGATAAACCATCAACCATAAAAATTGTTTGATTAGAACCACCGCCACGGACAAGAATTCCATTGCTACCTTGTTCAATACCAGCTTGCAAAGTAAGGACAGAGCCGACAGATTGGACAGGAAGATTTTCAATAACCTGAGCAGAAATATTCATTTGACTATTCGAAACATCTCTGGCTACTAGGGGGCGTTCAGCAATAATTATAACCTCATTTCCAACTAATACTTCTGTTTGCAATTTAACATCAATGCTTGTGGTTAGGTCAATTATTACTCTAACATTTTGTACAATGTAATTAGAATAACCTATCATAGAAAATTTTAACGAATGTATTCCCGCAGGAACATTAAGAATTACATATTCTCCATTTTCGTCAGTTGAAGCACCATAGTTTGTTCCTTGTAAAACAATATTTACACCAGGCAATGGTAAATTTGTCTCTCCATCAATTACCCTTCCGGAAATTTTACCGGAAGTACCTGCATGAATGTTGAGTGAACAAACTAATACAATCAATATAGGTTGTATAAATATTTTTATTGATTTAAGCATTATCTTTATCATTTAATTAAGTCTTTTAAGTCACATCTAAAGTATTGGATGTAAAAAACATTTCTTGTTTTGTAAATATTACATTCCAAAGCCAATGCTAATTCTATGAACATCATCAAAATCAATATATGGGGTATAGGAATAATTTATTGCTAGACCAAATTGTTTAACACCAAAACCAGCGGTAAAGTCATACAAAGCTTGCCCACTTACATAACCAGCTCTTAAAGCAACTAAATTCATAAAAACATATTCTCCGCCAATTGAAATAAATTCTGGATGAGATCGTGGATGAGCAGCATCAAGGCTCAATACAAACGAATGGTTGTCCTTAAGTTCTTCATATAAATCAATAAGATCCATTGAAATTCCAATTTTGAAGACTAGCGGTAATTGAAATCCTTCTTTTTCATACTTTACTTCTTCAGAAAAATTCCGAACTGACATTCCAAATGCTAAACTTTTAAAACCTGTTTTATAAAGAGTACCAAAATCAAAAGCTAGAACACCTAGTTCATATTCTTTTACTTCACCCAACACTGTTCTGTTATTTTCATCTGTTGCAGCGGAATAACTGTTACCTAAATTTTGTGTAACATACTTAACCTGACCGCCAATCGAAAATTTATCGGAAAGTGCTTTAGCATAACCTAATCCTATAGAAAATGAATATGGTTCTGGCCAATCCAGAATATCAACATAACCAGCATCATTTGGAGCTACACGGGTAAATAAGAATTCGCCGTAATCCACAAAAGAGAAACTAAGACCAAATGTTCCATATTTGCCATCTTCAAGATTAAAAGCCATTGTTCCGGAAAGATAAGTTATGTCAGCAATCCATTCCATTCTATTTATTGATAAATCAACAAATGAGCTTAATCTGGCCATCCCAGCCGGATTATAGAACATCGCATTTGAAGTTCCCTCTGCTGTTGTATAGGCTTCTCCAAGAGCGGTAGCTCTAGCATCAGTACCAACAGTCAAAAATTGAAAACCTGTTTGAGCAATTTTAGTGTTTTCTTGTCCCACCAAATTTTGCGAAAAGAGGACAATAACTAAAAATGTGATATAAAATAAACTGTACTTTTTCATTTTCTTTCCCTTAAGATTAAACCCTAATGGTTATCGGATTATAATGAATTTTCTAATTGCTTGTTCACCTTTGGGAGTGATAAAAGTTGCAATATAAACTCCGCTGACAACTGTTTGACGTGATGTTGTAATTGAATTCCATGCAGCATCACCGCTACCGTCTTTATGGTCTATAGTTTCGACCAAATCTCCTCTTTCTGTATATATCTTAATTGTACATTCACCGGGTATATCATAAAACATTATTCTATCAGGCCCACTTGAGCCGAATTGAAGTTCTCTTAGTCTGATATTATATGGATTTGGAACAACCCTAATATCTTTCAATGATTCTCCGGGTGGTCTTTTTAAGTATGCGGGTGAGTTGGTCATAGTATAAAATTTACTACTTTCTAGAGGAGTTCCAGGTTGAATATCATTTGTTGATCCATCATCAAAAGAACTTAGATAATAATAATAATCGAACCCTCTTAATAGTTGTGTGTCATTAAATTCATTTACAACTGGCTTACCCGAATTACCTCCACATTCAAAAATCAATTCATATGTTGTATCAGGTTGGTGTATAGCTCTATATAACCTATATCCGGCAAACTTTGAAAAACTTTCTGGATTACTTGCCCACGATAAATTTACTCTGTCACCTCCAGAAACTACTGCAAATTCAGAAGGCGGTGGAGGTGGTTGAGGAATTTGAAGATTGTTTCCATATGTTTTTATTGCTCTATCAAATGATTTAAAAAGAGAATCTTTCCCAGTATAAACCCAAGTGTCTTTATATTCTTCAGCACTTGTTGAAGTTGATCCATTAGGCAAAATAAATGGACCGGATTCATCTAACCATTTTTTCCCAATTGAATAAATTGAATCCCTATTTAGACCTGAAACTGCTTCAGCAAGAACAATATGCACACTATCGCCTGGGTTCAATGTGTAAGGTCCAAAACCTTGACCTTGAGAATAACCACCACCCGTTGGACCAAACTGATCAGCAAAACCATTCCCAACTAATGCGGCATGAGATTGTGCAGGTCTTCCAGCACTCATTGCTGCATATTCTTGAGTCATAAGAGCGGCATTATATTGATCGTTGTTATAAGTAATTGGACCGTCGGAATCATAGTAATCTGTTGTTGATGGTTGATTGGGGTCATCAGAATTATCAGTAGGACTAGCATCTGCATGCAGTGTAATAGTACCAACAAATTGAGCAGCTCCTAAACGACCATCAGCTTGGTAAGTGCCGGCACCTATATTTGGTCCGCCAATTGCACTCCCCTCAGTAAACTGAGAATGTTTTCCCAACCATGAAAATTGAGCTCTAAAAGGTTTACCATCTTTTTGATAAACTACATCATTCATTGTGCTTCTACCCCAAGATGTATTTTGTGGTAACCAATAGAAACCATACGGCCCACCTTCTTTTGAAGGGGCGTATCTATATTGAAAATAGACCATCATTTCGTTTACTGTTTGAGCATTCACAGTTCCTTGAAGATCGACAACACCATTATTTTTGAAAGTATAATCATAAATAAAATAGTTATCATGATTTTGCTGGCTGAAAGCATAGACTTTTCTAGTCATAGAAATACCCATACCAGTGTTTACTTTGTTCATTATCATTCTATCACTAATTAAATCAGGATCAATTTCATCCACGAAATCAAGAAAGTCTAATCTTCCAGAAGGAATTCCATCAACATACACATTGGGGTGGTTAAATTTTCCTACTAATTTAAATTCATTAGGCATGAATTCACTTTGAATATTTTGAACTCTTGGTCCCATGTGTACAACTTTATAATTATAAACTTTACTAGCCTTTAAATCGTTATAATTCACAGCACCAATCCATAATGATTTTGCTGCTTGGCAATCTTGGAAATTATACAATGCCGGCCATCTTAAACCATCTTGTTGATTTGAAAGAACTCCAGGAGTACGGCCAAGTTCGATTTCACTTCCTGAACTTGAATACCAACTATGAAGAGAACCAACCGAAAGCCATTTTGAAGTTTGTCCATAATTACTGCTAACAATAAAAATCATTGACAATAGTGATATGATTAAAATTCTTATTTTCATTCTTACAAATTCCTTTTATTAGAAGAATATCACTTACATTTAAAACTTATAACTAACCGTAATGCCAAAGAAAATATTTCTTGGATTTAAAAAAGTGAAAAACGATTGGTTCGGCATATCAATATATGCTTTATCGTCTAATATTTTATCCATTCTGGAATCAGATACTTCTTGCCATACTCCATTAATGGCTTCCATATATTTTTTGCTGGAAGCATCATAGTAAATTGCTACTTCACTTGCATTAGCTGCTAACCTAGATTCAATGCTCGGTATCCATTCAATTGGTTGATAATCAACACCAACTGGTCTAACGTCCCCTGGATTGTCATCACCGGGGATAAATCCATACTCTAAATCGCCTGCAACACTTTCTGAAAGATGTAAAGACCTCATATAATAATCTCTATCAAAAATATCGCGGAAAGATAAATTAGAGAAATGCTTGAAATTAAAAAGGTTACTAATATCAGCAAAGAATTTCAGATCCAATTCAGTAGTAATTGGAAATATTTTAGCAATTTTTAAATCAACATTAAAATCAGAATTCCACTGTGCATTGTATTCAATTCCAGGCAGGTTATTTGGGTTCCAAGTAAACCAAGGTCCGGCGGTCCAATAAGAAAGAAAAGTAAAATGCCAATCTCCAAAAACATTTTGATCCAGTAGCTTAGGCCCAAATTCAACAGGTGTATGAACATCAATATATGATTTAAATCTCGGTTGGGGACGAGGCTTACTTTGTACAGGATTTTGTTCTAGATAAACCCTTTGCAAGTGCTGGATTCTCATAGTTTTCTAAGTACCCAAAATATCCAGAAGTTCCAACTCTGTATTCAAAATTGATATTACCTGTTATCCAATCACCATACAATTTCGTTAAATCAACTTCAACACCAAAAACATCTTCATAACTATTATTAGTTAATTTTTGGTAGTTCACCTTATCATCAAAACTTACAAATCTGGCATAAAGTTCCTGATCGGTAATATCTTTGTAGTAAGCTGCGACACGAATAAGGTATTCATTAAATAATGCCTGATCAAATCCTAATTCATATGAAACGGTTTTGGCGAGAGGAAGGCTAGGATCGCCAATTAATCTTAATTCATTACTATTACCACGTTGAATTCTATATAAATTTTCAGATGTTTGCATCTGACGGTAATGTCCATAGTTAAAATAGAGCTTTGAAGTTTCAGTAATTGGATGTGAAACAGAAACTCTAGGACTCAATGTGAAAACTCCCTTGGCATCTTCGTTTAGAAAAGATCCTTCTTCATCAGGATTGAAGTTCTGCGAATAGAAATCTCTGTCATATGTGGTCACATTAAACCATTTGCTGTTTGGATCAGAATATTCAGCAACTAAACCAATATTCGAGACCCAACCTTCAAACTCAATTTTATCCTGAAAATATGCTGTAGTTCTGATTGGTTGTTGATTAAAGCTAGTCCAAATATTCCCCTCAGGTAAAAACTCATTAACACTACCAAATTCCATTTCCAAATCTTCATAGGTGAATTCAACGCCGGCTTTAAATTGATTATGTCTATCAAATTGTTTTTCAAAATCAAATCTCGCTGAATAAGTTGTTGTTTGGCTATAATCACGAGAAGCACTTAATGCACCTCCAAGTGCTAGATGCCCATCAACTGATGAAAGTGATTCACCGTAAAATCCAATTGGAGCCTCATCAACAAAGAAACCATCAAATATTTCATATTTTTTAGTAAGATCTCGATCACGACCTGCATCTGTAAAATATTTTCTACCTACGGCAAGTAATTGAATTTCGTAGAATGTTTCAGCATCTAAAACGTGAGTAAGCTTGGCAGAAATTGTATTGCTATATCTTGCAGTCGGTGAATAATATTCATTAGAATAGATTCTCCAAGGAACTGTAAAGCTTGAAGTATTAATTGTATTAGCAACACCCCAAGGACTTGTAAGAAAGGAGGTGTTTCCTGTAGTATTTGCAGAAGTCCCTAATAATTCCCCATACAGTCCCATGATAGTTAATTTCATTGACGGTTTAAGATCTGAAGTCAATCTAAGCATTACACTTTGGTTTGTGAAAGCTTCTCTTGACATTTGCATTAAATACTGATCTTGTTCGCGCTTAAATGAAGTATAAAAACGTAAATTCCCTAATGGTTTAGAAATGAATGGTACTGGTCCACCAAATCCACCGTCTAAATAATAATCTGGTTTTGTAATATCTCCTTGTTTTCTATATTGCCATTCAAATAAACGTTTAGCAGCCTCTGGTGTTAAATCGTTTGTTGGATCAGCATCATTAATTGTTGTTTCTGAAAATGCATTCCAACCATCCCACTGAGGATATTGTCTTTGCATATATGAATCCCAAGCACCATTTTTTGTCCCAGTCCAAGCAACATCTTCGTCTAAGATAAGGTCTTAACCAGTATGAGTCAGGATCATAAGGAGAAATTCCAAAATGTTTAGGAGCAGGTGGTTTTAATTTAAATGTAATAGTTCCAGAATAATTATCAATACCGCCCTCTTTAGAAACAACATTCACAATGCCTGATCTAACATTATTATATTCAGCTGTAAATCCCCCTTTCTGAACAGATATTTCCTGAACAGCACTTAGAGGGATATCAGTTATTGGCGAGTTATTTCTACCATCACGTAAAGTTATACCATCAACTTTAAAAACAACTTCACTTTGAGCGCCACCACGAACTTCAAATCCACTGGAAACCCCAGCTTGAAGTCCAACAGCTTCACCAACACTGGTAACAGGTAAAGTTTCAATATCTCTAGCAGAAATTGTTTGATGGCTACCTGCTAAATCAACAGCAACAATCGGGGTTACGGCAACAACAACAATTTCCTCACTAGTTAAAACTTCAGTTGTTAATGAAAAATCAACCTTAGTCGTTAGATCAGTTTTAACATTCACTTCAGTAATTATTCTGTCCGAATAACCAATCATTGTAGCTTTAATCGTGTATATATCAGGTGGGACATTCAGAATTGTAAAATATCCATCCGCATCTGTGGCTGCTCCTAATGTTGTACCAACAATAACAACATTGGCCCCAGGAAGAGGCAAACCAGTTTCAAGTTCTATTACTCTACCGGCAATTTTTCCAGTGGTTCCTGCAAAAAGCAAATGATTTGTGAGTAATAATAATGAAAATACTAAAATTGATTTAAATTTCATCAACGCACCTATAATTTTGGAGAAACTTAAAATATTGTTTTTTGCGAATAACTTATTTGGATATAACTTTTTAAAAGACGACCTAGAGGACAAATGTTGAGATGAAGAAGAAAAATTAAATATTCCCATAATAGCTCAGAAAAAGAATGTTGTTAAATATTATAGAATAATACTCTAATTTAATACAGCAATATCAAATTATGGAAATCGATAATTAAAAGCAAATAAAACGGAAAGGTTGATTATCTTAGTCCACATTTTACTTAGAACTATGGAAAACCATAATAAGATATGTTAAAATTGTTTTAATAATCTTATGTTCATTAAAAATTGTTAATTTTGCCAGAGAAATAAATACTATTGAACTCAAAGGTAAAAATGAACTTCCAAACTAATGCTCTATTTACAATAAAAGAACTTAGACAAAAATTAAACTCAAATAAATTTAGCTGCTCTGAAATAGATTTAAAGCAATACAATTATGAATTTTCTGCTGTTAAAAGTAATCAAAAATTTAAAGTGCAAGTTTATTTTGGGAAAAAAGGTGTAAAGACTGTAATTCAAGGAAACAACACTTCTCCTCATTATGATGAACTAAATAGTATTATATCAGGCAACTATTCCCTTCCGTTGAAAACAAACAATGATGAAACATTTGCTGAATATATTGGTACTGATGAAACCGGGAAGGGTGATTATTTTGGCCCACTAATAGTTGCCGCGTTTTTTGTAAATGAAAAAGTCCAAAAATCACTAATTGATTTTGGCGTAAAGGATAGTAAAGAACTTAGTGATCCTCAAATAAATGGCATTGCCAAGTTATTGATTAAAGAGTTCCCTAACTTTTATTCAACAAAAATACTGCTGCCAAAAGATTACAATACTGCCCATGAGCACTACAAAAATCTTAATAAAATTTTGAATATTCAGCATAGTCTTGCAATTGAAAAACAGTTTAAAAACACTCCGACTGATGTTGTAATTACTGATAAATTCAGTAATGAAAAACTTAATGTGGCTATTAAAAAGTAAATTTGAGAATGTTAGGTTCATTCAAACTCCAAAAGGTGAAAGATATATTGGAGTAGCTGCTGCATCAATAGTTGCCAGATTTGAATTAAACAAGTGGTTCGATAAGCAAAACTCCGCAGGACTAAATTTGGTAAAGGGAGCTTCCGATAATGTAAATCGAATTGGGAAAAATATTCTATTGGAGTTTGGCGAAGATAATTTCAATAAAATTGCTAAAATACATTTCAAAAACACTATAAAAATTCGAACTGATATTTCGAATACATAGTAAATAGTTAAAAAATAATTATATTTGTTTCTTAAATTTTTTAGGGTAGATAATGGCTAAAAGCAAAGCAGTAAAAAGAATTGGAATATTAACCGGTGGTGGAGATTGTCCCGGACTAAATGCGGTAATTAGAGGTGTAGCGAAACCAGCTCATGATCAAGGTTTAACCGTTTTAGGAATTCAAGATGGTTTTGAAGGGCTTGTAACAGGCAAAGCGTTCGAACTTTATAATAAAGATGTTTCAGGAATTTTGGCACAGGGTGGTAGCATTTTAGGATCTTCTAATAAGGGTGACCCTTTTCATTGGCCTGAAGTATTTGAAAAAGAAGTCAAAATTATGGATCGATCAGATAGAGCTTTAAAAAATTACGAAGCCTGGGATCTTGATGCATTAATTGCAATTGGTGGTGATGGTACAATGCACATCTCAAAAAAATTGAGCGAAATGGGGATGAACATTGTCGGTGTACCAAAGACAATTGATAATGATCTTGAAGCTACCGATCAAACATTTGGTCATGATTCAGCAGTTTATGTTGTTTCAATGGCATTAGATAGATTACATACAACAGCTTCAACACACCATAGAGTTATGGTTATTGAAGTTATGGGCAGATATGCTGGTTGGATTGCTTTACATGGCGGGTTAGCCGGTGGTGCTGATATAATTTTATTACCTGAAATTCCATTTGATTGGGAAGAGGTTTATGATAGAGTTTCTCAACGAAATATGAGAGGAAAGAGATTCAGTTTAGTTTGTGTAGCTGAAGGCGCTAAATCAAGAGATGGCGAATTGATTGTAAAAGCGAAAGATATTAAACGAACTGATCCAATTCAATTGGGTGGAATTGCAGAACATGTTACAAAAATGATAACCGAGAATACTGATTTAGAAACTCGTTATACAGTTTTGGGTCATTTGCAACGCGGTGGAAGTCCAACCCCTTATGATAGAATTCTTTCAACAAAGTTTGGGACCTATGCAATTGAATTAGTTCTAAAGCAAAAATTTGATAGAATGGTTGCATTAAAAGGTGCTGAAATAACAAGTGTTAAAATAGAAGATGCAATTAAAAAGCAAAAATTAGTTACAAAGGATCATCAAACTGTAAAAACTGCTCTAGCTGTTGGTGTAAATTTTGGAGTAGAAAAACTATAAATTTATTGCTTTTATTGTAAAAAAACGTTACGTTTTCAATCTATATTTTTTGTTCTTTTGGGGTCGTAGTTCAGTTGGTTAGAATGCCTGCCTGTCACGCAGGAGGTCGCGAGTTCGAGTCTCGTCGGCCCCGCTTAAAAGCCTTATCCCTATTGGGGTGTAAGGCTTTTTCATTTTAAAGGTTTTGACTGAAGTAGTTTTTGAAGTAGTAAATTACAAATCATAAATAAATTATTGTTGAGCGACAGGAAATTTTAACTTAAGTAACTCTTGTGATTGTTTTTCCAATGATAGTTTATTGTAGTATTTTTCCGTGGTTGTAATCTTCTTGTGACCAGCTAACTTTGAAACAGTTGCTAAATCCATTCCATTAGCGTGAGCGAAGGAAATAAATGTCTTCCTGAAGGTCCTGAGGTTATATCCATTTTCTGTTAGTTTAAGTTCTTCAAGATATCTTCTAAATGCTTTCCCCATATTCCCAATTGTTTTATATTCAAGGATTTTTCCTTCTTTAGCTTCAGAAATTCTGTTACTCAGGATTAGAACGAGATCAGGATGTATTGGAACTTTAAAATATTCTTGTGTTTTAGGTGCATAATATGAAATAACATTTTTTACAAGATCTATATCTTTGACTGGCAATTCACAAATATCACTTGGTCTTAATCCGGTATATAATAATAGATAAACAGTTGTCCTAAAATTACTGTTCTTATTTTTTAGACCATTAAGTAGAATTTGCAAATCAGGATCAGTAAAAGTAATAATTGGTTTTACTTCCATCTTAAAGGTTACATCTTTGTTAAGAAGGAACATTGGAATGTAGTTGTATTCGAACAGGAATCTAAGAAACTTCTTTAAGACCTTACTCAGTTTGTGAAGAGTATTAGGTTGATATGCAGTAGAACGAAGTGAAGTCAACCAGTCTTCGCAACTTAATTTAGTAATCTCAGTGCAGGAATTTAACTTTGAAAATCTTTTATAAAACTTCTCGAAGAACCATTCATACTCTTCAATTGTTTTAGGCTGCTTATTAGAATTATTCCTGTAGAAATGATCGATAGCATTTCCAAGACTATCTTTCACCAGGTTCAGTCTATTAAACTTTTCTTTCATTTCTTCAAGATTATTTTGTAATTCCTTAGCAAATTTATATGCTACTTTGAGATTCTCTTTGTTGTAATCCAAACCAAAAGATTTATTTTTTGGCTTATTTTCAATCGGATCAAACCAAGAGATATAGATTTTTTTACCTTTTTTATAGACACTAGCCATTGTTTAAGTTCTCCTTCATTTTATTAAATAACTTCATTGAATTAAAATCTGATGAATCTGTATTTGAAGAAAGATTGGAATTCTTTGTGAACTCAAATACGTTAGTTGAAGTGGTTGTATATTGCGTATTATCTTTAATATATCGTAATATTTCAGAATACGGGATTAATCGTTTCTTACCCATACTAATGCATCCGATCTTTCCTTCTTTCATTAGTAAATAAATTCTTTCTTTGCCAATACTCATTTCTTTGGCTGCTTTTGATATCGATAATAATTTTAGTTCATTGTTTTCCATGTTGCTGCTCGTCATAGGTTTGTCAAAGTGGGTTGTATTAAATTAAATTTGATTGGATTATAAATTTCTATCCTTCATTTTCAATAACTTCTGAATGAGGTAAGTAAATGTTTACCCCAAATTTTAGTGATTGAAGTGCTACAATTCTTGTAAAATCAACTATTCTTAAGAACTTAAATAAGCTGACTTTTAATTCTTTAGTAGCTTCTAAAATCGTTATTAATCTGTCTTCGTTTTTTTGCATAATATTGTTCCTTTTATTTATTATTTAATTTTGATATCACAGGTGAATCCATTCATTGCTCTGCTATACTCTTGGTTCATAGCCGCTATTAGAGCCTCTTGGTGGCACGATTCAACAATAAAGCTGTCATGTACACACAGTGCAGGAATCTTCTTGTAGGTAAGCTTTTTTAGCACTCCCTCGGCGATCTTGGAGTCGATATTCATAAGGGCAGACCCATAACCGGTAAATAGGTAATCTTGCAGCAAGGGGTGGTAGATCGACAATATCTTTAAGTAAAAGATCAGGCAGGTATCCATCTACTTTATGCAGGAAATGGAGGTCAAGCTGCTTTTTAATTGCAATATTTGCTTTCCGCTTCTCTTCGTTGAGTATCTTGTAGCTTCTACTACCATATTCCTTTATTTCTATTCCGTCAAGTTCATTCCTAAAGCTAATTATTGCGCCATTTTTACTGGAAGCATTCAATGCGGTGTTAACCATTAACTTTACTGCATTTCTTATAATTGTGTCATTATAAATATCATACGGATCTGCTAAAACAGGGATATTATTGCTATGATAAATCATTGAGATATGATAAGCAGAGAAATCAGCTTCAATAGTAGTATTACCATTTATCAGGATATCTCTACGGCAATCTCGAGGAATGCATTGGTATTCGCCGCCATAAAATCGTCCTCCATATGAGAAGCTTGAATTATTAAAAACGCGATGCAAACTCGTCTGTAACTGCTTATAGTTAAACAACTTAGGTTGGGGATCAGGCAAATCCTTATTAGTTAGTAGAGAAGGGGCCGGGTATGAATAGGTATATATATCTGTATTATAGCTTAGTAATGATAAGGGCTCTTTAGCAACCTGTCTCGTCGTAGACGAAATTGAACACATGCTTTTCTCAGGAAGCTCATCACACCTATCTAGTATAATGGAATTTAACAAGCCCCTGGTAATACTCTCAGCAGATGCATTATGGTATTCAATCTTTATATCGATGGGAACGTGTAGCAGGCATTTTTTGGGTATAGGATTATTATCCTGCAGCTCAGGTTGTTGAATATAACCCACCTCCTGCAGACCAAGGAAGGAATTGTATTTATCCAGGAATACCCTCATCGCTTTCACTTTATAGGTATCCTTGTAAGCAATTATCAGCTTATCAGAATCCTTTAAGACGATAGAGTTCTTATAAGGAGCAAAGTGAGTTAGCGGTAGAATAATTGCCTGCCTTCCTTAGATCCAGGAGTTTATTGCTTGCCCATATCCTTGAATAGCGTGCTTTATTCTGTTCAGGGAAATAATGACCTTTCTTCAAAACCAAGTATCCCGCCGCCGACCAGCAGTTCAATAGTCTCTTTGAAGATTGTATAAGTATAGTGATTCATATGATATACCTTTTATAGGAGGGAATTCATTAGCGTTTAGACTTATTGAGACCACCTGATGCTTCCTAGCACCTCTAAAGAGGTTACAGAGGACATTTTCAACCGCCTCTAGTTTATCATCAAGATTATATTTTGATTTATAGGAGAGCTCAGAGAAAACAACCTCTGCCAGCCGGCGCAAAGAGGCTTTATCTTTCCTCGATTTACTAAACAACCTGGGATTGAATATTAAATATTCATCATAGTCAATTTGGTAATCCTGAGAATAAGTGACTGCTAAGTACTTTTCAGGCTTAGTGGAAGATACATTTATGGCTTCCTGATCATAGTGGGGATAGTATTTTTCTATACTATCTGTATTTGTGCTTGTGTACATCTGTATTTGATTCCATTCTTGTTGTAAAATTCCCTGGCCCTTCGACCAGGTGTTGATTTAATCTTGCTGTTTTTGTTCTCTTGAGTCCAGATATGCCTGCAAGTCGGATTTCTCAATCACAAACATCTTCCCTATCCTCTGATACGCAATTCGGCTCTGACGGCATAGCTGCCAAATATACTGGCGGCTTAAAGCACTTATCTCACTCGCCTCTTTAATTGATACTAATTCCATTACATCGTCTCCTTTTTGTTTGTTATTGGAATTTTTATTTGAAGCTGTAAATAAATCACCGTACATTTCGTAAGTCAAGTAGTGCCATACCCCTAATTTCATTGAATCAAAGTGATATTTCGTAAGATCAATTTGTTAATTTCGTAAGTGCTTAATTTGATGCCTAAAGTATTCATGTGAATGTTTTGCAGGTTAGAAAGAAGCTATCTATAATTCGAATGATTCAAATAAATTCAATAAACCAACTATTCCCGTTAAAAGGAGCTAATCAAATGAGTTATGGACACTAGGCTATTTCTTGTTGGCTACTTATAATAAATACTATTGAATTCGTATTAGATTTTAATTGCTAAAAGCACCTATATTATCTTTAGAAACTCTTCAGCTACTAACTGTAATTACTATATGCAATATGCTATCGTACGGATGAGAGATCAATAGGAAAAGGGGTTAAATAGATTTAGTCATTTTCATTGGTAAGAAAAGACTTGGATAAGCCCGACATTTTCGAAGAAGTTAACTTGCAGAACTAATGATTTTGATATAGTTAAAATAAATTCTTCAGCTAATCATATTTTAAAGTGTTTATCTATAATAAGTTATTAAATTAAGTATACTTTTTTCCTCCCTATTAAATATACCAAGCCGACAGACCTTCTAGTAAATAATAACTGATTATAGCACAATTATAAATATCTATTATTCTATTCAAGCGGGTGAAATGATGTGGGTATCCATTACCTTATATTGTATTCGAATGTTTTTTAAATCAACCTGTTTTAAGGTAAGTCTGTTGGTTCAGATACATTCTAGAGCAATGTATAACTGTATTGGAATCATCCAAGCCAGGAGTTAATATTGCCCCAAGGTAGATCTCAAATTCTATTCAGGCTCAGTGAAGATTATATAGATTCAATATCATATAGTGTATAGAAATGCTTTTAAATCATCCTGTTTCAAAGTAAGTCTGCAGGTTCATATTCTTTCTAAAGCGCTAATATTTAAAGGTATGAGTATCTTCAGCCAGGGATTATATAGCTAACTAAATCACTCTGTCAGCCTAAGTATCATCGGTAATGTTGCAATTACAGAGATTAAATTGTCTAGATAGATTGTGGATCAGGATCATCTCAAGAGTCTACTATTGCTTAGTATTATCCTGCCAGAGTCTTTATACTAGGGATGTGGATAGTGTTCTCATTCAGGCCAATTCTCCTTGCTGCCTCTTTAGCTGAGCTGATTAGGAGATTTCCGATTTGAGTCTCAAACCTACTTGGTGTTTCAACAATTATTTGATCGTGGATTGCGGATATAATGGTGAACCGGTTTCGCTGATAATCCTCAGATTTGCTAAGAGTCAGGAGCCATTCCCGAATAAACTCTGCTCCTGTTGCTTGTATAACATAGCTTTTGCTCTTAGTAATTACCTCATTGATTTTAGATGGATTAAGTGGATCTATAGGAGTTTGCCAACCTAGTGCAGTTGGATAGGTTAGTTTGTACTTATTAGTCTCCATGTAGTATTGCAGGATTTCAAATACATCTAATATTCCTGGGAGATTAAGTTTGATGAAGAATTCAACACTATCATAAAGGTATTCGTGTTTGCTGAATTCATATAGGTTGTTATCGATAAGCTTTACAAATCTATCCCCATCCTCTAAATTTTTCAGATATTGTAGGTAGTTTTCCTTGATCGCTGACTGGAGCTCCTTGGCTTCTTTGAGCCCAATCTTGCTCAGAAATCTTCCCATTCTTTTTATTAGATCTGATTGATCAATAATTGGCAGCGCCTCTTTAATTGCAGTGGCGATCCTATTGAGACTTCTTTCTTTTACTTCAATTGTTACAGTCCTTTTACCCCCTCCATAGAATTTTGCATAAACTATCCTTTTTACATAATTACGAATTTTATCATAATCAATAGGGTTAGGATCAATAAATTTTGATATAAAATCTTCATATACATGATCCGTGATTAAATTTATTGGGTTTTTACGCTTATCACTTAACTTTAAAATTGTAGCGTCAATGTTGTCCCGAATTGTTTTTATACATACTGCACTTACAGTTCCTTCAAGGTTAATATCATTAGCAATTCTATAGGCTATATTTGCTGTAACCACAATATCTTGCCCGGCTACGTCTGCAGAGAGAAGTTTATAACCTGATTTTGTTGCAAAGATACTTTTCCGGATAGGTTTTGGTATTCCTTGTAGGTTAATTCCTCGGCAAGTCATTCTATGTGTTATTGCTCCATGACTATTGAAATTTCCATATAGTTTTGGGATTGATGTTGATTTCATGTTTGCTACTGAGCCTAGGTATGACTTAATATTTTCCAGGTAGTTTTCTAAAGTTTTCAACTCTAATTTGTCTAGTTTTAATTCTTCATCTTCATCAAAATCAAATTGAAAATCTGATATTTCAGGGATTGCAGTTGGTTGATTTATCTGTTTGGGAATGTCTTTTCTTCTATTTATTTCATTTGAAATATCATTCTTTAGTGATTTTAACTTATTAAGATCAATCATTATTCCAGTATTACTCATCCTTTTAATGAGTTTCTTGATTGCCTTGATTTGCATAAAGTGTCTGCTGTCAGTAATAGGATTTATGGGACTACTTATTGGGTGTATATGATTTCCAATTTCAGATTTAATGAAATTTTTTCTGTAGTATGCAATTGCTTTGAGGGTTGATGCTGCTTTCTTGTCTGGAATCATGTCAATTGAGAATTCTTTAAGAAGTGTTTTAATTTTAAATGTCTTCTGTAATGAAGACTTATCTCCGTATAGTGTTGAAAGAATGAGTTTGTAATTTAGGAAATCTTTTTGGCATGCCAGATAAAACTTTTTCTTTACTTTATATATTCTGAGAGCAGGATTACTTTTAATAGGTAACTGTGATAGATATGTTTTCTTTTCATTTAAAAAGGTAGATTCATATTGATCGAAGAAGTATTCAAGTTTTAAGTTACCTTTTGATTTGAAGCATGAATGATAGTGATCACTAAGTTTAGTGCTACTTCTTTTAGTTGCTGTAAGTTCTCTATTGTACTCATCAATATAAAATTGTGAATTTTTATCTAGTATTTCATTATCCACTTCAAGAATATTAATCCCGCCATTGGTTAAATCACCAATTGTCTGTGTAAATTCATTTAGAACTTTCTTCTTCGTTTTGCAATAAGCTTTAAAATACTTTAATATTTTTTTATGACCAGTTATCCAAGCCCTAGTTTTAGTCACTCCGCTATCATACTGTTCATAATATATTTTTAGTTCTGTTTTTAAATTTATGTTGATCGTTTCAATTGCTTTATTAAGTGTTGCTTTGTCTATATCTGCAAATAACCTTAATGTTGAAGGTTGTTCAAGAAGTAATACTGAATTTCTTTCTTTTATATTGTTTAATTCTGCAATTATCTCGTCATTTTTATGTTCTTTGATGGCTGCTGTTAGTTTTTCTTTTGTTGAATTGTTATTGTTAGCTCTATCGAGTATATATAGGCCAAATATTACCCCTGCTTCACTCAGTGTTGTTGAGTTCAATTTAGCCTTAGAGAAAGAGAGTGCTGCTAGTGGAATATCGAATTTGAATGTATGCCAATAACCAAACGGATTGTATCTCCGGTCTTGTGTGAATATAAAATTAGCAATTCTCTTAATTTCTGCATTAAATAACTGAGGTATATTGAAATATGCTATTACTTCATGGTACTTCCAACCAATTGTGTAAAGGTTTTTAACTACTTTAATTAAGAATTCTTCTCTTTTCTCTCTGTTTTTTTCACCAATTAAATTTTCTTTATTAATATCAAAATTATAAAGGAGTTTGGGATATGAGTTTTTAGTCATTGGGTTTAAATGAATCCAGAATTAAGAAGTTGAAAGATATAGATTAGAAATTAATTCTTATCATATAAGTAGATAAATTGATCAAAATTATAGAACCCAACTATTTTAAGGCTCCTTTAAAGAATCATAGAGCCTTAATAGTATAACTAGTTTTAGTCTACATGCATGATGAAATTTACAGCTTTTTGTGCATCGACAGCAGCTCGGGCAAATACCAATTCTTTCTCCTTGCTTAACCTGATCCATCCATTTACATAAGCTGCTTGATTTACTAATCACACTCGGACTTATACCGCATAAAGCACAAATATAACTTCCGAAAATTTCAGCTACTAGTTCTTCATAACAATAACTATCCTCCTCGAAACCAGTATTCTTATGCCTGTTAGTTCTTGCAACTGCCCCTGTCCAATGTCCTAATTCATGAAACAGACTGCTGTAATATTCATCTGGACTGTCGAAATCTAGATATCTTTGGAATTGAGATATAATCCTCAGTCGGCGCGTAATAACATCTTGAAATATTGTTTCTTATCTCTGGCTTCTCCTTCATCCCTGCAAGGATCTGTTCACATTCAAGTATTTGAACTTTTTCATCATCCTCGATATTATTCAAACTAGTCTGGCTTATATTAAATACATTGCTATACCTGATATAAGGATACTTCTGTAATATCCTCTTCTCTCTCTTCGTTCCTATATTCCAATACCTTCCAATAGATTATCATCTGAGATTTAGAGCCTGCTATTATAGAACCACCTCTTTCCCTGCATTGGTTGAAAGTGAGATAATATGGTGATGGAAAATCCTTCATTGACAGGCTTAGGAAATTAATTCCATGATATGCTCTTTTGCTAATAAAATTAGAAGGTATCCCTTCCTTCCATGATTTCTTCCAAGGGACGACACCCTCTTTGAGCTTCTCCAATATCTGATTATTTATCTTTTCGAATAATTCATTTCTATTCATAGTCAATTCTCCTTATATATTTCCTTTTGCCTGAAAGATTATTTCTACTTTAACAGGTCCATCGAACCTTTCTGTAAGTTCTATTAATTCGGCTATTAATATCTTCTGCAGCCTGTCCTTTTCTGAACTGCCTACAGGTAAGTAGTCATAGGCTTTATTTACATTTATGCTTAAGATTTTACTAGATACCATGTAAACCTCCTTCATTGGATAAATCCGTCTTCCGTGATTGATCGTCTGCATACCTCACACTCGTTATATTCCTGCATATCACTATAAATTGTGAAATTATAACACCAGGGACATAGAACATTGTCATTTTGAAACCTAAACCAATGGTTAAGCTTAATCTCATCGTTTAATATTGCTCTAGATATTTGATTACTTTTCATAAATATTCCTCCTCCACAATGGACAAAATGCACTACTAGACACACTTCGCCCATCATGGATATTGTTAATTATTAGTTAATTGGATTTGTAAAGCTGGTTGGTGATACTCTAGATTGGAGTTTAGATTTGCTTAGACCTAGCGATGAAAAGTGTTATAGCAATTTTAGCAGGGTCAGCCATGCCGTTAAGATCTGAGTTAATCTTTAACGCATCTGAATATGAACGTTTCATAACATGGAAGTATTCATCAGGCTCATCTTCGTATTCAGGAGTAGGAAGTATCTCTTCTATTGCCTCACCTATTGATACTACTTCTGCTTTAGGCGTTACTTTGTTTAGTACTTTTACATCATATTTTGTTACCAATTTAGAACCTCTTTGCGCGGCGATTTTGGTCACGATTGCTTTATCACTTTTATAGAGTTTGCATAACTCATAATGAACTTCTTCCGGTGCAAAATAAGAATACTCAGTTCCATTTACTGAAACAGCATACATAAAATATTGCCCGAAATTACTCTCTCCAACGATTGGGTCATCGAATAATAATTCGATTTCTACGGGTCGATTGATTTCCAATTCGAGCTTGCTGCGTCTTGTCATTTTATACCTCGTTATTTGATTGATTGTTATTTATTGTGAGCTTAAAATCCTCGTATCCTGGAATCTGTGAAATCCCCTTTGGAACTCTACCTGAGAACTTTATATAACTCTTAATTTTTGATAAATTCGGTTTATAACTTTCCGGCACTTTTGTGAGTAATTCTTCAGTTGCGAATTGCATGAATAGATTCTAGATCACTAACTTCAACCTTATCTGGCTTCTTATGAAGCTTTAATGTTCCATGCGGTAGAGTAATTGTCTTCTCACCTTTACTCCTGATATATTCCTCCAAAAGCCGCGAAATGCCGTTAATAACTTCCTGCACTTTAGAATTCTTCTTCAAGTAGAAATCAGTAATTATTTTAACCTCCTCCTCAGCCGTCTTAAAGTTAGATGCTATCTTTGCCTCCAATCCTGCAACCTTTGCGATTAGCAAATCAAAGTATGCTTCTGTCTGCTCCTCCTCGCGAATTTCTACTTCCGCCAAGAGTTCGTCCATAAATGTGATGCTATTTTCTTGTTCCATTTACTACTCCTTAATTAGATTATTGATTTAGTTAGTTGGTATTTTTATACCTGATAAACTCAAAGTGTGTAATTAGATTATCCTCTGTTCTACAAGCGATGTAAAACCATCATCTCCAAAGATTACATGATCCAACACTGATATATCAAGTATTTTGCCGGCTTCGGTTAGCCTCTTAGTTATAGAAATGTCTTCTTTAGATGGTTCAATATTTCCTGAAGGGTGATTGTGAGCTAGTATTATATTTGCACAAGTTGCTACAATAGCACCTCTGAAGACCTCTCTGGGATGAACTAAAGAACTATTTAATAATCCTTCTGATATAACCTCAAAACCAATTACATTGTTGCTTGTGCTTAACCAGAAGACAACGAACTTTTCTTTTACTTCTCCTTCAAAGAGAAAGTTAAAGTTCTCATACATTTGAGATGGAGAGGTAATCTTAACTTTACGATCTTTAAGTTGTGGATATGATTCACCGGAATCCTTGAATTTCCAGGTGATTGTTTTAATGCAATGCTTCATTAGAACCTCCTACTTGTTTAAAATGAAAAAAGCCTTTTGATCGGCTTATGTTGTTTAAATACATTATGTTATAGAGATTATCTTTTGATATAATCCTTTATATAGCGGAGCTTAAATAAGGCTGGCTGAGAAGCTGTTATTGAGATGGGAGTTTTTAGACTGGCTGAGAAGTTCGGAGCTATAGAGTTTCTGTGATTATTATTGCGTTGATATGTTTGTAAAAAGTACGCAATAAAAAAGCCCACCTAAAATTAGATGGGCAAATTCGTAATGTTTATTTTTATCAATACTTATTTTATAAGCAACATCTTTTTCGTCTCAACAAACACAAATCACAGCAATAGGTACGTTCGTTCGAATTAGTTCCATCTACAGCAACTGGGTTCATAAGAAAGTAACCAAATCCTACAGTAAAAAATAAATACACAAGAACAATTAGCCATCCTAAAGGATTAAGTATTTCCTGAAATTACAGTTATTATTGTCATGATAAACCCTAAGAGATCATAAACGAATAATGCTACAATTATTGCTTTAGTAGTTACTGAATATTTTGCATTTCTTGCAATCCAACATAGACAAGTCTTCCCTAATAATGCCAGCTCCATACTCTCTGGCTGTAAACATTCCTCCATCACCAAGAGCTGCTCCAAATATCGAAAGCAATGTATCAGGGATTGCTAACATTAGCACACCGAATCCAAGACTAACTAATGACTTAATGATCATTAAGTTTTTAAAGCTCATATTCGTTCCTCCATTAACTTTTTAGTAAAATCGATTAATTCTTAACTAATTTGCTTATCACCTCAGTAAAACCATCTTCTTTGTTTCTGTAAAATCGCCCGCTTTCAATTGATAGAAATAAATTCCGCTTGGGAGATTGCTTGCATTCCACTCAACTTGATAATTACCTGGATTTTGTTTTTTGTTTACCAAAGTTGCGACTTCTCTTCCAAGAATATTATAAACTTTAAGTGTTACAAAAGACTCTTCGACTCCGCTCCGAGTGACGAACAATTTGTCATTCCGGTCTTGTGCCGGAATCTGGTATTTTATTGTTGTACTTGGATTAAAGGGATTGGGATAATTCTGTTCTAGTATATACTCAGAGGGTAACTTTTGGTCATCATTCTCCACCCAAGTTAGACCAGCATTGGTCGTTCTAAGAATCAATCCATTTCCGCCTACGGCCCAACCGTAATTGTTTTTAATACACAATGCGTTAAGTCCACTGGTTAAATTACCAACCTCAATTTCCCAAGTTTCTCCTCCATTTGTTGTTTTGAGTATTCCTCCTATTCCGGAACTATCAGAACCGATAGCCCAACCGAGATTACTATCAATAAACTCAAAATCTTCTATTGAGGGCACGTCAGGAAATAGAATACCAAGTAACGCCACCATCATTGGTTCGAATTAGAATTTGGTGCATAACCACTCGCTAGTGGGGTCATACCCGCAATCCAGCCATTGTTTTCATCTACAAATACAACTTTGTGTGACCAAAAATCAGTTATTGAAGTTTGCTTTATCCAACCAGTTTGCGAAAGTGCACTTTAAAATTGTATACTCACCAACAGCCCATACGGTGGTAGGAGTAACACTGATTGAACTTAAGAATAAGTTTTCAAGTGAATCAGTATAGTCTATATACCAACTATTCCCAGAATCTGTTGTTTTGTAAATTTTATCACCAACCACCCATCCTGTCATATCATTTTGAAAAGATACATCACCACCAATAAATAACGAATCTGGAGTTACATCAATCCAACTATCTCCAAAATTAGTTGTTTTAAGCAGAGTACATATTGTTGACCATCCACCATTCCCATGAATCACAAAACCAACAGAATCGTTCTGCAGATAGCAAGATGAATATGGATGATCAGGAAATATCAACAACAAGTGTTGTATCCCATTCACTTCCTCCATTTGAGGTGGCAAAAATTGTCTGCTCTCCCCAGCTGCTACATCCATGTCCTGCTATCCACCCGCCAATCAATAATCCTTTGTTTTCGTTAGTAAAAGAAATATCATTTAGTCGAAGCGTTGTAACGCTGGCTTGCGGGTACCACTGTGCAAAACATATTTGAGTTACCAATAAAAAGAAAAGTAAAATCTGTAGAAAAGTTTTCATTTTAAGCCTCCTGTAGAGACAATTATAATAAAAGCCTCCGCTATCCAGAGGCTATTTTGTTTCTTACTTGAGTAAAAGCATTTTCTTCACTTGAACAAAATCTATTGCTTTTAACTGATAAAAATATATTCCACTTGTTAACTGTGCTGCCATCAAACTCTACTTCATAATTACCTTGTGATTGTTCTTTGTTAACTAGTGTTGTTACTTCACTACCCAACACATCAAATACTTTTAGTGTTACATTACCTTGTTTTGGGATTGAGTATTTAATTGTTGTGCTTGGATTAAATGGATTTGGATAGTTTTGGTAAAGCACATAATTTGTGGGAATTATTATCGGTTCATCTTTCTCGCTCAACTGCTGAGACAATGCCGTTTTCATTAAACACAGTTAATCCACTTTCGCTTCCAATCCACTTATTGCCCAATTGATCTATTTCGATACTCTAAAACACGAGTCCATAAGGCAAACCTGAGTTTGTGGTATTATAAGTAGTCCAACTTGAATCATCAAATTTTACTAACCCATAAATAAGTTCCAATCCACTTATTATCAAATTCATCTGTGTTTATGCAATTAATATTATGGCAACGGTACTTCTGAATCTGATTCATCATAGAAATTGAAAGTTTCATCATTAAATTTGATTAAACCACCCCAGCTTATGGGCACGGCACAAGTGCCGCAATCCACTTACTCCCAGCATTATCTATAGTTATTTTATCAAAAATACCCAGTCCAAAAATACCATAGGGATTAGGTATATCATAGACAGTCCAGGTAGTATCGTTATATTTAACTAGATCGATATACCATTCCCAATCCACTTATTATTAAAATCATCAATTGTAATACATAGGACAAATCTATCTGGCAAATCTGAGTTTGTTGGATTATAAATAAACCAGTTTGTATCGTCATACTTAACTAAGCCTTCCTCAGTCCCAATCCATTTATTATTAAATTTATCAATATCAATACAATTAATAGTCCATTATCTGGTAATTCTGAGTTTGTTGTATTGTAATTACATCCAATTTGTACCGTCGAACTTTACTAACCCGTCATAAGTCCACAATCCATTTATTATCAAATTCATCGATGGCAAGACAACTAATCCTATTCGAAAGATTATTACAAACTGTCCAGTCAATGCCATCATATTTGATGAGATAATACAAATCCCCAATCTCCTTAACTGCTGCAATCCACATATTTCCCAAGTGATCCATTTTTATACATTCAACAGAATTGCCTGGCAAATCTGAATTCGTATCATTATAAGTTATCCATTCTGGAACGTCTGCTGGAGTGTCCAATTCATTTTCATACGCACCAATATCAGGCATTGATCCAAACGGGCTTGGACGCGGATTTCCTTCAATACAAAGTGAAGGGACATGATACCAGACATTGGCAACTTCTATGGAATCAATACCAGCACCGATACATTGTGAAATAGTGGAAAGACTATAATCTAAGGATATTGTATCGTTAAAAAGGGGATTAAAATCAATATTACTTTCATATACTCCTGAATCATTTACCCCTGCACCATATACCTCCAAATCCTTCTCTTCCACCCTGAATATTACAATAAAGAAAATATGGATCTGACTGAGCATCACCCAAATTTACTTGAGTACCCGCATTTGATGAATTGCCCCAGATAATATTATTTATAAAAATTGGATCTGAGTTTTCATGACAGGAAATACCTCCTCCTTTAGTTGCACTATTATAAGCAATCGTGTTGTTGATAAATACAGCTTTGTCATTGGTCCAACATTTAATACCTCCACCTTCTCCCTCAATTCCAAAAGATTGATTCTTTATAATAATATTATTTGTTACTATTGCCCTTGACTCCATAGTAAAAATTCCACTTCCCACCTTAGTAGCAATATTGTTTGAGATAATATTACCTGTAATGATTGCATTGTTATATCCGCAAACTATTGGTCCGTGAGGCCCACTATTATTCGTAAATACATTATTAGATATGAGTGGATGTGTACCTGGCAGATAAACCTGAACCGTAAATGCATAATATTGCACAATCTGTAGTGCCTTTGTTGTTTCTAAAAACACTGTTTGTAATAATAGGTGAAGCAGATTTTATAAAAATTCCAGCCCCACCAATTGTTGCCGCAAGATAACTGCTCGACATATTGTATTCAAATAGACAGTCAGATATAAAAACCTTATCAAAAACGCCAATTAAAATAGCACCACCACATCTATCCCAACTCGAAGTACCTCCAGTATTAGCTTTTCCGTATTTAATAGAACAATAAATTATTTTAGAAGTGTCATTTGTATTGGAACGAACCTTATTCCGTGCCAGCCGCTTACTTTATCCTCTGCAGTAAATTTTATTGAATCTTGTTTAGTACCAACTGCGAGAAGCCTGCCTTGAACATTAAATTTATAATGTCCCATAAAAATAACTTCAACACCCGGTTCTAAGGCAAGCGTTGAGTCATTTGGAATAGTTATCTCTCCGTTAATGTAGTAAGGAGAGTTTGCTTTGGTCCAATTACCCGCAACATAGCCTGCAGAAATATTTGTCTGTGCTAAACAGTTAGCTGAAATATATAAAATTGAATAAACAAAACAACATTTAAATAAGTTATTCAGATTCTCTAATCGATGGTAAATAGTTTCCGGAAGCACAAGACCTCCTTGAGGTTATTTAACATTAATAAATATTTACATTTGATATTATTTATCTATTTAGCTTACTTTTAATGTAATAAAATCGAGATCTTTTTCGTTTCCACAACTCCCCGGCTGTTAGTCTATAGAAAATAAACTCCGCTTGGCCTATTATTAGAATTCCATTCAATTTCATAATTGCCTGGTTTTTGTCTTTCATTTACAATAGTTACAACTTCTCGTCCAAGAATATTATAGATCATTAATCTCACATCTTGTATCTCAATTTTTGTGTCACTAGGTATTGAATATTTTATAGTTGTTGTTGGATTAAATGGATTTGGATAATTCTGTGAAAGCAAAAACTCTGTTGGTATTTTATCAATCTTTCTCTTCTTCAACAAAAGTTACTCCACCGTTGGTTGTGTGTAGGATAGTGCCGTTGTACCCAACAGCCCAGCCATTATTTGCATCAATAAAGTTAACCCCATATAGGGGGTTCTTTGTTCCACTTACTTGGCTAACCCAATTATTCCCCCCATCAGAGGTTCTGAGTATTATTCCCAAATAATTTTCATTATCAATTCCAACAATCGTTCCGTTGTTTGAATCTGAAAAGCTAACCCCATATAGTGGACCTGTTGTATTACTAGTTTGGCTAATCCAATTTTTACCTCCATCAGTTGTCCTAAATATCTTCTTTCACCTCCAACAGCCCAGCCATTGTTTCCATCAATAAAGTCAACTCCTATAAGAGAGTTTTGCATTCCGCTTGCTTGAAGAACCAGTTATCCCCACCATCCGTGGTTCTGAGTATTATCCCCATCCCATTCACATAATCATACCCAACAATGATTCCGGCATTTGCATTATAAAAACAATACGCATCAAAAATCCGGTTATACCACTATTTTGGCTTACCCAATTGATTCCACCATCTGTTGTTCTGAGAATTTTACTACCGCCGATAACAGTGCATGTATTTTCATCTATAAGGCAGACTCCAGTGAAACTTTGATTAATACCGCTCGACTGAGAAATCCAAGTTGTTCCACCGTCGTTTGTTCTAAGAATTATTCCTAAACTATTCACCGGATCATAGCCAACGATTGTTCCATAATTTTCATCGAAAAAGCTCACTGAAGTAAATTCTTCAAATCCATTATGGTAACTATTTGTCCAACTATTGCCTCCATCGATGGTTCTAAGAATAGCACCACTACTACCAACAGCCGTTCCAGTTTTTTCATTTGTAAAACAGACTCCCCTAAGAGGACTAGTAGTTCCATTTATTAGACTAACCCAGCTATTGCCTCCATCCGTTGTTCTGAAAATTACGGAAGGACTCACATATACCTCCGAAAATCGTTCCAGTTTTTCTCGTCAGTAAATGAAACTCCTCTTAAAATACTGGATGTTGGGATTGTTTGACCAACCCAATTAATGCCTCCATCTGTGGTTCTAAGAACAGCACTTCCTGTAAAATGAAAAACCAGCTCCTATAGCTGTTCCATTATTTGTGTCAGTAAAGCAAACCGCCGTAAAATAAATTGTTGAATCATTTTTCTGCAGTTATCCAATGTTTCCCCCATCCGATGTTTTTAAGATTATCCCCCGCATTATTACCACCAATTAAGCGTTCTCCAACAACCCAACCATGGTTCGGATCGGGGAAAACCACACTACTGAAATTGGCGTTTGTTAAGCTAAATTGTTTAATCCAATTGGTTCCTCCATCTGTTGTTTTTAGTATTATTCCCATATTATTTATATCATTGCCAACAATAGTTCCGTTACTTATATCCGAGAAGGATACCGAAGAAAGATAATATGAATCGATTATCTGGCTAAACCAGCTGTTCCCACCGTCAAGAGTCTTTTAAAATGATACTCTTACTATTATTTACATCACTATAGTTCGTACAATAACCCAACCAATTTTTGTGGTAGCAAAGAAAACATCCCATAGATTATTTTTCTCTCCACTCGAATAGCTAATCCAGTTGTTTCCTCCATTCAGTTGCCCTTAGAATCATTCCTTCAGAACCAACTACCGTTCCAGTAAATTCATCAGTAAAGTGAACTGCGTTAAGCCATGTGTTTAGACCAACTGCCTGGCTAATCCAGTTTTTTCCTCCATCTGTTGTTCTTAAGATGGATGCATGAGAATGAGTTTCATCATAAAATCCTCCAACAACTGTCCCGGTATTTGCATCGGTGAAACAGACATCATTTACTCGCTTCTATGTTTGGTATGGGGCTCTGTACTATCCACTGTGGAAGAGATAGTTGTGAAACAAATAAAATTATTAAAATGGTTTTACTATAGGTATGCATAAAGCCTCCAACTGAAATAATAAAAATAGTTTATTAGAACAGTTCTGCTTCGGGAGAGAATGTCTGTGGGTTTTGTGGAGTGAAAATAATAATACAGTAATCTAAATTCTTACCCTCTCGGAGTAGAGAAAAATCACATGGATATAATTAACATTTTATTTTAATTATTGTCAATAATATTAATTGAGGTTTATAAAGTTATTTCTTAAAATAATGGATATGAAGTGTTGTTTTGTAGACATCCTTTACAAATAGCGGAGCTTAAATAAGGCTGGCTGAAAAGCTGTTATTGAGGTAGGAGTTTTTAGACTGAGCTGAAGCTCGGAGCTAAACTAAGCAATGAATAAATACCATCGCTTAACCTGCATTCATCACCAAGATTAAGGAGTGTTTCTCCAACTAGAGCTTTACGTTTATCAATCAACACCTCGGAGACGGAGCTTAAAGATTTAATATCAATCCTCTCCTTGCACCAGAACCTTACATCCTCAACTATCCTTTGAGTTGGTTTAACCTGTTCCCTCTTTACACATCCGTTCTTCTTCAACCTGGTAAGCTTCTCCAATTTCTGAAAGTATATATATCATCTCAGAAGCAGTCACTTTTGTCACTTCTTTATCGTTTATCCATAATATACTGTCATGCAACGGCTGAGCTTGATTTGTATATTTCATAGGAAATCGCCAAGATAATATTTCTTCTTTCTTCGTCAGTATATTTACCTAGCTTCAGCAAAAACTCTTCACGGATTAACTCAATCTTTTCCTTTATTTCCTGCATCCTGTCAACTTGAGAGAGTTTATTTGTTCGCTCTAATAGAATAGCTACTTCACGATTGTAACTCTTGTATAATCCAATAGCTTCCTTGCTCATCCTGTTACCCAAGATTTAATATTCCTAATTCAATCACCGGAATATCCAATCTATCAATCCAGCCTTCAATACGATTACCTTTCTTTACCGAACCGCGCCCGACAATCTCTTTATCTGCCTTATCAATAAGCATTTTAATAGCTTCTAATAACTCATCTAACATATGTCCTTCCTTGATAACTGCCTGCTCTTGCAACTTCCCTGGAAGCCTGTGGACTATTGAACCTGGTAATGCAATCTTTCTCTCAATTATATAATCATACATACTTCTAATAGCATTCATATCTTCATCTGATGAAATACCATCTTTAACTGTAGAATCTATTATCCTTTCAAGATCCCAATTAAACCTATTCCCTAATTCTTCAAAAACTTCACTATTCTCAATACCAATAGCTGATCTTATCATCTCAGCATTAGCAGCAACTCCAATATTTGCACTATTCCTGGAGATTGATACTATAGGTTCTAATTAGGTTTTTAGAGTTATAATCAACAAAAAATATAGGGAGTGACAGAAGTGACACTTTTTTAGAGCATATACTATTGTATAATTTATTGTCAGTTTTGTCAGTATGGATGTCAGCTACGGTACTACTAACATTTTTCTGAGGAATAGATCCTACTAAAATATTCTCTTTAACTTCATTAAAGCTTCTTAGGGTCTTTATCAAGTATTCTCCATATTGGTTTGGATTACGATAAAGAACAGCTTTCTTGCCCTCAATAGATATTATACCAACTGAATCATCCATATCCGCGCCGCCAATAATCTTTAATGTCTTTTCAATATCCTGATCACTTAACCAAACATTCCCATATTCATCCACTTCAATCTCATCCTTACCTACACTCACTGTAAAATCTCCATACTTCATCATGATCCCTTAAATCAACTCTTAAATATCCTCTCATACCTCCTGGAACTGGTATCCTAAATACCGGCTTACCATCAGCTGATTCACCATACCTATAAATAGAGTTCCTCATCATTCCCCAAGCTAATCTGACTAATCCTGGAAATCTTCTATAATCTACCTTGTGCCAAATAGCTTTTCTTAATATCCACGACTCATTGTTATAATCATCAGCGCTTACCATCATACTCAACCAGGGGATGCCCCACGAGAACGATGTCGCCAGGCTGGCCATGGAGTTTTGTTACGCGGCCTGATTGCGGCGATGGAATTTCCACTACTGCCTTTTCGGTCTCTACCGACACCAATGGCTGATCGGCAACGATATGATCGCCTTCGGACACCTGCCAGGTGACGATCTCAGCCTCTCGAAGGCCTTCTCCCAGGTCTGGCAGGCGAAAGGTGGTCATGATAGCTCCATCACTTCCCGGACTGCTTTGACGACTTGCTTCTGCCCGGGCATATAGTGCGCCTCCAGACGGGGAAGCGGCATGACCGTGTCATAGCCGGTGACGCGTCTGACAGGCGCGAGCAAAGAATTGAGCGACCGATCCGCGATACGCGCGACAATCTCTGCCCCGAAACCGCCTGTGCGCACCGCCTCATGAACAACAACGCAGCGGCCTGTCTTTTCCACAGAGGCGCAGAATCGGGTCATCATTAAGGGGCGACAAGGTGGCTATGTCGATTACCTCAGCCGATATGCCGTCTGTCTCAAGTTGGTCAGCCGCGCTCAAAACGTCAGTTGTCGAAGCTCCCCATGTGACCAGCGTAAGGTCCCGGCCCTGTCTGAGGCAAACCGGCTGATCCAGCGCCAACTCCTTGCCGTCATCTGACACCGCCTCCTTAAACGCGTGGTAGAGCCGCTTTGGTTCCAGGAAGACAACCAGATAGGGTTTC
>CAVPHW010000002.1:0-14993 GCA_963704835.1 uncultured Ignavibacteriales bacterium | reverse complement strand
TCTTTTATAGATTTATATTGTGCTTTAAGATCAAGAAATGGAATGTTCATACTTCTCCGTAAATGCGTAATTAGTTTAAAAAAAGTTTAATATGTTGCTCAGTAACATTATCCCATGAATAATCTTTGATTATTCTTTTTTGAGCTTTAATTGCTAAGGCTTTAATCTTTAATGGATTTTCTAATGCAAATATTAATTTTTGGGTTAAATCATCAACAGAAGATTTTTTAAATGTTATTCCATCTTCCATAATCAAAAATACATTCTCTTTTATATCACTGCAAATTAATGGTACACCAAGACCCATTACAGTAAGTATTACCGGAGATAATCCTTCAACATCCGAAGGTTGGATATATGCATAAGCATTTTTAATAAGAATTGAAGTATCGTCACCATAAATATAGCCAGGGAAAACAATTCGAGTTATCCAAAGTTTTTTTTAATTGCTGTTCAAATGAAGATGGATTTGGCGATCCTCCAACAATAACTAATTTTTTTTCAGTTTCAATTTTTTCAAAAGATGGTATTAAATACTGCAACCCTTTATCCTTTATAAACCTGCCTACAAACAAGAAATACTCACCTTTTTGTAATCCAAGTTTTTGAAGAATGTATTCATCTTTTTTATGGATTTTAATTTCACTGCCATAAGGAATAAATTCAAATTTTCTTTTAAATTTATTCTCAAAAAACTCTTTTGAAAAAATATTATCAAAGATCACTTTATTAGGGAAAAAAGCAGTAAAAAATGAAGATATATATAAGAATATTTTTGCATACCAATTCCATTTATCTCTATTCCAATCAATCCCATCCTGACTAACAAAAACTTTTTTACCAAAAACTCTTAAAATTAAAGCAAAAATACTGTTGCCGCCATTATGTATATGAACAATATCTCCAGTATTATGAATTATAATATGCAGTGTAGCTTTAAATGAATGAATTAGTGTATCAAAGCCGGTTTTTTTTATTGTTTTGATGTTAACAATATTAACACCTTGATAAGAGGAAATAGGATTAATATTATTTTTATAAACTCGATTATAAGCAACAATTTTTATTTTTTTTTCTGCTAGTCTTGGGTATAGTTCCGATGCAAATTTATCTGCGCCGGCTGAACCCTCTGCTGGGGGAATAGACCTAAATCCAAAAGCTGCAATTCTCATAATTCTTGTTCTAAATAACCATTGTAATAATTTGCTATGTATTCCTTAAGTGCAATTTTCCAGTCACGCATCATATTCACTTTACGCAAATCAAGTTTTTTATTTACCAATCTTTCGCAAGGGGGTCGTGGTGCAAAATATTCTTTGGCAAAATATTCTGAAGTAACAACATTTATTTTAACTGAGTTCTGTAAATTTAATACTTTAAGTAATTCCTGCGTAACTTCCAGGCGACTTGTTTCACCTCCGCAAACCATATTATATAATCCCCAGTATTCTTTTTCTAATAATACTTTTACATTCTTAGCAAAATCCTGAGTATATGTAGGTGTACCGTCTTTATCATTTACAATAAATAATTCTTTCTTTCCATCCTTTATCTGTTTCATTACTTTTTGTATAAACTTTTTATCCTTATTTGGACCTGCACCCATCATCCAGCCTGCTCTACAAACTAAATATCGTTTTGCATTTTCTACTACAAATCTTTCTGCAACATATTTTGAGCGTGCATAAACACCTAGAGGATTTGGAGTATCCCAGTCATCATAAAACTCTTTATTGCCGTCATAAATACCGGCAGTACTAATGTAAAGAAGCGGAATATTAAGTGCATTAGCAATGTAAACTGCATTCTCAACTGAAGTTGTATTTGTTTGGTAAGTATCATCTGGATTTAATTCACAATATTCTAAATCAGTATATGCACCTAAATGAAAAAGATAATCGGGTTTAAAATCAAAAACATCTTTTTTATATGCCTCAAAATCTCTGAAATCCAGAAATGAAAGCCATTCTTCATTTACATCTTTATCAGTGCATTTTAATTCATAGGTATCTCTAAATTGTTTGTAAAATGCTTCACCAAGCATTCCGCCGCAGCCGGCTATGTATATTTTATTTTTAGTATTCATTGGCTTCTATCCATTGCCATAATTTCTTAATGCCATCTTTCAGTGATATTGTCGGTAACCAATTTATTGATTTATTTATTTTCATTATGTTAAGTGCAAATTTTTGAACATCGTAGTCATTGATGCTGGTATATTTAACTATTGGCTCAATTTTAGTAACATCTTTTATAGTATCTAAAAGCGCACTAATTGAGGTCCCAATACCACTACCTATATTATACACACCAGAATCATTTTGAATGCCTAATTGGTAACTTGCTTCAACTAGATCATCAATGTATATATAATCTTTTATTGCGGAGCCATCACCATATACAATTAATTCATTCCCTTTTTTTAATCTTTGCAAAAATGTTGCAATTACCCCTTGTGTCATAATGTGGCCCTGACGAGGACCGTATGGATTTGATGGTCTCAAAATCAAAGCCTTCAAGCCGAATGATCTTTCATAAAGTTTTAAATAATTTTCAATTGTCACTTTAACAATCCCATAGGATGAGATTGGACGTTGACAATCTGTTTCACTTATTAATGGATTACTAGAATGGCCATAAACGGTGCCTCCTGATGAAAAATATACAATTTTATTTTTGCCTAATTTTAACATAGTATCTATGAGACGTAAAGTTGGTACTAAATTCTTATTAATTTCAATGTGTGGATCAAGATTGGAAGTCCCAGGTGATGAATTACTCGCTAAATGATATACAACATCAATATTATAAAGGGCTTCTGTTAGCTCAAGTGTGTTATCTAAATTGGAGATACGGTAGTCAACATTTTTAAGTTTTTCTCTAAATCTTTCAAATGATGAATCAAAAACTCGAACATTATGATTGTTTTTTAAAAAGAGATCAATGAGGTGTGAACCAATAAAACCGTTCCCTCCAATAATTAAAACATTCATCTTGATCTTTCTGAAAGTTTTTCAAATATTTTCATTGAATCATTATAATATTTAATTTTGCTATGATTTTGCTCTATTGTCTTTCTTGCATTCATACCAAATTCTAATGTCTTAGCCTTATCAAAAAATAATGATCTGATCTTCGTAGATAAAGAGACTACATCACCAGCTTCAAAAAATAATCCATTCTCATTATCAATTATTAAATCTTTGATACCACCTATTCTTGAACCAATAACAGCCTTGCCGGCAGCAAATGATTGTAATATGGAGTAAGGGTTTGGTTCATACCATTCAGATGGAACAACAACAAAATTGCACATTAATAAGTGTTTTTCTAATTCCTTTGACCAAAGCGATCCTAAAAACTTAATGTTTGTCAATGACAAATCATCAGTAAGTTTTTTGCATTCAAATAATTCGGGGCCATCTCCTATAATTCGTAATTCAATTTCTGGCAAATCATTCATGGCATTTAATAGGGTATAAATACCTTTGTATTTTTCAATTCGTCCGAAATAAAGTACAAAATTAGTATTACGATAATCGGGTGTTAAGTGTACATATTCGACAGGGTTTTTCATAATAAAAGTTTTGTTATAATCAAAACCAAATTCAACATATTTATCTCTTGTAAAGGCACTTTGAAAAGAAAATAAATCTACAAGATTATATACATCATAGTACTTATAAAAATAACTTTCGGCAGCGGCAATTATGCTAGCCAGAATGGAATTTTTCTTGCACTTTTTAATTATGCAATTATAATATTTTCCTATCTTACATGCTTCACAGATAGACCCACCTGAAAGGAATGTAGTGTTAGGACAAATTAATTTATAATCCACCAATCGCCAAATTATGGGTATTTTATTTTTTTTTAATATTGGAATAATGCTTGGGGTTTGATAATTGTTAATGCTGATAAACTGTGCAATATCAACTTTGTTTTCTCTCAGAAGTTTTTTTAGTTTTTTCTTTGCTTCAAAAGAATAAACGGATCTAAATATTACACTAATACTGTTCGATAAAGATTTATTTTTATTTAGTACTTTATAATCTAATGCATCCAGAAAATATTTTTCATATTCGGTCGATTCATTATTTGCATTTCTAACAGAAAAGGGTATTACCTTGTGACCGTTTTCTTCATATATTTTTTTTATTGTATTTATATACGTCCAATCACCTCCAGAAGGATACCAAGACCAGTTTACAATCAAAATGTTCATAATTTAATCCAGTCATCAGGCAAGAGGTCAGATGTATCCAACTTTTGATATTCGGTATTAAACCATTTTTTAGGCCCTATAACAATTTTATTCGGATTTCTATTTAACCAAGCGGCCCACCAACTATAACTACTGTTAGCTATAATATTATGTTTGCAAACGGACATAAGCTGCATATCTAAATAATTATCTGGGCCAGAAATAGGGTTCCAATCAATCACTTTATATTGAAATTCTTTAAAATTTTCATCAACCCATTGCTGATTATCTGTAAATACATAATATATAGGGTTTAATACATTTTGATTCATATACTTAATTGCTTTTTGATAATAATTTAGACTGCAAGTACCAAAAGTATTTTGTCTTATATAGTCAGTTCCTTTTCTCACATGTATAGCAATAGATTGTTCAGAATCAAGTTTTATGGCTAATGATAAATTATTTTTGTTTGTGAATTCAGCAAACATAAAATCATGCATAATCTTATTTTTTATATTTATGAAGTATTTTTCAGTCTGCCACAATCCTTCGAGATAATAATTTCCTTTCAAATCAAACAATGAAGGATTATATTTGAAATCAATATTCTTTATATAATGTTTGTTTGCAAATAAATGCACTTTCCTGCGTAATTTACTAAATAGATCTTGTCCACCCCCCAATTTCCTATTATTTTCAATATCAATTACTCTAAATTCAACGTTTGTGAAAACTTTTTCAAGGTTAATATGTTCAAAATCCCATTTTGGTTTCCAGGAAAAATTATCAATGTATACATCCATACCTGCATTAAGAAGGCTTTTGTATAATGCATACTGAAACATTTTATTAGCTAATCCACCGACTAATCTAACAACAAGCATAAATTATTCCTTTTACTTTTCAATATCATTTAACCAGGCTTCAAGCGTATATAATTCGTCCTTAACTACAACTTTCGCATTATAAAGAGCTATGTATGAATTCATTAGATTATTTTCAATAGACTCTTCGGCTTTAACACAATCTGAAACTGTTTTTACCACTTGTTCACTATAAAGATACATTGGTATCTCAGATTTAAAATCATCAAAATAATCATGCTCATTTCTCTTTTGAACGACAGTTGCGTTTATAAAACCAAGCTTATAATTGTAAAGCCACATTATAGGCTGTGCTATTAAACTCCTCAAAATATCAGTGAATCTAAAAGTAACAAAGGCGGGTAAATATAATAAAGGAAATAACTCTTTTCTAAATAATGTATTTTGCGAATTAAATGGGCTAATAGTACCCTCCTTTAGTACAACAGGTTCACTTGCATTAAAGTAACACAACTTGTTATCTACTAATCGATAAATTGCATCCACATCAGGATCCTCATCAGCCAATCCTTGCCAAACACCTATATTGCTATAATCATTACTTAATTTGCTTATTAGATTAAAATCTTTTCGAATCAGACGTAAGGGTAAACCTCTTGGCCATATATTTTCTTTTGTAAATAATGAATAAATATTAATAAATCCCTCATTATCAATAATGTGAAGGAAATTTCCATTTGTATCTGGGAACGCCCAGTTTTTCTTAGGTATGTTGTCATCATCTGTATCGATAATAATTTCAGTATTATTATTAATAGCGTATAAATAACCCATCATTTTGCGGCAATAATGATTAAAGGGTAAAATTTTATTTAAATACTTTCCAATTGTTTTTTGGCTTTCAATAGATAGATAAGTCACATTTTCGAAATGCCAATTTTTTGAAGTCTTTTTATCTCCAACAACGATTAATTCATATTCACCTAATTTGGAAAATTCCTTTATAGCTTCACTAGGCTCATTTATTGTTGTAATAATAATACTTTTTTTCATTTTTACTTTTTCTTGAATGTGATAGTACTATTTAGAAACGATTATTTACTTATACTTTGAAAGTATTTAATAAATATTTCCTTTGGACTTTTTTTAATAAATAAAGATCGAATTGCGTTTGAATATTTTTTTTTATTTATACTACTGTTGACCGTAGATTGGAGTGACCAATATATCCAATATTTAGTTAGCCCAACCACTAGAATTATCGTAGTAATAGCTTTTGGTAATCGAAAAAGATTAGAATAGAATAATTGGTATCCTTTATACATAGCTGGAAAAGTTGCAATACTAGTCAGACTTGATGTACTTCCTTGCCGATGATAAATAATTAGAGATGAATTTACAAAACATTTTTTCCCTTGCTTATTAGCTTTAGTTGAAAGTTCAATGTCTTCTGGACAAAAAAAATAATTTTCATTAAAATAATCCAGTTCCTTTAATATTTTTGTTTTAACCATAAAACAGCAACCAGCAACATTATAAGTTTGGAAATTTCCTTGCTGATCAACAAATATTTTATTTTTTCTCCTTATATATTTTATCCTAAAAAGTTGAGATATGAGAAAACTAAAGAGGTCTTCTGGAGGACGGCCACATGATTTGCCTTGTGCATCATAAATTACTGGGCTAAAAAAATCAGCACTAGGTTCAGTATTAAATGATTCAACCAATAAATCAATTAATGGTGTATCAAAATAAGTATCATCATTAAGTATCAAACAAAAAGTACTATCAACATTTATTAATGCTAAGTTATTATTTTCCGAAAATCCTCTTATCTCATTACTTTCAATAATTTTAATAAAAGGATATTTCCCTTTTAGAAGCACTAAATTATCTTTAGAAAATAAATATGCAATTACTATTATTTCATATTTTACTTTATGTGTATAGGTAATAATGCTTTCCAAACAAGGGAATAACATTTTCAAATTATTCATGCAGACTATAATAATTGATACATCTAATTGCAATATATTTTCCTAGTTATAAATCCAATTTATATAAAATAATCATTTAGAATCAGTTGAGTCAGCAGTTTTAGGTAAGATATTTATATTACTTCTGCCTAAACTAACAATTGGTCTAAATAATTGGTATATGATTAATATCACGGTCAAAAAAAGAACTCTTGTTTCCATTTCCCCTGTAACCGTTGCAAAAATAATAAAAGCAGAAATAATGAAGAAGAAGAATTGATTAGAGCTGGCATTATTTTTTAAACGAAATTTCTTATATAAGAAAACTAATAAAACCAGATAACTAATACCCCCCCATATACCGCGTTCAAGCAAAGTTTGTATCCAAACACTCTCACCTCCAAGCAGGCCAGTATATACCTCTGCTGTAGGGTTAAAACTACCAATTCCTAAACCAAAAAATATTCTTTGTTTAAATAGCTCGAATGTAAGTTGAAATTGTTCCAATCTCATAAAAAGGTCGCTTCCACCTACTGTATTAGAGTTATTTATATTCATTAAACTTTCAAAATTTTGATAATATGATGAAACATAGCCGCTAAAAAAATAGAAGAACAAGCTAAAAATGATAATAAATGGAATAATAAACTTGGCAAAGATTTTTTTACGAAAAGAAAATAAACCTAATGCGGCAACTAATAAAAACAATATAGGTGATCTTGAATTTGTAAAAATTAGATTAATAATCATCAAAATTAAAAAAGATATTATAAAAAATATGTTCTGTTTTTTATACCTATTACTAATTAGCAAATAAATATTTGATACTATTATTATTGCAAGCATTGCACCGTAAGTAATAGGATGTGTTGTGAAGGATTGAATTCTTCCCATACCAAGTCTATTATTAAATCCATAGAACCAGGTGGTTGTCTTATTCATATCAATAATCCAGGAGCTTTCGAATTCCATTATAGGATTATAACCCAGTGATTTCTCTAACACGCCATATAAACTCATAATAAAGAATAAGAAAAAATAAAACTTTATTATTAATATTAAATCTTTTTTTGAAGTAATAATCATCCAAAGTAATAAAATAAATAACCACTGATTATTAAAATCTGCGAGAGCTCTTGTTAGGCTTTGTAATATAGGTATTGTACTGAATACCGTTGATAAAAATAATGATGATAGGTAAAAATAAAAAGGAATAATTAGGGGAAAAGTTTTTAGATTTCTAATTTCCTTCTTCTTAAATGTCAAATAATAGAAGAGTGTATAAATACAAATGGCCATGTTTAAACTTAATAACGGTAACCCTGGCTGACTGAAAATTGCGAAATTATTATTGATAAGCGGATTTATCAATACATAGAAAAGAAAAGTCTTATGTGGGTTTAAAATTATTCCAACAATGTAAAAAAGAAATATAACTGAAAGGAATAAATTCATCTGTCCAATGTGTTTTTTTTATATAAAATCATAATTATTTATACTGGGTCGATAGCTATTACATTTTTTATAATTTAACCTACCCTATACAAAACATTCCATTTCAACCATATATAACAATTTCTAAAAATATTATAGATATATTTTATCTGATGAGTAAAAATCCCTTTAGTCTTTTTCTCTTTTTCAGCGTTTTTTCCTGATATAAAGGCTAATATTCTTCCAAATTGTTTGATTGAGACATTAGTATCAAGAAATGCATTCCCTTTTTGAATTAAATCAGACCTCAATTTTGGATCATCAATTACTCTTAATAAGTTCTCTTTCAATTTTTGTTTATCCCCAATCTCGGAAAAAAGTCCACAACCATTCATGCTCAATTTATTAGGCATATCATTACCTAAGGTAGCAATAATTACTAATCCATTTCGAATTGCAGCTGTATACCGTGTTCTCCATCCAAACTGGGTCTCTAAAGTATCGACGTCTGCATTGATACAAATGTGACATCGTTTATAAATCTCTTGGGCTTTTACATCATCGATTGCGCCAAGAAATTCTACTCTATCCTTGAAATCAGAGTCTATTAAATAAGAATGAAATTTTTCTAATTGAATTCCATCAGTAATATCAATTCCAAATTGTTTGAAATAGACATTATTTTTCTTTTTTAAAACTTCACTTATGACTTCTGATAATGTATCTACATCTGTCCAAGTATTAATAGAGCCATTATATACCATACCAATTTTGTTATTTTCTTTACGGTCTGTTTTTATAGCAGCAGTTTCTGTTCCCCAATAATTCAATGTAAAAACTTTTTCAGAGGTCCAATTATTAGAACGGATTCTACCAAGATAAATTAGAGCCCCTATTGTCAGTTGCTTTTGTGAATCTGAACATACAGAAAACACGTCACACGTTTTAAATAATTTCTTTATTTCCGAATATATAAACCAAGTACCAATCTCTTTTTTAGTTATGCTATCCCTTCCAATCTTTTCTAACATCGGTTCACCGTATAAATCAAGCCATAATAACTTATTTAAATTTAGTTTCCGTGCGACAAAACCTCCTAATAAAGTCATTGCGCAAATAAATCTGAAATTGTATTGTTTAAATTCTTTTTTTATTAATCTCAGCCACCCAAATTTATTGGGATTAATATCGTATATAATTAAGTTTCCATTAAATTCTAATTTTTTAATCTCAATAAAATTTTTTTTATCGATATTTAAGAGTATAATTTTATAATTACTTTGTATCAGATGATCAATAACTTGTTTAGAACGATGATTGAATGCAGAAATAATATTTGTGTCTAAAAAATCTTTTGGTTTTTGCCCGATTACTAAAATTTCTTCCATATTTCTCAGATTTTAATGAAACATTTTTTTATAATTTAAATTATAAGTTAGATGATTATTCCTATCGCCTATTTTTTTTGCAGGTACTCCACCAACAATAGTAAAATCATCAACATTTTTTGTTACAACACTACCAGCTGCCACAATAACTCCAACCCCCAAAGATACACCAGGAAGAATTATAGCACCCATACCAATCCAAACATAATCATCAATTTTAGTAATAGCTCCTTTACTTTCAAAAGTCGACGATTGAGGATCATGTTCCAGACTTAGAATAATCGACCGCTCAGAAATACTAACGTTATTCCCGATTTTTAGCCCTGTTCTTCCATCCAAAATACAGTAAGGATTCACTATTGTATTTTTGCCTATTATAATATTCCAGGGATGATACAATCTGCATCCCATATGGATAGAAGAATTAGAGTCAATATTCATTCCAAATAACTTTAAGATTGGATAACGTAAGAAATGGAATGGTTGTTTACATGCTAAAATAATTATCGCATCTCTGGTATCAATTAAAAGATGATAAAAAAACCAAATAATTATTTTTAATATTCTTGATAAATATTTTATAATTCTTGTACTTATTTTTTCAAGAAACATTGATCTGATTCTAATTAAAGTTATTATAATTGTTTTTTAACAAAACAAGCGCCAAAACTTGATACGAAATAACCAGTCGGACCATTTATTTCCCTTTTTATAAACTTTTTGTTCATTGAATAAATTTCTCTCAATAAGGTATTGATTCTATTCCTTTTTACCTTTGTAATAAAAGGGTGATTTTGATTTGTTAATAATCTTTGTGGATGAATTGAATATTCAGAATATAATTGATTAAATTTTTCACCTAACATATGTCGTAATAGCATCCATTTTTCCGGACTAATATCAAAATTTCCTTGCAAATCAATGTCAAATGTCAAAATCAGATAACCATTATTTTTTAACACCCTATGAATTTCATTAATACTTTCCCCAATTTCTGGTAAATGTTCCAAAACACTAATTGAATATATTATATCTAAACTGTTTGATTCAAATGGGATTTTTGTTAGGCTACCTTCTACAAATTTCACTGTCCCAGAGTTAATGTTGATAGCTCCTTCTGCTTTTTCATATAATTTTTTTGGAACTAGATCAATATCCACACAATTAACATCCGCACCGAGTTTAGCAATTGCAAATGGGAAAAAAGTAAACCCACTACCTAAGTCTACAATTAATGGCTGTTTTGTAAAAAATTCATTTAAGATTTTATTAATATTACAATATACATAAGGATATTCCCAAGGTCTTGTTTGATTTTGTAGTGGGTTAATAGGCCAGATATAATCATCGGTGTGGATTTTTTGATTAAATAAATTTTCTTGCATTAGATCCAGATTTTTATAAGCCTCTTTCCATTCATCAGTTGACAAATCATCTAAAGATGCGAAGCCAGTTCTTTCATAGAATTTATTCGTTTGAAACACTTTTTATTTCCCTATAATTATTTAAGAATATATTATTAAATCGTTTAATAAATTATAATTACTATCATTAAATGAGGACTAAGTCAATTTATTATAAAATCATGTATTCTAAGAATTAAATAAAGTAAAAGTTTTTAAATTTTAATTAACAATTAATTTATTAACTTCTTAAGTTAATTTTTATCGTAAACCTTTCCATTTTTTCCATATTATAGGATAAATAAAAGATATTCCGATAATTTCATTTAATATTAATGCCAGTGCTGCTGCTACGGGTCCAATAATTGGCAAAAGTAAAATATTTACTACTATTATTGCACATAATTGGATCAAATTAATCATCCAATATATTTTTACTAACCCGAAATTATAACCGACCATATGAACTGGATTAATAAGTAACGCAATACTATATCTAAAACATAAAAGTTGACCTAGAATTATACTCCCTTCAAATTTGGATCCAAATATGATGGGGGCAATTTGTGGGACAATAAATGAATATAAAATGCTTATTAGACAGGCTGCAACACTTAAAGTAAAAATCTTTTTGAGTAATTTATTTACCTTTTCTCTATTTAAAATTTTTGAAACACTGGGCCAAAGGACTGTTTGAACCGAAGTAAGCAAAACAACTAAGGGTATAGTAAATTTCACGGAAGCATTGTATATGCCAATATCAGACTTTGATAAAAATACACCCATTAGCCAAATATCAGCCTGCATTATTAAAGTAATTATAATATTAGATAAAATCATTAATTTTGTAAACGAATGAATACCCATTGTATCCATTTCATTACTATCATAATTCTTTTCTAATTTTAGATTAAAATAGTTATTAATGATTCTTTTATAATTCCAACTATCTCTAGAAAAATAAATTTCTTTTGGTACTTTAAATGCAAAAACAACCGCTCCCAAAATATTTGCTAATATAGTCACCATTACAACTGAAGATAGACTCCAGTTATTCATTAAGGCAATAATTAAAATGCCAATTAGAACTAATAACTTTTGACCGGAAAGTATTTTGCCATATGATTTGAAATCACTTAATGCCTGAAAATATGTGATAGTGATATTTGCAATAACATTTGTAAACAATATTATTAATGTGACTCTAAATAGTCGATTAAAAACTAAGTCTTCATGCCATAAATCATATGTGATATAATGAGCGAAGAAATATAATGTTAGGATTAAAACAATTACTATAAGAACCCTAACACGAAATGCCCATCTAAATATTGAGAATTTATCTCCTTCATTTCCAATTTCGTGTGCCCTAGCAGCAAAACGAATAGATGTTTGTCCAATACCTAAATCTGATAATTGCCCAACTGATAATGGAATACTCATAATTAAACTAAATCTGCCTAATCCCTCAGGGCCTAATCCTCTAGCAATTAAAATGGTAGTTATTATTCCGCTTATAAATGTAACAATTTGTGGAATAATTGCTGAAGAAAAATCTTTAATATTTTTCTCGCTTATGAGGAAATAATTATTTTTTAGTTTTTTTAAGTTTAAAATATGAAACTCACACTAAATACATAAAAAATTGTAAACGTTTAATTTCTAGTCAAATAGGCTATTTTAATGTATAACCATGTAAATTATATCATAATAAATTACATGAATCCTAACAATTGTGGTGGAAAGATGCACTTCTTTTAAAAAGTTTTTAATAGATCGTAAACTTTCATTAGAAAGTTTATTGCCTTCTTTCTATCATCAACCTTAGCACATCTTGCATTTTATATTTAGCACACCAATTTAATATGCTTGTTACTTTTTTTACAGATTAACTTTTCTATCGATTAGGTCAACTAGGCTTATCAACTGTTCATCAAGCTATAATATTTCAAGAAATCATCCTTAAAGAGTAAATAAGTTCCAGGTATTAAAAATGAAAAGAACATAATTATAATTAAGGCATTTGCTCTTTTGGGTCCCGCTTTTCTAACAGGATTTTTAGCAAACTCTTTAAGATTCAATACTGGCGCATCTTTTATCTGGTCAATCTTTGCAATTTCAAGTTGTTTTGTAAGCTTAATAAAAACAGTTTGAAGAATTTCCACATTGCGCATTAGCCTGCCTTGTTCCAAAAGCAGGTTAGGGGATTGAGAAGCAATTCTATTCTGCTCTTTAAAATTCTTTAATTTATCCTCTGCAATGTCTATAATAAAGTCAAAAGGCTTCCAGAGGGAGCTGCCAATGCAAAATCAAATAATGTTACAAATAACAGGGAATAATTTACGAAATTGAAATAAGAATTCAGAATGTAGAAGTCGGACTTGTTCGCCGGGGTCAAAAACCAGAAGTAAGAGATAAGAGTCAAGCAGCGCGTGATAAAAAGTTAGCATAATTTAAAATCGATTTTTCAGATTTCAGCCCGATATGACCCCCGATGTCAATCGGGCCAGGCAGGATGTCGCAAAGCCTCCATATTTAGGATTCCAAGTTTCCCGTCTCTCATCTATCATTTGAAAAAGATGACATCTTTTCTTAAAGATGTCATCTTTACAGGAGCATAAAATTACTTCTAACTTTCTTCCCCGCGTAGCGGGATTAGAAACTAGATAAGAAAGTTATCCCGAATCAAGTTCGGGACAGGCGCCGAATCAAACCTTGCAAATAAATTCTTCTTCATACTTTTCTCTTGATAGAAAAGTACCAAATCCGCCGCGGCGTGCAAGTGTCCATTAAATATTCAAGTCGATAGTGTTTAATTATTCAGAAAATTTAAAGCCGTAAGCATTTAGATTTTTTTTCAGTTGTCACGGTCGCACCGTGGCACAATACTTTACTGACACGGAGTGGTCCGTGTCAGCCCAGCCAAAACCCAGATGGTTGGGCGGGTCTGTTTTCATATTTTGCTAATAGAAACAGCAAAATCTTAAATATCTTCTAAGTGATCCAAATACTCAAACAATCTCTTTACGTCAATTATACCATACTCATGCACCAGTAAATTTCTTAATCCGACCATGCCCATAATCCTTTCACCATGTTCTTTTTCCAAATAATTATTGGACGTCAATAACCCTATACATTCTGAGTAGTTTTTTGGTATTCCAAGATTCTCACAAATTTTAATCTGTGGTTAATCTGAGTTATCTGTGGTTAAATTAACGAAAGGGCTTTCCCTGAATGGACAGTGCATAAAAATGAATCCACAGCTCAATTTTCTTGGCTGTCAAGGTCGTACCGTGACACAAGTCATTATTACTCCAAAATCGTCCGTAGTATCCCATCAAAGCCTTCTGTCACTACTTACCTGCCACGGAGTGGTCCGTGTCAGCCCACAATATATACTAGGAATCTTGTCATTTCGATCCTGACCTGTTGGAAAGAGCTTGCTTGCCTGTAGGAAGGGTAGGTAGAATCATTTATCTCCGCTAAACTAATTAATACTAAAAAAGATAACATCTTTTCTTAAAGATGTTATCTTTACAAGAGTAAAAGACATCAAAGATCTTTCAGTCACTTTGTTCCTTCTTCCTTTGGAATGTCTGTGACAGAAATGACTTTAACATGATATTGTTATCCCTTTAGAATTTTATAATAATTCTTAATATCCTGCTTAAAAATAAAATACAACCCGGTCAGTATTCCACTAAAAAACATTATTATAATTAAAGTAGAAGCTCTTTTAGGACCAGCTTTTTTAACGG
>CAVPHW010000001.1:0-424777 GCA_963704835.1 uncultured Ignavibacteriales bacterium | reverse complement strand
GTATCAGCAGCCATAGCCTTTTTTAATTCTGAAGCTGACATATTGAATTCATCATTTGTATCACTACTCTGACAGCTTACCGTTGCGCTGCTAACAATAAATAAAAGTAAAACTATATGTTTTATTTTTTGCATCTTAATTCCCTTTCTTATTCAATCTTGTTCTTTAATTGCGCAATGTTTTCAATACTTGAATTTAACACATCGCCTTTTTCTACCTTGCTAACACCTTCTGGAGTACCGGTATAAATTAAATCTCCACTTTCTAAAGTCATTATTTCAGAAATATACTTAACTATTTCTTTTGGTGAAAATATCATTTTGTTTACTAAAGAACTTTGCTGAGTGTTCCCATTCTTTTGTAAAACTATTTTTTCATAATCGCCTGTTAATTTATACGTATCCTTTGAAATAAAATCAGAAATTACAGCACAAGTATCAAAACTTTTAGCGAGTGTCCAAGGATTGCCTTCCTTTCTGTATTCATTTTGCAAATCGCGCAAAGTCATGTCCAATCCAACACCATAACCGACTATAGCATTTTCAGCTTCTTCATCCGTTGCATTTTTTACTTCTTTCCCAATTAAAAGAACTAACTCAACTTCATGGTGCATTTCATTTGAATAACTTGGATGAACTATTGTATCGCCATCATAAATTAATGTTGAGGGTCGTTTCAAAAATATTATTGGAAATTTTGGAACTTCATTTCCTAACTCTTTTGCATGATCAGCATAATTTCTACCAACGCACACAATTTTACCAACACTAAATTCTTGGTTACTATTTCTAATTTTTACTTTTTTCATTTTATTTCCGTTTAAATCTGATGCAATAAATTTATTTTAGATTCATTTGGGGTAACCATAAACCTTGGAGGTTTAATTTAAAGATTTGCTCACCCTTATAAATTATTTCAAATCTATTTTGCAAACCTGTTCAATTTTTTCATAGATAACAATGCAAGTATAGCTGAGAATATTTAATATTCCAGTTAAAATTATAAAATACTCATGGTGTTCAAAATCGCTATAATACTTACCCAATAATCCAGAACCATAACTGCCTATTGCTGTTGCCAAATACCATCCTCCCATCATTCTTCCTTGCAGCTTTGGAGGCGCAACTTTTGAAACGTATGAAAGCCCCATTGGAGAAATCAATATTTCAGACTAGAGTAACAACAAGATATGTAGAGATTAACCAGTAAGGTGACATATTATTTGAATCAGCATTTCCACCATCTAAAGAAGCTAATACCATTATTACCATTGAGAATCCCATTATGGTCATCCCAATAAATATTTTTAATGGAGTTGATGGTTCTTTATCTTTTTTATTCAATCGAGAGAAGAATCCCAACAATAAAGGCGTTAACAGTAAAATAAAAAAGGGATTGAAAAATTGGTAAGTTTCAGGTCGTAGCCATTCATAAATTTTAGTTGATCTTTCAGCAAAAAGAGTCAAAGCAAATCCATTTTGGTAGAATGCCATCCAAAAGAAAATTACAATTGTAAATAACATTACTAAAGAAACAAGTCGCTGTTTGGTTTCTGTTGCACCTACTTCTTTAAGTACAATTTGATTTGTTGTTTTTATCGATTGTTTTACATCGGCACTAATAATTTTACTTTTGCCAAGATTAAATGTTATGATTGAAATCAACATCCCAAAAGCCGCCGCCCAAAAAGAGATTCTATAATCGCTAAACAAATAACCTAACAAAGTAGCTGCTAAAGGCGCTAGAGTAGCTCCTACGTTAACCCCCATATAAAAAATATTAAATCCGGCATCCTTTAGATGAACTTTATCTTTATATAAATTTCCAACGAGAACCGACATATTAACCTTAAATATTCCAGTGCCAAACGCAACTAGGAACAACCCTACATAAAAAAACACTAGCTGATCCACAGAAGAAAGAGCAAGGGAAACATAACCAAACAACATAAAAATTGCGCCAGTAATTACAGTATTAATTTGACCAAATAATTTATCACCTAAATAACCGCCCAAAAGAGGAACAAAATAAACCAAGCCCAAAAACATTCCATAATGATCACCTTTAACTGAATCACTCCAGCCGAATTCACTATCCATGTACAACACAAGAATAGCCATCATAATATAAAAGCCAAAACGCTCCCACATTTCTGTTGTAAACATTACCATAATTCCTTTAGGGTGATCTTTAAGCATAATACTCCTTTATAAAGTTATTTCCTGCCCAATATTTAATTTTGCTGCGTTTTCCAAAATCAGAGATGCCGCCGCAATATCCTGCACTGCATTTCCAACTGACTTAAATACTGTAATTTTATCATTCGTCATTCTACCATTTTTTAATTTACGCACTATTTCACCAAGCTCTGCATAAATATGATCTTTTGAAATCAGATTCTTCATTTATCGGTTGAATAATATCACCTGCTTCGCTCAAACAAGCTTCTCTTGAATCAACATAAAGTTTTGATTCAACAATTGTTTGACTTGGAATTTCACACATATCAGGTCTATATGAACCAATCCCATTTATATGAACTTTTTCATTTAAGTCTTTGTGATTAAAAACTGGTGACGATGATGAAGTAGCGGTGCAAATTATATCTGCTTGAGTTAATATTTTATTATCAGTCATCAACTTAATATTTGCTCTAACTTTAGGTTGTAATATTTTAATTAGATTTTCAACTCTATCTTCATTTAAATCGGATATGTAAATTTCCTCTAAATCTCTTACTGCACAAATAGCTTCAATTTGTTTTTCCGCTTGAACGCCTGCGCCAAATATTACAGCAACTTTCGATTCCTTTGGACTTAATAAATCCGTTGCCAATCCAGAAGCAGCTCCGGTTCTCATTGAAGTTAAAACTTCACCATCCATAATTGCAACTGGTTCACCAGTTTCAGCATTAAAAACATTATACATTGCTTGAATCATCGGAAGATTTTTTGAGGGATTGTTTTTATGGATAGTGACTGATTTAAGTCCGACCAACTTTTTAGCTGGAAAATAAACCGGCATAAATAATGCACCAGAGTTGGAGTTTTCTAACTCCATGCTTAATCTTAACGGTGATTTAACATTCCCCTTTGATAATTCAGAAAATGCCATTTTCATTGCATCGATTGCCGATGACATATCAATGCATTTTAGCACATCTGCTTTTGATAGGAATTTTATTTTATTGGGCATGCCTTATAGCTTTCTCATCGAAAAATAAAACCATCTTTCAACGCATCATTTGGATCAATTAAAAATTCGTGTTTACCAGTAATATTTGCTGTCCCCTCAACTTCTGGAATGACCGCATCAAAAGTGCCGTATTTCGTTTCACTTAAAACTTTAGCCGTAAATTTTGTTCCTAATATACTTTCAATTTCCATCGACTTATTTAACTGGAAGATTACCTTTTGCATATTCCATTGCAACTCTTCCACTTACACCAGTTCCGGTTGGACTTCTATCAACCTCACCTTCTGCAAATATACAAACATTTCTGCTATCTGAAGAATTATTGTGAGCTTTACCGTAAAATATTGTTCCATATAGAAAGCTTAAATCTTCTTCAAAAGGATGCTTAATTTCATAATTTTTCATAACTGCATTTTTAATAAGCATGCCTTTATGAATTAGTTCGTTAAAGTTTTCTGCTTTCATCGAAATATTTAAGATCATCTGCATTTACATACGCATAAAATGCACCGCCATAAGAAATATCAAATTTTACTTTCCCAATTTCATCTACTTCAATTTCTGCTTCTTTCAAATATAAAAATGAAGGAACATTATGAAAATAAACACTCTCTACTTTTCCATCTTTTATTTTTGCATGAGAAATAATTTGACCTGCCGGTGCGTCAATTTTAATTTTAGTTTGTGGCGATTGCATTTCAATCATTCCAGTTTCAATAGCAACCTTTGTTACCGCTATAATTCCATGTCCGCACATTGAACTGTAGCCTTCGTTATGTGTAAAAATAACTCCAAAATCAGAATCTTCTCTTTCAGCCTCAGTTATGATGCAACCATACATATCTGCATGTCCGCGCGGCTCCCACATCATTGCAGTTCTTAAATGATCATAATTTTCTTTAAAATATTTCCTTTTTGCTAAAATTGTATTTCCAATTAGTTCTGGAAGCCCACTTGTAAATATTCTAAGCGGTTCCCCTTCGGTATGAGCATCAATAGTGGTAATATTTCTCCAATCGGAGGGAGCTGACCAATTTATAAGTTTATCTAATTTCATTTATTTGTCTACTTAAAAACCTTTTTGTTCAGTTCTAAAAATAATTTCATTCTGAAGATCTTCACCCAAGTTTACAAAATAATCACTATAACCTGCAACCCTAACAATTAGATCTTTGTAATTCTCAGGCTCTTCTTGTGCTTTCTTCAATGTTTCAACATCAACAACATTAAATTGAATATGATGACCATCCATTTTAAAATATGATCTAATTAACTGTAATACTTTATCTCTGCCCGTTTCATCTTCAAGAATTTTTGGAGTAAATTTCTGATTAAGCAATGTTCCGCCAGTTCTTAAATGGTCAATCTTAGCTGCTGATTTAATTACAGCGGTTGGTCCATTTCTATCAGCTCCCTGTGAAGGTGAAATTCCTTCAGATAATGGTTTCTGCGCCAATCTTCCATCTGGAGTTGCACCAATTACACTTCCAAAGTAAACATGACAGGTTGTTGGCAATAAATTAATTCTATATTGGCCACCTTTTGTATTTGGTCTTCCATCAATTGCTTTAAAGTACATTTCAAATACTTCCCTTAAAATATCATCCGCTTTATCCTCATCGTTGCCATACTTTGGAGTTTCATCTAAAAACAGTTTCCTCATTTCTTTATCATAAGCAAAGTTAGTCTTTAATGATTCGATTAATTCACTCATTGAAATTTTCTTATCCTCAAAAACATTATACTTAATTGAAGAGAGACTATCAGTTATAGTTCCCATTCCAACACCTTGAATGTATGAGGAATTATATCTTGCACCTCCATTATTATAATCCTTACCAACTTTAATGCAGTCATCAACTAATATTGACATAAAAGGAGCCGGCAGATATTTTGCCCAAAGTCTTTCAATTATCAGATTACCCTTAATTTTTATATCAATAAAATGATTTAACTGTTTTTCAAAAGCATTCATTAGATCATCAAAGGAATTAAATGAGGTTGGTTCCCCAGTATTCAAACCAATTTGTTTTTCTGTTCTGGGATCGATTCCATTATGCAAAGTAATTTCTAAAACTTTTGGAATATTAAAATATCCAGTAAGGATATAACTTTCTTTACCAAAGGCACCTGTCTCAACACAGCCGCTTGCTCCGCCATTTCTGGCATCTTCAATAGATTTACCATGTCTTAACATTTCTTGAATAATTGCATCTGTATTAAAAATAGAGGGTTGACCAAAGCCAGTTTTGGTAATTTGTAAAGTACGTTTAAGTAATCTATCGGGATTTTTTTTACTTACCTGAACCATTGAGCTAGGCTGCAATAATCTCATTTCTTCAATTACATCTAATATTATATAGGTAAGATCATTTGTGGCATCTTCCCCTTTTTCAGTTAAACCGCCGAGATTTATTAAGCAGAAATCAGTGTAAGTATTACTTTCTTGGGCTGTAACTCCAACTTTAGGAGGTGCAGGCTGATTATGAAATTTAACCCAAAATGACTGCAGTAATTCATAAACCTTATCTTCAGATAATAAACTACTTTCCAAATCTCTTTTGTAAAATGGATATAAATGCTGATCAAGTCTGCCGGGATTAAATGAATCCCAAGTATTTAATTCAGTGATAACTCCAAGATGAACAAACCAGTAATACTGTAAAGCTTCCCAAAATGTTTCAGGTTTATTTTCGGGGACTCTGCTGCAAATTCCAGCCATTGTTTCCAATTCATTTTTTCTTTGACCATCTTTTTCCGAAGCTGCTAATTCATAAAGATATTTACTATATCTTTTTGCAGAATAAAACAATTGCTTCAGCGGCAATTCTCATTCCTTTTAACTCTTCTCTCTTCTCAAATGCTTCGGCATCTGAATAAAAATCCAAATCTGCTATACTTTTATCTATATCTGAAATAAAATCTTTAAAACCCTTTTTGTAAATCTTATCATCCAATACTGTATGACCAGGTGCTCTCTGTTCCATAAACTCAGTAAAAACACCGGCCGAATATGCTTCTTTCCATTCATCATCCAGTTCTTCAAAAATTCTATCTCTTAAAGATCGCCCACTCCAATATGGACCAATCTCATTTACTTGCTGCAATTTAGTGTCTTCATCGACTGAAAAAGATATTTTTTCCCTTGTATCTAGAATTTCAAAATCTTGAATTGTGTGCGTACAGATTTCTGGATAAGTCGGAGTTGCATGCGGTGCTGAACCTCTTTCGCCAACTATAAGTTCACCATCATTTACGCATAATTCCTTATGCTCAAGAATATGTTTGAATGCCATCGCGCGTGCAACTGGAATGCTAAGTTTTTCAGCCTTTCCGCTTTTATAAAATTCAGTTACTAATTTTGCTCTTTCCAATGAAATTGAAGGATGAATACTTAAAGTCTGTTCACGTAATTTTTTAATTCTTTCATTCATTATAATTACCCATTTAGTTGAGCATTAAGCCCAAATGATTTTACAAAATCTTTAATTTCAGCTAATTTATTTTCAGATTGAGTTTCAATATTTCCTAATTTTGATTCTTTGTTTAAGCGCCTGTATTTATCTTCTGCTAATTTATTATATGGCAATAAGTCGATGCGAGCAATATTATTAAACCCTAATAAATAATTAGAAATTGCACTTAAATTTTCTTCCGTATCCGTTATTTCTGGAATAAGCGGAATTCGAATAATTACATTTGCGTTTACTGAACTTAAAAATTCTAGATTTTCTTTGATAAGTTTATTTGATACACCAGTATATTTTTTATGGAGTTCGTCATCAAATAGTTTTAAATCATAAAGAAATAAATCAGTGCTCTTATAAATTCGTTTGAAAGAATCAGTAGATACATAACCGCATGTATCAATAACTGTCGATAAATCATTTTTCTTACACGTTTTTAGCATCTCATCTAAAAAGTCAATTTGAATAAGCGGTTCACCTCCTGAGAAAGTTACACCACCACCAGATTCATCGTAGAACACAACATCCTTTTTGATGATATTTAATGTTTCATCAATTCCATATTTCTTGGTGAGAGAATTATTTGAATCCTCACAATTTCCATTCTCAGAAATCTTTTTTATGCTCTCAGGGTTATGACACCACCAGCATCTTAATGGACATCCTTTTAGAAAAATTGTTGTGCGAATTCCAGGTCCATCATGAATTGCAAATTTTTTTATGTCGAAAATATATCCGGTCATTTTTATATTTTATATCAATATTTATTTAACATTTTTAGGATAAAAAGGTATTTTAATGTAACATTTTTAATAGTACTTGTATATTATATTTTTATCAATTTATGATATTATTTTAGCATCTATGTGGGAATAATCACCATTAATTGTTAATTAACCATCAATAATTAATTTATTATGTGGAGAAACAGTTATGAAGAAAATAAATTTCATCATACTTATTTCATTTTTAATAGTTCAGATTACTTTTGCTCAAGAATCTGATAACATAGAATTTTCTCTTGAAACAATTTACGGAAGCAGAGAATTTTCGCAGCCTAGAGTTGGCAGTATAAGTTGGTTTGAGGGAGGTGACAGTTATACAAAGTTGGAAAAATCCGAAATGGGTGCGCAAAACATCGTAAAATACGATACAAGAACTGGTGAGAGTAAAATATTAATTGTTGGAAAAAATTTAATCCCTAACGATTCAACCAAACCTCTACAGATAGCTTCATATGAATTCTCAAGCGATTTAAAATTTTTATTAATTTTCACAAATACCCAAAGAGTTTGGAGAGCCCACACAAAAGGTGATTATTGGATTTTAAATTTAGAAACAAATAAGCTTAAAAAACTGGGCGGAAATGCTAAACCTTCTACGTTAATGTTTGCTACACTATCACCTGAAAATAAATATGTCGGGTATGTAAGAGAAAATAATATATATATTGAATCAATACTCGATGATGAAATAATTCAGTTAACAAAGGATGGATCAGAAACCATTATCAACGGCACTTTCGATTGGGTCTATGAAGAAGAATTAAAATTACAAAATGGATTTAGATGGAGCCCTGATGGAAATCGAATTGCATTTTGGCAATTAGACGCAGAAGGTATTGGAGTTTTTAATATGATAAACAATACCGATTCAATTTACTCACAAATTATTCCAGTCCAATACCCCAAAGTTGGGACAATGAACTCCGCTTGTAAAGTTGGAGTAGTGGAAATAAAATCGCAAGAAATTAAATGGTTTAAGGTTCCGGGTGACCCTAGAAACAATTATATAGCAAGAATGGAATGGGCGGAATCTTCAGAAGAAGTTATAATTCAGCAGCTGAATAGATTACAAAATGAAAACAGGGTATATTTGGGTAATACTGAAACAGGAAATGTAAATAATATTTTTACAGATAGGGATGATGCTTGGGTTGAAGTTGTTGATGATTTAATGTGGTTTAAAAATGGGAAATACTTTACATGGTTAAGTGAGAAAGATGGTTGGAATCAAGTGTACTTGATTTCGAGAGATGGAAAAGAAATTAAGAAAATTACTGGGGAATATGATGTAATCAGTATTGCAGGAATAGATAAAGTAAACGATTATATCTACTTTATTGCCTCACCTGAAAATGCGACTCAGAGATATTTATACAAAAAATCCATATTTGATGAAGAAGAAAAAGAACTGTTAACTCCAGTAAATATTAGCGGATATAATACATACAATATTTCACCAAATTTTAATTGGGCAATACATAATCACTCAACAATAAATACACCTTCAGAGATTAATTTAATCAGTTTACCTGAGCATGGTATTGTAAGAAATTTACTGTCCAATGAAGAATTATCAAAGAAAATATTAAAATTAAACTTAAGCCCAATAGATTTTTTCAAGGTTAGTACTTCGGATGGAGTTGAATTAGATGGATGGAAAATTACACCTCCAAATTTTGATAAAGCTAAAAAGTATCCTGTAATATTTCATGTCTATGGTGAACCTGCAAGTCAAACTGTTCTTGATCGATGGATGGGAAATTTTTTCTGGCATCAACTGCTTGCGCTAAAAGGTTATATAGTTGTTAGTATCGATAATCGCGGCACACCAGCACCGAGAGGTAGAGAATTTAGAAAATGTGTTTATGGACAAATTGGGATACTAGCTTCATCTGATCAAGCAGATGCCACAAAAGTAATATCAGAATGGGATTACATTGATAAAGAAAGAATTGGAATTTGGGGTTGGAGCGGTGGCGGTTCAATGAGTTTAAATGCAATATTTAGATATCCCGATTTATACAAGACTGCAATTGCGGTTGCACCAGTTGGCAATCAAAAACTTTATGACACAATTTATCAAGAAAGATATATGGGATTGCCTTCAACTAATACAGATGGTTATAGAGATGGTTCACCTGTAAATTTTGCTCATCAGCTTAAAGGCAATTTGCTTATTATTCATGGCACCGGTGATGATAATGTTCATTATCAAAATACGGAAATAGTTATGAACAAACTTATTGAACATAATAAACTATTTTCTGTTATGCCATATCCAAACAGATCGCATGGTATCTACGAAGGCTTTAATACATATTTACATGTCTATAGTACGATGCTAAATTTTTGGGAGAAAAATTTATAGAAGATTAAAAATTAATAATACTGGTTATTCCGGCTGAGCAACACAAATTCTGGAATGACAAACAAAATAAAATTGAGTTGTTCAACAACTTCTTTCGAAGGATAGACTCGAAATGATTTTTTGTCACTCTAGCCACAGTGGGCAAGATTGACTTTTCACTATTACTTTTTAACTTCTTTAAGTCTTCTGCTTTTTTTTCTTTGCTGCCGGAAAAAGTATATTATTCAATATTAATCTGTAGCCCGGTGAGTTTTTGTACTGACTTATTTCCGTAGGCGGATCATTGACTGCATGTCTGTAATCTTCTGGATCATGACCTCCGTAAAAAGTAAAAGTTCCTCTGCCATATTTTCCATGAATATATTTTACTTGATCGGAATTTGCTCGTTGAGCTAAAACTATGGTTGAATTTTTAATATATTTTTGTCTGAACATCGTTGTTTGTCCCATAAACCCCTTAATAACATTAACATGGTTTTGAGTCAACATAGTAGGAATCGGGTCAAACTTGGCAGAGAAATCAAATAAAGTGAAGTAATCATTATTTTCTAAACCAACTTCTTCTAATGTTATATCAAGATCGCTATATTCATAAACTAAAGGGTTCATCTCCAATTTAAAATTTTCAAATGCCAAAGTATTATCAAAATTTAACTTGTTCATTGCATCAATATCCGGTGCATCTCCATCATACATTCTATCAACAATATCAACATTGTCAGCGGCTAAGGCAATATCATAGCTATCCGTTGCCGAGCACATAGCAAACAAAAATCCGCCTTCTCCAATAAAAGTTTTAATTGTCCGTACAACATCTTTCTCCATTTCGGAAACTTTTTTATAACCTAATTTCTTAGCCTCATTTTCATAAAGAATCTGCTGTTCTTGATACCATCTTGCCCCTGCATAACTTGAATAAAATTTTCCAAACTGTCCTGTAAAATCCTCATGGTGTAAATGAAGCCAGTCAGAATCTTTTAGTTTACCGGAAAGAATTTCTTCAATCCATATTTTCTTATATTCCACTTCTGCATATTCAAGCGCTAAAGTTACAGCATCATCCCAAGGCTGAAAACCGGGTGGAACGTACACAGCAATCTCAGGTGCTTTCTCAAGTCGAACAACATCCATATTCTGATCTTCACTTTGCACAAATGAATAAATATCAACAACAGACGTGTTATCAAGAATTTGATAACTAACATTTCTAATTTGGCAATCCAGAACAATTCTTTCGGAATAATCAATTATAAAAGATCCGCCTTTGTAATTAAGAAGCCAATCAGCCTTTAAATCCTTCTTTAATGAATTAAACGTAATACCATAAGCTTTCAAGTGATTTGCTTGAGTAAGATCCATAGGAATTAATATTTTAGACTGGGCAAAAAATATTACAGGAACAATAAGTAGTAAAAAGAGTAATTTTTTCATTTATATAGTGTTTGTGACAAGTTTATTAATAATGTACTTAACTTATTGAATTATACACTAAATATATAAAAAAGTTTAAGTGAAAATTTTGATTGCAGACAAGAGCACAAAAAAAGGACATGATATATTAAATGGTACAAATTAATACTATTGTAAGTTGTAATAATATTATTTATGTTAATATCAATTTGGAATTGGGAATTTGCATTTATTGTAAACCGAAGAACATCCTATTTTATTATCAGTTAGACATTTGAGTAAAGATGAGTAGGTTATTTCTAATTTTTTCGCTGATTTTTATTTCTCTCCTTTTTATAATGTGTTCCGATAATTCTGTTCTGCAGACAAATGAAAATGTTATTCCTTTAACTCATGTAAGCAATGGTTGTTATTCTCAAAAAGCTTTATCTAAAGAAAACTCTGAGCCAATTCTAGAATGGGAATTTAACAGTAATATGTTAGCGTTAAGTTTGTTGTTTGGAACTCATTGCTCAACTTCATGCAAGGATAGCATAAATACTGAAGATGATCTCATAGAAATATTTATCGCTGATACAAATGAGTTTGTGGCCAGATGTATTTGCCGATATAAAGAAGACTTTTATTTTACTATCAAAAATCAAAGCGAGTTAAATATAAAATTCTATTTTAAAGCATATTCAAAAGATGAATATGAATTATTATTATCTAAAAAAATTAAATTATATTAAATAATTAAAATTGTTTAATCTCGGATAGTAACTCTACAATCAAAAACATATTAAATGGGTGGGCTAACAAGATTGTAAGCTGAATAAATACTATTTGCGTTAATATTGGTTTATGAATAATTAAATATTTTTTTGAATAATCAAATAAAAGTAAAATGTTTTTATAAGAAAATTCTTATTCAATATTAAATAAATGGAAACCATTTTAGAAAATAAGTTAATGAGCTATTATAAAAATGAAATGATTTCATTCTTAAAATCAAATCCTGAGCATTTTGATGAAGCCATTAAATTATCCATTTCGGATAAACAACCATATTCATGGCGTGCGGCATTTTTAATATGGGGCTGCATGGAAGAAAATGATACGCGAATTCAAAAGCATATAAATTCTATTGTAAAGAGTATAAAAGATAAAAAAGATGGCCATCAAAGAGAATTGCTAAAAATTATTTATAAGATGGAGATTAACAAAAAATATGAAGGACGAATATTTGATATTTGTATGAATATCTGGGAACAAATTAGCAAAGATCCTTCTGTAAGAATGACAGCTTTAAAGTACATAATCAAAATTGCAAAAAAATACCCCGAACTTTTGGAAGAGATTATTCCTTTTACACAAGATCATTATTTGGAATCTTTATCTCCAGGAATTAAGAGATCAATCGAAAAAATGATGGAAGAGATAACTCAATAAAGTATATTTGTGGTAAAATAAAAATCAACAAAGAGAAAACTATGACAAAATTATTTGTAATTATTAGCTGCTTCTTTTTAATAAGCTGTAGTTTCGCGGAATTTAAGCATGACAATACTATTGATATAGAGAAAATCAAAAAGGATTGGACTCAATCCTATGAAGAAGAAATTGGTTCTGTGTTAATATTCCGCCCAGGCAATTATAAGGAGTTCCCTCCATCCAGGTTTAGGCAAGTCTATATATTTATGGAAGACGACCTATGTAAATATTATGTTTTAGCTCCTACTGATGCACATTATTTTGAAGATGGAACATGGAATTACGATAATGAAAAACAATTATTAACTATTTACAATCCATCTGGGCAAATGGAAATTAAATACAAAGTTTTAAAACTGACAGATACTTTATTGGAATTAGTAGAATCTGACAAGTAATACTTTGTATTCTGTAAATATATTTAAACCAAAAAACCCGACAGAACGCCGGGTTTTTTAAGTTTTTATCACTGTAAATTCTAAGCTGATTTTCTATCAGCTTCATAATAAATTGGTTCGGAACCAAGTTCAACAGTATCTTTTGTAATCAAACATCTTTCAACATTATCTAAATTTGGAAGTTCATACATAATATCTAACAGAGTGCTTTCAACAATTGATCTTAATGCTCTGGCACCGGTTTTTCTTTCTATTGCAAGCTTTACAATTGAATCAATTGCTAATTTATCAAATTCAAGTTCAACGCCTTCCATTAAGAAAAGTTTTTTATATTGTTTTAATATTGCATTTTTAGGTTCGGTCAATATGCTCTTTAATGCTTTTTCATCAAGCGAATGCATTGGAGCAATTATTGGAATTCGTCCGATTAATTCTGGTATTAATCCAAACTTCAACAAATCTTCAGGTTGAACTTTTGCATAAAGTTCGTCTTTTTCCACTTCCTTTACTTTGTCTTGAGCTGTTGCAAAACCAATAGTATTCTTGTTTAACCTTGATCCAACAATTTGCTCGATTCCATCAAAAGCACCGCCAAGAATAAATAAGATGTTTTTTGTATTAATATTTATCAAGCTTTGTTCAGGATGTTTTCTGCCGCCTCTTGGTGGAACACCGGCAACAGTTCCTTCTAAAATTTTAAGCAATGCCTGCTGAACTCCTTCACCGGAAACATCACGAGTAATAGAAGCACTTTCACTTTTTCTGGCAATCTTATCAATTTCATCAATATAAATAATTCCCTTTTGGGCTTTCTCTAAGTTATAATCAGCCGCTTGTAATAAACGGACTAAAATTGTTTCTACGTCATCTCCAACATAACCCGCTTCTGTTAATGTAGTTGCATCAGCAATTGCAAAAGGAACATCCAATATTCCAGAAAGAGTTTTACCGATTAAAGTTTTACCAACTCCAGTTGAACCAATTAATAAGATATTGCTTTTATCAATTTCAATATCATCAAAATCAAACATTGAAGCTGTTGAATTTATTCTCTTATAATGATTATAAACTGCAACAGAGATTACTTTTTTTGCTTTATCTTGACCAATAATATGTTCATCAAGACTCTTTTTAATCATCTCTGGAGTTAAAGTACTTGTGGATGTGTCTTTAGTATTGTAAGCAGCTAAATTGTTTTTTAGTATATCTACACTTGTTTTTACACAAATATCGCAAATATAAACTTCAGGTCCGGCAACCATACTTGTTACTTCATTCCCATCTCTACCACAAAATGAGCACTTAACGGTTTTATGATCGTGTAAATCATTCATATTTTAACTTTTTCCCCACTATTGATTTCATAAATAACTTTCCTTGCTTTACTGGAATAGATTGAATTAGGAAATTCTTCAAATATTCTGGACAAAACAAGTGTTGCTTTTGGTGCATTTTGTAAACCATAATAATAACTAGCACCCAATAAGTATAAAAACCTATCCTTATAGATGTTATCTTCGTCACAATTGGAAATTTCTTCCAAAAAAATAACAGCTTCTGAATAATTATTCAAAGATAATAATAATTCTATATAATTAACTGCAGCAAAATCCTTTAAAACAAAAAGTGCTTTGTTTTCGGCTAATTTTTTAAATTCCAGAGCTGCTTCATTAAACTTTTTTTTCTCAATTAGATAATCGGCATTTATATAGGAAAATAAATTAACTGAGTCCTTTTTAAACGTATTTATTATCAACAACCACTGAATAGCGTCATTTGCATTTTCATCTTCAGGAATATTTTTTACTTCATTTAACTTAATAATGGCATCATCTAACTTGCCTTCCCACATTTTAATTTTGGCAAGAATAAATTTAGATTCATTTAAAAGCTCTTTATTTGTTAACTTATTGCTTAGCACATTATTTAAATATTTTTCTGCTTCAACTAATTCACCATTGGATAAAGAGATTTTTGCCAGCCCAAAATTTGCCTTGCTTATAAATTCATTAACACCAAATTGGTTAACTATTTTCTTATAAATGCTATCTGCTTTTACATTATTTTCTATAAATTCTTGATAAATAATTGCGGTTCTGTATTCAGCTTCTTTTCCTACACTTTCATTAGGATATTTTTTTACTAAATTTTGATACGCACCTAGCAACTTCTTAAACTCTGTCGAATTATAACTGTTTATACTATACTTTTTCCAATCCTCACTTATTGTGAAAGTGGATTTTAGATTATTTTCCATTTCGCGAGTATAACCAATTTCTGCTTGAGCCAATAAAATTGATTTTGGATATTGATTAATGATATATTGAAAAGCCCTTGCCGCCACAGAATGATCTCCTAATCGAGAAGCCCGTAAAGCAAAATTATAAATAAAAGACCCGTTGTCTGCTGATGATTTTTCTACTTGGATTGCTGCTTCTAAACCATTCGTACAATCATTTACCTGCAAATACATATTTACCAGCATCTGTAGATATTCAACATTTTCTGTTTTTTTGTAATAATTTTTAATAACCTCAATTGTTGGTTCGTATGCACCATTAAAATTAATATAGGACCTTATTCTATTTTCAACAATATTGGTCTGTTTAGGTTTTTGCTCAATAATTTTACAATATTCTTCAGTTGCCTCTTGGAATTTTGATGTCATTGAGTAAAGATTAGCAATATCATATGAAAACATAGTTGGGTCATCTGATTTTAGATTTCCCCTATTCAAAATTTCTATTGATTTTTCTATCAACCGATTTTCGATTAAATAATTTGCAATTATTCTGTAGGCAAATGGATTGCCCGGTTCAGCACGAATTCCTTTCTCCCAAGCTTCAAACGCACTTTTTTCATCGTTTTGCAAATAATAAGTGCTTCCCATATCGCCAAATAAATCAATAGTGCTTTGTCCTAACTTTAGCTGATTTTCTATTAGTTTTAATGATTCCTGGTATTTTTTTAACTTAATAAACAGAGTATTTAGGTTTCTATAAATTTCAAAATTTGATGGATTCTTAAAATGGAGGTCGGTATATATTTTTTCTGCTTCTTCAAAATTATTCGATTCTTCAAAAGATTTAGCTAATCTTAATTGGTTTTCGATATTTCTATCTTGTCCAAGTACAATAACGCATGTCGATAATAATAGTATTATAAAGAATCTTTTCATTTTACTTCTGTTCTAAATATTTTTCATCAAAAATATTATTCACGTTCAATATTGAATTAGGATCTAATCGCTTTTTAATGTCAGCCATTTGTTGGATATTTTTTTCACCAAACATTTCTAATAGATATTTTTTCTTGTATTTCCCTATACCATGCTCAGCTGAAATTGTTCCGCCTAAACTAACGGAAAACGTGCAAATTTCACCATATAGTTTTCTTGCTAATTCCAATTCGTTTAAATTTTTAGGCAATATATTAAAATGTAAATGAGAATCCCCAATATGTCCGTATGCAACAAAATCTAGACTATTCTTTTCTATCAAATTTTTTGTGTAAGAATAAAATTTTTGAAAACACTCATCTGGAACGGCATTATCGGTTCCAACCTTTTTCAGTCCTCGCTGAGAAATGATGTCATTTACTTTTAGCGCAATTGAATGTCTAAAATGTTTAAGATTGTTCCTATCTTTTTCATTTAACGCAAACCAGATATTATCCGAATTTCCACCATTTAGTTCAATCAACTCAAGAAATTCTTCAATTATAAATTCTTCATTTTCAAATAATTCTTGTTCAACCCAAATTGCGGCTTTCGAGTTTTCAGGAATATTGGGAAAATCACCAAACAATAAATTGAGGGAGTTTTCATCAAAGAACTCTATTTCTCTTACATCAATTTGTGATTGTTTTTCTTGGCATTTTTGTTTTACACTATTTACAAACGAAAATGATTTTTCCAATGAATCAAAAAAAATAATCATTGAAAGAATATTGGGCGGAAGATCAATCAGTTTTAGTTTAGCTTTTGAAATATATCCAAGTGTTCCCTCAGACCCGATAAATAAATCAATTACGTCCATTCCATTTTTTACATAATAACCTGCCGCATGTTTTACATTTGGCATTTTGTAATTGGGCAGCTCAAGTTCAATTCTGGTATTATCAGTTGTTAAAACAAAAGAATTATCAGATGAAAATTTTTCGACACCTCTTTTTAAACTTACCTCTTCACCATTAGGAAGAATTATTTCCAATTCATCAACAAAATTTCTGGTAGAGCCATATTTAAAGCTTCTTGCCCCAGAAGCATTAGTTGCAATATTTCCTCCAATTGAACAATTCGTTTCGGTTGGGTCTGGTGGATAGAATAAATTTAGTGATTCAACATAGCTTTGTATATCTGCTAAAATAACTCCTGGTTCAACCAAAATTGTCTTTGCTTCCTTATCCAGAAAGAGTATCTTGTTCAATTTTTCTGTAGATAATAGTATTCCCTTTTCTGGAACACTTCCCCCCGTTAAACCGGTTCTGGAGGCAGAAATAGTTAGTTTGTTTTGCTTTTCGTTTGCCTCTTTCAATATAGATTTTACTTCTTCTGTGGTTTCTGGAAAAATTACATTTTCACATTCACCGGCAAAATTTGCAGCATCACTAAGATAACTTTCTATTTCTGATTTATCTCTTTTTATTATCATTTTAAATGTTAAAACGGTTTGTTGTGCTTCTTCATAATTTTTGTCCAATCTTCCATACTTAACTGCACAGCTTCTTCAATAAGCATTATCGGAATATCATCTTCAATACGGTATTGCCGCCTAGTTGCTTTATCCGTTGATATCAATAAATCACCTTCCAATACAAGATCTGCTTTTGTTTCTGGGCAGCAAAGAATATCTAATAAGTCTTTACTTATCATTTTATCTCCAAAGTTTTTGTAAATTATTTGTCCTAAAAACTGTAATTTTAATAACTATTATACTAAATAAGGATACAAATTGTTAGAGCACTTTTTTAGAAATCTTCCCACTTTAGAAACAGATAGATTAATATTACGAAAGCTAAAATACGAAGATAAGATGGATATTATTGAGTACGCTAAAAATCCAAAAGTAGCTGAATTTGTTGTCTGGGAACCGCATCAAAATGAAATGGACACTATCGATTTTTTAAATATGATTTATGACAGTTATACTAAAAATCTTGGGGGCTCTTGGGGTATTGAACTTAAGGAAAATAATAAAATAATTGGAACGGCAGGATTTGTAAAATATGACAGTTGTAATTTTAAGGCTGAACTTGGTTATGCACTTTCCTATGATCATTGGAATAAAGGAATTATCACCGAGGCTTGTAAAAAAATTATTGAAGTTGGTTTTAACCAATTAGAATTAAATCGAATAGAAGCGAGATGCATGCCTTTAAATTTAAACTCAATTAGAGTTTTAGAAAAATTAAAGTTTAAGTTTGAGGGAACATTGTTGCAAAGTATGGTTATAAAAGAAAAAATTTCAGATATTAAATTGTTCGCATTATTAAAGCAAGATTACGAGAAGTTTTATGAAAATTAAAATTTGCTGCATCTCAAGTGTTGAAGAAGCTGATTTAGCAATTAGTTTAGGTGCAGATGCAATAGGTCTTGTCTCAAATATGCCTAGTGGTCCGGGAGTTATTAACGAATCTGAAATTGCAAAAATTTCACAATCAGTCCCCAAAAACATTCATACTTTTTTACTTACAAGCAAACAAGATTCTAAGGAAATCATTGACCAGTTAAAATTTTGTAAAACCAATACAATTCAAATTGTTGACAAACTATTAATTGGTTCTTACAGTGATATTAAAAATGAATTACCTGATGTAACAATAGTCCAAGTTATTCATGTAAATGGAGATGATTCAATTTTAGAAGCCAAAAACATTGCACAGAACGTTGATGTCATATTGCTGGATTCGGGAAATCAGAATAAAGAAATTAAAGAACTTGGCGGAACAGGAAGAACTCATGATTGGACATTGAGCAAAAGAATTGTAGAATCTGTCGATATTCCGGTATATTTGGCCGGTGGACTAAACCCCAACAATGTAAAAGAAGCAATAAATTTAGTTAATCCATTCGGAGTTGATATTTGTTCTGGCGTAAGAACCAATAATAAATTGGATGCAAATAAACTTTCCGCTTTCATTTCTATCATTAGAAGTATGAAATAATGAGTGCCTTTATGAAAAAGATTCTTATTGGAGTTTTAATCCTCACTCCCTTTTTAACATATTCAATTTGTATTAATTGTTCAACTACAAACGACAAACCTAAATTCTTACATCCGATAGAAAAACATAAATTAACCGTTGAAGAACCTTCCGGGCTAGCATATGATAGAAGCACAAATACCTTGTGGACAGTGAGCGATGAAACGAGTAAAGTTTATAATGTTGATTTAAAAGGAAAAATATTAACCAAGTTTTCTGTTAATGGAAAGGATTTAGAGGGCATAGCAATAGTTGAAGACTCAATAATTGTTACAATTTTGGAAAGAAGTAGAGAGGTGGTTCTTTATAAAAAAAATGGAACAGAAATAAAAAGATTTCAGCTAAATCTAAAAGGTAAAAAAAATGAGGGTTTTGAAGGAATTACATACAACTCAAAGAACAAACACCTTTTTATAGTAAATGAAAAAAATCCTTGTTTACTTATTGAAACTGATTTGAATGGTAAAATTATTTCCAAAAAAGAAATAACATTCGCTGAAGACTTATCTGGATTAGAATATGATTCTAGCAAAGATGAGCTTTGGATGATTAGTGATGAAAGCAAAGCTATATATAAGTGCAAAACTGATGGATCATTGATTTCACAATATAGAATTGATATTAAACAAATTGAAGGAATTGCATTCGACTTCACTAATTCTAAATTATTTTTGGTTTCAGATCCACTTCAACAATTATATGTTTTTGATATACCATGAAGAAATTTTTAGCGTCAATTGTACTTGTAGTATTTTTATTTTTTCTTTTTTTGTTTTGGGGAGGTAAGTATTTTACGAAGTATAGCGTAAATTCCAAAATTGAAAGTTTAAGAGATTCAATTGATTTTTCTTCAAAAGAATTATTCACTCACACACAATTAAATGAGCAGCCGGAACTAATAAAAAAGTTTTTTACCTCCGTTATTACCGATAGCATTTACTCACCAAAATTTATTACTCTAAATATTTCTGGTAAATTCAAAACCGATGTCAATTCAGAATGGATGCCATTAGAATCAACCGAATATTTTACAACCGATAGAATTAATTTTTTATGGAATGCCGTAATCAATAACTCAAAATTCTTTTGGGTTTATGCTATTGATAGCTACTTAAATGGCAAGGGGAATATGCTTATCAAAATTAATTCCAGTGTAACCATTGCTGATTCTTGGGGAATTGAATTGGATAAATCAGGACTATTTAGATATTTCTCAGAAGCTGTTTTTTTTCCCACTTCATTGCTTCCAAATAAAAATATTACCTGGAATATTATTGATACAAACGTTGCTGAAATAAAATTTTCGGATAATGATATTTCGGTTGTTGCTAAATTTTATTTTAATGAAAACGGGACTGTTCACAAGATTGAAACCTTTGACAAGTTTAGGTCAATGAATGCAGACTATAAAGAATCGTTATACACAGTTTATTATACTGATTATAAATATTTTAATAATACTTTTCTAATTCCAACTAAATACGAAGTTGAATGGGATTTACCAACCGGTAAATTTAAATATGGCAAATTTAAAGTAGAGAACGTCCATTATGAATAATATAAAAACTGCAGATAAAATAATTGCTGAACTTAAAAAAAATAAAAATCCAAGAAACGTTGAGGGAATGGCTCGATTTGGTATTAATCCAGAAACTGCACTAGGAATATCTATTCCTCTTCTCAGGATTACTGCAAAAGAAATTGGGAAGAATCACGAACTTGCACTCGAACTATGGAATTCCGGAATCCATGAAGCAAGAATACTAGCTACCATGATAGACCACAAAGAAAAAGTAACTAAGTCGCAAATGAACTATTGGGTAAAAGATTTTAATTCTTGGGATTTATGTGATCAATGCTGCAACAATTTATTTGGTAAAACTCCTTTTGCAATTGATAAATCTTATGAGTGGGTAAAAAGTGAAAAGGAGTTTGTTCGCAGAGCTGGGTTTGTACTAATAGCAGTTTTATCGGTTCATAATAAGGAAATGAGTAACGAAGATTTTATAAAATATTTCCCATTGATTGAAACATACTCGACAGATGATAGAAATATTGTGAAGAAAGCAGTCAACTGGGCAATTCGACAAATTGGCAAACGAAATCTAGAACTAAATAAAGTAGCTGTTAACCTTTGTCAGAGATTAATTTTACTAAATTCTAAATCAGCAAACTGGATTGCAAAAGATGCAATTAGAGAGTTAACTTCAGATAAAATTATAAGTAGATTAAAACAAAAAAATAATTTAATTACTTAAGAAAATTTCTTATTTCACCAACCAATATTTAGAGGAAAGCAAAATGATTAATGTAATTGAAACCGAATCAGAAAAACCTATCTGTCCACATTGCGAAAAAGAAATAAACAAAGTTTTTGCTCAAAGGATCGCATCAACATTGGGAATTAGGTTTATTTACTTCTGCGATAAATGCAAAAAAACTTTAGGCATATCACATCGCAAAGGTTTCTGGATGGGATAATTAAATTATCCTTAATTATATTTTTCTTTATGGTTATTCGACTTTAAGCTCAACCAGTTTTGAACTTACACCAGGAAGAACAGCAATTTTTCTGGTCAATTCATCTTTCTGTTCTTGTTTGCCATAGAGTTCTAAAATTAACAAACCCTCATCAGAGCAATTTTCTAAAACTCCATCATGAATTCCAAGTCTGGTTTTAATTATACATCCCCAAGCAGTTAAAATTTGTTGAACTTTTACAGCTTCTTCTTTTCTTTTACCAATTAAAACTAATAAAATTGATTTTCCCATAACTCACCTTATTGTTTTATAATTATATAGTAAATTTATTATAACAATCCATCTTAGACAAGTTAAATACATTGGTTTTTCAAAAGCTTATTATCATTATCTATACTTACCAAATTTTAGTAAACGAAAAATTCTTTTGATTTTGTAAAACACTTTTTTATAAAGAAATATATTAAACCCTAACATTTCCGGGAATGGGTCTTTTAGAATATATTTTAAGTTAGTCTCCCGAAAACTTATGTTGAAATTTTTCCCCTTAAATCTTCTTTTTGCAAATAAAATCACCCATTCCTGAATCAATGAAAATTTTTTCGAATTAAATTTAATTTGTTCTGATTCCATCCGAAAACCGACTAAACATGCAAGGTAAGGAAAGTTTACACCCGCATGTAAAGACCCAAGTAAACTGCCCCAAAAACGCGGATTTACCTCTATTATTTTAAATTGGTTTTCGCTCTCATCATATCTTAAATCAATGTGAGCAACACCAGACCAGTTTAATTTTTGAATAAGGTTTTTCACAATGTCAAAAACATTATCCTCATACAAAAACTCTATTGCCGCTGGTGAACCAAACTTATTATTAGAAGGATAAATTTCCTTCTGAATGGTAAAATTTAATATTTCCCCTTCTTTGCACAAGACGCTGCAATCAATATCAAATCCTTTAACAAATGATTGAATCACGTATTCTTCTGAATCCTCACAACTGTTTAAATGATCTTTTAATTCTGTTGGATTGCTAAAAAGTTTTATCCCTCTACCAAATAAACCCTTCGTTGGTTTTACCAATACTGGAAATTCCATTTCCGATAATTCATCTAAGCCATTTAGATTTTGAAAAAATATTGTAGCAGGTTGTGGTAATTTATTTTCTGAAAGAAACTTACTGAGAAGCCATTTATCAGAAGCTATCGTGAGTGCATCAGAATCGGGTAAGAGAACTGAGTTGCCAATTTTGTTTTTATGAGTTGTTAATAATTTTATAGTTGGTACATCAACAGGAAGTATTATATCTGAGTTTGTTGCTTTAACTATTCTTTTAATTGAATCTATTTTCAGATCTTCATCAGTAGTATTCTCATAATGAAAACTATTTATGTACCGAGAAAATCGAACCAGTGAAAATCTGTTTCGTGACAGTATATTTATTTTTATTCCGGGAACCTCTGACAAACATCTAACAACCGAAATAGTTAATGGGCTCTCTCCATCTGGGATAAGTATTGAAAAACTATTATTGAGGAATGTGTTTTCTTCCAAACTCTTAGCAAAAATTTATCTATAAATTTTGGAATTCAGCATGGTTTCTAAAAACCCAGAGATTGTGTTGTTTGAGAAAAAGTGGGGTACTATTTTTCAAATACCCCAAAGATTAAAATTAGAAAGCAACGCTTAAGGATAAATAACCAAAAGTTGCTCCGCCGCCGCCAATATTATTTAGCCCTTGACGAAGTACATCGCTATTAACCGTTCCATCGATTGATAAATTACCCAACTTAAATCCTAAACCAATATAAGCCCCAGTTGGACCGTAGATAGTTGAAATTGATTCGTTAACAGATGTTAAAGAAGCAGCTGATTCAGAAGCCACACTTCCTGTAATTGAGATATAACCAAATCTTGCCCATAACCAATCTAACATTCCCCATTCAGCTCCAAGATTCCAAGAAGGGAATAATGTAGTCGTTGAAACTAACTCAGGTGAAAAACCATCAACTTCTGGTGATGTTTGGCTTATAGTTGCGAACGATGGTCCGCCCGCAAATAAGAAATCTCCAACCTTATAAGAAACACCAACTCCAAGTACCATTATAGAAATTGATTCTAAGTCATACTTTTCTGTTGTAGCTCCTGAGGCATCTTCCACACTTCCTGAAAAACTTTGATAAGTGAATACAGGAACCAATTTAAATTTCTCTGAAACATCAAAAAATGCTCTTGCATTTAAACCAATATTAGTTTGACTAACACTTGATTCGTCTCCTCCTGCTGGAGTAAATGAACCGCCAGGCATAACTACAGAAAATGCCAAATCTAATAACATACCTTTGCCCATTGTTCCAATATAACCAGCACTTAATCCAATTTGTGAAGCAGAGGCTTCTGTTGGATCACCGGTCGCAGGATTAAATTCTCTTGAAGTAGCAGCATAAGCTAAACCAAAACCAAACTTGCTAGACCCAGATTTATACGAACCAATAAGTTCAAAATTATTGTTTAATGGTGTTAAACCAGCTCCAACAGCTCCATTCAACTCACCAATTACATTAGTTGGATCTAATTGTGCAATTGAAAACATTCCGCCGAAATCATTTCTGGTCAATAGGACACCAAGTGTCATTTGACTGCTTACTCCTAAATTGACACCAACAAATTGACCGATGCCATCATTCCCGAAAGGTGTATCTGTTGAACCAAGATCCCCCATTAAAAAATCGGAATAATTTGCTGCCCAAGCTGGATTGATAGTCATATTAAAAGGATCAATAACGTAAGGATTTGCTCCCATTGCTTGAATTCTTGCAAAACCACCTGATTTTTCATTTACATCTTGTGAATGAGCCGTGCTTAAAAATAAAACGAACAATATTGAAGCTGTTACAAAAAGAAATCTTTTACACATATTCCCTCCCAACTTTAGAAAATTCATTAATAAATAATGTACAATAGATACTACAATTTTAATTTAAGCTGCATATAATTGATAATAAATTTTAACACTCATGGTATCCATTAAAATTCACAATAAATTTTCCCTTTTCAATTTCCTGAGAAGTTAAATATTGACTATTTTGTTTTTTAATTATTGATAAGATTCCCATAAAACCAAACATAATTCCTCCGAGTTATTTGAATTAATTATTTTAAGTAAAGTATTTATTTAATTGGAACAACTTCAAAGTTTCTTAAAAAATAGTGTCTACCCACTTCCACGAATAACATAAAAATTATGTCCTCGTGTTTTTCTACAAGATTAATAGAATCTTCAAATAAATTTTGAAGGTTTTTATAAATCATTAATAACTTTTCTTGAGTTAAAAAGTCTTTTATATTTTTGTCATTCCAGCTATTCTCAATTCCATATTTATTGAAGAAACCTGCCATAACTAAAGTTTCTCTACCTACTTCCAAATCAACTGCTGCATCACTAATGTCGTCTAATATCTGATTTGCCGCTAATGTATTTAGCAATGCTCTTAGCAAATCTGCAGATTTATTTTCGTCATTTTGGGATTCGCTAAATACAACATGAAATAATGAAATTAAAGGTGAAGTTTTATAACCAAGCATGTATGATTCATTCCAATTATAAGGACATGTTTTCCACAAATTTCGTTTTTCTATATATTCAATTTCATTGTATTTTAGTGTATAATAGTTTATTAAGTCGAAGGTCTTTTTAGTTTTAAAAACATCATTGAAAATTTGCTCGAAAGTTCTAATTAAATAGTTCCCAAGAAAGAGATATTCCTTTTTTGTTCCTTCGTCATCAGTATAAAGATCAATTAATCTGTAGCCCATCATCCCCATAAATTCTGCACTTAGTAGGGATTTCAGATCTTCTTCGGCGATATTAATATTGTTGCTCCAAATCCAAAATAAAAACATCCATGAATATGTATTTACTGAATGGTCATAGTAATAGAGTGATTTAAGTTCTTCTATTAGTTGAGTATCATTTTTATCAATTGGGAGGTACTCATCAATTATTTTGCTTGTTTCTTTGCGGTACAAATCTTTAAATTTTTCGAACGAAAAATTTTTAAGAACAAATGGAACTAAGGCACGAAATGGATGTTCGGATGTGTTTGGAAGTTTAGAAAAATCAGTTTTTCCAATTTTTTTGAATAAACTATAGGAATAATCAAAATATTCCATCAATAATTTTCATGATTAATTGAATAAAAGAAATTAACTGGAGATTAAAGTAAACTTATCTTTAATAAAACACAACAATATTTATTAGTAAATCTTACCAAAAAACACATTTTTTAATACTGTATTAAAATATTATTCCAAAATAAATCTATATTTGACTTTATTTTTTTATCTTTAAACTTTTAACAAATCATTCCGTCAAAATATAAATTTAATTTAAAGGCTATTATGAATGCACTTGAAGTAAAAAATTTAACTAAAACATTCGATGGAATTACTGCGGTTAAAAATGCTTCTTTCGAAGTTCCCGAAGGTTCAATCTTTGGTTTGATTGGAAGAAATGGAGCCGGTAAAACTACAACTATAAGAATGATGATGAATATTTATTTGCCTGATTCCGGTGAAGTAGTTTTAAGAGGCACCACGGTTGGGCAAGAATTTAAAAATAAGGTCGGTTATCTTCCTGAAGAAAGAGGACTTTATAAAAAAATGAAAGTCCTTGACACTTTACTTTTTTTTGCTGAAGTAAAAGGTAAAACCGGAAATGATATTAAGAAGAAGGCTTTTGACTATTTAGAACGATTTGACCTAATTGAAAGAAAAGATGCAAAAATTGAAGATCTTTCAAAAGGGAACCAACAAAAAGTTCAATTTATTTCAACAATTTTACATGATCCGGAATTTATTATTCTAGATGAACCTTTTTCCGGTCTTGATCCGATAAACACAAATCTTCTAAAAGAAATAATTCTTGAAGAAAGAAAGAAGAATAAGGTAATAATTCTCTCAACCCATTTAATGGATTTTGCAGAAAAGATGTGTGATCATATTGCAATGATTGACCGAGGTAGTATTATTCTAAATGGATCTATGAAGGATATAAAACAAAAATATGCACAAAATAATGTTAGCCTAAATTACGTAGGTGATATTTCGTTTCTTAAAAATCATTCTATTGTTGATAAAATTTCTGATTATGGAAATACAACCGGAATTAAGTTAAATGATTCTTCACAGGTTCAGAAACTTTTAAAGTTGTTAATTGACAATAATATTAGCGTTCAAAAATTTAGTGCAAATGAGATTTCACTGCAAGAAATATTTATAGAACTTGCCGGAAAAGAAGAAGGTGATTTTAGAGGAGGTGAGCTAATGTTTAATTATAGAATTATTGGTCTTATTAAAACGAGAACTACAAGAAAAATTATTATCCAAAACTTTTATAATAATGACAGTTGCTTTGCCAGCCTTTATGATTTTGATAATGGGACTTCAGGCAATATTATTTTCTTATGATGGTGATGAAAATACAAAATTAGAATTAATCACAGAATCTGCACCATTAACACAAAGATTTGAATCAAAATTTGAAGAATTGCCCTTTATTAAAAATAAGTACTACAGTTTTGCATATTTAACGAAATCTAAAATAGAATTGGATTCTTATTTGGAAGAAAGAAAGTCAGATTTACTTGATGAAAATTTGGCTGGAATTATTTTTATTTCTGATTCAGCAATAGGTACAAAAAGTATAAAGTATTATTCTAAAACTCCAAACAATGCAACTATTACACAAAAGTTAAACGGATATATAAATGAAGTTTTAGTTGATAATTATTTTCAAGGAAAGGATTTATCTGAAGATGATTTAAGTTTTGCAAGAACCAGAGTTGATTTTACAGGATACAAGGTTTCTAAAGGTAAGGATATTGAAGAAGAAGGATATGGAAGTTTAATTTTATCTTACTTGTTTACTTTTTTGTTATACCTAAGTTTAATAATGATGGGACAAATGACAATGCAATCTGTAATGGATGAAAAAACCAGCAGAGTTGTAGAAGTATTATTGTCATCTGTAAGTAGTCAAGAATTAATGACTGGCAAAATTTTAGGTGCCTCGGTAACAGGGGTTATGCAAATGGCTGTTTGGTTAATTCCGGTTATGCTGGTTTCATTTACAACTTTATTTGCGTTGCCAGCAGATTTTAGTTTTAGTATTTCAATTGGTCAAGTTATTTACTTATTGTTTAATTTCTTTTTAGGTCTGGTAACATTTTTGGGTTTATTCGCAATGATTGGATCGATTTTTGAGACTGCCCAAGAGGCACAATCAGGTATGTGGCCAGTTTTAATGTTAATTATGATTCCATTTTTTATTGCAATATCATTAATGCAAAATCCTGCAAATCCAATTGCCGTAATTGCTTCGATGTTTCCGTTTGCTTCAATAATTGTTATGCCTGCTAGAATGACAATTGCTGATGTACCATTATGGCAATTCGGATTATCCATTGCGGTTAGCATTGCCACAATCTTTGCAATTTTTCCATTTGCTGGTAAAATTTTTAGAGTAGGAATTTTAAGAACCGGCAAAAAGCCAAAGTGGAGTGAAGTTATTAAGTGGTTAAAATATAAATATTAGTTTTACTTGTTTGTCATCTCCATTTAATTGGAGATGACAAAATTTATCCACAATTAAATCCTTCTTCTAAAACCGTTGCCTAAAACTTCATGCACATTATTAATAACTACAAAAGCATCAGGATCAATATCTTTAATTAGTTGTTGAAGTTGTGTTAGTTCTTTTAAGGTAACAATTGTAACAATTACTTCTCTATCAACATTTTTGTAAAGCCCTCTCGATTTTAACGCCGTTGCTCCTCTACTCAAAGTGTTTTGTATTGCTTCCTCAATTTCTAAATATTTATCAGAAATTATATAACAAGCTCTCGCATAGTCAAAGCCATCAATAATTACATCAACTAGCCTGGCCGAAACAAATAATAAAAAAACTGCATAAAGTGTTAAGGTAAACGCGGTTCTACCAACTGCAAGATCCTTCATTTCAATAATTAATCCGGCAAACGCAATTACAAATAAATCTACGAACATTATTGCTTGACCTGGTTTAATCCCATAACGTTTTTGCATAATAGCTGCAATAATATCTGAGCCGGCGGTTGTGCCTTTGAACTTAAATATAATTCCCAATCCAACACCTAGAAGTGCTGCACCAATTAGAATTAGGAACAAGAAATCATTATTAAATAAATCTTTAACCGTCTCAGTATTCTGAAGTTTTACAAATTCAAATCCGGGAATGTCTCCTCTGAAAAAATCAATAAAAAAAGAACTTAATGTAAAACCATAGAAAGTTCTGAATCCAAAACTCTTTCCAAGTTCTTTTAAACCCCATAAATAAAGAGGAACATTAAAAATCCAGATCATCAATCCTATTGGAAGTTTATTACCGCTTAAATAATGTACCGCCATTGAAAGTCCGCTAACACCACCAGGAACTACTTGCGCATCAACTAAGAAAACCCCAATTCCAATCGCCATAAAGGCGGCACCAATTGTGATGGCTATATAATCGATTATGGGATATTTACCACTAAGTAATTTTGTCATTTATACATTCCAAATAATTTTTAAATGATTGAAAATTCTACTTTGAGGATCAATATTGTGCAACTTCTTCTAAGTAAGTCTGCTTATAAAATGAAGTTTAAATATGGGGGTCAAAAACTCACAAAAAGGTCAACAAAGTATTATTATCTTAAAATAAGATCCGTAAATAAAACAAATTGACCTTATCTAACCAAATAAAATTTAAGAAAATTTTATTTTTGTGTGAATTTGTGATTTAGATAATGTTTTTATTTTGCTACAAAATACTCTTTCATCGGTTTAAAGTAAAAATCTCTCCACCCTTTTTTATAAGTTGAACCGGTATCTTTAGGTAGGTCTGTGTGAACTATTGATAATTTAGTCCCTTTTTCAACTTTTTCAAATAATATCTCTAAATTGGAATCTTGATTATCTTCAGTAAAATCTGTTGTTCGCCAAGTTTGAACAATTCGTTTATTTATATGAAGTAATTCATTTTTCCCGGAAATATAACCATCCCAAGCCATAAAGCTGCTTCCAACCTTTTTTTCAATCCGAGCTGGGCTTTTAGTAAATGAAGAATGCTTCTTGCTATCCAACCATGCAGAGTAAATCTTTTTCGGCTCAACCGGCAATGTGATAGATACTTTTATTGAATCTAACATAATTTCCCCTTTCATAAAAATTCAAAAATAACTAATTACATCATATTTCATTCTAAACAAACATAAAATACAAAAGTTTATTGACATTTTTAAGCTATTGGCAGGGAACCTTTATATTTTTAACAAGTTAAAAGAGAAATCTTAATTATTTACTTGGAGTTTCTATGAAACAATCTACATTATTTTCAGCCCTTCTTTCATTAGCACTTAGTTCTACTTTCGTTGGACAAGATATTGTGCAAAAAGAATTAGCAGTTACAGTTTATAACGGTAATTTGGGTGTAGTAAAGGATACTAGAAATATCAACTTAAAATCCGGTTTATCCCAAGTTGCAATAACAGATGTTGCCAAATTGATTGATCCAACCAGTGTTCATATTAAATTTAACGGACAAGTTTTAGAACAAAATTATCAATACGATTTAGTGAGTTTGAGCAAAATACTTCAAAAATATATTGATAAAAATGTCCAGCTCGTAAATGAAAGTAATGAATTGGTAGAAGGAAAGCTTTTATCCTCGTTTGGCGGACAATTAGTTTTAGAAAGAAAAGAAGGCGGTTTGGTAATGCTCCCAAATTTAGAAAAGTACCGATTTAATGTTGGTTCACTTCCTGAAGGACTAATCACAAAACCTACCTTGGTTTGGCAATTAAATTCCAATAAATCAGGGAATCAAGATGTAGAGATTTCATATCAAACCCAGGGAATGAATTGGCATGCTGAATATGTGGTTGTTTTAAATAAAGATGACACTAAACTGGATTTAAATTCTTGGGTCAGCATCGATAATAATTCCGGGTCAACCTATAAAAATGCTAAGCTAAAACTTGTTGCCGGCGATGTCAATCGAGTTCAAAATAATAGACCTATGTATAAGGGTAGAGAGCAGGTGGAACTAATGTCAAGGGCAGATGCCGCTGCTCCACAATTTGAAGAAAAGGATTTTTTCGAATATCACATCTACAATTTACAGAGACCAACAACGTTGGCAGATAGTGAAACAAAACAGATCGCTTTATTTGAAGCACAGAATGTTGATGCTAAGAAAAAGTATTTGTATAGATCTCAAGGTTATAATGCAAGTGGAAAGGTAAATGTAATTGTAGAATTCCAAAATAAGGAAGATCAGAATCTTGGTGTGCCAATGCCAAAAGGAAAAGTTAGAGTTTATAAGTCCGATGGCGAATCAATTGAGTTTATTGGTGAGGATTTGGTGGATCATACACCCAAAAATGAAACTATTAAATTAAAAATTGGAGATGCTTTTGATGTTCTTGCAGAAGAAAGCCAAACCGAACATAAAAGAATAACTGATAGGGTTTATGAACAAACTTATGAAGTAAAAATTAAAAACAGAAAGAAAGAAAAAGTTGTTGTGGAAGTTGAAAGATATTTAGGACTAAATTGGGAAATTCTATCTAGCTCGATTGAGTACAAAAAGAATAATGCACAGTCTATAACATTCCAAGTTCCGGTTAAAGATGATGGTGAAACTATTTTAAAATATAAAGTTAGATACACGAATTAATATTTGAAGTTTAACAAAGAACCTCTGAAGTTTTAATAACTTCAGAGGTTTGATTAAAGTTTATTTTTCTTCAGGTTCACCGGTTTCTTCTTCTGCCATTTTTTTTCCAGCTTGTTCTTCTAATACATGTTCAATAGCTGCTTTTTGTTCTAGTGTTTGAAATTGTGAAATAGCTCCAAATATTGTAACTGAATTTATTGAGCCTCCACCACCTCTCATTTTTTTTGAAGCAATCGCAAAAATAATTCCCATTATAAGCACAATAATTAGCACTATTACAAAAATTAAAGCTAGAGAATCTGGACTCATTTGGCTCTCAGTTTAATTCAATGTACATCCAACTTTTCGAATCGATAGAAACATTTATGCTATTGCTTATTATTTGGATTTCCTGATTAGTAGATAAATCCTTTGCAGAATTAAAACTTAAATTGTTAGGAATCCTTAAACTCAAATTTTGCATTAAATCGCCTTTATTTAGCAAAACTAGTATTCGCTCATTAAAATCTGACCGGATATAACAATACACATTTTCATTAGCCAAAAGAGTATAAAAATCTCCATTTCTTAAGGCTGAATGTGTTTTTCTTAAGTTTATGATCTTTGAAACTTCCGATAGAGTATTCTTTTCTGCATCGGCAAGTTGTTCGCCAAACCTCATCATTCTTCTATTGTCTGGATCTGATGCGCCTGTCATACCAAACTCACTTCCATAGTAAATTACGGGTAATCCAGGTATTGAATTCATAAAAGCCATATAGAGAACTAATTTTTTGTAGCTTTCCGGACTATCAACAACTGGAGGATTTGCCCATCCAAGTTCCGGAGCACTCCATTCACTTGCATCTAAATCTCCATCAGCAAATGCCATAAACCTATTTTTATCATGGCTATCCATTACATTTCCCATTAAATGATTAACGCCATAAACAGAAAATGTTTTGTTCATCTCTTTATCAAGTCCGCTAAAGGAAGACTCATCTCGAATAAATGTTGGTATTGCAACATCATAAAGATTAAAATTAAACTGCGAACTCAACTGTCCGTTATTGACATAAGAACTAATTAATTCATAACTGCCAAATGTCTCACCAATTTGATAAACAGGCAATTTTCGCTTTGGCTCAACTTGAGCTTTAATTTTATCGTTCAGTTTTCTCCAAAATTCATTTGGAACGTGTTTAACAGCATCATGTCTGTATCCATCCGCACCCGTTTCATTTAGCCACCAGACAGCATTGTCTGTCATCTCTTCTAAAGCCTCTGGAGAGCCAAGGTAATCAAACGATGGAAGATATGGCTCAAACCACGTGGTAAGTCTAAACTCATCCCAGAACCTTAAATTTAACCGTCCATCGGGCAATTCCAATTGCCCAAACCAATTTCTATGTTCTTTAAAATATGGGTGATCTATGTGAACATGATTCGATACAAAATCGAGTAAAACTTTAATCCCCTTTTTATGAGATAAGGAAACAATTTCTTTAAGCTGATCAAGGGTTCCAAAATGTTCTTCTACCCTGGATGAACTAATTGGCCAATATCCGTGATAACCGGAATAATACCTATGCGGAGCTGGATATTCTTTAAATGCAGTATTCGGATTATCGTTTGCAGGTGAAATCCAAAGAACATTGATGCCAAGATTTTCAAAATAACCTTCATTTAATTTGGTGATTATTCCATCAAAATCACCGCCCATATAATTTGCTTTTTGATTTAATGAATCGTGCAAAACCGGATTGTTATTTTCTAAATTTCCATCACTGAAACGATCTATCATTACCGAATAAATTATTGCATCTCTCCAAGTAAAATTTTTGTTTCCAGCTGGTTTTCCATCAAATAAATTTACAGTTTGAAGATTGGAAACCTTTCCATTACTTTCAAAAAGAACTCTAAGAGTATTTTGTCCAATCAACTCAAAGTTGGTAAGCGAAATTTCAACGGTATCTTTATTTACCTTAACTTTGTTTTTACTTATACGTGAATTATTCAATAATGCGAAAACCTTATTAATATCAATTTCTTGCATTGAAGTATTTTCTATAAAAAAGGAGATTTTAACATTGCTCCCCTCTTGCTTTATTTTACTGATATGCAAAAATCTTTTGTTTGTATCGGGATCATTAATTGTCCTTATTGAATTATAACTACCCATACCATTTGATATTTTTTCTGGATTTTCTGCATCAATAATTTCTTCACCATCTGCAAAAAACTTATACTGATAAACTCCGGGATCTAACTTAACCGTAGCTTCAAATATGCCATCATTGTTTTTGTCCTTCATTGGTAGATTGGTTCTGTCCCATCCATTAAAGCTTCCAAACAAATTTATTTTTTCATATTTCTTATTAGGTTTATAGTTGAATTCATATAATTCTTCTTTTTGCGAAATAACCAAAATATCATAGATCCTCATATCTGCTTCAAATTCAAGAATTGTTGCTCCCTCGAAACTAGAATCTGCTTTTAAGTATAGTTTTTTGCTTTCAACATTATACTCTAAATTAATTTTGTCATTTTCTTTAAACCGAACGTCATAATTGTCTGAATAAAACAAATCATTGATTACTAATGAATCCTGAAAACCTGATGTTAATTTAATAGGTTGGATGGTGTCTTTGATTTTTTGTGTTTTAGAGCAACCGATACTTAAAAGTATAATTAATGTAATCAGAAAATATTTTGATAAATTTTTCATACTAACCTTTAAAAATAGTTTTGATTATGGCTTTTAAAAATTGTTATGGTCAAATTAAAACAAAGGATTTAATTCTCAAAAAGTATTACAAAATAAATTATAATAAATTGATTTTTCGCGAACTAAAGATCAGCCAAATAATCTGTATCAGAAAATGACTGGAAAGTATCTCCGTGAAGAGAAATATTCTTTTCAATTAATTCATCAGCCAATTGTATATATGCAATTGAAGATTTTGCATTAGGCTCAACAATAATTACAGGATCTTTGTAAAATGACGCTTCCTCTGCATCAATATTCTTTGGGATTGCAGTAGTAAGCATATGATTTGGGTAAGTTTTATAAAGCTCCTTTTTCGCTTCAAAAGCAGCCTTGGTATTTAATTCATGCATTGTTAAAAATATGCCTTCAACGTGTAGTTTTGCATTGCCATTTCTTGAAATTTTGTCAATTCTATCAAATAATTTTGGAAGTACAGAGATTGAAAGCATGCTGGACTTTGTTGGGATTAATACTGAATCTGCAATATTCAACACATTGGCAGTCATCCCAACCAAAGTAGGTGGACAATCAATTAATACAAAATCATAACCACCGATATAAGGTTTTACTAAATTATTAAACAATTGGTGATCAAAAATTATGTCCGTAATTAACAACTCTTCTTCGTAAGAAATATTTTTAAAAGGAAGAATATCAAAGTATGGATTCTCTGTTGTGTTTATTGCTTCTTCACAATTTTGAGTGTAGTTGAGGACATTATAGAGATTACCAATTTCAGGGTCATCCGGAAGTCCGAAAGCAACAGCACATTGATTTGCCGGATCAGCATCTATTAAAAGAGTTCTTTTCTGTCTATTTGCAAGAGCGATTGCTAGATTTACAGATGAGGTTGTTTTAGCAACACCTCCTTTTGGCATTGCAACAGCAATAATTTTTCCCATTTATAGTCTATTTTTAATTAGAATAATCATAAATTTAACTAAGTAAAATTCAATAATCCATTTTTATTGTAGTATTAAATTAGAATTTTCTAGCTATTACAACAACTTCCTTCAATCTTTCCAAAACAGCGCTATTCGTATTTGCAGCTTCAAACAAGATAATATAGATTCCGATCTTAAGTGGCTTTCCATTTTCATCTAAGCCATCAAAGATTATTTCTCCTTTTGATCCTGAAGAAATATTGTTGGCAAGTGTTCTAATTTGTCGTCCTTTACTATCGTAAATTCTTATCCTTATTTGAGAAATTGGTTCCTTTAAATCATAACTTATTATTGTAAAGTCTTCAAAGCCATCATTATCGGGAGAAAAGGGATTAGGAGAAATATGTAATTTTGATTTTGATATTTCTTTATCAATAAAAATTGAATTTTGCTTTCCCGGTGATCCCCCAAAACTACTTACAGAGCTGCTCCAATTTCTTGATTTTGATCTGTCTAAATTGACATTAATTAATTCTAACGAAATATTTTTTGTCTCTGCAAATGCTGAATTATGCCATTTATCCGAATAATCGAGTGAATCTACCACATTGTTCTTATAGTCAATTAAATAGATCATTTTACCGGTATTGGTTAATCCAAGTGAGCTAATATCCAAGATTTTAACATTATGATTATCTAAAAGCCAATTATAGTTTTCTAGAACAGAGGAGTCCGCAGCGATAATAAAATAATTATCATGCTCTATTAGAAAACTCTCATCGGTAATTCTAAACATCTCTTCACCAACTTTAATTTTCCAACCTCCTATTTCGATCGGCTGTGTGGAAGAATTATATATTTCCAAATATTCTGAATTTCCTTCTTTTGGATCAAACATTATTTCAGTGAATATTGCTTCACCAAAATTAATGTTAGGCAGGCTAAAAATTGAATTTGGTTCTCCTGGTGTACTTCCTTTTGAACTTAAAGAAAAAATCCAATTTGTTTCATCAACCGAAGAATTGGTATAACTTATTCTTTCAAGAGAAATATTTGGTTTTATTGTTCCGGGTACATTATAGAGCATGCTATCAATTAACGCGTTTCTAAAATCATAAATTATTACACTCCCTTTTTTATCATTTAATATGGGCAGTTCGGTGAAGATAATATTGGTGTCAGCTTCAAAATAATTCTCTGATGCGTAAGAACTTAAAATTGAATGCTTAGTCGGTTCAATAAATCTATCTTCTTGAGTGATGATCGAACTAATGCTTCCATTGCTTACTAACCAGTTTTTCAAATTTATTGTTGAATCCGTATTATTGTATAATTCCACCCATTCGGGATTATTATTTTCTGTTTTAAACATTACCTCGCTTATGAGCAATGTATTCTTATTAAAACCAGAAACTAATTGCGTCTCTAGGTAATTGTTTACAATATCTTCATCTTGGTCAATTTTTATCTGTGCAGCAATCATTAATGTATCCACAATTATTATAGACTTTGATGAAGATAAAATCAAAGAATCTCCGCTGTTTAAAGAAGCATTTGTTGTTTCTTCAAGAAATGTATCGGCAAAATTACTTCCATAGTAAAATTTTATGCTAATGCCTTCCGCATAAAGCTTGCCATAGTTTTTAACTTTTACATTTATTTTGATTTCATCGTTTTTTACTGGATTTATTGGGAATGAATAAATTTGCGTGATTGCAACATCAATATCTTTAGGAGAAATGCTATTTACTCTTCCCGGGGTACTTCCTTCAAGATCAATAGAAGCTCCCCAATTGTTTTTATTTGTTGAAGAAAAATTTTTATTAATTCTCTCTATTGAATTTCCTTTAACTCCCCAATCACTTGTATATAAAACTGAATCGATTGTAATTCCTCTGTTGTCCTTAATTACAATTCCATCTGAATCATTATTAAGATTTGCGAATTTAGTTTTAACAACTGGTGATAAGATTAATTTGTGATAATTAAAAATTGATTCATCCTTGGTGATTACCAAATATTGATTCGGATTGATCGTAAAATCCTCATTAGTTATAATGTTATAGACAGGATTTGTTAGAACATCTCCTACTTCCCAATTATTTAGGTTTATGGAATATGCAGAATTATTATAAAGTTCAATCCACTCTGGTTCATCATTAGAAGGAGAAAACATTATTTCATTTACCAAAATTGATTCTTCATGATATCCTGGCTTGACTGAAAACCAAAATGAATTATTGGTGGAGTCATCGTCTGCCACAGCTAGAATAATTAAATAATTTTTTGATTGCTCTTCAATTCTAATCTTTGTAGAAAATGTAAACAAAAGTGAATCTGCAGAATTTAGGAACAATGGTTTCGATTTTTCAATAATATTGTCTGCAACAGAATCATTATTAGTATCATCAAATAATTCGATCACAAAATCTGCTTCATTCTTTCCAATATTTTTAATTAGCGATGTAAAAGTTACAGAATCACCAATAACGGCATTGTTTGGAGTAAAAAAGACTGAATCAATTTTAATATCTTTCTCTTTTTTTGCTATGCTGTTAATTTTACCAGGAGTTGGGAAATTGCTTTCAGACCAATTCTCCGGATCAGTAGAACTTGCAAATGGATCTATTCTTTCTAAAGAATTTCCACTGTTACCTCCCCAACTTGACGAATATGAAACCGAGTCAATTATTCTAAATAGAGAATCCATTATCACAATTTCATCATCTGTATTGTTTAAAGTTGGAATGCTAACAAATATGACGTTTTTCAAATCTGGATAATTATCATAAATCGTGGTGTCATCAGCAACTACTAAATATTGATTTGGTTGAATAATAACTTGTTGTTTATTTATTGATACTGTATCATTTTTATCAGCAATTTTGTAATTACTAAAATCAATAATTTTTTCACTTTTGTTGAACAATTCAATCCATTCGGGTTCGGGAGAAGTTGGAGCATACATAATTTCATTTATTGTTAAATCACCTCTTACTTCATTTATTTCTGCACCATAAATACTTGCTTTGGACTTGTTGTTTGCCACAAGTTCATCGTTCTCAAAAATTATTTCGGCTATAAAATTGTTTTGCCCAAATGAAATGTTTGTAATACTTTCTTCCAAAACTAAGAACTGGTCGAATGCAAGTTCTGCAAATTGTTTAGTTATTATAAGTTCCGATAGCTCTTGGATATTATCATTGTTCACATCGTTGTATATATTTAATGTAAATTGACTTGCCGGTTTTGTGCCGAGATTACTGATTTTGATTCTAAGCTGAGCTGTTTCTCCAACTATAATATTGTCCTTTAAAAAATAGAATTCACTCAGCGAAAGATCATATTCCTTAGGTGAAACTGAATTTTTAAATCCCGGAGTACCATTTTCTATCAAAGAATTCTGCCAACTTTTGGATGTGAAATCCACCAATTCATCAGAATAACCAACTTCATTATCAGCACTGTAGGTAATAGAAATAATTGTATCACTTTCTGAATTTAACAGAGAAACGGTTCTATCGCTAGTGTTTGCCATTCCTGTACTGCCAAACGCGTTATCATCTAAAACAAATATTGCACTATTTGCTGGCAAGATTGTTTTGTAAATACCGTTCTCAAAATCGTAATCAGCCTCAAATATTACTGCATACTGGTTAGGCAGTAACTTATAGCTATTTGTGGTAGAGATTATTTCATCAGCTGTAGAAGTATGGTATTGGATTTTAAAATTGGTTAGATCGAGTGTGTCTAGATTTGAGGTGTTGTAAAGTTCAATAAATTCACTGTTAGAAGCGGAAGGAGCGAACATTATTTCAGTAAGTTGAATTACCTGCCCAGATAAATGACGGCTTATTAAATTTAAAAATAGAACTACTACCCAGAAGAATGTTTTCTTTTTTAGATACAAATTGAAATATCCTCCATTCCTAAACAGCATTGCAACTAATGTGCACTAATTTATTGCACAATTAATTAAATTCACATTGAAGTTTAAAAACCAAATTCTTATCAATACTAATTTATTTAATAATTTAATAGATTGCTACCTTAAATAGTTATTAAATAAAGTACTTTTCAATTTTCGTTCTTTTTTGATATACTGAATGGGATGAAAAACAAGTTGTTAAGTCTATTTCGAAGTATTATTTTTACTTCAATTTTCTAATATAATATCTACTCTTATGAACTCAGAACCAAAAGTAAATGTTGCTATACTTTCAAACAAAACAATTGATTGTACTCTTTATGGAGATTTTAAAAGCTCTTTAAACTCTAAACCCTTTAATGGTAAAATTTCTGCTGTACTGGTAAATGGTTTGATCAAGCTATCAAATAATGAAACTGAATATGATCTTGCAGAGGAAGTTTTATTAAAACCAATGGATGCTAGTTCTGACACATTTTTATTAAAAAATGTTACAATCGGACTTAAATTTCACTGGGAGCAAAAGCAAAATCAAAGATTTTCGGGTGAATTAAAAATAATTGTTGAAGATGACAATCTTACAGTAATTAATATTGTAAAAGTAGAAGAATATTTAGAAAGTGTTATTTCTTCTGAAATGAGCGCAACAAGCTCATTGGAATTGCTAAAAGCTCATGCTATAATTTCGAGAAGCTGGCTTCTTGCCCAAATTGAAAAACGCAATTTAATTAAGAAGAAAAGTGATTTATATAACTCTGAGTTGGTTTCTGAAACTGAAGCAATTAGATGGTACGATAGAGAAGATCACGTTCTATACGATGTTTGCGCTGATGATCACTGTCAACGTTACCAAGGTATTACCAAAGTTTTAGGGCACAATGCAAAACGTGCAGTTCAAGAAACAATGGGTCTCGTATTATCTTATGAAAATCAAATTTGCGATGCACGGTTTTCAAAATCTTGCGGTGGAGTAACAGAAACTTTCGAAAATGTTTGGGAAAACATGCCTCATCCTTATCTTCAAACATTTGTTGATTATAAATTTGATCCAGATGGTTACAATGTTGACCTAATAAATGAAACTGATTCTGTAAAATGGATTAGAAATTCGCCGAAAGCTTTCTGCAATACATCAGATGTTAAAATTCTTGAACAAGTCTTAAATAATTATGACCAAAGTACATCCGATTTTTATAGATGGAAGGTAGAATATTCTCAAAAGGAAATTGCAGAATTAATAGCTCATAAAAGCGGAACAGATTTTGGAGAAATTTTGGATCTCATTCCAATTGAAAGAGGTCATTCAGGCAGATTGATTAAATTAAAAATTATAGGCTCTAAAAAAAGTCTTATCATCGGCAAGGAATTAGAAATTAGAAAATTCCTTTCATCATCACACTTATACAGTTCTGCTTTCATTGTTGAGAAAGGAGAAATAATTAACAACATTCCACAAAGTTTTACATTGCTTGGCGCAGGTTGGGGTCATGGAGTAGGTCTTTGTCAAATTGGTGCCGCAGTTATGGGCGAGAAAGGATATAAATTTGATGAGATTTTATTACACTATTATAGAGACGCACAAATAAAAAAGATTTATTAGATTGAACCTTCTCACATTTATGATTTTAACATAATTGAGTAATTAATGATTTTTCTTAATCCCACTATTTTATTGGGCTTGCTGGCTGCATCAATTCCTATTTTAATACATTTGCTTAATTTCAAAAAGTTAAAAAAAGTTGAGTTTAGCAGCTTAGCCTTTTTAAAAGAATTGCAGAAATCGAAAATTAGAAAAATAAAAATTCGGCAATGGATTCTTTTACTTCTTAGAACTCTAATTATAGTTTTTTTAGTTCTCTCATTTGCTCGCCCAACTTTAGAAGGAGTTAATTTAATTGGTGCTTCTGCATCTGCGAAATCAAGCATAGTGTTTGTTTTAGATAATTCACTTAGCATGTCCTATGTTTCAGATAAAGGTTCACTTTTTAACCAGGCTAAAAAGTCAATTGGCAAAATAATTGGTAATATGGAAGAAGGAGATGAGGCTTATTTCATAACCATTTCTGACTCAATCAAAAAAACCTCTAACAAAGAAACAGCTTTAAAAGTTTTAGATGAACTAAAAATATCCCAACTTAGTAATTCTTTGCTTAGTAAAATTCATTCTGCAATTAAAACTCTTGAATCTACCGCAAATATTAATAAAGAAATTTTTCTTTTTAGTGACTTCCAAAAATCAACTTTTTTTGAAACAACTAATGATTCTATTTTAGCCGCAAGCAGTGATATAAAAATATATTCTTTTAATATGTCCGATGAAAGTCGAGATAATTATTCAGTTGCTGATTTACAACTTCTAAATAGCATAATTGAACTAAATAAACCAATCGGATTTTCTGCCAATATTAATAATAATTCTGCTAACCCAATTACTGATTTATCCACATCTTTGTTCATAAATGGTGAACGAGTTTCTCAGCAAAGCATTAATTTAAAACCTAACGAAAGCAAAGGAATTGAGTATGAATCTTTTCTAAAGACAACCGGTTTAACTGAAGTAAAGCTGGAGTTAGAAGAAGACAATATAATAGAAGATAATACCGCCTTTCTCAGCTTTATTGTTCCAGAAAGAATTAATGTTTTATTGCTTTATCAATCCTTAGCCTCTATCAAATTCTTGGAAGCTGCTTTAAACTCAACAACCATTTCTGAAAGAATTATAGTTAATAAAAACTCAGTCGAGAATTTATCCTTTCTTACACTAAGCAATTATGATGTTATATTTTTAGTTTCCGGTGGTAACTCAGATGTTCACCCATTGTATAATTATTTATCGACTGGTGGTAAATTAGTTTTTTTTCCAGATGAGAACATTGATAAAGTTAAATTGAATTCCATACTAAACAGCTTAAAATTACCAACTGTTAATAACATAGTTAGCACTGGAGTAAGAGAATCAAATTTTGCTGAATTTGATGAAATTGATTTGAATCATCCACTGTTTACTAATTTGTTTTCCTCCACAAGAAAAGGACAAATTGAATCGCCAAACATCATTAACTATCTACAATTCAATAAATTATCTGGAACAAAAGAAATAATTAGTCTAAATGATAAGAGTATGTTTTTGGGGGAACAAATTATTGGAGATGGGAAAGCTATCATTTTTAATTCTGCTCCTCTGCTTAGTTCAAGTGATTTCCCAATTAAAGCATTATTTGCACCTCTGTTAACAAAAATTGTTTTCTATCTTTCCTCTAATAATAACAATATGAATACTTATTTAGTTGGTGATGAAGTATCAGTAAAATTGAATAATGTTTATCAACCTACTATTGATGTTGTTATGCCTGACGGAACTGAAAAAATAACATTATCCGGTAATGAAAGAAATATTTTAAATTACACAAATACAAATTTAGCTGGAAACTATAAGTTCCTTAGTGGTGGCAAGCTATTAGGATTTGCAAGTTTAAACATTAACCCAAAAGAATCTGATTTACAAAAAATGGATGATGATAAGATAAATGATTACTTTAAATCCATATTTGAGGATCGCTTCTTTAATTTGACACACAATGAAGATTATTTAAATAGAATTCAACAAGCTCGTTATGGAACTGAATTATGGAAGTTATTTTTAATTTTGGCATTTTTACTAGCACTTGTAGAAATGTATATTTCCAGAGCAAATAAAAAAGATCTACTAAATATTGATCAGAAATAACTAAATGATTGAAACAAACCCCAAAATTATTGATAAAGCAATTCTAGTTAGCGTGAAGACTAGGGAGATTTCTCAATCACAAATTGATGAACACCTTGAAGAACTATCAATGCTAGCAGATACAGCTGGTGCAGAAACCATTTTAAAAATCATTCAAATAAAAAGTAAAATTGATCCAACTTATTATATTGGCAAAGGCAAAGCAGAAGAAATTGCTGAGATTGCTGAACTAAACGAAATTACAATAATTATTTTTGATGATGACCTAAGTCCGACTCAAATTAGAAATTTAGAAAAGCTTATTGAAAGAAAAATTTTAGATAGATCCGCATTAATTCTTGATATTTTTGCATCTCACGCAAAAACAAATGAAGCTAAGACACAGGTCGAGCTTGCTCAGCTTCAGTATTTGCTTCCACGCTTAACACGCGCTTGGACTCATCTTTCCAAACAGTTTGGAGGTGTTGGTACTAAAGGTCCGGGTGAAACACAAATTGAAACTGATAGAAGAATTGTTAGAACAAGAATTGCGAAGCTTAAGGAAAAACTTGATAAAATAGAAAAACATCAAATTACGAAAAGTTTGGGAAGAGAAGACCAGATTAAAGCAACTTTGGTTGGTTATACGAATGCAGGAAAATCCACTTTATTAAATCTGTTAACAGATGCAAAAGTTTATGCTGAAAACAAATTGTTTGCTACACTTGATTCAACTACTCGGGCATATGATCTATCCCCCAACCAAAAAATATTGCTGACTGATACTGTTGGGTTTATCAGAAAGTTGCCTCATCATTTAGTGGCATCTTTTAAAACCACCTTAAAAGTAGTTCAAGAAGCTGATTTGATCATTCATATTATCGATATAACGAATCCTTACTTTGAAGATCACATTGAAGTAGTTGAAGAAACATTGAAGAGTTTAAAATGTAGTGATAAATTCCAAGTTAAAATATTTAATAAAATTGATGCCCTAATTGATAAATCTAAAATTGAATATGTTAAAAGTATTTACCCCGACTGTATAATGATTTCAGCAGAAAGAGGAATTAATATAAGTAGCTTAAATAAAATATTTATCGATTTTTACGAAAAGAATTTTATTACAAATAGTATTAGAACAGATCACTCAAAAGGATATTTAGTTGCTAAAATTCATTCTTTGGTTGATGATCTGCAAACTGAATATGATGACTTTGGAATTACAATTAAATACAAAACATCCAAACAAACTCACGAACAAATATTGAGACTATTAAATGACAAAAGAAAAACTGTTAATTGATGGTAATAATTTAACTCTGGATAAAATAGAATTTTTTATTGATTCCAATCCGAAAGTTGAATTGACTAAATCAGCTGAAATAAAAATAAATTCAGCCAGAAAATTAATAGATCAATGGGTAGAGGATGATAAAGTTATTTACGGAGTAACAACCGGTTTTGGCGAATTTGCAAATGTAAAAATCTCAAAAAGTAAAATAGAAGAACTTCAACATAATTTAATTGTTAGCCATTCAACAGGTGTTGGAGATTTGCTCCCTCCATTTATTGTAAAAACTATGATGCTTTTGCGAGTTAATGCCTTAGCAAAAGGTCATTCCGGAATAAGATTAGAAACTTTAAAATTGCTGATTGACCTTATAAATAACAATATAATTCCCGCAATTCCATCTCAGGGATCAGTTGGATCCAGCGGTGATTTGGCTCCTCTTTCACATTTAGTTTTAACTTTATTAGGAAAAGGAAAAGTTCAAATATTTGATGAAGTGAACAGTACTACTGAAAAATTTACGAGGTTGACTTCTTCCAAAGTTGCATTAAGTAAGTACGGCTTAAAGCCAATTAAATTGAAAGCAAAAGAAGGCCTTGCACTTATCAATGGGACACAAATGATGACGGCTTTCGCTTCTTTTATTTGTATTAAAGCAAAGAAACTTTCTAAACTTGCTGATATAAGTGGAGCACTTTCTCATGAAGCATTGAGAGGCACAGATAAAGCCTATGATTTGAGACTACATAATTTACGTCCATATTCAGGACAAATAAACGTAGCCAAAAATATGCTTTCTCTAATTAAGAATAGTGAAATCCGTAACTCACATTTGGTTAATGACGAAAGAGTGCAAGATTCTTATTCTCTACGATGTATTCCCCAAATTCATGGTGCTTCAAAAGATACAATTGAATATGTTTGTTCTATTGTTGAAGTTGAACTTAATTCGGTGACAGATAATCCTTTAATATTTCCGGATGACAAAGATTACATTGAAGGTGGTAATTTTCATGGACAGCCGATTGCTTTGGTAATGGATTTTATGGCTATTGCTATTTCAGAACTTGCAAGCGTTAGCGAAAGAAGAACCGAGAGATTGGTGAATGGACAATTGAGTAATCTTCCTCGCTTTCTTACAAAACACGGCGGATTAAATTCTGGCTTAATGATTGCTCAATATACAGCTGCATCATTGGTCTCTGAAAACAAGACTTTATCTCATCCGGCTAGTGTGGATTCAATCCCAACTTCTGCTAACCAAGAAGATCACAATTCAATGGGTTCAATTGCTGCAAGAAAATGTTACCAGGTTCTAAAAAATGTTCAAACTGTTATTGCCATTGAACTACTTTGCGCTGCACAGGGAATAGAATTTTTGAAACCCTTAAAATGTGGTATTGGTACAAATGCAGCTCATATAAAAATTAGAGCGGTTGTAAAACCATTGAATCACGATAGAGAATTGCACATTGATATTCAGAAAGTTCTAACCATTGTTAAGGATAATAGTTTGTTGGAATTCGTACAAAAGAAAGTAAAACTAAGTTAAGTTATGTTGGTAAACCTTCTAACTTCATAATTTTTAATGCGTTAGTTGTGGGGCACGGACCTTCCATCAATTTAAAGTCGAACGACATTTTATTTTCCTGAATCAATTCTTTGAAGTGATAGTTTTTAACATTTTTAATTTCATCAGCAATTTTTACTAATTCTAAATCGTGAGTTGATATAACACTATAAATGTTTTCTTCCGACAAATATTTAATCAATGCAGTGCTACCACCAATTCGTTCAACATTGTTTGTGCCTTTATAAATTTCGTCAATCAAGACCAGAGACTTTTCGTTTTTAGTTTTTATATCATCAATAATAGCTTTCAATCTTTTTACTTCTGAATAAAAATATGACATTCCATCAACAACAGAGTCACTAACTTTGATGCATGAATAAATGTTAAATTTAGATAATACAAATCTCTCAGCATTAACAACGGAACCAGCACTTGCCAACAAAATATTTACGCCAATGGTTCTTAAAAACGTACTCTTTCCGGACATATTAGAGCCAGTAATAATATTTGTTTTCATCGATTCATTTATAATAAAATCATTTGCAATTCTACAATCAGGTTTTATTAATGGATGACCAAGATTTTTTGCTTCTAATAAATTATTACTCTCTCGTATTTCAGCGAATCTATAATCTGGATTAAGATGTGCAAAATCGGCAAATGAGCAATAAGCTTCTAAATTATACCAAGCATCTAACCACTTTGGAAAATCCTCTGCAATTGATTTGCGAAAATTTTCCACTTTAATTGAGAGCAAATAATTAATTGGAGCAATGCAGAAAAGGAAAATCCATACAACAGGATTTTTTTGCATAATAAGTATTTCAATAGTGATATTAATTTTGCTTAGTAATTTGGATGGTGGCGATTCTATACTAAGAAATGGTTGTAAAAGGTTTTTCAAAGAATCATTTGACTTAAAATTGTAGTTTTCAATAAACTTAAAAATTGATGAAAACTTTCGAAGCTCTTCATAAAGAATTTCTGATACGTTTTTTATATCCCCAATATATTTAGTCCCAGCGAAATAGAAAAATAAATAAACCATTAAAATTTGATAGTAGTATGAATCAAAAATCCCAAATATAAAACCAGTAGCTGCAAGAATATTTAAAAAACTTAATAAAGAAAGAAACAATGTGTAAGCCAATAATCCCTGTTTAGCCTTAGTGGTTTTTATCCATTCAGATATTTCAACTTTTAGTATTCTCTTTTTAATTGATAACTTTGATTTAAGTAGCAGTCTATCTCTAAATCTTTTCAGCGTTATTAATTCGCCAATTATTTTTTGTCTATGCAAAATCGATTCATTATCAATAATTTTTCCACTTAACCAATCTCTCAAGATATTTACACATTCAAGCGAAACTCCGGTATTTATTAATTGAAGTAAACCATTAGTTTCAATAATGTTTAAATCTTGTTCAAGATAAGAAGATTTTTTAGACAAAGCATTTTCTAATTCAGGAATATTTTCCCAATCCAATTTTGATCTAGCTAGTTCATCTTTCTTAATTTGAAGATAGATATTGAATATTGTTATTGCTGCTTCAATTTTATTGTGCACAATCATCAAGAAAATAAAAATAATGCTTGCAATAGCAGTTGCAGGATAGGCAATTGATTTAATATTATAAAAATAAAATCCAAGAAATATAAACAGACCAAAAATGAAAACACTTAATCGCAAAAGTGAAAATGTTTTACTTTTTTTATTAAATGAATAAATTTTGCTTGTTAGCTTATTTATTTCATTTTCAAGATTAAGATTTAATTTTTCTTTTTCGTTGCTCATAATCAGATTTTAATAATTATATAAATAAAATAATCATTTACGAATGAAACGCTTTGTAAGTTAAAAGGTCAACAAATAAGTTAGATAAACTAATGGATTTGAGAAAATTCTTTAATCATCTCTTCACTTATTTTTACTAAATAATTGTATGCATTAACTATTGCTTCTTTTTTTGAAATATTATCTATTCTAATTTTTTTAATTATTGCAGGATAAATATTTCTAATTTCATTTCCAGTTAAAGTCATATCTCCACATACAATTCCAAGTGGTTTGTTAAATTTTCTGCAGCGGTCAATAACTCCTTTTACAACTTTTCCCTCAAGCGTTTGTTTATCTAACAGCCCTTCGCCAGTAATAATAAAGTCACTTTTTTCTATGTAATCGTTGATGTTTAGTAGGTCTAATATTGAATCAATTCCACTTACTATTTGCGCATTACAAAAGACAATAGCCCCTGCACCAACACCTCCGGCAGCTCCACTTCCCGGCATTTCAGAGACATCTATTCCAAATTTCAATTTTGTTATTTTTGCATAATTTCTTAAGCCCGAATCTAAAATTTTTATTTCCTTTTCTGTTGCCCCTTTTTGGGCTGCAAAAACACTCGCTGCTCCACTTTCCCCAAATAAAGGATTGGTAACATCTGTCAGAACCTTAACTTCAATTTTATCAAGCGGAATAATGCCGTCGTTATCAATAGAATTAATCATGACTAAATTAGCACCTATGGGCGATAGTATATTGTGGTTCTCATCACTAAAAACATACCCAAGGGCGGAAGCAATTCCCATTCCTGCATCATTTGTTGCACTACCACCAACAAACAAATAGATTTTCTTTACCCCTTTCTTAATTGCATCCAAAATCATTTCACCCATGCCAAAACTGGTAGTATGCATTGGATTTCTTTCATCGGCCGCCAATAATTGTAAGCCTGAGGCTTTTGCCATCTCAATATATGCGGTATCATTTAACAATCCGTAATACGCTGTAATGGGTTCGAATAAGGGGTTTTTTACTTCAAGGTAAACACGGTTAAAGTTAATTATCTGTTCCAATACAGAAAGTGAGCCTTCACCACCATCTGCTAACGGAATTTTTATAATGTTTGCTTGAGGAAGATATTTTTTAATGCCTTCTTCAACTGCATTGCAAACTTCCTGAGCTGTTAATGAATACTTAAATTTATCTGGAATTATGAGAATATTCATAACGAGTAAAATATCATAAAAATTTAAGAAAGTAGTAATCGATTTTTATATCAGTTCAAATATTGAGAAAAACTTAATAAGCACTTACCTCTTTATAAACCAACCAGTTACCCCCTTAACAGTTTTTTCAACAAACTTATCTTGCTTCATTTTCTCTTGTTCGCGCTTATGAATGCTCTCAAATCCAACTGCAGCGTAATAGGTTGCTTTATCAAAAAAGTTATTTATTTGCTGATAAAACCCCAAACTTTTATGAAGATCTATGCTTGAGCTAATTACTGAGTTGCTAATAATATACCTCCAAAGAACAACTCTTGCTAGAATTAGGGCGTAGATAACCTCGCTATTTTTTATTCCTTCAGTTGCTCTTTGCCTTCCGATATTAATAAATAAATCAGCAGTCTTTGCGTCTGTTGGGTCAGCATTCATTACCCACTCTCCCAGCCTTCTATAAACATTATGAACTCTAGATTTTAATAAATTATCTTCGATTTTGTGATAACCTAAAGTGGATGGATTCGATTTAACTTCTTTAACCCAATCTTTTACAATTGAGTCGGCGTTATCTTCAACTAGTCTGATTAACTTTTCGTATAACATTTTGCACCTCCTTTTATTGTTTTGAGAAGTACAACATCAATACGAAAACCTACAGAATGTAAGGATGGTTTTCTGGAATTACTCTTTTTCTATTTTAAATGGTATTTTAATTATTTTATTTTGTTGAGTATTTTCATCAGTGACCTTAAATAACAAAATATATTTGCCTGATGAAAATGAAGAATCTAATTCTATTTGGGCATCAAGTGTCAGTTCAGTTACTTCGGCATCCTCCTCTTCGAGTGTATTATCAAAAATTGATTCAATCGTATCCGCCTCCGGAGTAATAAGATCAACATTGTAGTATAATTTAATTCCAGACATATTTTCACTATCAATATTGGCCAACCCTCTTGCACCAACGGAAGCATTAACCTCCCAAGCATCCCCAATATCAAATGCAAAGGCTTGGGGGCTAAATAATTCCAAATTTGCTTCAGGTTTGCTTGAGCATGACCAAAGACTAATTGCTAAAACTATTAATGCTAAATATTTTATTTTTTTCATATGATTTTATATATAATAGATTCCGGTATCCCGCCAAGACGGGAACCGGAGTGACGAATAATTAATTATTCTTTTTAAAGTCTTTCATAAATTCAACTAAATCTTCAACCCCTTTTTTAGGGAAAGCATTATAGATTGATGCTCTGATTCCACCGACAGATCTATGGCCTTTTAATCCAGAAAAATCTTTAGCACTTGCTTCAGCAATAAACTTCTTTTCCAAATCTTCATTTGGCAATCTGTAAGTTAAATTCATAAGGGACCTATCTTCTTTTTCGGCTGTACCTTTGTAATAACCATCACTTGCATCAATATAATCATAAAGAATACTAGCTTTTTCTACATTTCTTTTATACATAACATCTAAACCGCCCATATTTAACAACCACTTGAATACAAGTCCAATTATATAAATTGGAAATGTAGCTGGAGTATTATAGAGTGAATCCCCTTCTGAATGAACTTTATAATTTAAATATGTGTGTAATTTATCTGATGACCTCTTTAACAAATCTTTTTTAATTACTACAACTGTTGCACCAGCCGGACCCATATTCTTTTGTGCACCAGCATATATTAATCCATATTTATTTATATCAACAAATTTATGCAGAAAGTCTGATGAAGTATCGCAAACAAGTGGAACATTTCCTACTTCAGGTTCGGATCTAAATTGGGTTCCGAAAATTGTATTGTTAGAAGTAAAGTGAACATAAGAAGCATCAGCATTCAATTTTAATTCAGTTTGTTTTGGGATTCTATTAAAATTTACAGCTTCAGAAGTTGCCGCAACATTTACTTCACCAACGCGTTTCGCTTCCTTTATTGCTTTCTTAGACCATGCTCCGGTATTAATGTAATCGGCCTTGTTGTTTGGCGGCATTAGATTAAAAGGAACCATCGAAAACTGAAGTGTTGCCCCTCCTTGTAAAAATAGCACATCATAATCATCGCCAATTTTTAATAATTTTTTCAAATCGTTCTGTGCACCTGTAAATATTGCATCGTAATCTTTAGAGCGGTGGCTCATTTCCATTACTGACATTCCGGTTTCTTTATAAGAGAACAATTGCTCCTGGGCTTCTAGTAAAACCTCTTCAGGAAGTATTGCTGGACCGGCACTAAAATTATAAATTCTTTTTTTCATTTTTGTTTTCCTTATATCTGAATAACGTCATATAAAACATGCTTAGTCAAAGACAAGCATGAATAATTTAAATTGTATGAACTACTAATCCATCTCTTAATTTTGGTTCAAACCAAGTTGATTTTGGTGGCATTGTTTCTCCAGCATCAGAAATATTTATTAAATCATTTACAGAAACCGGATACATTGAAAATGCAACTTTGGCTTTTCCGCTATCTACCAATTTTTCCAATTCTTTTGTTCCTCTTATTCCGCCAATAAAATCAACATTATTATCAGTTCTTATATCTTCAACTCCAAGTATAGGTTGAAGTAAATAATTTTGAAGAATGCTAACATCTAAATTTCCACCAACATCTTCGGCTTTCTTCACATTTGAATTTGGTTTTAGCAACGACCATTTACCCGACATATACATACAAATATTTCTGACATTTTTCGGGGAGGCCGATTCAGTGTCTTCAATTGTAAAATTGGTTTTAACCTTTGCGATAAATTCTTCTTCATTCATTCCTTTAAGCTCAAAAACAACTCTATTATATGGAAGAATTTTTAATTGTTCTGCCGGAAAAAGAACTGCCAAGAAAAAATTGTATTCTTCTGTACCGGTGTGATTGGGGTTGTTTTGTTTTTTTACTGCACGAGCTCTTGCCGCACTTGCCGCTCTATGATGTCCATCAGCAATATATAAATAATTTGTATTGCCAATTTGTTGTACAACCGAATCAATATATTCTTTTGGTAAAATCCATATTTTGTGAACAATCCCATCATTGGAAGTAAAATTATAAATTGGTTCCGTTTCTTTCATTGTTTTATCTACAATTTCATTAACTGAATCAATTCCTTTATAAGTTAAAAACACTGCTCCGGTTTGGGCTTCAGTTGTAACAATATGATTTGTTCTATCATCTTCCTTAACTTTTCTAGTTTTCTCATGTTTTTTAATAATATCATTATCATAATCATCAACGGAGAAAGTTGCCGCAATACCAGCTTGCTGTTGCTCACCCATTGTTAAATGGTAAACATAAAGATTCTCATGATCATCTTGAACAAGGGCGGCTTCTTTTATCAATTTGTTAAAATTTTCTTTTGCTTTTTCATAAACAGATTTATCGTATGAATCTACATCAGCAGGGAGTTCTATCTCAGACCTGGTAACACGTAAAAAATTTAAGTTGTTCCCTTTAACTAAATCCGCAGCCTCTTGTTTATTAACAACATCATATGGAACACTTGCCACTAAATTAGCAACATTTTTATGGGGTCGAATTGCTTTAAAAGGTCTGATAACAGCCATAATTAATTTCCTAAAATATTATTTATGATTATATAAAATTAATAAATTACACCAACAAAGGATATTAAAGAAACAAGTTTATTTTACCATTAATATCATTTGATCAATTTCTGCTAACACTTCTGTTTCCGATCCTTCCAATCCAACACTTTTAAAACGAATATTACCATTTTTATCAACAATAAATTTGGTCGGAATTCCTTCAACTCCATATTTTTCAATAACTTCATTGTTTTCATCCATTAAAACATGGAATGGATATTTGCTTCTTTCCATAAATTCTTTAGCGTTTTTCAATTTATCTTCAACTCTTTCCCAAGTGTTAACAAATAGAAATTTTACACTTTCATCACTACTATATTTATTAACGGCTTTCTGCATGATTGGAAATGATTGAAGGCACGGACCGCACCAAGTAGCCCAAAAATCCACAATTACTGTTTTGCCTGAAAAATCTGTTAGATTTACGGTATTTCCTTCTAAATCTAATAAAGTAAATTTTGGAGCAGGTTTGTTTATTAGTTCATGTTTCAATTTCTCTTTTAATTTCTCATCTTCTTTAGTTTTAACTTCTCCAAGGTAACTCTCAAATTCTTCTTTATTTAGATTCAGTTTACCAAATAATTCCCCCAACATATTTTTCATATTGTCAGTACTTTTACCATTTGCAATAAATTCTTCAATTTTCACTTTTGCTTTTTCATTTTGTCCTAGTTCATAAAGAAGTGAAGTATAATTTTCATTCACATCTGGAAATTCCGACTTTGTTATATCCACAGCTTCTTCATAGAATTTTAATGCTTCTTCTTTATCTCCCAACTCTTTTTTAATGCTGCCATAAGTGTCTAAAATCATTCCTAATGAATTACTTTTTGATTCTTGCCATTCTTCATCAGTAAGATAGACTGGTTTTTCTCCAGTAGGTGTTTTAACCTCATTTCTACCTAAACTAACCCCTTTTCCGCAGAATAAAAGCGCATCATTTAGATTATTTTTACTTTCAAACATCTTCCATGAAATACTGTTATACAAATTTGAAGTTGTTAAAAATGAATACTCATCCAACAGTTTTTTTGCATCAGCAAGTTTATTCTCTTCAATTTGCTGATTAACAATACTATTTAGCATATAGGTACTTACATCACTTTCTTTAATAAAGCTATTAAGTTCATTAAACACTTCTAGTTTTCTTTCAATGGTAACCATATTTCTGAATTTATTATAATACTTAGATTTAACAATCTTTGCGGTAGGGTATTTTTGTTCAATGAGTTCAATATATTTAAGTGATTTTACATGATCTCCAACTTGCCGTGTCCAACTAGCCAAAAATTCATAATCTTCCTGCTCCAAATCAGTTTGTCGCTCTAGCCATTCAATCTCCGCAAAGGCAATACTGTCTATATTTTTTCCTTGTGTTGAACCTAAATAACTTGATAGATATTTTCTTTTTAACTCTGGATTAATTTTAAATTCTTCTGTAAAATACTTGTTTATTGAATCTTTGTCGTTCATAAGTCCAATATTTCTTCCCCAACGATAATAGACATTTGCAACTCCGGCTTTTACACCTTTAATTTCATTTCCCTCAGCATCATTTAATTTAATAACAAAACCCATTTCAGAATTATTATCTATTAGCTCTCCATCCATAAACTTAATTAGAAGACCATTTACGTTTTCTGAAGTTTTAAATTTACCAATCCAGCCTTCCCCTTTTTTAACCAAAGCTACTTTGTCTGTAAACATTAAATCACTACCAAAAGAATAGACGATCATTTCTAAACTTTGAGCACCTTTTAAATTTTCAAGTTCAGTTTTATACTTAATAGTAATTTCTTCACCGACTTTTGGGCTTTCAGGAACAAATGAAAATTTGGTTACAAAATCATTTGAAGTACAAGAAGCCAAAAAAAGTATTAACAGGAGCGGGTAAATTAGATATTTATTCATTTTTTCCTCTTATTTAACAAAAATTTTAATGTCAAAATATAAGGAAGTCCGCTATTAACAAAAACTACTATTTTTATCCCTCTAATATTACCTTGATTAAGTAGACGTTTTATCGTTATTTTGGTCTGAATAAAAAAAGAAAATTATGGTACAAACTGACATAAAATATTTTACTCCAGAAGAAGCAAATAGAACACTTCCTTTAGTTAAAAAAATAGTTAGGGATATTTTAGATTATAGTTATGAATTAAAAACTATCTCTGAATCGGTTGGGGGTGAAATTGAAGATAATGATGAAGCCCAAAATTTAATCTCTGAAATTAAGGGATTTATGGGTGAACTTGAAGAAATTGGCTGCTTTTATAAAGATTGGAATTTTACTGCTGGATTAGTTGACTTTCCCGCTATTCTTGATAATGAAGAAGTTTATCTTTGCTGGAAAAGTGATGAAGACAAAATTCGTTATTACCATGGTATTAACCAAGGTTTCAAAGGTAGAAAATTAATACCAGATTATTATTTTGATATTGTAGAAAGCTAAAGTTTCTAAATTATCCTCGATTGTTATTTTAATATCTCTTTTCCTTAATTCCTCAATTATTACTTTACCTGAGATTGCATTATTTACAGAAACAGCCCCTTTGGTTATTTTATTTTGTGCTGAAAGAATTGCCATAATAGATGCATGCCAACCAGTTAATCTCTGCATTGCTGTAAAACCTGTTGCTTCATCAAAATAATCAACCAGCTCAATTACTGTTTTTGTCTTCTTACCATTTTTGTACCCTTCGGCAAAAATTTTAATAATTCCTAAATCCTTTATTTCATTAATTGTAATTTTTGGTGCCAGCAAAGTATGATAAAATTCTCTTGGGATTATTTCTTTCCCATTTACAATTATTGGCGTCTCTTCAAACAATCCAAGTTCTGAAAATCCTTTAAATCTTTCCCAATGACCCAAATACCGAAGAGTTTTGTTTTCCATAGTTTTCACTTTTCCTTCCAACTCTATTGGCATTGTGGATAAACCACCTGACGTAACAGCTGCTTCCAATTTACCAAGAGGTAAAGGAAATTCTAATATCTCGTAACCGGTTAAACATGGTACTTCAGCAACTTTTCCATCTTTTAGAAATAAAGCATTCCCAAAATATTCGTTTGTTAATCCATTAATGTGAAATGTTAATCCATAATTCCAAGGTGGTTGGGGATTTTGCAATAAACCTGCACCATATGATTTCACCGTTTCTAATTCATCGTATTGCTCTACTAGAAATTGGATAAAGGAAATATTCATTCCAGGGTCCATTCCGCAATCCGGGACAATTGAAATGTTTTTTTCAATAGCTTTTTGGTTCAAAGCTAACTGGGATTTAACAACATCAGTATTTCCACCATAATCACAAAAATTTGCTCCAACTTCAATAGCAAGTTTTGTAAGATCTAAATTAAAGTAATATGGAACACCGCTGATTATTGAATCAACTTCGGCCAATTCTTTTTTTAACTCATTAAAATTAAGTACATCAATCTGCATTGGGATACAGATATTTGTATTCGTTAATTGATTTAGTTTATTTGCTGATTCTTTTGCTATTTCAAAACTGCTATCAATCAAGAGTATTTTTTCAGCATCTCCAAATTTAATTAAATCATACGCAGAAGCCGTTCCTTGTTTTCCTGAACCAATTATAGCATAAGTGAACATATTTGTCCTTAATTTTTATCTCAAAGATAATAATTTGGAATTTAGTAATACATTAATAAATTCACATTTACATCACAAGAAGGAAGTCAATATTACTATTTGCTTTCTTTAATAACAAAAGAATAAGTGATTTCAATTGATTTCTCTAACATCGCAGTTACTCCACAATAAGTTTTTTGAGACAGTTCAATTGCACGTTCAACATCTTGCTCTTTAATGTCTTTTCCATACAACATAAATTCTAAATGAATTTTCGTATAAACTTTTGGATGTGTTTCGGTTGATTCAGCAGAAATATTTATTTCAAACCCATCTAGATTAACTCTTTTCTTTTTAAGAATTGCTGTAACATCAGAAGCTGTACATCCGCCTAAACTTAGTAATAATAGCTCTTTAGGTCTTATTGAGGCATTACTTCCACCAAAACTTTCTGGTCCATCCATAGTAACCCAATGATTTGAATCAGTCTTACCGACAAAAGTAATTCCTTCTAATTGTTTAACAACTGCCTTATGCTCTGCCATTAATTCTCCAATTTTAATTATTAAAAATATTATTTCATATATGATTCAAAAATCTCAGTCGCGATTCATTAAAATTGTGCTTATTTAGTATATTACTTTGATAAATTTAAATAAATTACTAAATATATTTTGTCATTTCGAATGCAGATTTTTTGGATGAGAAATCTTGTTTTTGAGATTCTCACGTCGCCTTAAAAAATAAAAGGCTCCTCATAATGACAATAATTTTATATAAAAAATTAGAAGATATTAATCATGACTTCACAAGAAATAAGGAATCAGTTTTTAGACTTTTTCAAATCTAAAGAACATAAAATAGTTGCGAGTGCACCAGTTGTGCCTTATGATGATCCAACTCTTCTTTTCACAAATGCTGGAATGAATCAGTTTAAGGATGTTTTTCTGGGTCAAGGAACAAGGGATTTTAAACGCGCCGCTGATACCCAAAAATGTATTAGAGTTAGTGGCAAACATAATGACCTTGAAGAAGTTGGACACGACACATATCATCATACATTTTTCGAAATGTTGGGCAATTGGTCTTTTGGCGATTACTACAAGGCTGAAGCTATAGAGTGGGCGTGGGAATTATTGACCGAAGTTTGGAAACTTCCCAAAGAAAGGTTGTGGGCAACAGTTTATGAAACCGATGGTGAAGCTTACGAACTGTGGAAAACGAAAACAGATATCAATCCTGACCATATTTTAAAATTTGGAGCAAAAGATAATTTTTGGGAAATGGGCGATACTGGTCCTTGTGGGCCTTGCTCTGAGATTCATGTAAATATTGGTGAAGATTTTAATAATCCAAAGTATGTAAATGCTGGAGTGCCTGAATGTATTGAAATATGGAATTTGGTATTTATTCAAAATAATAGAGATGCCGAAGGCAAATTGCATAATCTTCCTGCAAAACATGTTGATACAGGAATGGGCTTTGAACGAGTTTGTGCGGTTCTTCAAAACAAAAAATCAAATTATGATACTGATGTTTTTCAACCAATAATTAAAAGGATATCTGCAATTTCACAGACACCATATGAAAAAGAATCGGACAAAATTGCTATGCGCGTTATTGCTGATCATATTAGAACACTCACTTTTGCAATTGCCGATGGAGCAGTTCCCGGGAATGACGGAAGAAGCTATGTTTTGAGAAGAATTTTAAGAAGAGCCGCCAGATATGGAAGAAACTTGAATTTATCCGATCCATTTATGTACAAATTGGTTAGTACTTTGGTTGAGACAATGAGTGATGTATTTCCTGAGATTAAATCAAACCAAAGCAATATTGAAAAAATAATAAAAGCTGAAGAAGAAAGTTTTAACGCAACCCTTGATAGAGGAATTGAATTATTCGAACAAATTATTGAATTGGAGAAGGTCAAAAAAACAAAAATAATTTCCGGCGAAGAGGTTTTTAAGCTTTATGATACATTTGGATTCCCTGTAGATTTAACCAATGTTATGGCTGGTGAGAAAGGTCTGACTATTGATGAAAAGAGATTTAACGAACTTATGGATGAACAGAAAGATAGAGCCAGAAGTGCAACAAAGAATAAAATGACTTCGGTAAATTTATTAGAGTCACTTTCGGATAATTCTGATCTTGCCGATTCAATATTTGAAGGATATGAACAATTGGAAGCAAAGTCTAAAATATTGAGGATCGCTGACAATTTTCTAATTTTAGATAAAACTCCTTTCTATGCAGAGTCTGGCGGACAGATAGGCGATACCGGAATTTTGCAAAGTGCCAATAGTGAAATAAAAATTATCAATACTTTAAAGCATAACAATATTTTTGTCCACGAATTTGAAGGTGAAACAGCCGATAATTTTGGTTTGGAGGTAATTGCCAAGGTTGATTCTAAGCGCCGTTGGGAAATTATGCGTAATCATAGCGCAACCCATTTTATGCACGCTGCTCTAAGACAAATTTTGGGAACACACGTTAAACAAGCAGGTTCTTATGTTGGTCCGGATAGATTACGTTTTGATTTTGCACATTTTCAAAAAGTAACCCCAGAAGAACTACAAGAAATTGAATCATTGGTAAATTATAAACTTCATGAAAATGTTGAACTTCAACATCATAGAAACATTCCATTTGAAGAAGCTAAAAAAATGGGTGCTTTAATGTTTTTTGGTGATAAATATGGTGACAAAGTTAATGTAGTTCAATTTGGTGAATTTTCGTTGGAGTTCTGTGGCGGAACTCATGTTAAAAATAGCTCGCAGATTGGGTTATTCAAAATAATTAGTGAATCATCGATTGCCAGTGGTGTTAGAAGAATAGAAGCAGTTACCGGATTGGGAGTTGAAAAATTTATTCAGAATCAACTAATAGAATTACAAAATGCAGATCATAAAATTTCTCTTCTTATGGATGAGAAGAAAAAAATTGAAAAGGAACTTGCTGAATTTAAATTAAAGGAAAAACTTGGTGGAATTGATGTTATAATTAAAAACCCAACTGATGTAAATGGTGTAAATGTTTACAAAGGAAAAGTAGATGCCAATAATATGGATGAACTTAAATCGATGGGCGATGAACTGCGCAATAATATAAGCAGCGGGGTTGGAGTTTTAATTTCTGAAGTTGAAGAAAAAGTTGGAATTGTTTGTGTTGTTTCCGATGATTTGATCAAAAGTAGAAAATTGCAGGCTGGTAAAATTGTAGGTCTAATTGCAAAAATAGTTGGAGGTGGTGGTGGTGGACGTCCACACTTAGCAACAGCCGGCGGTAAAGATATAAGCATGATTGAAGTTGCATTGAAGGATGTTGAAACCATTATTGAATCGGTAATCTAAATTTCACTGATGAACAAAATCGATCTTAAGAGAAAGTTGTTATTGCTTTGTGAAGAATATGCAAACAATAAAATTCAAATTGCCGAAGATGCTATTGAGAGTGCTCAAGCATCAGCGAATGAGGAATCGAAAAGTACTGCCGGAGATAAATACGAAACCGGTAGATCGATGATACAATTAGAAATTGAAAAGTACTCCTCACAATTAGCAGATGGAATAAATCTTAAAAAAGCTTTAAGCCAAATTGTTTTCACAAAAATTTATACCTCTGTTAATCCTGGGAGTTTGGTGTTTACAAACAATGGTAATTTTTTTATTTCAATAAGTGCAGGTAAATTGAATGTTGATGAAGTTGATTTTATTGCAATCTCATTATCTTCACCAATAGGACAAGAACTTTTTAATAAAGAAGTAAATGATGAAATTAATTTTCGGGGGAAAGTTTATAAAATTTTAGATGTCACTTAATCTTTTAGTTTCCTAATTCTCTATTGTATATAGAGTTCCATTGTGTATATTTAAGTCTACTTCACCACTAAAACCCTTTTTCTTCATCTCTTGATAAAACATGTGTAAAAAATATCCGTGTGCAACAATTAAAATATTACTATAGCCAGAATTTTTAATCAACTTATAAAAGTTATTAATTCTTTCTCTTGTCCCTTCAATATTTTCTTTTTGAGATTTGCATGACCTATACCAAGCCATTCTTGCACCAATATGCCAGAATGACAATGGTAATTTCATATTCACTTTTGTAAATGGAGCGATTGGTACTTCAACAGCTAATTCTGTTTTAATAATTGTCTTATCATAAATTGTTTCTGCAGTGGTAATTGCACGTGGAAGTGTACTACAGAAACAAATATCCCATTCAGCAGAATTAATATTTATTCCATTTGGCTGAACAGGTGCCACATCGTATCTTTTCATTGCTTCTGCAAACTCATTCGGAGAAAGATACTTTTTCTCATCAGTAATAACCTTAAAGTGCCGTACCAAACCTAATTTCATGTTTCTATAATAAATAATAAATTACTTTATATCAAAGACTAATGGAATGATTTTTTGTGTAGTTTCTATCTTAAACAAATATTTTTCATTAGATCTTAATTTTAATCTGTGTTATTTAATTGAAACCATACACTAAGATATTGTTGAATTAAATTGTTATTATTCGATTAGTAATAAATTATTAATGAACCGAATCTATGAATCAATTATTGAACAAATTACCTTTCTTAAATAGAATTGTAGTTTTAGTAAAAAGAAAATTACTCCCACGAATTGAATTTACGACAACCGAAGAATATTGGGTAAATCGTTATAAAGTTGGTGGTGATTCCGGAGCAGGATCTTATAACAACCTTGCCGAATTTAAAGGTGATATTCTTAATGAATTTGTATTAGAGAATAATATTACTACTGTTATAGAGCTTGGATGTGGTGATGGAAATCAATTGAAATACTGTAATTATCCTTCCTATATTGGATTTGATATAAGTTCTACTGCAATAGAAACATGTAACGCAAAATTCAAAGAAGATAATAGCAAGCAATTTTTTCATATGAATCAAATCTCAAATCAAAAAGCAGATTTATTGTTAAGTCTGGATGTTCTTTATCATCTTGTTGAGGATGAAACATTCAATGCCTATATGAATCAATTATTTGAAATGACTAAAAAATATGTGATAATTTATTCTATCGATAGCGAAGAAACAACATATAATGGACCTCATGTAAAATCAAGAAAATTTACAAATTGGATTAAAGAGAATAGAAGTGAATTTAAAATGGTAAAACATATTCCAAATAAGTTCCCATATAAAAAAGGGAAAGGGTCTACAACTTCGATTGCTGATTTCTATTTTTTTGAAAAAGATAATTAAAATTTTCTTCCGCAAGTAAACTAGTCATCGTTTATATTCGATTTATATATTTAATCATTCAATTGCTTTGCTAGAAGAATGTATAAATTATTTACTGGTATCGGTTACAGAAATGAAATAGTCCAATAGTGAATTGCAAATAAAATACTTATCACCATTAAATTTATAATTTGCACTTCACAAATTAAATTAAATTTTTATCCCTATTATTGTGCAAATAATATTCATATTTTAAAAAACTTTAGAAAGATCCTATTTATGAAAAATAGCACTATTGAAAAAGAGTTTGACAAAGAAGTAAAGAATAAATTTGATGTTTATAATAGTTTATTTCTGAATCTTCCTTATTCAAATGTTAGCAACATAGGAATGCTAATTCCATTACTACACAAAGTTTGTGATGATGGGTTAAAGGCAGGGCAAGTACCAATTGAAATTATGGATGCTTTTTTCGATGCTCACACACAAATAAAATCAGAAGAAGAAAAAATTGATTTTATGTTTAGAGTTATACAGTATGTTGAGCGTCAAGTTGTGCTTTATGATAGTGTTGAAGATTCGGGTTTTAAGAAATTAGTAAATCTTGAAAACAATTTATCTTTTAAAGATTATATTCATTTAGCAAGTAGTAAAAATAATTTGGATAAGTTTTTAAATAAGCTTTCCAGCTTTAGTACTCGCATAGTTTTTACAGCTCACCCAACCCAATTTTATCCACCATCTGTTCTTGATATTATTGCCAAGCTAAGGTTACTTCTTGCGGAAAATAATATAAATGAAATTGATTTGACATTGCAGCAACTTGGATTAACGTCACTTATCAATTCTAAAAAACCAACTCCGTATGATGAAGCAAAAAATGTTATTTATTTCCTTCGGACAGTCTATTACAACGGAGTAAGCGAGCTGTATTCATACATAAAAGAAAATGTGGAAAGTCTTCCTTTTGATAACCCTAAAATTATCCAGTTTGGCTTTTGGCCTGGCGGCGATAGAGATGGTAATCCTTTTGTTACTGCCAAAACAACTTTAGATGTTTCTGATGATCTCCGAATAAGTCTAATGAAATGTTATTACAATGATATTAAAGACCTCGAACACAAAATAACTTTCAGAAAAGTTGAATATGAAGTGGTTGATTTAAAAAATAAGCTTTATGAAACAATGATTGATAAGTCTAAAACATTGAATTTCGAGGAAATAATTAACCCCTTAAATAAAATAAAAGAATTGCTTATTAGCGATTATAACAGTCTATATTTAGATGAACTAGAAATAATTATTGATAAAGTTAAAATATTCAAAACACATTTTGCTGCTCTTGATATTAGACAAAACCACACCGTACACAAACAAACTATTGAAGAAATACTAAAAAAAGAAAAATTAATTAAAAATAGTTTAGAGGAATTAACCAAGGAAGAACTAATTGCTATTTTAACAACAAAAATAATTCAAGTCAATCCTGATGATTTTGATGAGAATATTATTAAAGATACAATCGAAACTATTGCCCAATTAAAAATAATACAAAAGAATAATGGTGAAGAAGGTTGTAACAGATATATTATAAGTAATTCAGAGGATGTTTTTTCAGTATTATTTGTTTACGCCTTATTAAAATGGTGCGGTTGGCAAAACACTTCAATACCGATGGATATTATTCCTCTTTTCGAATCGATAGAAGGAATGGCAAACTCTGAAACAATAATGACTGATCTTTTTGAATTACCTGAATATCGGAATCACATCAATGAACGGAATAGTTTTCAAACTATTATGCTAGGATTTTCAGATGGAACAAAAGATGGCGGTTATCTACAAGCTAATTGGTCAATTTTTAAAACAAAAGAAAATTTAACTTCTGTTTGTAATGAACATAATATTAAAGCCATTTTCTTTGATGGAAGAGGTGGCCCGCCAGCGCGTGGTGGTGGTAAAACTCATAGGTTTTATGCATCTCAAAGTGAAAAGATTGCTAATCATGCAATTCAAATAACTATACAAGGACAAACTATTACAAGTAAATACGGTACTAAGTTGCACTTCGTTCATAATTGCGAACAATTACTTACAGCTGGCCTATCACACAGTTTGCTTGAAAAAGAAAATGTAATTAGTGAAAACTCCAGACAAATTATTGAGCAGTTGGCAAAAATAAGTTTTGAAAAATACAATGCTCTAAAGAATCACGAAAAGTTTATTCCATATTTAGAAAATAAAAGTACGCTTAAATATTATGGTGAAACTAATATTGGCAGCCGACCAACTAAACGGGGCGATAGCAAGAAACTAGAATTAAAAGATTTACGAGCAATTCCATTTGTTGGATCTTGGAGCCAATTAAAACAAAATGTTCCAGGTTATTTTGGCATTGGAACTGCCATAAAAGAATTAATTGAAGACGGAAAAACAAATGACTTACAAAAATTGTTTGCTGAAGTTCCTTTCTTCAAAGCACTAATTCTTAATAGTATGATGTCATTAAAGAAATGCAATTTTGATTTAACAAACTATATAAATAACGATAATCAGTTTAGCGAATTTTGGCAGCTATTATTTGAAGAATATAAGTTATCAAAAGAAATGGTTTTACTTATTTCTGGTTATACTTTCTTAATGGAAGAAGAGCCAATTTCAAGAAGCTCAATTGAAATAAGAGAGAAAATTGTATTGCCATTATTAGTTATTCAGCAATCGGCATTGCAAAAAATTGAAGAAGAATCTGCTTTTAAACAGAGTTATGAAAAAATTGTTAAACGCTCGCTTTACGGTAATATAAATGCTAGCAGAAATTCAGCCTAAAAAGGAAATAAGCGATATATGATAATCTCAAGCATACTAATTATTTTTGGATTTCTTTTGTTAATAAAAGGTGCCGATTGGATGGTGGATGGTGCTGCTGCTCTTGCAAAAAAAAATAATGTTTCAGATTTGGCAATTGGATTAACAATTGTTGCATTCGGAACATCTGCTCCAGAATTAGTTGTAAACTCAATTGCCTCTTTTGAAAATCATTCGGATATAATTTTTGGCAATGTTATTGGAAGTAATAACTTCAACCTTTTCTTGATACTTGGAATTGTTGGCCTTATTTATCCTATAGCTGTTCAGTCGAGCACTGTATGGAAAGAAATACCAATTTCATTTTTTGCTGCTCTACTTTTATTGGTACTTGCCAACGGTTTCTTTCTGCAACAGGAGACTGTTCTTACAAGATTAGACGGAATAATTCTATTATTTTTGTTTTGTTCTTTCCTATTTTACGTTTACAAACAGCTTAAAATAGAAACGCCCAAATCAGATTTGTCTGTAAAACACCTTCCCAATTTTAAAATTTTTGGATTGATTATTTTGGGATTGGCTGGATCTAGTAATTGGTGGCAAATTAGTCGTTGATAATGCAATTGCAGTTGCAACAATTTTAGGCATAAGTGAAAAAATTATTGGTCTAACAATAGTTGCGGCGGGCACATCATTGCCTGAGTTGGTAACATCAGTTGTTGCAGCATTTAAGAAAAATAGTGATATTGCTATTGGGAATATTATTGGATCGAATATTTTTAACATCTTTCTAATTCTTATCCGTAAGCTCTCTTATAAACCCTATCAAATTTAATCAAGCTTTTAATCTGGAGATTGTTCTGCTTTTAGGAGGAACAATCTTTTTGTTTGTTGCAATGTTTACAGGAGAAAAGAAAAAGTTAGATAGATGGGAAGCCGGGGTTTTACTTTTAGTGTTTATTGTATATACAGTTTATTTAATAGGTAAAGAATTATAAAAATTAATTGAAAAAACGATTGAATGATTTTCTATAACTAATGAATAATTTTTGTTAATTCTTTATACCTATAACAATCACTCTACATGATCATTAACCATTCCAACAGCTTGCATAAATGCATAACAAATTGTTGAACCCAACAAACTTAAATCCGCGTTTCTTTAAGTCTTTGCTCATCATATCAGAAATTTTTGTTTTTGAAGGTAAATCTTTCATGTTTTTAAATTTATTAACAATTGGTTTGTAATTAACAAATTGCCAAATATATTTATCGAAGCTTCCAAACTCTTTTTGAACTTTGAGATATGCTTTTGCATTACCGATTGTAGAATTGATTTTCAATCTATTTCTAATTATTCCCGGATTCTCCAATAGTTTCACAACTTTCTTTTCAGTGTATTTAGAAATTTTTACAGCATCAAAATTGTCAAATCCTTTTCTATAGTTTTCTCTTTTCTTTAGAACTGTTATCCAGCTAAGTCCGGCTTGGGCTCCTTCAAGAATTAACATCTCAAATAATTTCTGATCATCATGAACGGGAATTCCCCACTCTTCATCATGATAATTAACATAAATTGGATCAATTCCACACCAAGAACATCTAGATACTGGTTTCGGGTTACTAGAATTTGGATGTTGAATCTTATTTGTTCTCATTTTACACTCTCATGTTCCTTTTCAACTGCTTGAATAAATTTATTAACATCTTCCCTAGAATAGTTAATCGATCATATAAATCACTATAAGATTTTTCGTTATTTAAAGATTTAGTTTCAAATAAAGTTTCTAAATGATCTATTGTTTCGTCATTTGAAGATATTGAAAACGAAAGAAATCTAAGAAAGTCTTGTTTATAATTTCGTCTTCCATAGCCTTCTACTATATTTGATTTTATCGATTTTGAAGACCGCCTAATCTGGCTTCCCACCTCGTACATTTCAAACTTCGGAAGTTCTTCTAAAGTCATTTTATGGATATCAATTACCAACTCCCTTGACCTTTTCCATATCTCCAAGTTTTTATAACTCATCAAGTTTCTTTCTATATTTTTTGTTTTTATCCAGTATCCAGAAACAAGTATCTAGCATCAATAATTAACTTGGCAACTTACCCATCACCTTCCAAATCCACCTATGAAAACTATGAAATGTTTTTACTGGTTCTGCAAACATCAAAATACATTCTTTATGAACTTCATTAATACCATTTTCTATACAAAATTTTATTGCTTCATCAGATTCACTTCCCTGCTGCATCCAAATATTTTTCACCCCAATTTCATTAACTTCTCTTACAACGATTTCTGTTTGAGCTGGTGAAACCACATTTACAACCCCATCAATTATTCCTTTTAGTTCTCTTAAATTTTTGTAGCATTTATTGCCTTCAATATCTTCCAATTTGGGATTAACAGCATAAACATTTAACCCTTTTTTCTTTAACTCTTTGTAAATAACATTTCCAAATTTATTGGGCTTTCTAGAAACACCGACAACTGCAATGTTTTTACATTTAAGAAAGTTTTCTACAGCTACTTTTGATGTCATTTATCCTCCAAAATATATTACACAATTTTACTAAAATTTATCAAAAGGATTTGCAATATTTGCTTAACTTATCCAAAACTAAGAAACTTGGGGAAGTTTTCTTTCCTTTCTATATTTATATAAAAATAATGTGATTATTATTATTTTATAGTTTATAACAACCGTAAATTTTGATGAAAAGGAAAAAATATGAATACACTAGAAGAAGTGCTTATCCAGCTAGAAAAATATGGAGATGAAAGAACTAAACAAACGCTCATGAAACATGGAGCAAAAGAACCCTTTTGGGGAGTAAAAGTAGCAGATCTTAAGAAAATACTTAAAAAGACAAAGAAGAATCATGAGCTTTCATTAGAACTCTATAAGACTGGGAATACTGACGCAATGTACTTAGCAGGTTTAATGGCTGATGAAAAAAGTATTACTAAAAACCAACTTGAAGATTGGGTAAAAAAAGCTTATTGGCATTACTTAAGTGAATATACTGTTCCATGGGTAGCTGCAGAAACAAAATATGGATTCGAATTGGGCTTAAAGTGGATAAACTCTAAAGAGGAAAGAATAGCTTCAGCTGGATGGTCAACATTAGCTTATTATTCTGCAGTAAACCTAGATGAAAATTTAGACATTGATGCTTACATAAAATTACTTGATAAGGTTGAAAATGAAATTCACAGCGCAAAAAATAGAGTTAAATATACAATGAATGGATTCGTAATATCGGTTGGATCGTATGTAAAAGAATTAACAAAAAAATCTAAAGAAGTAGCAAAAAAGATTGGCGAAGTAGAGGTCGAGATGGAAGGAACAGCTTGTAAGGTTCCTCTTGCAAATGACTATATTCAAAAGGTAATTGATAAAGGAAGAGTTGGCATAAAAAGGAAAACTGCAAGGTGTTAAAGGCTACTTCCAAAAGTAATGAATGCCATAAACACGATTGCATTAACTAATATTTTTAGAAAAATATGAAAACACTAATATCAATATTTTTATTATGCCTTTTAGTTTCATGTAAAGAAAATAAAACATCAAGAATAGAATTTATGATCGGAACTTGGAAAGTAGAAAACAAGGAACAGTATGAAGTCTGGGAAAAAACCGAGAATAAAGAATTAATTGGATATGTGTATAAGTTCAGCAATGATCAAAAAGAAATTAATGAAACCCTTTCTATAAAAATAATTGAGAATAAAATAATTTATGAAGCTACAGTTCCAGACCAAAACGAAGGAAGAACTATTCCCTTTACTTTGAATAGTGATATAAAAGAATTTTTATCATTTGAAAACCTTGAACATGATTTCCCGAAAAAAATACAATACAAAAAAATAAACGAGAATGAAATTAAAGTGATTGTTATTGGGGATAGCAACAAAGGATTTTCTTATACGCAACTAAAACAGATGGTAAAGTAAACTGCATCCAAACAAAATTATGAAATAATTATTTTACCAAAACAGTTTTAATGTTTACAAATTCTTTTGTTCTTTCATATGAATTTTCTCTTCTGTATTCAGATAATTTTTACAAAGTATATTAAGTATTTATGATTTTTATCTCGTTATGATATAATGCAAATTTTGTAACAAACTATTTAATTTTGTATTATTGCGAGAAATAATAAGTTGTACGCAGACTAAAAACAAAAAATAAATAATATGAAGACAAAGATGATTTGGGCCAATTTTGGTGTGGAAAGTGTGGAGAGAACTCAAAAATTTTATCAAGAATTAGGATTTAAATTAAACGGAGAGCCTAATGAAGATTTAGTCAGCTTCTTTTATAGTGACAACAATTTTATTATTCACTTTTTCAAAAAAGACAAATTAAAAGAAAGTTTAGAAGGAGAACTCTCCGATTTGAGTAAAGGAAATGAAATTATGTTCTCGCTATCAGCAGACACAAAAGCCGAGTATGACAAATAGGTTGAACAAATTAAAAAGCAGGTGGAAAAATCCACTTTGACTCTAATAATAACAAAAAAAATTTATGATGAAAATGGATTTTTTGTTTGCGTTTTTGCTGACCCAGACAGACAAAAGTTCAATTTACTCTATAATGAAAACAAATAAAAAGCCTGCATACAGCTAAACGGAAAGTGAAGTGCTTCTAATCCCTTACTACGTATAGCTGATACCGCTGGTATCAATATACGACAACAAATGAAATTGATTGAATAAAATTTAGAATAAAGAATATGAAAACAACACCCGAACACAATGAACGCATAGCAAAATTGACATTTGCCGAAGTTTATCCGCATTATATCACAAAAGTCGAAAAGAAAGGCAGAACGAAAGAAGAGTTGCACCAAGTGATTGAGTGGTTGACCGGTTTTAATGAAAATAAACTACAACAACTAATTGATGAGAAAGTAACATTTGAATCATTCTTTCAGGAAGCAAAATTAAACCTTAATGCTAACCTCATTACAGGAGTAATATGCGGCTATCGGATAGAAGAAATCGAAAATCCATTAACGCAAAAAGTAAGGTATTTGGATAAGCTAGTGGATGAATTGGCAAAGGGTCGTAAAATGGAGAAAATTTTGCGCGGTAAATAAAATGAAAGAAGTATGATAAGAAGCTTTACAATTAATTCGCCTATCCCAATCTAGTTTAATATTTAGGAGTAATTTAAGAAATATGCATTGTCTTAAAATAATTTAGCATTATGACAAAGAAACAAACAAAACTAATACTCAGAATCGCCTTGCTAGTTGGTACTATCGTCTCCATGTTCTTCGTGCCATGGTTATTAGTATGGGCTTGGATATTACCGCTGCCGGATACAATTCAAGAACAATTAGATGAAGCAATTGATCATGGATTTGACGGAATGATTGTTTATGTAGACCAAGCTGGTAAACCACCTCAGTATTTTGCTTCCGGCTGGCACGATCGAGAATCCAAAGTCCCAGCCAATCCTCATGCCTTATTCAAAATTGCCAGTATCAGCAAGCTATATGATGCAGTGGCTGTCACAAAATTGGTAAGTAATGAACGTCTTTCTTTGGATAAAACAATCGCTGATTATTTACCGGAACTTGTGGGAAGAATTGAGAACGCTGAAAAAATTACCTTGAGGTTGATGATACAGCATAAAAGTGGCATTCCCAATTTTACGGACGCTCCAAATTTTTGGGCAGCTCCAACAGAAACATATGAAGAAGGTCTTGCATTGATTCTGGACAAACCGGCCAACTTTGAACCCGGTGAAGACTACGAATATTGTAATACGAATTACCTTTTAATCAATAAAATAATGGATGATGTACTGGGTTATGGAAACTTTCAATTCATTCAGGAAGAAATTTTAATGCCGCTAAATCTTAACAATACATTCAGTTCGCTGAGGGAAGTGAATTTAGACAATGTGATGAGTGGCTATCATGTAGGGCATCCCTTTGATTTAAAGGCAGATGAACATGGCATGATAGCTACCGCAGAAGACGTGGGTAACTTCCTAAGGGCACTTAATGATGGCTCATTGTTCGATGAAGGTGAACAAGAAATTTATTCCTCCATTTATGAGTATGAACATAGCGGTTGGGTTCCGGGATACCAGAGTTTCGCAAAATATCACAAAGACCTTGATGCTGTTATTATTGAGTTCTACAGTACAACCGATCCTAAACTGTACAATTGGAACTTGTCAGAAATCATAAATAGTCGAATTGTAAAAATTTTGAGAAATATAAAAAGTTCTTAACAATTTATAAGAACTTCTTTTATACTGAACTTTTGTAAGTTGCTTACTTCACCCAACTAGTTTTAATATTTACAAACTTTTTTGTTCCGTAATGAGAAAGCTCTCTGCCAAAACCGGAAACCTAATCCCCCACAATTACTAAGATTTGTGGATAGCTGTTTATTTTATTTAGGCAAAGAACTTCGCGCAATAGTTTAATTTATCTATCTTATAAGCACAAAGTTAATTTTTAAGAAACTATTCGCAGTAAACTAATAGTAATAATCTTTAATTTTTATTGTGAAAAAAAATAAGTTTTATAGAACTAGAATGGATAATAGTGAACCATAAAGAAATAATTCAAGAGATTTACCAAAAAATTAAAAATATAGATGATGAAGGAGAATTAGCATCGTACATTCCTGAATTAGCTAATGTGGATCCAGAAAATTTTGGAGTACATATATCAACAATTAACCACAGTAATTTCGGAATTGGGAATTGCTATGATAAATTTTCGATTCAGAGCATCTCAAAAGTACTTTCACTTTGCATGGCATACCGTATTCTTGATAAGAAGATATGGGAAAGAGTTGGAGTAGAACCATCTGGAACTGCATTTAATTCTCTGGTTCAACTTGAATCAGATAATGGTATACCCAGAAATCCATTTATAAATGCTGGAGCAATTGTGATTTCGGATATTCTTCTTAGCAATTTAGAAAAACCAAAAGAAGATTTTTTAACTTTTGTTAGAAGTATATCTAACAATTCAGAAATAAATTATTCAGATAAAATAGCTAAATCAGAAAAAAAAGTAGGATTTAGAAATATAGCCTTATGTAATTTCATTAAATCATTTGGTAATATCCAAAATGACCCTTCTGATGTGCTTGATTTCTATTTTGACCTTTGTTCTCTTGAAATGAATTGTAAATCACTTTCTGACTTATTCTTATTTTTAGCAAACAATGGTTCTTCAATGATTGATAACCATATGATACTAACCAAAAGTCAATCAAAAAGGATAAATGCACTAATGCAAACTTGTGGATTTTATGACGAATCTGGAGAATTCTCTTTTAAGGTTGGGCTTCCTGGGAAAAGTGGAGTTGGTGGAGGAATTATAGCAATTCATCCAAATAAATATGCTATTGCTGTTTGGAGTCCAAGATTGAATAAAAAAGGAAATTCATATAAAGGAATGAGATTTCTTGAGGAGTTTACAACAGAATCTCAACTATCAATATTTTAGTTAAACCCGTACACAACAATACCTGAACATTTCAAGAAATTATCTCTAACTTATTTTACCCAAACAGTTTTAATCTTTACAAATTCTTTTATTCCATAATGAGAATATTCTCTTCCAAAACCGGAAAACTTACAACGATATTTTACTAAAATTTATCAAAAGGATTTGCAATATTTGCTAACTGCGATTTGCTAATTTGGGTATAAAGCAAAGTTGTATTTATGTTTTTATGACCTAAAATTTTTTGTATCAAAGAAATATCTGTTCCTTGCTCAAGTAGATGTGTTGCATAAGAATGGCGCAATGAATGAACTGTAATTTTCTTTTTAATATTTGTTTTAGCAAGTGTGGTTTTTAAAATTGCTTGTATACTTCTGGCGGAATAAATTTCTTTTACTTGCCCTCTAAAAAGAAAATTATTTGGTTTAAACTCTTTGTAATATTCCCTCAACAAAAGAAGCATTTTTTCTGATAATGGAATGTAACGATCTTTGTTCCCTTTTGACTGAACAATTTTAACAACCATTCTTTTCGAATCAATATCACCTACTTTTAAATTTATTGCTTCACTAATTCTTAAACCACAAGAATATATTAAAGATATTATTGTTCTATGTTTAAGGTTTTCAATTTTATTTAATATTTGCTTAACTTCATCAATACTAAGAACATCGGGCAGTTTTCTTTCCCTTCTATATTTTGATAAAAAATTACTGTGAAGTTTTTTACCTAAAATTAACTCGGAAAACAGTTTTACCGCCATAACAGAATTTTTAATGTGACTGTATGAAAGTTTTTTATTGCTTAGATAGACCGCATAATTGTAAAGTTCATCTTGAGAAAGGTTTTTTGAATTGGAAAAGCTAAAAAAATTAGAAACACCTTTTAAGTATGTATTTATGGTTTGATTTGCATAATTTCTTAAAGAAAGGACTTCCCGAAATAGTAGCATATTTTTGTCATTCATACGTATAGACCTTTAATTAAAAGACTACCCGCAGTAAACTAACAAAAATAATATTTAATTGGTATCATTGCGGGAATTAATAAGTTGTGGTGCATTAAAACGTTCGCTTCGCCACCACAACAATGTGTATAACCAATTAATTTACTACGCCTTTGGTTAAAAAGTCTGGCAGTTCATCCGCATGGTTTTAATGTATTGCCTTGCTGCTTGCTTCATAATAGAATTAAACTCTTTTGTTTTTGAATTTTTCTCGCCATTTAGCAATACATAGTATCTTTTCCGCAGAAGGCAATCCGTCTTCTACTAATAATTTAATGTCGGCTATCAATTTTTTATTTTCCTCAACTGCCTTTTGGTAGGTCGCTTCTATATACTTACTCAATAATATCAATATTTTGTGTTTCAAATCCGTAAATTAACTTCATACACTCGACCGTTAGCGGGCATTGGAGAAAAACAACTACTTCTAAAAAGACCTGTCCCAAACGAAACATTTTTTTCGGACTTACAAACTAAAATTAAATATCAGACAATCAATTAATTACAATAGTTAAGTAAAGTAGTTCGGTAAATATTTTTTACACTTCAATAAATATTTGTTGTTTATCAACAAATATTTTTTATCTTTGTGACATCATTTTTAAATTTTAACAATTATGTCAAAAACAAACAACTTCGTATTTTGGGCCCTATATATTGTGGCTTGGCTCATTTTTGTCGGCTTGTCCATTGAAGCAGGAGGCTTAATAGTAAATTTCTTTTTCAGTCTGTACAATCCTGAATTTGTCCAAAATCTTTATCAAAAATTGGACTTAACTGAAATGTATAATGATAGCAAATTGGCTTTTTTCGGAATTTATTGCTTTATTCTATCCATTTCAATTTTAAAAGCTTATCCTATTTTATATAGTTATCAGGCTAATGCACAAAATGGATTTATCAAAACCATTCAATACTTTTGTTTCGAAGCAAATTTTGCAAATTAGTTATTATACCCTTTCAATAGGACTGTTTAGTTACATTGCCAGACAGATAGCTAAAAGTTTAATTCATTACGGTTATGCCACCGATAGTTTAAACCAATTTTGGGTAGACAGTCAAGCCTTTATTGTAATGGGAGCTGTGGTGTATATTATTGCCACTATTTTCAAAAAAGGAGTAGACATTCAGAACGAAAACGACTTAACCGTATAAGCTATGCCAATAATTGTAAACCTTGATGTGATGATGGCAAAGCGAAAAATGTCGCTTAATGAGCTATCAGAAAAAGTAGGGCTAACTCTTTCAAATCTTTCCATTTTAAAAACAGGGAAAGCAAAGGCCATACGCTTTAGCACTTTAGAAGCCATTTGTAAAGTTTTGGACTGCCAGCCTGCTGACATTCTTGAATATATTGAAGAAACCGAAAATTAAAACAATTATGAAAACAATATTTATAACATTCGCTTTATTACTGTTCTCATTTTGCTTAAAAGCACAGAATGACGAAAATATTACCATTGGCAAAAAGGAAGTCATTACTTCCAAAGTTTTAAATGAAAACAGGACACTTTGGGTTTATACGCCAAACTTTACTTCTCAAAATCCAGACCTTGACAAGCGATACCCTGTCTTGTACTTATTAGATGGTAGTGCACATTTCTATTCGACGGTTGGTATTATTCAACAACATAGTCAAGCCAACGGAAATGGCACGTTGCCTGAAATGATTGTGGTTGCCATTGAAAACACAAATAGAATAAGAGATTTTGTTCCATCTAATGATTTAGACAAACCAAATCCCTTTATAGACTTTCTGGCAACCGAATTAATACCACACATAGACACGAATTATAAAACTGCACCATATAAAATGTTGGTTGGTCATTCATTAGGCGGACTTACAGTTATTGATATTCTCACTAATTTTCCTAAACTATTTAATGCCCACATCGCTATTGACCCAAGTATGTGGTACGACAACGAAAAGTATTTAATCAGTACTATTGCTAAACTTCCAAAACAAAATATGAATGGCAAACGACTTTTTATAGGAACAGCTAATACCCTTCCCAAGGGAGTGGAACTTTCACAACTCAAAAATGACAAGTCTTTTGAAACCCAACATATTCGTTCCATTTTTAAGTTGGATGAATTTTTGAATTCTAATACTAATGGGTTACTCTATTGCTCAAAATATTACGAAAAAGAAAGTCATAATACTGTGCCACTAATAAGTGAATATGATGGGTTGCGTTTTATTTTTGATTATTATCTTTTAGATGCAACCGAAAAAGACTTTACGGACTCAACTGACTTAATTGCTTTAAAATTAAAGACTCACTATGAAAATGTATCTGAAAAAATTGGCTATAAGAATACTGCACCAGAAGCACTCATCAACTATTTTGCTTATGATGCATTGGGTAAAGAGTATTACAATAAAGCAAAAGCATTATTCGAACTAAACATTGAATGGTATCCCGAAAGCAGTAATGTTTATGATTCGTATGCGGACTTTTATTTAGCACAAAAAGACACCGTAAATGCCATTACAATTTATCAAAAATCATTGCAAATTAAGGATAATGCGGAAACTCAAAGAAAGTTAGACGCTTTAACTACCAAAGAAACAATGAACTCTGCAACCTTTGATTTACAAAAATATATAGGCGTTTATGTTTTAGAAATCTATAACATTTCGATAGTATTAGAAATTCGAGATGCCAAACTTTTTGCAAAAGTTCCAGGGCAAGTAGATGATGAGTTTGAATTTCAATCTGAACAAATTTTTACGGTAAAGGGAAAACAAGGGTATAAAGTTACTTTCCAAATGGACGGAGATAAGCCCAAAGGATTTACTTCGGTGCAACCCAATGGAACTTTTAAAGCAACATTTAAAAACAGGTAGCACAATAGAATTCAAGAAAGTTAAATTGGACAGAAAACAACTTAACGAACTAAAAAACAACGACCCGCTAACATTGTGTATAAGCAATAGCGGTTTCTGTGCCAAATCGAAAGTTATCGCTTTTAGCTATCTTTGTGCTTAACGGAACAGGCAGTTCTTAAAATCCGCTACTGCTCATACACGATACCGTTGTGGCACATGCGCTCAAAAGATTTAGATTATGAAAACTATTAGGCTTTTTATTCTTTTAATCATTATTGGATGTTCATCGCAAGACAATGATAAATTTAAAGTCGCTGCAGAATTTGACGAACAAGAATATATTTGGTTTAGTTGGTTGGAATCAAATTGGCTAAATGGTGAAGCTCTATATCTTCCAATTTTAGAGGCCATAAAGGAGATTCACTCTTACACCAAAGTTAAGATTGTATATAGTGAGCATCTAAATTACAATAGAGAACAATTGCAATCCAGAATTTATGATGTTCTAATAAACTCATCTATTGATACTTCGAGAGTTGAATTATTTTATAACGAATTACCTATAGGTGCTATTCAAGACCCTGGCCCTGTTTTTGTCCGGAATGGTGAAGGAGAGCTGGCTGTTGTAGACTTTCAGTACCAACAAGGGTTTCCACTCTCTGGTAATCTTGATAAAAATGTTGGGAAACAAATGAATCTACCTATTATTCCATCAACATTGTTTTCTGAAGGAGGCGCTTGGCAAACAAATGGTGAAGGAACTATGCTACTTGTTGAATCTGTTGAACTAGATAGAAACAAAACCTTAACTAAAGAACAAATAGAAAACGATTACAAGAGAGTTTTGGGTGTTAATAAAATTATTTGGTTAAAAAAGGGATGTTTAGAAGAAGAATGGCGAAAACTAGACAACGGAATATATGGCATTGGAACCGGCGGGCATATCGATGAATTTTGTCGATTTGTAAATCCTTCAACAGTACTATTGGCTAAAGTAAGTGAGGCGGATACCATAGACAATGCCATATCTAAAGAGTCTTATCGCAGAATGGAAGAGAATTATGAAATTTTAAAACAAAGCACTACTCATGATGGCAAACCTATTAATATAATTAGATTGCCCTGTTGGTCCTCTAATTGTGGATAAGGTTGAATATAAAAGTTTAAGTAAAGACGAGCAATCTTGGTTTGAAAACGTTACCACTGACACAATTGAGTATTATTTGGCTTCGGGATATATGAATTTTGTGATTGCCAATAAAATAGTTGTTTCGGCAAAATTTTGGAAAGAAGGCTTTCCAGAAGAGCTTAAAAGAAAAGATGAAGAAGCAAAGCTTATTTTGGAAAAAGCATTTCCCGATAGAAAAATCGTTCAAATTGATTGCATGCCGTTACATCATGAAGGTGCAGGATTACACTGTTATTCAAAAAACGAACCTCTGAACTTTAAATAACCAAAAGCACGAGCCACAACAATGACTATAATCCATTGCTTGTTTAAAACTAACCAAAAAACATTAACTTTAACTTGGCTTGATTCCTACTATGAAATTCTACCGAATTTCTACGCAACGGAATCATAGCCTTAACCGTTAGCGGCAATGTTATGACGGATACACAACTAGAATGATTTTCGACAAAAGGTAAAATGATTTAAAACAATAAGTATTAGAATATAAAACCTAAAAAATAATTATGAAAACAAAACTTATAAACTTCAGCTTTATTATTAATGTATTATTATCCTTTACCGCATTTTCACAAAATACCACAATTGATTCATTGAAAAATGAAATTTTAAACACATTAAATAACAACAATCTAGAATATGTCACTTCGAATGTAAATGATAATCACAAACATCATTTAAAGCAGGTAGACACGGTATTCTTCGTAAATAGTCAACTTGTTGTTAAAGCTTTAAATGAAACCAAATCGGTCGATTTAATAGATTTACAAAATGTTATTTACACCTCTCACAATAGGCATATAAGTATCATTAACACCATGTCGGATCCCAAAGATTTTAAATCGGAAATTGAAATATGGTATCCCTACTTTGAAGGATCATCAAGTAAAAAACAGAAGTTAGATGATGAGAAAAGAGAATTAGTGATAACCAAATTATATAGGGATTTTGAAAACTTGCAAATCCTTTTAAGAAATGAGTATTACTCAAATGAAGTGCTATCATTTCAAGTCACAGTCACAGAATACAATTCGTTAGCTAAAAAACCTTCACTATCAGAAGAGCAACGCAAATTAATTGTTCAAGCTAATAGCATTCAGGAAAAGAAAGAATATTTGAAAGCACTTATTTATTATGAGAAAGCCATGAAACTAAACCCTATTTCTCGCCCTGATGGCTATTTCAATATGGGCTTATTGGCATCTGAAATTATAAGATACGATTATGCTATCATGTGTATGAAAAAGTATATCATGCTCATGCCAAACTCGGAAGACGCTCGCAAGGCTCAGGATAAAATTTATGAATGGGAGTTAAATTTAAAATAATAGGAACAATGAAAACAAAACGATTTTTCAAAAAAAGGATTTATGTTATTATTTTTACACTTTTTGCCACCAATTTTTCATTTGCTCAAATTCAGGCACCATCTGGCTCTTACATTTGTCAAGACTGCTATGCAAAAAATTTATCGTCTTGCGTTCATCGTCAAACTCAACCATTGAATAAATCGGGTTCTTCAAATACCATAAGTTTTGAACAACAAATTACACTGGAAATCTTTTCGAATATAATCCAGAATGCTTCGAATAATTCTAAAAAACAAAAAGGGCAAGATCTGCAACAAAAACTCTTAGAAGAAACAATGCAGCAACAAAAATTGGCTGAATTATTGGCAAAGCAAAAGAAATTAAGCGATTCTATTGCCAATGCAAAACATGAAAAAATGCTTAAAGAACAGAAGCCGTTAGAGGGTTCTGGAAACTTGACTTATAAAGGATTAAATGATTCAAAACCGGCAGTTAATTTTAACTGTAAAATCACTTCGTTTAAAGGGAAAGTAACCATATTAAAATCGAATGGAAAGGTAATTTTTTTAGATAAAAATTCATCTTTAGAATTAGCTCCTGGCGATAGGATAGCAACCGATTATAATAGTAGCGTTAAAATTCACTATGCTTTTGAAAAAGGCGGGGAAGATTTGCTAATTGGTCAAAGATCTTTAGTCTTAGTTGATAATGAAAAAGATGGAATACAGATCCCTAAAGTTGAAAAGGGCAATTTGTATTATGTTAACAATAAAGTAACAGAGAATATTGCAGAGACGAAAGAGAAAATTTCGGCAGAGGCTGAAATCTTGGTAAATCAGTTAAAGGCAAAATTAAATAAAAATGTAAGATTAAGAACCCCAACAGCGGTTTTAGGTGTTCGTGGTACCGAGTTCACCATTCATGTTGATTCATTGGGGAATACCCAGGTTTATGTTTTTAGCGGAATTGTAGATCTTATGGGTAATTACAACGACAATATTGTATCGTTGAATTCGGGCTTTTTAGGAATTGTAAATGGTAAAGGGGAAATTATTGGAATCTATAAATTTGAAATGAACCAGAACGAAAAATGGTGGGAAGAAAAATAAGGCTTTAATAAATGCTTTGACCATTTTAAATTTAGTGTTAAGTTTATTGAGTGAATAGTAATGCACTACCGCTAACATGCGTTGGCGGTAATGTAAAGAAAGACACGTGCAATCTGAAATAAATTAAGAATTATGAGAAATAAATTATTAGTAACGATTGGATTTTTGTTAGTTTTCTCTACTGGATATTCTAAAGTAGATGAATTTAAGATTTTCGAAAAGGAATCAAAAGGAATTAATGTTCAAATTAATTCGAAACTTGAATTATTTCATATTATGGCATACTTGAGTAATGCAGATTATCTAAATAATTTTGATTTTAAATACAAATCTGACATTAACACTTTTTTTGCTTCATATAAAAATGACAATTCCGTTCAGTTTGTGAAAAAAGTATTGCAAAACTATCATGCTCATTTGTCAATTAATGGTTTGTTTTTGAAACAAAGACTTCAAAAACGATACTTCGTTTGTCCAATTTCTACAATTAGATAATTTTGGATTGCACAATACATTGATTAATAAATCAATTATACTCGACAGCCTTAATATTGCTGTTGAATCATTTGCAAAAATATGCCATTTTGAGACCTTCGTTGAAAATCATCAAGGATATTATCAAAATAAAATTGACGAGGTTGCAAACGAAATTTCGAAGATAGAAATAGTTAAAGACTTTGAGACATTTTGGGGAACAAAAAAAGACAATTATACTGTTGTAATCAGTATGCTTGAAAAAGATATTCACTCATATTGGTTTAATAACAATGATAAATCAAATTGTGTATTTTTCTTATCACCAAAATTTGTTGTTGGTAATGATGCAACTTTTGGGAATAGCGATATAACTAATCTAAGAGAAGGGAAAATGGCAGCAAAGGATTATATATATTATGGTGCAACTCATGAGATTGGTCATACATTCTTAAATCCGATTTTGGATAATTACAATGAACAAATTGCAAAGATTCCATTTAAATATTCTACGGCGGACCCATCAAATATTACTTTTTTATGTGAGTCATTTCTTCAGGAGTTTAACCGCTTATTTTTTGATTAAAAATCAATATAATGAGTTTGCACAAATGGTAATACAAGGTGAAAAACAACAAGGATATATTTATAACGATAAAATTGTAGATTTGATTATGGAATATTCCAATAATCGAAATAAATATAAGTGCTTTAATGATTATGTCCCTGAATTGTTAAATAAACTCAAAGTCCAAATTGAATAAAATACACTACCGCCAACACGCGTTGGCTGCAATTAAAAAATACATGGTAGATAATTCAACCCAAAAAACATTAAGATAAATCAGACCGAATGAACGAAAAAGAACTTTCTCAATTAACAGACGAAGAACTGATACAGACTGCACAAAACTTTAAACCAACACCAATTATAGATGCATTGCTGATCGGTTTTTTAATTGGCATCATTCTTTATGGTGTAGTAGCAAATGCTTGGGGTTTTACTATATTGATTCCTTTGTTTCTAATTTACCAATTCTTAAAAAAGCCCAAGCAATATAAGGCATTGCAGAAAGAATTGAAGACACGTAACCTGAAATAATTACAATAACATTATGACTGAAATAAATGAATACACTGGTTATCAATGAAAAGACATTTACAATAAAACAGTCATGATTAATAAATCCCTTAACTAAAGATTAGAAACAACAGCAGCCAACAATCGCTAAGCAGTCATGGCGGGTAACTGTATGCTGAAAATTTTATTTAAATTATTAACTTTAATCAAATTCGGACAGGTAAGTGGAATGGATACCGCCACGCCTCTTAGCTTGTCCCGTTGTGCACAATACCGAAAATGACATTCCGAAAAACAATAATAATTCTAATTTTGATTTTAGTTTCCTGCAAAACTGCAAATGTGGAAACCCAAACTGAAAAACCTAAATCTGAATTAACAACGTCGGAATTTCCAAAACAAATTGGCTTCGTAAACGATTTTGCGAAAATTTTCACCGAAGAAGAAATTAAACTTTTGGAAAATACTCTTGTTTATTATAAAGACAAAGTGAATAGAGAAATTGCAGTAATTACAATAGATGCTATTCCTGAAAATATGAGTTTTGACGAATACGCAATTAAAATATCTGACTATTGGAATGTTGGAAATAATAATGACGGAAATGGACTTACTGTTGTGTTGAGCAAATCAATAAGAAAAGTTAGAATATCTACAACTGAAAAAACCAAAGAACTTTATTTGTCTGACGAATTTTGCCAAAAAGTAATCGATGAAAATATGATCCCTGAATTTAAAAATGAAAAATACTACGATGGAATTTTACTCGGATTAAATGAATTGATAAGAAAATGGATATAAAAGTACTGTGTACAACAACGTGTATATTTAATTGCTAGTTTATAGTCTGCTTACGAATATTCCTGCGGAATATTCTATTCGGATTTTATTTGCTATCTTAGTTGCTTAAACACGCAACTAAGCATACACAAAACCGTTGACGACAATTCGAGAAAATCATCAATCGGAACAAATTGAACAAAAGAAAAAAAATATTGATTGGAATTATCCTATTTTGGGGTGTAGTTCTGACTTTATCTGCGTACTACTATTTTGTTGATATAGAAAAGTATCGTTTTTTATAATCCAGATGAGATTGGAGAGAGAAAGTTGCCCTACAAATGGTGGCTGGTCGGCTCATTTTACCGCTCGCATCCTGTACTTATTCTTGGGACCACTACAATTCATTCCATATATTCGGAATCGATTTATTAAGTTTCACAGATTTTCTGGTAAACTATACATCATTGGTTCTTTGACTTCTGCAATTACTGTTTTTATTTTATTAGCAACGACTTACTCTCTTCCAGGAGCAATTCCATCATTAGGTTTTCTTGCGATAATTTGGATTTTCACAACTCTTATGGCATATCATACAGCATCCGTGAAATCAAAATGTAAAGCTTCACAAACAATTTATGATTCGGAGTTATGTCTGCGGTTTGCTTTTGTCTTTATCAGACTACTTCCAGAAATAAATTATCTAACTGGCAAACTTCAATTTCATTGAAAATGATACTATGAGATACACAATTTACGAATGGATTTGCTGGGTTTACCCTCTGATAATAACGGAATTTTTCCTTACGTGGAGACCGCAAATGAAAAAATTAAAACTGGAACCAACAATGGATATCCGCAATTACGGCGGATTCGACTACGTCCGAATCCACTCGGAATTGCTAAAGTCAGTACCTAACCGAAAATTAACGCATATTAACCCGTAACTGATGGTTATACGAGGCCGTTACAAGAAATAATCTCTAACTTATTTCACCCAAACAGTTTTAATGTTTATAAATTCTTTAATTCCATAATGTGATAACTCACGACCATAACCTGATAGTTTTACTCCACCAAATGGTAAACGCGGATCTGATTTAACCATTCCATTAATAAACACGGAACCTGCTTCAATCTGAGTGGCTAAATTTTTAGCTTTTTCTAAATCACTTGTCCATAATGAAGCCCCAAGTCCAAACTCTGTATCATTTGCAACAAAAATGGCTTCTTCTTCATCTTTAACTTTTATAATTGTTGCTACCGGACCGAATATTTCTTGGTCATAGGCAAGCATCCCTTTTTTTACATCACTTAAAACTGTTGCTGGATAGTAATACCCTTTTCGGTCGATTCTATTTCCACCAGTTAATAATTTTGCTCCCAGTTCAACAGATTTAAGCACTTGCTCGTGTAATTCTAGTAGTAAATCTTCTCTTGCAATGGGACCTAATTCTGTTTTGCTATCCATTGGATCGCCCAAGATAACTGCTTCCATTTTCTTCACAAAGAGCTTCTCAAATTCTTCAGCAATTTCATCAACAACAATAAATCTTTTTGCAGCAATACAGCTTTGACCGTTGTTTAATAATCTAGCTGTAACCGCTGTACTTACCGCTAATTCAATATCAGCATCTTTTAAAACAATAAATGGGTCACTTCCGCCTAATTCCATTACACTTTTCTTTAACTGCTTACCACTTTGGGAGGCAACCATACTTCCAGCAAATTCACTTCCGGTTAAAGTAGTAGCCTTAATTTTAGGATTTTCAATTACTTTTTCAACTTGATTTGAGCTAATAAGAAGTGTTCTAAATAAGTTTTGTGGAAAACCTGCTTTCTGAAATACTTCTTCAATTGCCAAGGCACTCAATGAAACATTGGAAGCATGCTTTAATAATCCAGCATTACCAGCCATCAATGCCGGTGAAGCAAAACGAAACACTTGCCAAAATGGAAAATTCCATGGCATTACCGCAAGTACTATTCCTATTGGGTCAAACTGAACATAGCTTTCGGTTGCGTCTGTTTCAATAACCTCATTTGCCAATATATTTTCTGTATTTTCGGCATAATACTCACAAACCCATGCACATTTCTCAACTTCGGCAATTGCTTGTGATATAGGTTTTCCCATCTCTAAAGTTAAGATTTCAGCATATCTTTGTTTATCCGACTTCAATATTTTTGCTGCATTTAGCATTAACAATTTTCGTTCAACAAAAGGCGAATTTCTCCAACTTAAAAAATCATTATGTGTTTCAATAATAATTGAATTTACTTCTTCATTTGAAAATGGTATAAATGATTTTACCAATTCCCCCGTTGTTGGATTTATTGTTTGAAGTGCCATAATACCCTTTCAATTTTTTACACAAATCAGAATTTTTATTAAGATAAAATAAGATATCTCAAATTGAATTTCAGCAGTAGAATTGATTATCTTTTGGTTTAATCAAAAGGAACCCTCTATGAATAAAAGCTATATTATTACATCCGCTATTATGGGAGCTTTAGCTGTCGCACTCGGAGCCTTCGGAGCTCATGGACTAAAATCAATTGTTACTCCTGAGGTTTTAGAAACTTATAAAACTGGAATTCTCTATCATCTAATACATTCAGTTGTTTTACTTGCTCTTTCACTAAACACACAATATAATTTAAGAATTTCTTTCTATTTTATTTTGGCTGGAATAATACTTTTCTCATTCTCGCTCTACATTTATGCCTTAACAGGAATATCATCATTTGCAATGATTACTCCACTTGGAGGATTAAGTTTAATTGGTGGGTGGATTTCTATCATATTTAGAGTTTTAAAAAAATAAGACTCTATATATTTTATTTGATCAAAAAATACTTGACTTTAAATTGTTGATGCTGTATTATATTTTACGTTTATTAATCTAGTTCCTCCTTGGGAGAAACGTTTTGATTCTCAATCCTAACTATTCTCTCTAGCATATCTCTAGTGCTTCTTTCAAGGTAATCCGCCCAATATTGCGAATTTAATCGTTAGAATAAATTACTTAATCCAATTCATAATATTGAGGTGTGATATGTCACAAACTAAACTTCAAGCAACTTTTTTTTCTATTTTAATTTTACTCTTCTCTTTTAATCAACGCACTTTATCGCAACCCAATGTAATTGATGCGGTTCATTATTCTCAAATAAGCAGTTTTGAAACAGACTATTCAATTTACGAAATGAAAATGAGTGCTGATGGTAGTAAAATTGTTTTTGCAACTGGAGGTCAGCATGTAAAAGTATTTACAATAAATACAAATGGCACAGGGTTAAAACAGGTTTATGACTTCCAAACAACTGGATTTGCACCTTTTATAGATATAAGCTCGGATGGTAAAAAAATATTATGGTGCGATAGATTTGGGGAGATCTTTGTTTCAAATTCAGATGGAACTGGAATAGAAGAAGTTGCCACGTTGTTACCCAACCCAGATACTGCTAGGGCTGATCTTGAACCTGAAATACCTCTTCCTCCAAGATTTACTGCAGACGGAGGAACAATATTTTTCCTTCATGTTGATAGAGATCCCAGAGGTTCCGGTGTTTGGAGCATTAATACCAATAATACAAATTTAACTCAGATATTCAATTACTTAGATGTTTCAACACAAATATACGGCAGAGATGGAAGTGAGTATAATTTTAATACAGCATTTACGGATGGATTCGATATCAATGGAGATGGATCAAGAATAATTTTTGGAATTCGGGGTTTTAAATTTGAAGAGGGTGATTTTGAGAGAGGCGATGCAATTGTTGCGTATGGAACAACTTTTTACAAATTATCTGATTATGCACTCGGATATCAACCGTTCGCTACAAATATGGATGATGATGTTTACCTTGTTTTTAAAAGAGAATTAAATACCGATCTTAATTATGATGAGATCAATGTATACTATCAACCTCTTGGCACTGGCGATCCTGTAAAAGTAATAGGTGGAATTGAGGCAGCAGGTAGTTCAAAATGGACACAAATTTCTGCCAATGGTTCAGGTGGAATAATTTACGGCGCAAATGGAAGATTGCCAATAACATTTGTGGATAGGATTTCGGGTTCTCATATTGATTTGGTGAGCATAGATGGTATAAGCCGTGGAATAGGCGGTTTCGATTTTTCAGCTTCTGCTTTACCCTCAATTAATGGCAATGGGGATAAGTTTTGTTTTTTAGCTATAAGTAGTCCGCCTCAAATCTGGATTGGAGAAATTCTTTCAGATGGTGCTGCTTCTGAGCCAAAAATAAATGGGGTCAATTTTACTCCAAACTTTGTGTTGAATGATGAAATTTCAACAGCAACAATAGAAGCATATATTTCTGATATTAATGATCCAATTAATTTTGTTACAATTCAATCCATCCAAGATGGTTCTATTTACTTCCGTGCATTAACAGCTGATGGAGGGGTGCCATTTTTCCCATACTTGTTTGATGATGGTACTTACGGAGATAAAAGTATAGGTGATAAAATTTATACGAATAATACAGTTAGGAGAGACTTGCCCGAAACTCCTTTGGGAGAATATGGTATCCGTATTGCAGCAATTAATACGAGTTTAAGAAAAATTACAATGGTTGATGCAGAACCATTCAATATAGTTGATGAAGCAACTTCAGTAGATGACAATCAAATTATCCCGAGTGAGTTTAATCTATCTCAAAACTATCCAAATCCATTTAATCCAAGTACAACAATAAAATATTCAATTCCCTCTTCGTACTGTCATGCTGAACTCGTTTCAGCATCTAAATCATCAGATTCTGGATCAAGTCCGGAATGACAAATGCTCGTCACTCTGAGCGGAGGTGAAGAGACTTTTGTAACACTAAAAATCTATGATATTCTTGGAAGAGAAGTTGCAACACTATTACACCAAAAACAGAAACCTGGTATTTTATGAAGTTGCTTGGGATGCATCCAATTATCCGAGTGGAGTATACTTTTATCAATTAACGGCTGGAGATCCCGAATCAAGTTCGGCATCAGGGTTTTGTTGAGACAAAGAAGATGTTGATGATAAAGTGATGTGGTCATTTTAGTAGAAATCACGCAGGTTTTTTGAATGAATATTATTTGAGGTAAAACTTAGCGGTTTTGATTTTTAACAACCCAACTTAACACAAAAGTTGGGTTTTGATTATTTAGGATTCCTAAATCTTTGCCCCACAATATTTGCAGTAATCTGCATCAATATCATGTCCTTCTTTACTGCACTCTGTACAAACTTGTGTGCTAATTGCTTTATTTCCGGTCTTTGACATTTCAGAGGTAACAATTCCGGTTGGAACTGCAATTATTCCATAACCTAAAATCATAATGAAAGCGGCGAGCGCTTGTCCTAAATTTGTTTGTGGAGAAATATCTCCATAACCGACAGTTGTTAAAGTAACTATTGCCCAGTAAATGCTTCGTGGAATACTTGTAAAACCATGTTTTTCACCTTCAATTATATACATTAAAGAACCAAGAATTACCACCAGAGTTAACACAGTAAAGATAAAAATTGTAATTTTCCTTCTGCTCGCTCTTAAAGCCAACATCAAGGAATTCGCTTCTCCCAAATATTGTACAAATTTTAAAACCCTAAAAATCCTTAGCACACGCAAAATTCTAACTACAGAAAAATATCTTGTTCCAGGAAATAATAATCCTAAGTAAGTAGGAATAATAGCAAGAAAATCAACTACACCAAAAAAACTAAAAATATACTTGAAGGGTTTACCAACACTATAAATTCTTAACAAATATTCAAGTGTGAATAATACTGTAAATATCCATTCAATAAAGTAAAATAGTTCGCCGTATTTGATACTTATTGATTTAACACTATCAAGCATAACAACTATTACACTAATTATTATGCTAACCATAAGGATAATATCAAAAATTTTACCAACCTTTGTATCAGCTTCAAAAATCACTTCATGAATTTTTTGTTTTATTTTTTCTGAAGACAATTCCCTTCTCTATCCTATGTTATTAAAGGCTACCATTACTTATAAATTAATTTACTATTACATATAGGGAAATTTACGAATCAAATATGCTTGTTACAAAATTTTATTATTTTGTGAACCGTTTAAAATTTATTTTCACAGAAAAGGAAGTTATGAAATTATTTGTCACAATTTTAATTTTTGTTAGTTCTATTCATGCTCAAGTTAATATCGAAAAATATAATAGTGCCGATCAAGAATTAGGTTTAATAGGAAATCTATCTTTTTATATTTCTGCAAAAACCGGTAATACCGATGTTCAAGAATTTGGTATAGATGGCAGATTAAATTATAACCAAGAAGCTTTCAAATCATTTTTAATTGCACAAGGCGAATATGGATGGAATAAAGGGAAGGAGTATTCTAATAATGCTCTGCTACATTTTCGAGTTATCAAAACCACAGAAGGAATAATACAACCGGAATTCTATTCCCAAATAAACTACAATAGAAAACAATTATTACTTTTCCGTGCTTTAGCTGGATTAGGAGTTAGATTTGATATTTTGAAAACTCTTGAAAGTAATTTGAATTTTGGGACTTCATATATGTATGAAAATGAAAAACTTGATTTAACCTCAGATATGATTCATCCTAACTTAACAAATAACCATAGGTGGAGTAATTATTTAAGCTATTCAAATTCTTTAACTGAAAACTCAAGGCTTTCAATAATAGTATATGCACAACCTAAATTTGATGATTTTAAGGATACAAGAATTTTAAATGATAATCATATAAGTGTCGGCTTTAACGAAAAGCTTGCTCTATCTCTAAATTTTAGTTTGCGTTATGATAGCAAACCACCGGATGGTGTTAAAGATTTAGATACTAATACAAAAGTCGGGTTAACAATAAAACTATAAGTTAATATTTTACCGGCACAAAAGTCTGATCTGTAATTGGCGGTCTAATATAACCTTTGTCCTTTTGTCTTGGTGGCAATTTAATCGGTTCGGGTGTTAAATCTTCATAATTTATAAGACTTAGCAGATGACTCATACAATTTAATCTAGCTTTTTTCTTATCATCCGCGTTAACAACATACCATTGTGCTTGTTTAATATCTGTGTACGCAAACATTTCATCTTTCGCTTTTGAGTACTCTACCCATTTTGAACGTGATTCTAAATCCATTGGGCTCAATTTCCAACGCTTCGTTCTATTCTGTATGCGCTCTTGAAATCTTTTTTCCTGTTCTTCATCACTCACAGAAAAATAATATTTTATTACTTTTATTCCCGATCGTACCAACATCCTTTCAAACTCGGGACAAGATCTTAAAAATTCTTTATGTTCCTCTTCAGTACAAAACCCCATTACTTTTTCAACTCCTGCACGGTTATACCAGCTTCTATCAAACAGAACCATTTCACCGCCTGCAGGTAGATTTGAAACATATCTTTGAAAATACCACTGTGTTTTTTCTCGTTCGGTTGGTGTTCCTAGTGCAACAACTTTACAAATTCTTGGATTAAGACTTTGGGTAATTCGCTTTATTACTCCACCTTTTCCGGCGGCATCGCGTCCTTCGAAGATAACTACAACTTTTAATTTTTTTTCTTTTATCCATTCTTGAAGCTTTACAAATTCAATCTGAATTTTTCTTAATTCCTTTTCATAATCTTTTTTGGAAAGTTCTTTTTGTTCTTCTTTTGGTAAACTCACTTTTTCATTTTTCTTTTTTTTCATTTTCAAACTCCGCCCAAAGGACACAATTATATTTTAGATATATAATCGAATTAAGTAGATTAGACTTTAAACTAGAATAATGATAACATGACAATAATTAAAAATATTCGTCATCATAAAAAAGGTTTACATTTACAATACCTTCAACTTTTCTTAATTTTCTCACAAATTCTGTAGTTTTATCTTTATCCTTAAAACCAACATAATATGATAATTCCAAGAAATCTTCTGTTCCAATCGCTTTGGCATTAATCAATTTTGATCTTCTACAATAGTTATCTATCAAATTATTATACTCCGTATTTCCTTTATCATTTGAATTAAAAGTAAATTGAAGCAAAAGATCACTTTTAATTGGAGTAGAAAATCTGGACTTTGATAGGACATATGTAATTATCCCAATAAAAATAGAGCTAAAAAGAGCTATAACATGTAATCCAACTCCAACCGCCATTCCTATTGATAAAGCAAAGAAAATAAACATTATATCCTGAGTCTCTTTAACAGCGGTTCTAAATCTTATTATTGACATTGCGCCAACTAACCCAAAAGCCCGAGCTAAATTATTTCCAATAACCATTATAACAATTGAAGTAATTAGAACAAGAAGAATTAAGGAATTTACAAACGATGCTTGGTAACCAGGTCCATTATATGATTTTCTATAAAATACAGAAATAATTAATTCCTGAAATTAACCCGACAACTAAATTAGCAACAACTTCTTGCAAAGTGATTGAGACATTAAAGATATTATGGATATCTTGAAGCATTTCTAAAATATTCCTTCTTCAATATTCTGATCGTAAATGAATGAGTAATTAGATGAATTAAAATTTTTCCTAGTCGGATCTATTTTATTTGAGGAGTCTATGCAAATGGCGTATTTTGATACAGATCTTCTTGTAAGATTAAAATCTACTATAATATTTTGAAGCCACTTTGGATAACCGTTATTAAATTTTATTTCCAATACAAAATAATTATGCATTGCATTTTCTAGATCAAGATCCATATACAATCCATCCATCTTTGGGTGATCATAAAACCTTAGGTTTTTATCAAACGTAATTCTCAAACTTTTATCAAATTTTGAGAAATAAGCCTCTCTTTCATAAACAATTAATATAGTAGGGCGTAAGCCACTTCGATTAATATGGTGTAAAAATTTTTCACCGTCTCTAATTGTGTTAGAATAACCATTATGTGTTAAAGCATATGTTTCAATAGAATTTGTTTTTAATAAGTTCGCTAAATTATGATACAAAATAGGCGATCTATTTTTATTTATAAAATTATCGTGCTTATTTTTAATTTCTAAAAAGACCAAGTTATTATCAGATTGATTATCATAACTTCTGATTCTCAATTTTTTCCGTATTAAAATTCCATCAATTTTTTCATGATAATAATCGAAATTAGAGGAATCAAAATATATGCTTCTCACTGTATATTCGTTCCCAGAATCCACACTAACGAATGGGTCCAGTTCAACAAATGGAATTATCTTCTTCCTTAGCTGATCTAAATCTTCATTCTTAACTAAAAACTTATATTCTAATCGCATCTATTAATTATACATACTTATTAGAAATTCTTAAAAAATATTTAGTGCTGTTGCAGAACCACAATCAATTTTGCAATCAACATAAAGTCCCGATTTTAATTGATCTGATTTATCCTCAGAAACAACTGAAACTAAAATATATTGTATATTATTAACGGTGTTAACAACATTTCCAATAGAAATTATTTTTCCATTTAGCTCATCTTTAATTCCGCTAGAAGAGACTAAAACATTTTGATTAAGTTGTAATTTCTTAGAATCTTCCCAAACTATTGGCAGAAGAATCACATTTTTACTTGTGTCATTAATAACCAGCAAGGTATCAGAAGAAAAAGTTCTATTAATAACTCCACTAATTGGAGAAATAAAACTGTTACTCTCAAATCTTTTTTGAAGTACACTAATCTCATTTTCTAAAGCTGTTATTCGTGTAGCAGTGTAATTAACTTCCTCTTTCTTTGATCCACTTTGGACAGTTCTTAATCTCTCTTTTGCAATACTTATATTAATTTTGGCCAATTCATATCTTGCCTCATCAGCTTCAAATTCTTGCTGAGAAATTAAATCTTGTTCGTATAACTTCTTTTTTCTTTCATAAATTTTTATCTGCTCATCCAATTCTTTTTCTGCAAATACAAGTTTGCTTTTCTCTGCTTCAATAATAGATTCTTTTTCACTACTTGTCTGAACGCCTAAGGAAGCCTTTGCAGTAGCTAATTCGCCTTTTAATTTTTGAATATCCTTCTCTATTTCATTGGATATAACAAATCCAATTGCATCACCTTGAGTAACGACATCTTTATTAATAACCTCCGAATTAAACTTAAACTGAACTGCATCACCTCGCTCAAATTGTGTTACGGAATATTCACTATTTATTCCGGTTGAATTATCTGTAAGCGAAGCAATTAACCTTCCATCGGTCCCCTTAACTAGTAACCAGGTTTTGTAAGGTAAGAGTTTGCCTTTAGACTTTACAGCTATTGGGTAATTAATTGGTAAAAGGAGAAAAACCACCAATAGAAAGATAATTGCAATCGTAATAATTTTGGGATTTTTAGTCATATTAATTAATTTTATTTCTCAATTGAAAATAATAAGAACAGACAATTATATAAGATTTTGATAACTTCTTATCACAAATTACTAATTTACGTGTTTATTTAATACATTCATTAGAAAAAAAAGGCGCCTATGAGAAATCAGTTAATCTATATTTTAATAATACTTTCTTCACTAATAATAAGTTGTGATAATAAACAAACCGTTGAGGAATCAAAAAAGATTTCACAAAACGAATCTCAAGAATTAGAAGACCTAAAAGATTCGAGAACAACCCAAGTAGATAGTTTATCAAATAAAGTAGATGATCTTAAAAGGCAAAAAAAATCTTTGGATGTACAAATTGCCGAGGCTGAAATCTCCGAAATTATTAAAAATTCATTTTTCGATCATGTGATTATAGGTAGCAGTAATCTAAATAATAGTGTGAAAATGTTTGCAAAGTTGGGTTTTTCAATAAAAGAAGGACGAATTCATCAAAATGGTATTAAAAATAACTTTGTTGAATTTAATGATGGTAGTGAAATTGAAATAATTGAGATCAATAATCCAAGCAATAATCTCTCTTCAGAATATTCTAAAATGATCAATCAAAAAAAATATGGTCTGCAATTTGCGTTAAGAATAAGTGAACCAGAGAAGTTAAATAGTAGTTTTACACAAACAAACTCAATCTTTTCTGAGTATAATAAAAATAATGTTTATTCAACTATTTCAACCCCAAGTGTCAATCAAAAGCTCCCATTTTTTTTCATCAATTATAAAAATGGAAATAATAATACCATAACAAATCACGTCAATAAGGCTAATGGAATTTCCTCGGTTTGGTTTTCTACAAAAGACATAAAGCAAACGGCAAGAGAATTGGTCGATTTTGGGTTTGAGGCAATTGGCAATTATAAAATTCCTGAGATGAATAGAAAAATAGTTCAGTTCAAAAACCATAATTTTGGGATAATTTTGATCGAATCTGACAATTATGGCGTTAGTGGAGTTACTATTGGTGTTGAGGATTTCAAGTTAATTTCGGATTTAATAACTACTAATTTTGACAATAAATCTATTAGACAAAATGATAATAATCGAAATAGTATTTTCATAAATCCAACTATAACCAATTCAATATGGATAGAATTTTTTGAACATAAAAACTAAAGTTTACATGCGGCTTTTAATTTTTTAATTAGTCCAATGGTTTCTGAATAATTATTTGAGACATTAGCTAAAGATTTTATCACAGCACTACCCACAATAACTCCATCGCAATAAGGAACAAATCTTTTTACATCTTCTGAAAAAGAAATACCAAAACCAATTTGCATTTTGTTGTTTTCAGCAAGCTTATAAGTCCTCTCCAGATTTTCTAAAACATAATCATCAAATTCGTTTCTTACTCCAGTTGTTCCAACAACACTCACACAATAAAGAAATCCACTACTCCTTTTATCAATCTCCTTAATTCTTTTTTCAGAGGATGTTGGTGTTGTAAGCATAATAGTATCAAGTCCATCAAATTCCTCTTTGAAAAAATCATCGTATTCTTCAAGCGGTACATCAGGAATAATCACTCCATTTACTCCCGAGTTAAGAGCATCTTTAGAAAACTTACTCTTACCATAATTTAATATTGGGTTACTAGCACTCATTAAGACAATTGGGATATCAGACTTTGCTCTAATTTCACTTATCAGTTTAAGAGTTAGCTTTAAGTTTACATTTTGCTTTAAGGCTTCCATATAAGAAGCTTGAATCACTGGTCCATCTGCCAGCGAATCAGCAAATGGTAATCCAATCTCTAAAATATCAACTCCCGCATCAATTACATTTAGGGCGAGTTCAACAAATCCTTCAACATTTGGATATCCAGCGGTTAGAAATACTGTCAGAGCTTTTTCACCTTTTTTATTAATCGATTCTATTTGTTCTCTAATCTTACTCATTAAATATTATTTCCAATTTTTTCAATTATAGTATTTAAATCTTTATCTCCTCTTCCACTTACGTTAACAATTACAATTTCTTCTTTTTTTGTTTTAGGCATTAACTTTTCTAGATAAGCAAATGCATGAGCTGTTTCAAGCGCAACTCAATATTCCCTCTTGTTTAGAAACCATCATAATTGCTTTAAGTGCCTCATCATCGGTAATAGATTGGTATTCAACCCTTTCAATATCCTTAAGTAAACTGTGTTCAGGACCTACACCTGGATAATCAAGCCCTGCAGATATTGAATGAACAGGTGCAATTTGACCATCTTCATTTTGAAGTAAGTAAGTTTTCATTCCATGGAATATTCCCTCTTTCCCAAGTGTTAAAGTAGCACAGTGAAGGTTTGTGTTTATTCCATAGCCGGCCGCTTCAATTCCAATTAGTTTTACTTCTTGGTGATGAATAAATTCATGAAATATTCCAATAGCGTTTGAACCACCGCCAACACAAGCTAAAACATAATTCGGTAATCTATTTTCTACTTTTAGTATTTGTTCTTTTGTTTCTTTCCCAATTATGGATTGAAAATCTCTAACAATCATTGGATACGGATGTGGACCAACAACCGACCCAATAATATAATGTGTATCTCTTACATTGGCTATCCAATCTCTAATTGCTTCATTGGTGGCATCTTTTAAAGTTTTGCTTCCAGAACTTACCGGAATAACTTTTGCTCCCAATAATTTCATCCTAAAAACATTTAATTTTTGTCGCTCAATATCTTCTTCTCCCATATAAACCAAACATTCCAAACCAAACTTTGCACAGACAGTTGCCGTCGCTACACCGTGTTGTCCAGCTCCGGTTTCAGCAATAATTCGCTTCTTTCCCAAATATTTTGCAATTAAAATTTGACCTAGTGCATTATTTAACTTGTGCGCACCTGTATGACAAAGGTCTTCTCTTTTTAAATAAATTTTTGCACCACCATAATGGTCTGTAAGTCTTTTAGAAAAAGTAAGCGGTGTTGGTCTCCCATTATAAGTTGATTGAAGATCATATAGTTCTTGAATGAATTTTTGATCGCCTTTAAGATTTATATAAGCTTCTTCCAATTCTTGCAAGGCAGTAATCAGCGTTTCGGGAACAAACTGTCCGCCATACTTTCCATACTTTCCGTCTATTGTTGGAAAATCATATTTAAATTGTTCACTCATTTTTATAATAATTCCTTATCAACAATTGGCGCTAACATTTTTAGCTTATTATATAGTTTTTGAAATTGTTCGGGAGTTAAAGTCTGACTTCCATCTGATAACGCATTATCCGGATCGTGGTGAACCTCAATGATTAATCCATCAGCACCTGCCGCAACACCTGCCAAAGCCATTGGATGTACTTTATCTCTTATTCCAATCCCGTGTGAAGGATCAACCAATATTGGTAAGTGAGTATTTTTTTTAATAACCGGAACTGCATTCAAATCTAATGTGTTTCTTGTGGCTGTTTCAAAAGTTCTAATTCCACGTTCACACAATATCACATTATAATTCCCTTGAGCCATAATATATTCAGCACTCAAAAGTAAATCTTCTATTGTAGCCGAGAGTCCACGTTTAAGTAAAATTGGTGTGGAAGTTTTTCCAACCTCATCTAGCAAATTAAAATTTTGCATGTTTCTTGCACCAATTTGAATTATGTCTGCAACTTCTTCAACTAATGGGATTGTATCCTGACTGAGAACTTCTGTTACAATTCCCATCTCAAATTCTTTTTTAACATCAGATAAAAGTTTTAACCCTTCTTCTTTTAATCCACGAAAAGCATATGGACTGCTTCTTGGTTTATATGCGCCTCCCCTTAAGAAGTTCACTCCCATATTTTTTAGTATTTCAGCAATCCTAAAAATTTGATCTCTATTTTCAACTGAACACGGACCTGCAATAATTGTTAATTCTTTACCACCAATTTTCCCATATTTCGTCTCGATAATTGTATCGCTGCTCTTCATTTGGCGGCTAACAAGCTTATATTTTTTACTTACTCTAACAACTTCAATCACCGATTTCATTAGTCTAAAGTCATCCTCATTCAATGGTTCAGATGGACCGGTAATTCCTATGGCTAAATTATTCTCGCCTGGAATTTCATGTGCCTGGCAGTTATAAGATTTAATCTTGTTTTTTATATCTTCAACATCTTGTCTTGGAGCATTTAAGCTCAATAGAATTAACATTATTTTATTCCTAGCTTGGTTAATTGTTTGAATAATAATCTAACTTTTTCTTTGTCCTTTTTACCGGGATTAGATTCCAACGATGAGGAAACATCAATTGCAGCCGGATTAATCCGACTATATATTTCTCCAATATTCTCTGAAGTTACTCCACCAGATAAAATTATTTTATTTCTTAGTTTTAATGGAATACTTTCCCAATTAAATTGTCTTCCTGTTCCACCATACTCATTATTACTAAACGTATCTAAGAGAATTGAACTTTTTTCATATTGATCTAAAATGTTAAAATCAAATTTTTCATCAACTCTGAATGCTTTAATCACGGGGAACTCAATAATATCTACATCTTGTAGAGTTTCATCACCATGTAATTGAATTAGATTTAACTTAATTTCTTTCGCAATTTCATTTATTTTTTCGGTTCGTTCGTTTACAAACACGCCAACCGCCAAAACAAAAGCTGGTAATTTTTGAATAATTAATTTAGCCTCTTCTGGCTTTATATATCTTTTACTTTTTTCGTAAAAAATAAATCCAATTGCGTCCGCACCCAAATTATAACAGAGAAGTGCATCTTCAAGATTTGTTATTCCACAAATTTTAACTCTCATAAACACACCATTCACAAAATTGTTTTAGTGAATCTGAAATGCTATCAGAAGACATGAAATGTTCTCCGACCAATACACAGCTTGCTTTGGTTCGTTTAATAAAACCAATATCTGCTCTAGTTTTAATTCCACTTTCTGAAATTAGAATATTTTCTTTTGGAACCAATTCAGAAATAATATTTGTAGTATTTAAATCAACTTTAAAACTTTTAAGATCCCGATTATTAATTCCAATTATTCTATTATTTGAAAAATTAATTTTTTCAATCTCACTTATTGAATGGAGCTCCAATAGCACCTCCAAGTCAACTTCCTTTGCAGCGGCGGTTAATTCATTTATTTGATTTCCTGACAGCGATTCAGCAATTAACAAAATTGCGTCCGCACCATTTGATTTGGCTTCAAATATCTGATACTCATCTAATATAAAATCTTTCCTTAAAAGAGGTACGGATTTATATTTAGCAATATCATTTAAAAATTTTATATTTCCCTTAAAAAAGTTTACATCAGTTAAAACAGAAATAGCATCTGCCCCATTTCCCATATAAGTTTCTGCAATTTTAAGATGATTAAAGTCTTCTCTTATAATTCCTTTTGATGGGCTTGCTTTTTTAACTTCAGCAATAATAGATACTTTGCTTGAATTAGAAATAGCTTTACCGAACTCTAGTCTTTTTTTATAAAAGTATTCTGAATCAGTAAATCTTGAGAATGTAAACTCCTGCCTCATTTTTTTCACTTCTTCTTTCTTAACTTGATTTATTTCTTCAAGAATACTCAATTAGCATTTTCTCCAAAATCTTTTAATTCATTTAGTTTTTCCAATGCTTTACCAGAAAGGATTGAATTCTCAGCAATTTTTTTACATTCTTGCAAATCCTCCGAGTGACCGGACGCATAAATGGCTAATGCTGCATTAGCAGAGACAACGTAAAACTCAGCATTTTTTTGAGGACGCTCAAATAAGTCTAATATTATTTGTGAATTCTCTTTTGGGCTTCCACCAACAATGTTTTCAAAATCTATTTTTGGATAACCAAAAGTTTCATTGTTTACGAAATATTCAGAATTCCCTTTTGTTTCATCATACTCAAAAATTTTTGATTCACCGGTTAGAGTAATTTCATCGTATTCATTTTCCGTACAAACAAAACACACTTTTTCCATATTTAGATTTCTAACCGCTTCTCTCATTAATTCAGCTGTTGAATTGCTAAACGTGCCAATCATTTGGCGTTTTGTATTTGCCGGATTTGTTAAAGGACCAAGGACGTTAAAAATGGTTTTAAATCCAAGCTCACGCCTAACTGGCATAACATATTTCATGGCCGGATGATAATTTGGAGCAAATAAAAATGTTATCCCTATTTTATCTAGCGCCTCCTCTGACTGCAAATTAGACATATTAATATTTATTCCAAGTTCGGTAAGCACATCTGAGCTGCCACTTTTGCTAGATATTGAACGATTACCATGCTTTGCTACTTTTATACCAGTGCCGGCTACAACAAAGGAAACCGCAGTAGAAATATTAAATGTATTGGAATTATCACCACCAGTACCACACACGTCAATACAATTACTATTGGTTGAGTTTATTTTAATACTCTTTTCGCGCATTGCTTTTACAAAACCAGCCACCTCATTTGCTTGTTCACCTTTGCTTTTTAATGCAACAAGCAGTGCAGCAATATGTGAATTATTTACATCACCGCTCATAATTTTATTCATTACAAAATATGATTCATCAAAAGTTAAGTTTTCCTTTTCAATTACTTTTTGCACGTAATCTTTAATCATAGTTCCAACCAGTTTTTAATTATGTTTTCTCCTTGAGGTGTTAAAATTGATTCGGGATGAAACTGAATTCCCTCGATCGGATATTTTCTATGCCTAATCCCCATTACTATTTTATCTGCTGTTTCTGATGTAATTTCAAGATCACTATTTAAAGTTGTTCTATCAATAATAAGTGAATGATATCTACCAGCATTAAAATTCTGTGGGAGATCTTTGAATATAGTCTTATTATCATGCATAACTTTTGAAGTTTTACCATGCATTAAAATGGGAGCGTGAATTATTTTTGCGCCAAAGCAAATTCCAATTCCTTGGTGCCCTAAGCAAACACCTAATACGGGTATTGTTTTTCCAAGTTCTTTGATAATATCTAAAGATATTTTAGAATCTTCTGGTCTGCCAGGACCAGGAGAAATAATAATTTTATGCGGTTGCAATTCATTAATTTCATCCAGGATTATTTTGTCATTTCTCTTTACAATTATATCGGAAGTGAATTTTCCGACAAGCTGAACTAGATTAAACGTAAATGAATCATAGTTATCAATTACTAAAACTTTCATCAATCCTCTCTGCAAATTTTAATGCGTTTTCTAAAACTGCCGATTTATTTTTAATCTCTTTTAATTCTAGTTCTGCTTTACTATCGGCAACAATACCAGCTCCGGCTTGCCAATATATTTTTTTACTGTCTGCAAATAAAGTTCTAATTGCAATGCACATATCTAAATTTCCTTTGAAATCTATGTAGCCAACTGAACCCGCATAAGGACCACGGCTAACATCCTCATATTCTTCAATTAATTGAATCGCTCTTATTTTTGGTGCTCCCGAGACTGTTCCAGCAGGAAAACTTGCTCTTAAAGCATCAATACAATTATGGTTGTCTTCTAATATTCCCTCAACCCTTGAAACAATATGCATCACGTGAGAAAACTTATGTACATTCATCATTTCTGTTACTTCGATGGTATTGTGTTTGCAAACTCTACCTAAATCATTTCTAGCTAAATCAACTAGCATTGTGTGTTCAGCAATTTCCTTATCATCAGCTAAAAGTTCCTTTTCAAGCTCTAAATCTTCTTCACCTGTTTTGCCGCGTCTTCTAGTTCCTGCAATTGGCAAAATTGTTGCTTTTCTTTGTTGTACTTTTAATAAATCTTCGGGTGAGGTCCCAATGATAGATAATTTTTCATCGAACTCCATAATATACATATAGGGTGAAGGGTTAATAATTCTTAATGCTCTATAGACATTAATCAAATCCCCTTCATACTCTGAACTAAATCTTTCGGAAAGCACTAATTGAAAAACATCTCCTTCATAAATATTTTTTTTGCTCTTCTCAATTTTTTGGTTAAATAATTCTTTGTTGATTTGATCCTGAATTTCGCCCGTAAGTTTGAAATTACTTTTTAGGTCAACTTGTTTATTGATTGTTTTTTTAAGATCAGCAATTTTTTGTTTGGCTTTATCATACAATCCATCAAGATCGCTGTGCTTATCAATAAATACATTTGTTATTAAAATAATTCTATGCTTGTAGTGATCAAAAGCAATTATTGAATCAAACACACCAAGCATCGCTTCGGGGAAATCATTATCTCTATTCTTTGCAAATTCTATAGTTTTTTCAATTTTAGAAATCATCTCAAACCCTAAATACCCAACAATTCCACCTGTAAAATCGGGCAATTCCTCAATTTTTGGATGCTTAAAAGAATCAACTTGCTCACTCAAATAATCAAACAAATCTGCTCCCTTTGAGGTAATATTTTCCAGATCTCTAATTGTAATTTTTGAATCATCTGCAACAATTGTTTTGGAGGGAGAATGACCAATAAAAGAATATCGTGCAAGTCTGCCAATTCCTTCTACTGATTCAAACAAAAAACTAAAATCACCCTTCTTACGAAGTTTTAAATATGCCAAAACTGGTGTTAGCAAATCCGCAGTAATTGTTTCATAAACCGGTATTACATTATAATTTTTAGCTAATTCTATGAATTCGTTTTTATTCATTTATCCTCTAATTCAATATTATATTTTTCATAATCTTGCTATTAATCAGTTTAACTCTCCAGATCAGTAAGATTATGATTAAGAGTAAGAAAAAAATTAAACTAGCATTGGTGAAATATTTATATCTAATAACAAAAAACCCTTCGCAGCGAATTACTTTGAAGGGTTTAAATTTTATAAAAGATATAATTCACTGACTAACGCTGCTCAGATTTTCTCCACCACCATTGCCAGTTAAAATTATATGTTGATATTGTCTTTTTCATTTGAGGTTGTAAGATAATTTAATTTCATCACCAATGTCAATACAAAACTTAATCGTTTTAATGTTTGGACATAAAAAAAGCGGTTAAGTTTCCCTAACCGCTTTGAAATTTGCCTTCTTCAGACAAATTCTAATCAATATGTATTTTAACCAAGATAAACTTTTAGTTTTTTGCTTCTTGATGCATGACGCAACTTTCTTAAAGCTTGCTCTTTGATTTGTCTTACTCTTTCACGAGTAAGATTTAATATTTCACCGATTTCTTCCAAAGTTGCAGTATACTCTGTACTAAAACCAAAATATAATTTAATAACAGTTGCTTCTTTTTCTGATAGAGTAGAAAGCACTCTTTCTATCTCGTTTCTTAAAGATTCACTCATTAGATTATGGTCTGGAGTTGGCTGATCATCATTTGGCATAATATCCAATAGACTACTCTTACTATCTTCACTTTGTGAAAATGGTGCATCAACAGAAACTTGTCGACCTGAATGTCTCAATGTATAAGCTACATCATCAACATTCATTTCTAGTTGCTGGGCAATTTCTTCAACGCTAGGTTTTCTCTCAAGCTCTTGCTCAAGCATACTAGCTGCTTTAGAAATTTTAGACAATTCTCCAACTCGGTTTAAAGGTAAACGAACCATTCTTGATTGATCTGCGATTGCTTGCATAATTGATTGACGAATCCACCATACGGCATAGGATATAAATTTAAATCCTCTTGTTTCGTCAAATTTCTTTGCAGCTTTAATCAATCCAAGATTGCCTTCGTTAATTAGATCGCTTAGTGGTAATCCTTGATGTTGATATTGTTTAGCAACACTTACCACAAACCTTAAATTAGCTTTTGTAAGCTTATCTAAGGCAGCTTTATTTCCTTCACGAATTTGAATTGCTAAAGTGATCTCTTCTTCTGGTGTAATAAGATCAACTTTACCAATTTCCTGGAAATATTTGTCTAATGATTGGCTTTCTCTGTTGGTTATTTGTTTGGTGATTTTCAATTAAGGTACTCCCTTGTTTTATAGAAATTCTCAAATTAAGACATTGAAACTTTTTTACAAAAAAATCTTTGGTATATAAGGCTTTTAAAGTATAAAGTCAACAGTTTTTTTTAACTATGTGATTATTATGCATAAATATGAAAAATAATCATAAATATTGAGGGGGAATTCAAATGATATTCTTTTTTAATTTCAACTACAATCACAATTTTTTAAATTATCCCCCATAATCGGAAAAAAGTGTGCTTTGTTTAGTATTGATATATTTAAAACTAGATTATAGATTGATTTTGTTTCTAAATGTTCATTATTTGTTTATATTATAATCCGCACGTTTTAACACTTAGTTAGTTTATATTAGTTAAATTAGCCAAAAAATATTGTTTTTTAACCATTAATTCACATTCAAACTATCATAGAAAAGAATCTTATGCAAATAATAGGAAAACCAAAGATCCAAATGAGATCTGAAGCACATGATTACATAAATCTTTATAAATCTCTTGGCGAAAGGGCAGAAAACTTTATGCCCAACGAAACTCTAAATCTACTTAGAACATTCGTTCGTATTTGTCACGAGGAACCGGTTGATCCGGCAAAGCAGAACTCAGAAATTAATAAATATATTTTAGAGCTTAAAGAATCGATTCCTGGTTACACAGATGTATCTTTAATGATTTTTCCTCATGAAGATTCAAAGGCATTCATCTATAGAACTCAAAAACAAATTTTTGAATCCAAGTTAAAATATTTTATCGATACTGAGGCTGTTGATGCTGTAACAAAAGAGCAAACTCAAAACATACTTACCTCTCATGATTATTCTGTTGGTACGCCTCCTGTTACTGAAGCTCATTTAGATTTAATGTATAAATCCATTTTAGGTGATGATGTTACCGAACTGAGAAAATATAGAGACGTAATTGGTGTTAATGGAGATGTGGAAGAAGCGCATTGGGATTATTTTATGGATGTGCTAGAGCAAATGATTATTCAAAGCTCACATTACACTACTAATGCAGAAAAACAAGACTTCTTAAATAGAACTTTCCTAACTGTTAATTTCAAAGGTTTGGATGGTTTTATTAAAACTGTGGTTGGTGGTGGTGCAAATACAGTTGTTGAGTTACTTTCTGAAGAAATTTTTAATGTAAATGATGTTAAAATTATTGACTTTAAAAATCCAGAGGACCTATTTAAACAATTAGAACAAGACAAAACAAGTATTTTTATTGTAAAAATTGAAAATATGAGAAAAAATATTTTCAATGATAAAAAATGGTTCCCGTATTTAACAAGAATTGTTTTGGTAGATGATTCCCCGGAATCAAAAAGTACAAATACCTCATTGGTGTTTTGCTTTCATAATAAAATCATTAATACCCTAAACAAAGTACATACTAAAAAACTGGGCGCCCTTGCAAATAGTCAGTTAAATCTTCGTTTAATTTTGGACAAAGTAAATGATAGCAATTTGGAATTATTTAAAAATTGTGCTGATAAAAAGATCTTAGATTATGAAGAAGAACTAAATGACTTCAAGTTAGAACAGTTAGGCGAAACTGATAACAACTTAAAAAATCTAAATTTATATAAGTTTAACAATTTTGTTAAACAGATTATAAAGGATAAATATGCCGTAACTAAATTACGCGATTTTATTGAATTGGTTCAAAATTGCAAAAATCCCAAATCTCTTCAAAAGCAGAACAAAGCTCTAATTTCTGAGTTTGAGGCAAGAACAAAAGCTTACTTCTACTCAAATATTGAACAAGTACACATTGCCACAATTGTAGAAGGCGGCGGAAGAGGGCAAATAAGAACTTACGGCAACTATTTACTGCAAAGAAAACTCAAACAGATTAGCCCCAAAATTGTTAAAAAGTGTAAAACAATTATTGATATTACCCCTGACAATTATCAACGTACGTTAAAAAATCATTTTCACAAAAATTTTGGCATTAACTTATTCCTCGAAAAGTATAAAGAACATATAACTAAAATTGGAAATGAATCGGATAATACAGGCAGATTTAACAATCTTCTGATTGATTTAGGGATAAAAGATGCATACGATAAAAAACATGCCGATGAGCAGGAAATAATTAAAGAATTTATTAGCAATTTGGCCAATTTGGAAATTACTTCTGTTGCTGATGATGTTCAAATGATTATTAGAGATATTCTTTCCGAAAGAGTATTAAAGCCTTATATCTTATTTAATGCGGAAGCTTCTTGGGAATACAAAGATCTTTTCCCTGAAGACAGATTTGACATAAATCCCTTTGATCTTGAAATTGGTTTGGACGAAAGTGGAAGAATTGATTTTGAAAGACTTCATTTAAGATTAAACAGGATGAAAAACAATTTCCAACTATTTGATGATACTGGAAATTTATGGGATAGATTCTGCGAGAATTTAACATTAATTATCAATGATCCTTCAAATCCAGCTGGATATACAGATTTTAATAATATTTCGTTGATTAAATTCCTAAAGTTCTTAAACAACAGTAAAATTACACTTTTGCTGGATGAAGCATATAGCGATTCAATTAAGATTGAAGATCCTAAAGAACCAAAATGGAGAACAATTTCACGTTATATAATGAACAACATTTCTTCTCTCAATAATATTAATGTTGTCTCTTCATTATCAACTACAAAAAACCTTGGTGCAACTGGCAGCCGTTTGGGATCTTTAGTTGCAACTCCCTCAAAAAAAGATGCTATTGATTTTGCCAAAAAGCAAAATGGAATTGAAAAAGGAAATACCAATTCCTTATATATGCTTGTGAACACAATTGAAACAGCTCAGCTTGCAAAAAAGATAAAAGATAAGATGGAAAGAGATTTGCCTAAAGAGGCATCACGGTATAAAATTAAAGCAAGAATTGAAAACTATATAATTGATGAAATTGAAAGTTATAATGACAAAAAAGGAATAATCGAGCAAGGTAAATCGACGAAAAGATTTTCTCTTTTTGAAGGCAGTCCGCTCCACATATTTTTATTAGATGAACTTACTTCGTTAGATAAGCTTGATGTTCTTGATTTACCGGATGATTTCAAATATAAAGGAGAACCGTTTTTTAGTTATTACCAAAAACATTTGGTAACAGAAATTAACAAGTTTAGAGTAAATAAAAATTTTGGTGCTGAATCGCTTAAAAGATTAAAACTTGCTAAAAAAGTTGCTTCATCAATTCTAGGTGAAAATGATTTTGAACACGCTGATGTTCTTCAATCCGATGGATCGTTCCTTTTTAATCTTAGACTAAAAAACTTTTCGTTCTATCAAGATTTGGAGAAGTTTACAATAAAATTAGCTCAAGAAAGAGGAATTGCAGTTATTCCTTACCAAACCGGATTTCTAAGATTCTCTCTTGGCGATTACATTCATGGATCTGATCAAAGTTACAAGGTTTTTGAGAAAGAGTTCGAGAACGCCCTAAGAATTGTTATGAAATATTGGGAGAAGTTTAAGAGTGAGAAATCGAAGCCGGAAAACATTTCTAAACGCTCTGATGATATTTTAAGCGAAATATTTTACTCATCCTCTGATCATAAATTTATTAAGAATGTTTTAATTGATTTTAATATCATCAAGAATATTAAGAAACAAAAAAAGAATAGCTTAACTATCAGCAATATTATGACGCTCTATCATGCGTTCCCACAAAATTGTGGTGTTACAATTAACTCAATAAATAAATCAAATAATTCTGTTATTGAGTTCTACGAAAACATAGGCGATTGCAAAGATTTGGGTACTTTTATAAAAAGTAAAGCCTTTTCTAAAATTTATGAAAACCTATTACCGCAGATTTCTAAATCAATTCCTCAAATTAAAAACTTAGATATTAATTCTGTTGTAAATAAATATGGTAAGCCCACAATTCAGAAATACATTAATAATAAAATAGATTTTAAACCGAACGATCATGTGCTTGATGATCCTGAAGAAATCGTTATAATGAAAGAAATTCTTATTGAGATGGAAAAAATTCTCTTTTCTGATTCAAAAGTAAAAATTATGGCATTGGATGCATCTTCCGATTTTTCTTCTGATATCTCCAAGTTGGAAGGGACAAATACAATTTTAAGAAAGTATATTCAAGAATTGTTGCTTCATTTTAATCTACCTTTTGAGCAGCATGCAATTGAACCAAATTACGAACAATTGTTAGATACCGCAGTTATCAAATTTAATGAAGTTGTTGAATTATCTGTTGACTCATTCAACTTAAAACAATACGCAAATATTTTTCTTGAAAAATTGATTCATAAATTAGATACTCATTCGTTTTCTTCTAAAATTGATGGGTTAATTCAACATGCCTTGATGAACAAGGTTTTCAACAATGATATAAGTACTAGCAACAAACTCCTTTATTTCTACTTACTCGCAAAGGATGATTGTTTTTTAATTAGAGTAAATTATAAACTTCAAAACTTTTCTACCAAACTAGAAAAGAAAGAAAATGGAGAGGTTAAATTAATTACCGAAGAATTTATTTTTGAAATAATTGTGAATGATTTAAACGATATTATTGATGACATCTATAACCATAGAAATGAAAAAGTTACTCAAGTAGATCTTCATAAAGTTTCAAGAGACATAATTCTGTTATTCATAAGGATAATTAACAAGACTCGTTCAACAGAATATTATGATAAGTATACACATACATTAATTAAGTTTGTTGAAACTACTTTCAGGCAGCAAAATTCAAGTATAAATGAAATGATTCAACATGGAATCACCCTTCATAAAAACTACGATTTCAGCAACAAAACTCTTCAATCATTTGATGAAGGTTCGCTAAAATGGATTGAAGAAGTGATGAAAAAATGCGGAGTAATTGCATCTGAACAACCAGTTCAAAATCACACCAGAATTGTAACAGATGCAAAGAAACGTGAATATGCAATGCACAGAGTTGATAATGATGGGACTTCAAAAGAAGAGAGAAATTACAGTGAACTAAATGAGTATATCAGAAATTTAGACACAAAACCATCTTCTGTTTTCTTTAGAAATCGACTATCAAAATTTGTTGAAAATATGGATGCAAATGATTACAGATGCAAAATAATTAAACACGGTTTAGTAAAAGTTCTTTATATAATTCAGAAAACTTATATAAAATATTTAACTGACAAACATCGTTTAATTACAGCAGATGAAGTAAGTCTGGATGATTTAAAAGATTTTGTTCCAGATGTGATATTGGTTTATGGTGCTCCAGAGAAAGTTATTTCGTATCCTCAAATTGGCTACTTTAATATTAAGGGACCAAATGGAAACATTAAAACTTTAGTTACTCCTATTAAGATGAAAACCGATTATTTCGGAAACATCAAAAAACCTTGGCTTACAATGATGAATGAAAAAGTTAAGGAAATGGGTGGAATGCCAATACATGGTTCCCTTTTTGCAATTGAAGAAGAAGATGGAAGCATATTCGTTATCCAGATTGCCGGTGATAGCGGTGTTGGGAAATCTGAAATGCTTGCCGCAATGATACTCAAATGGTTGAAAAAAGATTTACCTGGAATCCGATCAATCAAATTGATTGCTGGAGATATGTTCTACTTATTCCCAGATACAGATGGAAATCTTTATGGAATTGGAACCGAAGAAGGTGATTTTTCTCGTGTTACAGATTTCGATCCCGATTTTATTAAATACTACAATTCACTTTTTGAAAGTTCTGCAGATAGCAACGTTGAAGATTTAAATTCAAGAAGTACCATTAGAGGATTGTGTGATATTACAATGCCATACAAAATTGATATCATGCTAACAGCCAGCAACTTTGGGAGACAAGAAGCCGGAATTACAGTATTTAAAAACCCAGAAAACTTTTTACTCTACAGAGATTCTCATGGTGAAAGAATGGAAAAAGCTACCAGTTCTGATAACCCAAACTTTCAGAGAACATTGTTAAGATACACAAATGATAAAAACATTGTTGAGGTAATGGATAAACATGGAAATTATTTGGATGATATTCTCGATTGGGAAATGGATAAATTTACAGGCAAGTTCTACTTATGTTCTTCTTATAAACTAATTGAAAAAATTGACTTAGATGAAATAGTAAATAAAATATTAAGTAAAAAAACTTTCACTCATTCCGATGGAGTAAATTACAATATAGATTCTATTAGATTTGATATTATCAAGAACAGATTTGTTGCAAATTGCATAAATGAAGATTCTAAAGAAAATGATTTTGTAGAAATTCTGATTGATAGAGTAATATTTAGTAAATTTTTTAACTCTCTTGCAAGCACGCCTGCCGGTCAACCATTTATTGCTGAAGCAAACCAGTATGAAATGACAAAACACCTTGTAAATATTCTAAAAGGTGGAGAAAAAGAAAAAGGAGCCGGTAAACATATTCAGTTTGGATTGCTTTCTACCGACTTGGGTCGTGAAGGAAAAGAAATATCTGGACCTCAAGCAGCAGCCCAGGCAATGACAAAAATGATACAAGAGGTTAGGATTTCAAAACCTGAAATTAATTTGAATAAAAACTTTATTCGAAATATTGTAAATGAAAAATATCCTCACATATTCTCTAGTGAAAAACAAAATACCGAAGTGAATAGATATAATTTCTTTTTATTCCAATTGCAGCAAATGAGAAAGGCTGAGTTTGTAAGAATGGATAACAATAAAGAAAAAGTTGATCTTACTTCAATTAAAGGTTTTTGTCCTATTAGCAAACAAAAAGAATTTAGTCCTTTACTTGTTACACCTAACATTAATGTTGAATTAAGCAGTTTTACAGAAACTTACGAACAATTAATGGAACTTCCTAACAACCAGAATTTTGCAGATGAATTTTATAAAGATTGTAATAAACTTTATATTGCAGAAGATTATAGCCAGTCCACAATTGAGAACAACATGATTCTTCAATTGCTTTTAATGAATGGTTATCTAAATTTGGAAGATATTTCAAGAGGAAGAATAACAGAAAAGGTTAATAGAGAAACATTAGCAGCAGCAAAATTTGCAGTTGTTAAAAAGCTAAATTCTTTAAAAGAAACTCCAATAATTTAGTCCTTTTTGTATAAAATTATGAACACTCCACTTATTAATTTTGTGGAGTGTTTTTTCTTATAGATTATTCAATCTTTAACATTTTTCTTACTAATGGAGTCAATCCGCTAAACATAAATTCAACTGCTATTACCATAACAATCAATCCCATAATTCTCATTAATACTTTATTCCCCGTTTCGCCCAATATTTTCATTACTTTTCTCCCCATTAATAATGAAACCAACATTATTAACATAAGAGTTACAATTACAGAAAAAAGTACAAGTTTTTGAGAAATATCTATAGCATCATTGTAAAGAACAATAGATACAGTAATTACCCCAGGTCCCGTAATTAGCGGAATTCCAAGTGGACTAAGTGCAACATCTTTAGTATCGTGAGAGGTATCATCTTCACTAGATTTTGTACGGTTTAATCTTGCTTGAAGCATATCATAACCGGCAATAAAAAATATTATTCCGCCAACAACCCTTAAGCTATCTATTGTTATTGCAAATAGATCGAAGATAAATTTGCCAGCAACTGCAAACAATATTAGAACAATAAATCCGGTTAAAACAGCCTTGTAGGCGGTCTTCTTCGCTTCTTTCGGTTTAAGGTTAGAAGTTAGAGAAATATAAACTGGAATAACTCCAAGAGGATTCATCATTGTAAAAAGTGATGTAAAAGCTACAACTATAAATTCAGTCATATTAACCATACATTTAAGTTTGTTAAAGTTTATTTGTTGTTCTTCTCAAAGATATTTTTTATTAATTCCCATGCCTTTAGAATGTGTTTTTCTTCTGTTCTTATGCCAGAGATTGTTAATCTAATGGCAAATTTATCATTTAATTTCGTATGACTTAAAAATAATTCACCAGAATTGTTTATTTCATCCATTAAATTTTTATTAAACTCATTTATCTTTTCTGTACTTAGCTCCTTATTTGGTAACGATCTAAAACAAATAGTACTTAACGGAGTTGGAGCTAATCTCTCAAAATTTGGATGTTGGTCTATAAAATCTGCAAACATTTCCCCAAGTCTTAAATGTTCACGGATAATATTCTGTAAACCTTCAACTCCAAAATAACGAATTACAAACCAAAGTTTTAATGAGCGAAATCTTCTGCCAAGCTGAATTCCATAATCCATATAATTAATTACGTCTGATTCTTCATCAGTCTTAAGATATTCCGGAACAATTGAAAATGCTTCCTTAATTAATTCTGGTTTACAAGTGAATAATACGCTCAAATCAATTGGGACAAACAGCCATTTATGGGGATTAACCACCAGCGAATCTGCATCTTCCACTCCGCTTAATATCTGTCTGACTTCTGGAACTATTGCTGCTGAACCTGCATGAGCAGCATCAACATGAAGCCATAAATTATGTCGTTTGCATATTTGTGAAATCTTATCAACAGGATCAATGCTAGTTGTTGAAGTTGTTCCAACAGTTGCAACAACGCAAAATGGTTGAAGGTTATTTGCTTTATCCAATGAAATTGCTTCCTCCAAATTAGAAGTTAACATTCTAAATTGATCATCAGTTTTAATTTTTACAATTGAATTTAAATTTAGACCTAATGTTTTTGCCCCTTTCTCAATTGATGAGTGTGCTTGTTCGGAACAGTAAATTCTAAGTTTAGTAATATCATAGTTTTGATATTGCTTCTTGGCTTGTTCTCTGGCTGCGGCTATTGCGTGCATTGAGCTTACTGAAGCTAAATCATATATAATTCCAAAGAACTTTTCTGGTAATTGAAGCATTTGTCTGAACCAACCTAAAACAACTTCTTCTAATTCTGTTGAAGCAGGTGCGGTTTTCCAAATCATTCCATTTGTATTTAATGCTCCACTCAAAAATTCTCCAAGAATTCCAGGTGCAGATGCCGTTGAGTTAAAGTAAGCCATAAAATTTGGATGATTCCAATGGGTAATTCCTGGCATTATAATTTTATTAATGTCTTCAAAAACTTTATCCATGTTTTCTGCTTGTAAGGGCGGACATTTAGGTAGTTTACTTTTTATTTCGCCGGGAAAAATTTGTGCAAGCACTGGTTTTGATTCAACATTCTCTAAGTAATCAGCAATAAAATCAACCATCTCATATCCATACTTTCTAAATTCGGAAACCGGCATATCTTTAATTTTAGACTTCATTTTATTCTCAGCAATTTTTATTAAGTTGATAAATATATTTTTCTAAAATTATGAAGAAATGAGAAAGCAATGAAATTAAAACTTTACCAAATTGATGCTTTTACTAATAAAATTTTTGGCGGAAATCCAGCAGCTGTTGTCCCACTAGAAAACTGGCTTGACGATTTAACTATGCAAAATATTGCTGCTGAAAATAATTTAGCAGAAACTGCCTTTTTTGTTGAAGAAAATACTGGCTACAGAATTAGATGGTTTACTCCAATAAGTGAGGTAGATTTGTGTGGACATGCAACTCTCGCATCTTCCTTTGTACTTTTTAATATTCTAAATATCAACACAGATACAATTGAATTTAATTCAAGAAGCGGAAAGCTTATTGTTACAAAAGAAAATAATCTAATTAGTTTAAATTTTCCCGCTAGAAATCCAAAACCTATAGAAGCTGAAGATGGTTTAATTTCAGCTTTAGGACAATTACCCAATGATGTTTTATTCGATAAATCTATAGTTTGCATTTTTGAAAATGAAGAAGTCATCAGAAATCTTAAACCAGATATAAAAAGCTTTCTAAAACTAAAAACGCATGGTGTTATTATTACGGCTCCAGGAAATAATGTGGATTTTGTATCTCGTTTTTTTGCACCTGATGTTGGTATTGATGAAGATCCGGTTACAGGTTATGCTCATACTTTGCTAATTCCTTATTGGGCAAAAAAATTAAGTAAAACCAAACTGAGTGCTTTACAAGTCTCAAAAAGAGGTGGAGAATTATTCTGTGAATCTCTAAATGACCGGGTTATGATTTCCGGTAATGCAGTCCTTTATTTAGAAGGTGAAATAAGAATTTAAAACCGCCAAGAAAAATTTGAATAAATATTTGAATAGCTTGTTTTGTCTTCATAAGTTCCTTCAAAACTTAGCGAGAATGAAAGACTTTTATTAATTCTTAAAGACAAATCTAATTGAAAAATATCTTGTGATAATTTGCTATCAGTTTGAGTAAAAGTATAGTTCACTTTTTTGTAACCCAAAGTTCCATTAACCATACCATCAAATAAATCTTTTGTTAAACGAACGCCGATAATGTTTCCATCCAAATAATTTGTATTTAATCCAATATAATTAAGGTTAACAGAAAGATTTAGATAAGGAATTCTTGAGTGGGTTATTGAACCCCCATAATTTCTTGATGGTCTAATGTCAGAATCTCTAAATCTATAACCGGAATATATATTTACAAAAACATAATTTATTGGTCGCAAGTTTAATCTTAATCTAAATCCTTGTCTAAGTGCTGTTTCTATTAATTGATCAGAATAATTTTTAAAGGTTTCATAATAAATTACATTTTTGCGAGCATCATAACTTGCCGTTGCAGATAGCCATCTAATTGGTGAATATCTTAGCGATGAATAAAAACTTGTCATCCTAAAATCATTACTGCTAATATTATTTTCTTTTTTAAATAAATCAGCTTCCGTTGAGAAAAACAAATTAACACTACTTAAAATATTATTAGAATGCTGAAAGTATAAAAATCTTCTATCTGTGCTTCCATGATTCATTTGTTGGAAAACCGAAAGTGAGTTAAACATTGCATTAGATCCTAATGAATCTGTCCTACTAATATATCCTCCCATTTGAAAAAGATTTATATTATATCCATAATCATTAAAGTTTGGTCGGGATCCAACAATTGCCCCGATAGAAAAGTATTTTAAATTAGTCTCAAATTGCAAACCATCAATTGCCCCAATGTTTGAAGTGTTTAGGGTTTATCTTTCTTCCCAAAAGAAACTTTGTGTTACTATTTAAATCGTAAGTTAATGCAAGATCATAAACTTTAAAAGCATCGCTTATATGCTTAGCAGTATAGCTCCATTCATTTGCTCTATATCTGAACGTCATATAATTTGAAAATGAAAATCTTGATCCATTAATTTTATCAGCGTTAAATGATAAAGAATATCTCCATTTTTGGTAGTCTTCATTTCGATTTTCGTTTGACAAATTTGAGTATCCGGTTATACTGAACCTACCATATAAATTGTCCTTTTTAGAGATAAAATTTCCAAAAGCACTCTTGGATACAAGTTTAACTTCCTCTGATTCAACAAAAGGAACGATATTCTTCTTTTCTTCTTTAATAACGACTGGCTCATCTATTTGGGACTTTATAATAGCAAAAACCTCATCTCCTTTATTAAAATTTCCCGAAATAGCAATACTTGCACATGAACGTGATGATTTAGTTTGAACAATTAATTTTGGAATATTTCGATTTTTCTCTGAAACAAATAAAGTATCACCAATTTCAATTCCTTCGGTATTTTCAAAATTTACATATATAAACTGAGAAGAAGTATATTCAACTTTGCCGAACACATAGGTTTTATTTTCCTGTTGGGGAAGAAAAACATTAAAAAATAATATATTAAATATGATTATCTTTTTAATCATTTTAGAATTCCATTCATTCAAAAAACTCTATTAAGAATTGCACCTTCTTTACCTTTGGGATGACAATCATAACAAGCTGCACTTGTATAAGAATAACCCGGCTCACCTTTATGCTTGTCGTCCAAATCTGTTTTATTATTGTGCTCATGGCAATCAATACAAGAAAAAACTGCAAAATTCGATTGATTTGTATGACAATCTGAACATGCATTCCATTCACCATTATGTTTACCAGAATAAATTGGGAAAAACTGATCCATCATGATCAAAAGTTGCAGGTTGCCAAGCATTTTGTGAATGGCAATCTTCACAAGCAGTTCCAAATCCTGAAGTAGAGTGTTTTGGATTGCTAGTTGCATTATAATTGCCTTGATGACATCCATAACAATTACTTGGAGTATTAGAATAATTACCATTATGACAAGAAGCACAATCATTTATTAATGATACATGAGCTCCCTGTAAAACATAAAAATCATTGTGTACGGAAAAAGTAGCGGGTTGCCAATCAAGGTTTGTTGTATGACAACTTTCACAATTAGTAGACAAACTAAGATTTTTATGATTTGGATTGGTAGAGTTGTTAAAATCTGTAATATGACAATCCGAACAAGCTGAAGAAGTTCCTGCATACCCAGTTGAATGGCATGATGCACAATCTGTATTTGTATGAGCACCAGTTAATGCAAAACTTGTATTATTATGATCGAATGTAGTTTCTTTCCAATCGGTTGTATTATGACAATCTTCGCACGTATGTGGATAATTCTGAGCTGTATGTTCTGGTGCTGAATTAAAATTATTAGCATGGCAATCATAACAAATTGAAGTGGCATTAGATGTATTAACAGAATGACAGTTTGAACATTGAGTTATATTATGCCCCCCAACTAGTTCAAAACCAGTTGTAGTATGGTTAAAACCCGAAGGTTTCCATGCTGAGCTGTTATGACAATCTTCACAAAGCAAAGTTATTCCAACTTCTTTGTGATTTGGATCAGCAGAGCTATTAAAATCTTTTAGATGACAATCCGAGCATTCTGTTGAAATGCTTTCCGTATATCCGTTCAAATGACAATCCGAACATTCTTGAGCAGTATGCTCCCCTACTAATGGAAATGCAGAAGTAGCGTGATTAAATGCCCCATCTTCAGTTCCATTTGGATGACATCCTAAACAATCAGTACTTATATATTTATATCCTTGAACACCATTATGCTTATTATCTGTATCCGATTTATTATGCTCGTGACATGTAATACAAGAAAAAACCTGGAAGCTTGTTGCACTTGTGTGACAATCAGAACATTGGTTCCATTCACCTTTATGTTCTCCGGAATAAATTGGGAAGAATTGATTATCGTGATCAAAAGAAGCCGGTTTCCAAGTATTCGAATTATGGCATGTTTCACAGTCTGTGCCAAAACCAGCCGCTTGATGAGCGGGGGATTTTGTAGCATTATAATTTGATTTGTGACAATCAAAACACTGATTTGGTGTATTCGAATATCCTGTTGAATGGCACTTCGAACAATCATTTTCAATTATTTTGTGTGCACCAACTAACTCGAAGAAACTATTATGATCTTTAAAAGATGCAGGCTGCCAATTTGGATTCGTTGTATGACATTCAATGCAATTGGTTGAGAATTCTGCACTGAGATGGTTTGGATCTTTGGTTGAATTAAAATCATTTAGGTGACAAGTTTTACAATCTTGAGATAATCCTTCAAATGATTTTTGAGTGTGACAATCAAAACAATTACCAATTCTATGTCCACCTACTAAAGGGAAAAAATCATGGTTTATGCTTCCATTTCTCCATTGTAAATCACTTACTTGATGGCAATCCTCACATTCTTTTGAAAAATTTGCCTCAACATGGTTAGGAGTTTGAGTTGATTGGTAGTCTGCAATATGACAATCATTGCACTTAACTCCAATCGACTGAAAAGTTAAATTACTAACTGAAGCATGGCACTCTTGACAATCAGCAAGTTTGTGAGCTCCCAGCAATGGGAACCTTCCCATATCATGCATTTCATCAATGTTATTTACTACCCATGAGTTTGAATTATGGCATTGCTGGCAATTAGGTTCTACTGTGTTCTGATGAATATTATTGTGGCAATCAAAACAATTCTTTTTTGCTTCAGAAAATTTTAACGTTTTATGGCAAGATTGACAATCTAACACTTTATGCTGACCAACTAATTCAAATGTGGTTTGAGTATGATCAAATGACAATTTTTTAAAATCAATAACCCAATCATCTGTTGTATGGCAGTCTTCACAATCAAAATCAAAATCATCTCCATGAGGAGATTGAGAATATAATTGAATTGATATGAAAAAAAACAATGTTAAGAGTGACAGCTTATGCATCTTACGTCCTCAATTTTGTATTGAACATATTTTGATTTACCGTCAAAAATTTGTTTATGACATTGTGCACATTTTATTTTTTGGTGTGCCCCATCAATTACAAACCTAGTTTTATTATGATCGAACAATGACGGCAGCCAATTAAATGAAGTATGACAATTTTTGCATAACTCCTCCCCGTCTTTAATAAATTGTCCGAAGTGAATATCATTATGGCATTGTACACATTTGTTATTTAACTGAATAAATTTCTGCTCTACAATTTTGTTTGCTTCATAGGTAAAATGACAATCTCCACAAGTCGTGGTGGCATGTTTCCCTATCAATTCAAAATCAGTTTGTTTATGGTCAAACTCAATATTATGCCAAGACCAAGTTGTATGGCATGACTGGCAATTGTTTTCATCAAAATATTTGTTGCTTATTTCTTCGCCATGATTGTTTTTATGACACGAGATACATTTTTCGCCGTTAATTCTAAACTTCCAACTATCATTATTCAAGTGGCAAGCAGAACATGGCGTAGCTGCATGAGCATACTTTAACTCAAATTTGGTTTTAGCATGTTTCTCTATCGTAAACTGAGATGGCATAAAACCCTTTTCGGTATGGCATTCCTTGCAATCAGTTTGAATATTATTTTTTACAAATTCACTTTTATGGTAATCTTCATGACAATCATAACACTTTCCGTATTTGGGTCTGTTTGTTAAACTTCCTTTATGGCATGTTTCACATTTTACATTATTATGCTTGCCAAGCAAAGGAAAGTTTGTTCTGGAATGATTGAAGTTTTTTGAAATGTTTACTTCTTTGAAAGAGCTTGTATTATGACAAGTTTCACAATCTGCTCCAAACTTACCTCTATGAAAATCATCATGGCAAGAATTACAGCTATTAAATTTTAACCCTGAAAATTTTTGAAATGGCTTTTCATTTCTTTTCTCTTTTGCATGACATTTAATACAATCAACTTTTAAATGAGAACCCGTTAATTTAAATTTAGTATTATCATGCTTAAATTTAACGGGTTGACTAAATTTATCTTCATTATGACAAGTTTCGCAATTCTGATTTAGTGTCCCTTGATGTACATCCTCGTGGCAATTTTTACATTCCGTATTTAATCCCATAAACGTTTTTTTCTTTTTAATTAGTTTAGGAATATTTACAAAGTCTGGATTGTGGCATTTATTACATTCTAATTTTGAATGACTCCCTTTTAATTCAAATCCGCTTTCATTATGATCAAAACCTTTTTCGTCAAAATTTACAATTTTAAAATTTCTTCCAAAATGTTCTCCGTGGCAAACCCAACAATCTTTTGTTGCAACCTTTTTTTTTGAGTGAAATCCTCTGTTTTGATTTATCAAATCACTAATTTCTGTATGACATGTTAAGCACTTTGATTTAGAAACTGACTTTCCTAAATCATGACATTTTGTACAATTACTTATTCCTTCCAATTCAGCATGTGCTTTTGTCAAATCCCCAGGCGATATTTGTGCCGACAAGACCTTAACAAACATAAAAGTAAACAATAAAATATTTACTGATGTTTTAATACTGTTTCTCCAAATTTGGTAGTTATTTTAATTCCTATTTTTGCTAAAAATTTATTTGGTAACTCTCCGCCAGCAAATATATACACCAAGTCATTTTGGATAGGAATTATACTACCGTTCTTAAGACTTATTTTTACTTCTGTTTCTTTTATTTCAACTACATTTGATTCATAAATAATATTAATATGATTTTGCTTATGTGCTATTTCAATTTTTTTTAAATTTTTTGGCTTTATTCTATTAAAAGATGCTGACCTATACGACAAAGTAACTTGATTACTTTTATCTTCTGCCAACAGCATAGCCGATTCTATTGCAGAATCTCCTCCACCAACAACAAGTATTTTTTTGTCTTTAAATAGTTCTGGCTCAAGTAATCGATATGCAACTTTTTCTAAGTTTTCTCCAGGAACTCCCAACTTTCTTGGTGATCCTCTTCTGCCTATTGATAGTAATACTTTAGAACAGTTATATTCTTCTTGATTTGTTTTTACTTCAAAATAATCTTCATATTTAATTATTTCTAAAACTTTTTCGTTTTGGTTTATTGATATATTGTTCTTCTGAAGCACATCTGTCCACAAACTCAATAATTCCGATTTAGAGGTTTCCTTTAATTTTATTTTACCATACAATGGTAATTCCATTGGCGAAGTCATTACAATTTTAGCTCTTGGAAAAGTAAAAACTGTACCGCCCAAACTATCTTGCTCTAAAGTTAGAAAACTTAAATTGTTCTTTGCTGCCATTAGTGAAGCTGCAATACCAGCAGGACCAGCTCCAACTATTATTACATCATACTTAACTTCTCTATTTTTTGGTAGTGATTTAAGAATATTCTCCATTGCCTTGGTGCCTTGCTCAACTGCATTTTTAATAAGTCCCATTCCACCAAGTTCACCGGCAATATATATCCCTTTTACATTAGTTTCATAATCTTGACTTACATGAGGTAATTCTACACCACGCTTTTCTGTTCCCATAACTAGAGTAATAGCTTCCACAGGACATGCATGAAAACAAGCACCGTGACCAACACAATGTGAGGCATTTATTAATTTTGCTCTACCTCCAATTAAGCCCAAGATGTCCTGTTCAGGACATGCAGTAATACATGCACCGCTCCCTATACAAATGTCTTCATTTATTACGGGATGAAGTGAAACAGGTTCATAAAATCCAAATTCTTTTGCTTTATCAATTTTAAGTGTGGTAATTTTAGATTTTGTTTGATGTGTTTTATAATATGCAAATAAAACAATTGCGATAAGCAAAAATACTACTATGCCTGTTAATAAATATTCAACGAATACTTCCAACGTCCTTTCCTAATTTGTATTATTATTAATATAATTGTGATGCAAATCATATGCCATTTAAATGACATCTAATTATTGTTTGAAAATGGTAAAAAGGTCATATTTTTATTTTTTTCTTACAATTTTACACGTAATTAATACATGTTGTCTTAAAAAATGATTGGTTTTTCATATTCTAGATCTCTAAAAAATCCACCTATAACCGAAAGTAACAGTTACAATAATATGAATTAGCATAATAATCAACATTATTAATGCAAAAGGTAAGTGTGCAATGTGCCAATATTTAAATAAGCTTTGCATTAAGCGTAGATAGTGTATTCTATTAGAAATATTAATTTTCTCTTTTATAATTTTTTTGATTTCTTTCCTTTTGGTTTTAGAAATATTATTGGTTTTAAGCTCCACTAGTATTAATTCAATTTTAGCTCTGTTTTCAAAAAAACTTGGAATAATTGACAAAAGTAAACTGTTAAATGAAGCTCTTCCTTTTCCAGTTATTTTAGATAATTCAGAAATCGTCTCAAGAGTTGTATTTTTTAAATTGTATTCAGAAGCTAATTTAATAGTCAAATTTTCGTTAAGACTATTTATTTGCAGCATATTCATTTCGTTCCCTTCAATTGTATGGGGAATTCTAACATAAATAAATCTTCCAATAATCCCGCTTAGGAAAACTGCCACCATACTCCAGAAACTTACAGAAACAATCCCCCCAAATTTAAATGCTGTATGGAACAAAACTAATATAGGTCCTACTGTACAAAGGAAAATATGCAATTCAAGCCAATGTTTAAGAATACCTAAATGAATAAACTCTTTAACTCGCTTTCTAATCATATAAATAGCAACACCTGCAATCATAAGAAAAGAACCAATTATACCTATTCCATGTCCCAAGAATCCACTTGGCTTTAATAAATTATGATTGTCGGCAAAGAATCGCTCTTCAAAAGGAGTTGTGTAGTATGAATAACCATTTACGATTAGCAATATTAGTACAAGAATAGTAACAGTTATAAAAAAACTAATGTACAAATTATGTTGAAGTTTTGTCACTTACTTCTCAATTTAAGGTTATTAGTTTATACTCTAAAGCTTTGTGAAAATTACTAAAAGATTTTAGTATTTCCTACTGCTTATGTACGAAAAAAGGTGGCTATTATTGGACATTTTCATTTTTTTAGCAAAACTTCAATGTGACATTAATCACCTACCGTATCATTATAAGACACTTTTGAAATTGTTCTTAAAATTATTTTATAGTTGTGTTAGCAACTATTGTCAAATATAATTGTTAAATAGTTCTATTATAAGCGATTTTCGAAAGAGTTTCTTAAACAATTTTTACTTAAAACAACGAGTTATATTCCACAAGTAAAAATTACCGTTTTTTCTTATTACGGCACAGTATTTGAAAACATACATAAACAAAATTGGAAGAGGTATATAAATTAAAACAATTTCAATTTTGTTCGATAATTTTTAATAGATAGTTGAAAAGGACCCGGAAATGCAAAATCAAATTAGCTCAGTTCTAAAAAGCAATGAATTATTTAAAAATACTAACATTTCTAATTTCTCGCTTGATGATCTTGACCTGAAGATTATAACGCTGGAAGAGGGCGAGGTTCTTTTCAAGAACGGGGACGCTTCTAAAGCTATTTATTTGGTTATTGAAGGCGAAATAAACCTATTAAAAAAACACAGTTTCTCTAAAACTACAACCACTATTATTTCTCCAAATGAATTTTTTGGGCAAGATGAGGTCTTCTCCAATTCAAAAAGAAGGTCTACAGCTTTAGCAATTAAGGATACCAAACTATCAGAAATTTCGAAAGAAAATTTGGATCTTCTTTTGGTGCAATATAACTCCATATTGAAAAACCTTAAAAATTCCCTTGAAAATGTTGACGAAGAAATGATGGCCAATTTGGAATCTCTTCTAAAACAAGCAAACGATAATTTTAAGTCCGGACAGCGTAAGGTTTCTATTTTTGATTTGCCCAATCAAAACAATGACGATTTAGTTTCTCTAAATGAAGCTAAGATGAAAGAGAAAGCCATTACTGAATTAAATGAAAAAATTACTAGATATAATGACTTAATTAAAAAGAAAGAAGAGCAAATTACTTCACTATATGAAAGGATTGAAGAATATCAAAATTCTAGTAAACTTTTAAATAATATCATTGATAATCAAAATGAGCAGCTCTCAAGATTGTTGGAAACTGAAAAAGATTATAAAATACAAATTCAGGCTCATTCAAAAAGTATTGTGAAATTGCAGAGTGATTTAGCCAATTTAGGCAATTCATCTATTGACGAAGAAGCTATTATAATTAAGAAAAACGAAGAAATTGAGATACTCCAGAATAAAATTTATGAAATTGAAAACAGTGAAAACTCTCTTAAGAAAAAATTAACTGAATCTCAAAATGAAATTGAAAACCATAAAAAGCAAATCAATGAGCTAAATTCATCAATTGAGTTTAATAAAGTTGATGATAGACGTGTTGAAGATGAAATAAAATCACTTAAAGATGAAATTGCCCTACTAAAAGAAAAAGAAAGTCAATTAGAGAATTTTCAACAATCCGAAAACGCTAATAATGCTGAAATAGAAAAACTTAAGAAATCTTTGCTCGACTCAAAGACAGATTTAAAACAGATAGAAGGGCAAATAGCTCTAAGCAAACAAAACGAAACCGAACTTCTTAGATTAAACAGTAGTTTAGAAAATGATTTGAATGATCTAAAAAACAAGCTAAAAAAGAGTGAATCTGAGCTTGATGAGCTGAATTATATTAAAAAGTCATTTTCAGCGTTAGAAGAAGAAAAAAATAAAACCATACAAATTCTAAATAAAAATCTTAGCGAAGTTGAAGAAAAATATGCACAGTTTGAGAAATTAGAAAAAATTAGACAAATAAAAATTGAAGAGCAAAATGCTGAACTTACCACATTAAAAGAAAAACAGCAAAAATTTATTAATTCAGATAGATATAAAAGTGAGTTAATTGGTGAATTATCGTACAAAAATGCTCAATTAGAAGAAATATCTTTGAATTTTTCTAAAGAAGAAACCAAATATAAAGACATGGTATCTTTATATGAAAGCCGTATTAATAAATCAAATTCCGAACTTGACATATTGCAGAGTTCTAAAAAAACCTTAGAAAATTTGAATATGGAATTGAAAGCACAACTTGAATTAAAGAAAGATGAAATTGTAAAGGCAAAAGAAACGGCCGAATCAATTAAACTTCAGGATGCTAACAAAAGTGAATTGATCACCAAGCAATCAAACCACATTGAAGAATTACTATCCAAAGAGAAATTTCTAAAAGAATCTGATAACAAAAAGCAAGCTATTATAGAAAGACAATTTCAAAAAATAACAGAATCAGAGAATATCTTGTCTGATTTGCATAATTTATCAGAAAAATTAAAAAGCGAAAACAATGATCTTAACTCACAATTCTCAAACCTAAACACTCAATTAGATAAGTATAAAGAAGATATTTTAGAAAAAAATAATTTGGTTGTTAACCTAAAATCAAATTTAGAAGCCACAAAAGAAAATTCTAAGCAAACAATAGCTGAAAACAACAACCTAAAAGATCAAATAGCTAAGTTTTCTATTTCTATTAAAAAGAAAAATGAAATAATTGAAGAACAAGCTGGTGCAATTAAAGAAATTGAGACTGAAAAGACCAATATTTTAAATATTGCTAAAGAAAAAGACGAAATAATCGTTAAACAAAGTCACAAAATATCCGAATCCGAACATCAGGTTAGCAAAATCGCACATGATTATTTAATAAGTAAAGAAGAGAATCATGAACTGAACAAACACATTGTTGTTTTGAATGAAAAAATCGATGAATTTAAAACCCAATTTGAAGCTCAAAGAAATCAGCTAAACGAGAATATTAGTGCTATAAATGAAAAAGAATCTCTAATTAACTCAGCAAATCTTCAAATTGAAGAATTAAATGAAAAAATTAACATAAATGATAATCACATTGCCGGTTTAAATGAAAACATAGAAGCCCAAAATCAAGAATTAACTTCTGCAAAAGTAAAGGAACATGAATTATTAAACTCAATTAATAAGAATGAAGAAGTAATAGGATCATTAAAAACTGAAATAGGGCAGATAACTGAGACTAGAGACGAATACTATAAATTAAAAGAAAACTTAAAAGATGAATTACAATTAAGTTTAAATGAGAATTCGGATCTTTCAATTAAACTAAGAGACGCTGAGAACTCACTTAATGAAAACTTAGCACTTGTAGAAAATTTCAAACATGAAATTAGTAGTTATGTAGCAACAAATACTGAAATTAATGAAACAAACTTCCGTTTAGAAAAGTCACTTGAAGAAAGTGAACTAAAAATTGCTGGACTCAGAACTTCGGAAAGTGAACTAAAAAATAAAGTTGAACAACAGAATGAAGAAATAAACTCACTGAATTCTGATTTAACAGAACTTAATTCTCAAATTGCTTCAATAACCAGTGAATTTTTACAAGCACAAGAAACCATTAAAGATCTTGAGTCCTCTTTGATAGAGCGAACTAAATCCGAACAATCTCTACTAAATACAGTTAGTGTAAAAAATGGAGAAATTGAAAACTTAAATGATCAGCTTCAATTAAGAGATAATACAATTGCTGAAATTAATAGTGAGTTAATTAGCAAAAATGATCAAATTGATAATTTAAATATTTCTCTTGAAGATAAAGATTTGGAAATAAATTCTCTCAATGAAAAGTCTGAAAACCTAAGGATTGCTTTAGGAAGCAAAGAACAAGAGCTTGACGAATTCAAACTTTACCTTGCTCACAGCACCAATTCTGTAGAAAAATTAAAGACGGATGTTTCTTTAAGAGACTCTGAAATTACACAATTGAATGAAAATGCTAGATTTAAAAATGAACTTGTTGAGGAACTAAACTTACAAATAAGTGAAATAACAGAAACCAACTTATTTCAGAATAATAGAGTTAAAGAAGTTACGGAAGAACTAAACACTCTTAAATTATCCATTGAGGAGACAGAATCTGATAAAAATCAACTCAGAAAGGAAATCAATAATTTAGAGCAAGCTCTTGCGAATAGAGAAAGAGTAATTGTCGAACTTAATTCAGAAATTAAAATTGAAACAAGTGAAATTGAGCAAAGGCTGAAAGAAAAAATTCACATGACTGAAGATTTACAGAAAACAGTTATCTTTTTAGAAGAACGATTAGAGGTTTTACAAAGAAACAATAATGAAAGCACAAGGGATTATGAACTTAACCTTGAAGAAAGAAATAATGAAATTAATAGACTTGCTCTTCTAGAAGAAAAATTAAAAACTGTTTTAGAAGAAAAAGATGCTGAAATTGATAAACGTCATTCTGAGATAGGCTTTTTAAATCATGACTTAGAAACTTATAAGAACGAAATACTTGATAAATCTAATGAAGTTGAATCAATAAAGGCTGAATTAAACAATTACAATCAGAAATTAGAAGAATACAAGAACAAAGAAAACAATTTTACCTCAGAAAAAACTTCATTTGAAAACCAAATAGCTGAATTAAATCAAAAATTTGCATAGCCTTGATGAATTATCCAGAGAAAGTAAAAATGAAATAAACAGATTAAATGAAACCATTACTTACTTGAGATCCTCCCTTGGTGAAAAAGATGAGGCATTACAAGAGAAAGAACAAATATTACATGATTTGAACCAAAAAATAAGTGAAATTGAGAAAATTCAAATAAACAGCTTGTCATCTCAGAATAAAGCTGAAGAGTTGTTTGAAAAATTGCAACATTTAACTCTTGAACATTCTGTTACTTTAGAAGAAAATAAAAATATTTTAGAAGAGAATGAAGAATTATTTAGAAGACTAAGAGCAACAGAAGAGCGAATAAACTCCATTTCTTACTCAAATCATTCTGATCAGAATCAATTAGACGAAATAAACGGTGAAGTTGAGAGCTTAAAACAGCAATTGGAAAGGACTAAAAATCTTTTAAGTGAAAAAGATCAACAACTGGAAAAACTATCTTCAGAATTACAATATACAGTCAGTAATCAAAATACTTCTAGTAGTATTCTCGCAGATAAAGTTGAAGAATTAGAATTGAGAATTACAGAATTAGTTCAAGCAAAAGAATCTTATGAAATAGAGATTGAGAACAAAAACGAAATTATTGCAGAGCTTAAGTTAAAAGAAGTAAATGTAATTGATGAGAATCATGATAATGATATTTCTGAGAACTATAAAAGCGAAATAGAAAAGCTCAGTATTGAGTTACAGGAGCTTTCTAAATCCAAAGAATCAGTTGAATTTTTAATTAATGAAAAAAATAGCATTATTGAAGAACAAGGAAAAAGATTATCACAAATAAAGCTTCAAAAAACTGATAAAGAAATTGAGTTTATAAAGTTAAAAGAGCAGCTTGAGGATTTCAAGAATCAGGTTGAAAAACTGAACGAATCAAAGAATCATTACAAAGTTCAGGCTAGTAAGAAAAGTGAAGAGCTCGATATGATCTCAAAAAGATTGGCATTAATAAATAATCAATCGCTTGAGAGAGAATCAATTGAGGAGAGCCAGAAATCAATAATAAATAGTCAAATTGTAAAAATAGATGAGTTAAAAAATAAAATCGCACTTTTGGAAACCTATAACAAAGCAACCGGAAGCAATTTATCAAAAGAAGAAACTCCAGCTGAAGATTTTAACAAATTAGAAGAGGAAATAACTTTAGAATCCGACGATTATGAAACATTATCTGAAGATAGCTTTGGAAAGTCTAATGATGAAAATGATGAAAAGGTAGCATTTTCTTTTGCCAATTCCCTTGAGAATGTAGGTGTTGATCCATTCTCAAAAAACGATTCTGAATTCTATGAAGAAAAGCAAGAAGAACCTGTGTCTGAATATACCCCAATAAAAGAAAGTGCAAATAAATTTGCCGGTGAATTGACTTCATTTAATGACAACTTACCAAAGCACACTCAATTTTCTCATTTGTTTTACGGAGATGTAAGTGTAGTCACTGTTAATTTACCTAGAGCCACAATGGATATAGCCTCAATATTTAAAGAATATCTTAACGCTCTTATTGAAAATAAAAATTCAAAAATAGTTATTGATCTCTCTGAGTGCGAATTTGTTGATTCAACTGTGTTGGGTGTACTTGTAAGCTCCCTTAAGAAAGCAATGAGTATTGATGGCGATTTAAGAATAGTTTGGGGAGATAATACAGAGTCTTCTATGTTCTACATTACTAGAATGGATAAAGTGTTTAAATTGTTTGATAGTCTTGAAAATGCAATTCAAAGTTACTTGTTGTAATAAATATTCGACCAGTAAGGTCTGTTTTTAGACAAAAGAAGTGTTAGCTCTTTCTGAAATCAACAACAGACCTTGGGTCGTATTAAATTTTGAACAATTTTACACAATGTTTAACTAAAAATCCTACTTCTCTCTGGTATTCATCAACTAATTTGTTTTAATTTCATCGCCGACTTTCCCCAAAATCGTATTTAGAGTCAACTAAAATATTTCGCAAAAGTGTAACAAAATTTGACATTTCTCATTTTTTATGTTGACATATCACAAATTATTCTAGTAATTTCATTTAATTTTTTAACTTTTTTACCGATTGTATAATTATAATACATTATTTTTGTATTAATATGATAACACAAATAATCAAATATTTCTGAAAATAAATGAATGAACTAACAGAGAGTCATTTACAAAGCATTAAGGAAACGTTCAGTTCAGAAATTATTTATGTTATAGAATTATATAAATATAAACTATCTTTAATTGAATTTGTTGGTGACCGAAATTATTTTGACAGTGTGAAGAAATTGTCCGTTAATTTTTCACCTAAAGAAGTTGCGAAAACTTTCAAATCAATTTTTAAGCAAAATAATTATAGTACAGTTTTTATTGAACTATTTGGTAATTCTAATGCCGATTATTTGTTTTTATCAGCAGGAAAAAAAGAATTTCCGGATATGGAGCTATTAAACAATGAATTTCAAAAAATGAGCAAATTACTATTAGATCAAATTATTGAGAATAACTCTAATTCCCTTGCAAACAGTGATTATTTTCCTCTTTTTGCAGAATCGACAAATGACATAGTGTTTGTATTAAATGAACAAGGCAAGTTAATTTTTTCAAATGCGGCTTTCCAAAATCATATTCATTATTCTGATGAAGAAATTGTAGGCATGCATTTTTTTGATATTATTGACGAAAATAGTAAGTCAATAGTTGTTGAATCTTTTCAAAAAATAATAAGTACAAAAACCACTGTGAGGTTGGAAATTAATATCTACCCTAAAATTGGTGTTGAACAATTGTTTGGAATTTCTTTAGCTCCGATTTTTAAAGATGGCAAATTACATTCCTTATTGGGTATTGGTTCAAATTTAAGCAACAGTGTCGCAGAAAAGAATAAAATTAAAAAGCTACAATCTAAATTAACAGAGGCGTTAAGAATCAACGAAATAGAAAGGGACAGAGCCCAGCAGCAAATAAGTGTATTAAATGAATTGAACAATTTAAAGAATGAATTTATTTCAAATGTTTCTCATGAACTAAGAACACCGCTAGCATCAATAATTGGTTTTGCAGAAACAATTGCTGATGACAAAAATTTAACTGTTCACAAAGCTGAAGAATTTAATGAAGTGATACTTTCAGAAAGTAAGCGTTTAGCAAAGTTGATTAATGATGTTCTCGATTTTTCAGAGCTCGAAAGTGAGAAACAAAAATTAAATAAAAACTCTGTTAACATTATTGACATAATAAACGAAAGTGTTCTAGGAATTAAAAATGATTGTGAAGACAAAAAAATAACTTTAACACAAAAAATTCCGCAGTCTGAAATAATAGTTTATGCAGATGAAGAACGCATTAAAAAGGTATTTACATACCTGCTTTCAAATGCTATTAAATTTACTAATGAATTGGGAAGAATAACAGTATTTACACAAGAATTTCTAAAAGAAGTTGAAATTGTTATTAGTGATACTGGAATCGGAATTCCTGAACAAAATATTCCGCTTCTTTTTGATAAATTCAGCAAGGTAAAAAGAATTGGACAAAATTATACCGGAGCTGGATTTGGTTTGGTTACCATTAAGCAAATAATTGATTTACACAAGGGTCTAATAGTTGTAAAAAGCAAAGTAAATAAAGGTACAAGCTTTATAATTAGACTTCCAAAATATAGTTTTAATTAAAACTAACGGAGTAGAAATTGGAAAAAACAATCTTCATTGTGGATGATGAACCTGCAATCCTAAAATTGATTACTCATTGGGTAAAAAATGACTGGGAATACAATGTTCGGACTTTTACAAATGGGACGGAATTATTAGAAAATATTTACGAAAATCCGGATTTGGTTCTTCTTGATATTATGTTGCCTGATTTAAGCGGTACAGAGATTCTTAAAAAGATAAAAAGAATGAACAAGGATTTACCCGTAATCATGCTTTCTGCACAAGGAAATATTGATGTTGCCCTTGAATGTATTCGCGAAGGAGCTTTTGATTATTTCCCAAAACCAGTTGATAAAAATAGACTTCGCCCAGCAATTCAAAATGCAATAAAGAATTTCGACTTACAAAGAAGGGTAAATGAATTAAACACTGACCTGCAACATGAGTATAGTTTCGATAATATTGTCTCGGCGGATAAAAAAATGCAGGATGTTTTTAAAATGGTAACCAAGGTGTTAAACAATGATATTACTGTTTTAATAAACGGAGAAAGTGGTACTGGTAAAGAACTTATTGCTCGAGCAATTCATTATAACGGAACTCGTAAAAACGATTCGTTCGTAGTAGTGAATTCTGCTTCTATTCCTCGTGAATTATTAGAAAGTGAATTGTTTGGACATGAACGTGGATCTTTTACAGGTGCACATCAAAGAAAAATTGGAAAATTTGAACTTGCTAATGGAGGAACCATTTTCTTGGATGAAATTGGAGATATGGAAATGTCTCTCCAAGCAAAAATATTGAGAGTTATTCAGCAAAAAGAATTTGAAAGAGTAGGTGGAAATGAATCCATTAAAACCGATGTAAGAATAATTTCTGCAACTAACGTTAACCTACGGGAAGCCGTTGCAAACAGAGAGTTTAGAGAAGATCTTTATTATAGGTTAAGTTCATTCCCGATTCATATACCTTCTTTGAGAGAGCGAAGAGGAGATATTGTAATTCTAATCAATCACTTTCTCGCAGAATTTAACAAAAAAATGAATAGAGAAATTAATCATGTTACAAAAGCCGCTCTAAAACTACTATACGATTATGATTGGCCTGGAAACGTGAGAGAACTTGAAAATACAATGGAAAGATGTATGATCCTTTCCGAAACAAACAACATAGATTTAGAAGTTCTGCCTCCTCAAATTTTAGAAGCGAATGGAGAAAATAGTCTTGAAGGAACCGGACCATTGTTCACAGAAGATGCTCCTGTTATTCCATTTGAAAAGTTAAAAGCCGAAGCGATTAAACATGCATTAAAAATCACCAACGGCAATATTGTTGATGCTTCAAAAAAACTAAATGTTGGAAGAGCAACCTTATATAGACTAATGGAAAAGTACGATATTAAATCCAGAAGAAATTAGTTCGATAATAAAATAAAAAGGTTTTCATTGAGCAGTTCTACAGAAAATAATATTAATGCCCCTAAAGTTCTTCTTGTTGAAGATGAAGAATCTATTGCAAAATTGTTTTTGTACAATTTTAAAAAAGCCGGTTACTCTTACGAGTGGGCAGAAAACGGATTAGAAGGTTATCTGTTAGCAAAGTCTTTTAATCCAGATATTATTGTTAGTGATATAATGATGCCAGAAGTAGATGGATATCAGTTTAGAAAACAACTTCTAACTGATCCTAAATTAAAGCTTATCCCATTTATTTTTTTAACTGCAAAAGGTGATGAGAGCGACATCCTTCAAGGATATGATTTAAATATCTCAGATTATGTAGTTAAAACTTCAGGACCAAAAATAGTTCTCGCTAAAATTTCTGCACTTTTAAAAGCTTCGCAGCGTGAAAGAGATAAAGCTGTAAATGAAGTTCATGAAGCTGCAAATTCTATGGGCGCAAAAGTAGTACCAGACGAATTTCCTAATTTTGAAGGTTTTGATATTCAACATTGGCACGTTCCATTTCAAAATATTCCCGGTGGTGATTTCATTGATTATTTTAAGGTTGATGAAGATAACCTTGTAGTAGTTCTAGGTGACATAATGGGAAAGAAATGGGGTGCATGGTATTTTGCTGTTGCCTATGCTGGTTATGTAAGAAGTGCAATTAGAATGGTTTTGGATTCTAAAGAAGCACTTACTCCAGGATCAATATTAAACAAAGTAAATAGTGCAATTTATAAAGACGAACGTATTTCAGATATTTATATTACTTTATCAATTGCCATAGTTAATAAAAAGACAAAAATAGTTTCTTATTCTGGTGCCGGCGATCTTCCAATTATATATAAATCAGATTCTGTTAGCAGCATAAAATCAAATGGTATTTTACTTGGATTTAAAGAATTTGGACAATATCAAAATTCTGAAATAGCATTGAAAAAAGGGGAATCAGTATATCTCATTACGGATGGTATTCCAGAGACAAGGTGTAGTGATGGAGAATTTTTTGGTGAAGGTAAACTAAAACAGCTAATTGAAAACCTTAGCCAAGATGAAGATCCGCTCCTAAAGATTAGAGAAGATTTTATAAAAGAAACCAATAGTAAATTTGAAGATGATGTAAGTATTATAGCAATAAAACTAAAATGATTTTTTTAGGTAAGAGAATAATTTTGTTAATAATTAAATATCATTTTGCCATTCCAATATACATACCCCCAAAATACGGAATTAGCCAAACTAACCACACAAATAAACTATAGTTGTGAAACTTTTTCCTTAAATCTTCTCTTCCCTTTTTAATTACAACAGTTGCCCAGCTTGCATGAACTAGCATTAACCAAAGCGCAACTTGACCAGTAAGTGTGTGAAGTTCAAAAATATTAAATGTACTAGTAGAAATCTTATGCATGGCTAATGTTCCTAATACATCGAACAGAAAACCAGTCCAAAAGGCAACAACATGCCATGCTTTTAGATAAAGTTTTGTGCGCTCTGCCCAAACCCCAGTTGTATAGAACAATAAAGCAAGAGTTATTAAAACAACTGAAATAATTGTTAAGTTGAACATGATTCGATTTGGGTAATCTTAATTAAAAACATATCAACATTTTTTAAACTCTAAAATATTAATTTTAGAATTTCAATTAAATCGTCCTCAAACAATACTTGATCGTAAATATTCTCTATCTCACTCTTCGTCAGTTTTTCAAAATCTTCTTTACGCGGTGTAATTAAAAGTCCAGCCAGATCTACCGATGCTGGACTGATGAGTATCTTTGATTCACCTTCTAAAAAGAATTGGTCGGGACGATGTTTCTTTCTTGGTATTATGAAGAGATGCCAACTATTATCTTTATACAGACTTATAACATTTAGAAGTGGTTCTTCATCTGAATTTTGAAATGTTTTTAAAACGTTCAATATTTTGTTGAAGAAACTTTCAATCTCACCAGACGTATTGGAATTAATATAAATTAAATTGAAGATTCTTGAATTGGAAACAACAATATTAATACTTTCATTCTCTAATATGGTTGTTCCATTTTGAATTAAACTATTAAAATATTCTTCCAGAGGTGTAGAATTTTTAAGCCCAGCTTGAAAATGTAAATGATCAGGTGCAGAAGCACCACATTTGGGACCATTATAAAAAACAAAAAATTTGTCTCTCAAATCGTAAGCTAGTGCCAACATATCAGAAAAAGAATTCTCTATATTTTGAGGTATATGTACATTGTGCGGAATTGTTAAGTGCTGATTAAAGATAGGATAAGGATTGATTAGAATTGCATATTTGTCTTTATAATTTATACCCTTTTGTTCTTTAGGTAAATTTTTTTTACACAAAAAGCACGCCCTATCGGCAATAGATTTTTTATCAACTTTTGCGGAAGAAGAAACGATTCGAGAAGGATTAAATTGAGTTTTAATATAATAATCTTCAAAATCGTATCGCTTCGTTATTACTTTATTAAGTGCATTAAAATTGTCTTTTACAAGTTCCCAATTTTCTTTTTGATGTAAAAGTAAAGATCCGGCTTGTTCTGAAAGGTTACCAACCTTTCCATATTTCAATAATTCTTCTTTCGATATAACTACACTATTTATCATAAAATATTTATTTGGGAATACTAATTAGTCTTGTTGGTTCTTATTTTTATTTTGTCTCGCAAGAACTTCTATTGTTCTAATTTTATCTTTATAAAAATTATTGGTGTTCACTTTTTCAATTTCCAATGCTGCATCTGAATTCCCTTCCCATCTTCTGCACATATAAATTGGTTCATAAATTCTGCCTATTTGGTAATTACGAGAAATCTCCAACCCAACTGCATAGTCTTCGCCATAGCTTACATTTGGTATTTTAATTTCTCTTAATACCGGAGTGTAGAAAGCTCTCGGTGCACCTAGACCATTAATGCGAAGTGCATTATTTCTTCCATTTTCCGGTGTCCACTCTTTGTGATCAATAATACCAGGAGGAATTTCTTGTAGCTGAAAATCTGTGAGTTTATAAGACCCTATTACCATTGCACATTTTTCTTCATGAAATTTATCTACAACTTTTTGAATTGTTTTGTCATCTAAATAAATATCATCACTATCTAACTGAATTGAGAAACGACCACATTTTTCATTCATAATGCCTTCATTCCAACATCCACCAATTTGTAAATCTTTGCTTTCAGGTATTATATGAATTAATCTATCATCCTTTTGTGCAAAATCTCTTATCAATTCTGTTGTTCCATCAGTTGAATGATTGTCAACTACAATAAGATTAAACGGAAGAACAGTTTTTTGATTTAGAACCGATTCAATGGCATCTCCAATTGTTTTAACCCTATTTCTAACCGGAATAATAACTGAAGCTTCGCACTCAAAATTGAATTCTGTAATGTTTATGTTATTAAAACTGGGTTCCAAATATGCACCAATTTTTTTAAGATGTTTTGAAACCACTTCTTCCATTTCAATTTGTCTCTGTCGGTTTTTAGGATCAACATAGTCAAACTGTTTTTCGCCAGATTTTCTATTATCATCTTCAATTGCTGTGTATAAATATTCGGGAATTCTAACAATAGAATTTTTCTGAGATACAGATAGCCAAAGCTCATAAAGCCCAGCAGAAATAAAATTATCATTCATGTCTGTTGCGGCTTTTTTAAATGATTTGGTGTTAATTACAATCATTGGACCAAAATCAAAGTCATCTCTTAAACTTCCAACTTGGTACTCAATTACCGGGTGTTTCTTTGTTTCACCTTCTTTAAGTTCATAAAAATCACAATAAACAATTCCAGCATTGGTGTTGCTAGCTACATTTAATAATCTTTCTAGACCATAAACACTAAAATCAACTCGTGTATTTTTTGTAATAAAAACAATAAAATCCGAACTTGCATTTTTAGCTATTAACTTTATTGTCTCTGTAGAATACAAATTCTCAATTAGAAGATTATTAATGTCACTTTTTTTACTTTCCTCTTTTGAAGTTAAAGCAAATATTGATTTTAAAGCTTTGTTTTTTTTAGCTGAATTGACGGTTTCTCTAAATATTTGTTCGTTAAAATTTGGTAAGAATAAATCAAAAGTCGGTCTCATTTTCCTCACTTATTATGTTTTATGAATGGCTCAATTTCTTATATACTAATTTAAAATGTAGTATAAAAATTAGGCAAAACTATAATAAGATTTCTCTAAAACTTATTGTCAGCCGGAAAAAATATCAATCTAACTAAAAAAGGCGATAGATAAGTTCCTAAAAAGTTTTTTTTATGATGTAATGTTTTTAATCACAGCAACCAAACATTAAAATGTTAATTTTAACATTTAGATTAAATGTAGATTATTTTATTACTTTATAATTTTATTTGTCCTTAATATAATTATTATTATTTTGATCAACTAAATACCAACAGTATTATTTAAATAATGAAATCACTATTTACCACAAGGAGTTAGTTTATGAAAAAAGTTATACTTACACTAGTTGTTTTAACATTTTTTGCTTTTAATTTGTACGCCCAAGAAGGCAAAATGAATCTTGGAGTTGGAGTTGAAGATCGCACAGCCTATTGGCGATTGGAGTGATGGTGCAAACACCGGCATTGGTGGAACTGCACGTTTTGAATATGCATTTTCTGATAAATTAGTTGGAATGTTAACCGCCGGTTATATATCATTTGGCGGAGAAGAAAGTGAAGGTTTTGGATTTACATATACTGCAATTCCTATATTGCCAGGTGTGAAATACTACTTCCAAAATGGACTTTATGGAATGGCTGAATTAGGATTTCATATTTTTTCTGTTGATTTTACTTACCCAGATGGTTATGATGAGTATTTCAGTGATTTCTCAACTTCCGAATCTGAATTTACTTTATCATTAGGTGCCGGATATGAAGCAAAAATTAGTGATAATCTTTATTTAGATGCTAATGTTAAAATTGCAATTATCTCTGATGCTAATTATTTTGGTGGTAGAGTTGGTGTTAAATTTCCTTTATAATTAATTACCAAAAATTACGTGAGCGGCATTAATTAATGTCGCTTTTTTTATTTAAAAAATTACTTAACTAAATGGAGTTATTATGAAAAAAACTGTTTCAGTTTTAGTTATTCTTTTTTTCTTATCAAGTGCTAGTTTTGCACAATTTGAAGTCGGTAAATCCCATGCTGGTCCATCTCTAAGTATTGGATTTGGAGGATGGGGATTAGGTTTTGGAGCAGATTACGAATATGGAATGAGTATGAAAGAAATTGGTGTTGATGCACCTGGAACACTGGGTCTTGGTGGAATTGTGAGATATTATAGTTGGAGCCAAGATTATTTTTATGGTGAATATACCTACTCCGATATTATTATTGGTGCTCAAGCAAATTACCATTTTAAGTTAGAAAATAGTAAAATCGATCCATGGATCGGGGTTGTCCTAGGATTTGATATTGATTCATGGAGCTATGATAGCAAACATGGTTATGATGATTATGATTATTCAAACAGCTCTGGTGGCGGATTGTTTTTTAATGGAAATGCTGGTGTAAGATATTGGTTTTCCCCAACAATGGCTGCAAGGGCAACTTTTGGTTTTGGAAATTTAGTTAGCTCATTGATTGTGGGTGTAGATTTTAAATTTTAGTTTCTTTTCTACTTTAATATAGTTTAAGCGGTTATTCAATTTTTTGAATGCCGCTTTTTTATTATCAAACCTCCAAATCATTTCATAGATTCTTATTTGTCATTTTATCAAAACTTACTATATTTAAAAAATAACAATATTTATATTATTTAATTACTAGTCTTATATGGAGAAAAATATATGAAAAAATTTATAGCAGCATTAACCATTTTAATTTCTTTATCAAGTTTATCAATTGCTCAATCAGGAAATATGGCAGTTGGTTTCAATGGAACTATGTCAATACCAATTGGCGATTTTAACGACATTGCTAAAATGGGTTTTGGTGCCTCCGGTTCGTTTTTCTTCAAGCTTTCTGATAGTTTTGAAGCAACGGGTACTTTGGGATTTATTTCTTGGGGTGGCGATAAGTTGGAACTAACAAACACCTCTTCCTCTTCTGTTAGCGGATCTTTTACAACTATACCGGTTTTAGTCGGTGGAAGATATATTATGGATGGAGAAACCTTTTTGCCATATGTTTCCGGTGAGTTAGGATTTCATATTTTTAGCTCAGGCGACCAAAAAGTAGAGATAAATGATATAGTTGTAGCGAATCAAAAGGGTGAAACTAATCTCTATTTTGGACTTGGTTTAGGCGTTGGTGCTATTTATGAGGTTAGCCGCGAAATTAGATTTGATGGTGGTTTGCAGTACAATTCAATCAGTGGTGAATCATCCATTGGGCATTTCTCTCTTGAATTGGGTTTAATTGTTGGAATAAATTAGTCTATTTTTATTTCAACATTATTGGCTCACATGTATTATTCCGGATCAACTTTATTTGATGATCCGGAATTTTTATTTTTTAACACTCTTTCCTACAAAGAATATTAATAATTTCAACCTCTATTTAAAAATCAGAATTAAACTTTTACATTTATCTTATTCGAAGGAAGTATGTTTAAATCATTTTTAGCAATGTTTTTTATTTTTATTTCCATTTCTTTACAGGCTCAAGAAAGTTTTACACACGCAGAAGCATGAGTTACCATTACTCTACCTGCCGGTTGGTTTTATGAAACATCTGAAGATAATATGATTGTATATTCTGATGATCAATTAGTTGCCATTTCTTTTTCTGTAATAAGTGCGGTTGATTTAGAAACAGCTTTAGGTGAAGTAGATAATTTAATAGCCCAACAATTTGAAAATATTTCTCTTGGTGAAGTAGAAAACATTGATGTCAAAGGTATGAATGCTGTTTGGATAGATGGAACAGCCGATGGTTTAGAAATGGCATTTGAAGTAATTGATGCTCCATATGAAGATATTAATTTATTAGTTTCTGCATGGGGAACAACGGAAGCTATTAATAATTACTTAGACGACATAAAGATGATTTTCGGAAACATTACTCCAAGTGAAGATTAATATAAATAAAAATTGCAATGAATTATGCTCTTTTTATATCTTCTAACAATTTTATAAAGCCAAGTTATATAGAACTTGGCATTATAAAAAACATTTATTGGTAATAGTTATTTTAGCAATAACATTTTCTTTGATTGACTAAATCCATCAGTTTCTAATCTAAAAAAATAAATTCCACTTGGAAGAGAGGAAGCATTAAAACTAACCTGATAATTGCCGGCCTCTTTTGAACTATTAATTAAACTTTTTACTTCATTCCCTAACATATCAAAAATCATTAAGCTTACATGTGAAAACTGCGGTAATGAAAACTCAATGTTTGTTGTTGGGTTAAAAGGATTTGGATAGTTTTGTTCTAAATGTAACCCCTTAGGGGTGTTCTTTTCAAATGAGCTTGAGGTTAATGCAATAGGTAATCTGAAAACAGAATATGAAATTCCTTTATTTGTATTTTTCCAAGACCCAGCAAAATAAAATGAACTATTAGCTGTTACTGCAAATCTGGAAGTAATATTATTAACTAAACCTATTGTATCAGGTGTTAATTCAGTCCAGCTATTTCCAAAATCATTAGATGAATAATATTTTCTATTTCCAGTTAAAAAGTCACCAAACGTTGAAATTAATTTAGTTTCATTAGCTCCAATACTTATGGGCAGACTAAAGGAGCTGGGCAGATAGTTGTTCTCCCATAAATTAGAGGTAGAATTAAATTTAAAAATCCCAGTAAATCCTGCTCCAATTCCCCAGATATCATTTTCCAACTTATAAATTTGAGAGATATTTGAAATACTGTTTGTTAAAGACCAATTTATTCCACCATCAGTAGAAAGAACACTTCCATCCCCTTCTAATACAGCGAGGAATTTATTTCCAGAAGCTGCGAAACTTAAAATTCCTGATGTACCAGGATAAGTAACAATAATTTCATTCCAGGTAGCTCCACCATCGACTGACTTGTATATCGACCTTCTATTTGATACAGCGAAAAGATTATTTCCATCAGAGCTCATACTAAGTATTGCCCCGTTTCCAGACCCTCGATCAATATTGGACTTTTCTGACCAACTAAGTCCATCATCAGTTGATATATAAAAAGAATATTTTGTAGTTCCTGAAGCAGTGGTTAATGCCAAAACGGTATTTTCATAACTTTGTATGAAATAAACAGTATAGGGGAATGAAGAGGAAATATCCGTCCAACTTATTCCATTGTCCCCTGATCTTAATGTCTGGTCACTACCTCCACTATAACCTGTTTGAAATATTACATCATTGTGTGTGTATAGTGCTGACCCACTAGCCCATGTATTATTTGAATATACTTTTTCCCATTGTCCAGAAACCCTACCTGTAAATATGAATAAAGCAAAAAAATAAATTAAAAAGAACCGCCGCATAACTTCTCCAAAATTTTTCAGAACTTATTAATTAAAGTTTTTAACGAATAAATCTGTTCAAGAATTACCTGCCAAACAATAATTTTTATTTCAATGTATATTTCCCAACAGGATTTATCTTTTTTTCTTAAAATTAGTTAGGTTGACCAACATTCCTTCACAATTAAATAATTGATTTATTTTATAATATTTTTTCCAGATGATTTTATTTCAAATCAGTTGATATACCATATACCTCCCATAAAATTTGAAGAATTTATAAAAATGTCCAACAATTTTCTTTGCATTGTTATTTTGTAAAAACTATTAATTAATATTTTTCTAAAAAGTTTTTGAAATTGGGATGATTATTATCTCATTTAAACATCACAATTTTCACGATGTGCTCATAGCTTAATTTTTAGGGCAAGTTTAAAACTTGCCCTAAAAAAGTGAATTTATTTTAGCAATACCATTTTTTTTGTTTGAATCATTCCTTCAGCTTCAAGTCGGTAATAATAGATTCCACTAGCTATATTATATGCACTAAAATTAATTTCGTATTTTCCTGCTGATTTTTTTTCATCAATAAGTTTAACAACCTCTTTTCCCAATGAATCATATACTTTTAAAACAACATTTGAAGTTTTTGGAATAGAAAAACTAATTACGGTAGTTGGATTAAAAGGATTAGGATAGTTCTGACTTAAGCTGAATTCTTGAGGAACATTAGAAATTTGCTTTACGTCCACCAAATAATCGATTGGAATATTTATATTTCCACCATTCGTTGAAATTGTAACTTGTCCAGAATAGGTTCCTTCTTTAATTGTTTGTGCATTTAATGTCAAATCTATTTTTTGAGAAGCACCAGGTTGAATTGAGCCGCTCGCTGGATTAACTGTTACATACGTTGTTGAAGCACCGCTCACAATTATTTGTCCAGTTTTTTGATTCGTTCCCCCTTGATTATCAGTTACAGTTAGAGAGTAGTCGTATGTTTTAGCTTGGGAGTATGAATGAGTAACTGTTTTTTGCGTGCTTGTTGTCCCATCTCCAAAGTTCCATAAATATTGAGCAACAGTTCCATCCGTATCGTAAGATTGTGAACCATCAAAAGTTAATATTTCGTTAACTTCTGCTTGAGTCTTAGATACATTTGCTACAGCAATTGGGTTTTGATTTCCTCCGCCACCGCCGCTTTTTGTACCGCTGGCTCTAATTAAAAAGGCCCCATTTTCAAAACCTGAAATTGTATTTAAGTTTATCCAATTAGTTCCATCAAAATAGAAACTTTTATTTTTTATTAAAGCATCTTTATCGGTTCCGGCAGGATATGGAATAAAACTTGAGCTGTAGAGTTGAATATAGAAAGTTTTACCTGATTCAAAAGTTAATTTTGGATTCAATGTAACTGTATACCAACTACCAGTGGAGGACAACCCGAAAGAAAGATATCCTTCAGAAAGCAGATTTAGAGCCCTGATCATAAATGGCTGCATAAATACTATTAGTGAAAGATTGCTCTGTTCGTAAATAAAAAACAAATGAGTCCATCTCGAAATTAAATCCCGAAACATTAAATTCATTATACCAATTAAAATCTGAACCATCTCCCCAACCTACAAAATCATCAGAAGTTGCATCGCCATCATCTAAAAAGAGAAAGTCGTTTCCTACAACAGACTGCAATGAATTAGCAACATTTTTCTTTGTAGGTCCACTATGTTTAGGATAGCCCTTTGCTTTTTTGAAATTGCTTTTATTTCTAAATTCGTCATATTTGGATGATAATAAATCGGCCTTTTCAAGAACATATTTTGTGTTATCTACTTTGGCTAGAGAGGAACCAAAACTTCCATTTACAGAAATATTATAGGTAAGTGTAGATTCTCCACTATTACTTAAAATGAAGGATGTACTCCCAGATTCACCTGGTCTGGAATTCAATGTTAGTGAGTTAACATTTACATTGACAGCAGCTGCACCGCCAACTTCTGCTTTTGCAATAAAAGCCCCTCTACCATGTGTTCCTGCAACTATTCTTCCATCAGATTTTCTTGCAGAAAGGTAGCTAACAATAACATTTCCAACAGTATTTGGGCCTTCCAAAAACCAATTTGTATTATTTCCATTTAATTGAGATGTTGAATATATTCCAGTGCTTGTAGCTACAAAATATTGGGTTCCACTTTTTGCAGTTAAAATAGCAGCAGCACGAATTGATGGTCCCGGATTAGCTTCAGTTCCAGTTAGACTTCCCTCAATACCAGTAAAAGTTTGTCCGCCATTAGATGAATGAAAAATTCCAGTAATATTATAATTTGACATTACCACAATCACTTCATCAGCGTTATCAGGGTTTATAGCTATATTATGTATATAGGAATTATCCGCGACTCCGGGGAGAGTAAGTTCAACAGCTCCGCTTGTTGCCGTATTGGCGTTATCCAATCTGAAAACTTTGGGAGGTTGAGATGTTTGTGAAAAATTGGAAGCCCCATAATAAAGTCGATGCTTAGGATTCCCTTCGGAAATGGCGAGAGCAGATATAATATATCCGTTAGGGACTGAAACTGAAGTTAATTCCGTCCATCCTTGAGTAATGCCCTGTTGAAAAGTTGCGTTTACAGGTAAAGTACTTAATTGGTTGTTTCTCCACAAGGCACTTCCAGAAGGATAAAGCATTATGTTTTCATCATTTGGATCAACAACATACGGATTTATAAATGATTGATTTTTTGCATCTTTGGGTGTAATATTACTCCACCCATTATTTCTGGAAGGATTACCTGAGCCATCATAATTTACTCTTAATACAGCTCCTTCTTGAGCAGAAGCATAACAAAAACTATCCCCTAAATATCCATAACTTCCATCTCCGCTGCTCACATCTTCAGAAACAGATATTGTATTTCCATCAAAAGTAAAAAACGGACTTCCATTATCTTGAGTGCCTCCCATAATTCTATTGTCACCAGCTCCCTTCGGCTGTGTGATCATATAAAATTGGGTTACATTATATCCATTATTCTTTGTTTCCCAAGGAAATATCTCAGAATAATTTGTATTTGTTATATCCGAAGTATATGTTAGCCCACCATCGTGTCCCCACCACATTGCTTTTGCGTTTGTTGGATCAAAAGCAAATGAATGAACATCTGAATGAAAATTTGGGTAGCCAAAATATGTGAGATTGTATCCACCAATCCAATCTAATTTAATATTATTTGGTTTGGTTGCAAATCCATTTGTTGATCTAAATAAGCTAGTTCCTGCAATTAATACAAAATTTTCATCATCAGGTTTTACTGCAACAACCATGTTATAATTATTCTGTGTATTAATAAAATCACTAAAATCCTGCTCGAAATTTGGCATATTTGCTGATCTATCTTCAGCTGTTCCAGTTGAAATATTTATTTTGTGAAACCTGATATCATCAATTTTATTATTTATTTTATTTCCAGTATACGTCATAACATAGCAAACATTTGTATTTGAAGGAGCAATAGCAACTACACTTCGCTGAGTATCAGTGGGTAAGCTTGCTGGGGTAATTTGCGTCCAAGTTTGCCCATCATCTTTGGATTTGTAAACACCTGGTGTCTTTGTCGGTGTTGTTCCTTGAAATGGTGATGAGAGAACAGCGACAATAGTTCCGTCAGCTGAAATGTCAAAATCGCTATAATAATGATTCCTTGTTCCACCAATTGATAAGTTGAATGAATTTCCTCCATCTTGAGATCTCAAAATCCCATAACCAAAAGATGCTATAAAAACCGATCCAGTAGCTGGATTAACTATAATTTTAAAAACATAATCAAATGGTGTGTTCCAACTACTAGGATTAGTATCTCTTGCGTTTGGAAGTAGATTCCAACTTTCACCATTATCTGTTGATTTGTAAATACCCCCCCCTGAAAAAAATGCGGTATACCCTAAATCTTGATTACTTCCATCCAGTTCACCACTGGAATAATACCAAGTATTAGTATTGCCCGATCTTTTATCTTGCGCAATTGAAGTAACACTTAAATTTTGTGATGTAGTACTTTTTGTACGCCAAGTTGCCCCATTATCTGTTGACTTCCAAATACCACCCGCAACTCCACCTACAATAATTGTAGTTTTATTATTCACATCAATTGCTAGAGCTCTGGTTCTTCCTCCAACATCTTTTGGACCAGCTTCTTTCCAGGTTAACTCACTAATATTAGAATTCTTTTGTAGACTTTTGTTTCTCTTTTCAAGTTCCTTTGCAAATAACAACTCTCTATTTCTAATATTCTGTGGAATTTTACCAGTTGCCGGATCTTTTAATATTCTGTTAAAGTATTCATCACGCCCTCTTTTTGATTCTAAACTAGCTTCAGGGGAAGATGTTGATTTGATCTTCTCAATAATTCTAATGCTCTGACTTTTATCATTATGCTTTGAAGAAAAAAAAGCAATAAGTGCAAATAAGAATAATGGGATTGAATATTGTAAATTTTTTTTCATAAAGACCTCAATAAAATAATTCACTGATTTATTTTAACTAATTTCCAACTATTAAAAAGTTCTTGTCCAATTCCTCCACGTAAAATTTCTATAGTTAGTGTAACTTCATTTTTATTTGAAAAGAAGTTGTTTAATTTCTCCATATAATTATCATTAGTTTCTAAGTTAATTTCCGAACCAACGGCAATAGGCTTTGTTGCTGGGCCATACCTATTAACTTCATGTACCTTAATCTTGTAAGTTGATCTATCATTTATTTTTATAATTTCGGTAATTGCACAACTTACCTCCGCAGTACCTGGCGCCAATGGTATTGGGGCGTTATCTTTTTCTAAATTCACAGCCTTGTTAGTTTTTTCATCTTTAAATTCATTTTTAGTGGTACAGCAATTTGTGAATAGAAGAATTGCGAATAAATAAAATAATATCGTTAAGGACTTATTTTTTGGCATAGATACTCCCAACTATTGAAAGTGGCTAAAATATTCTGGAATGACTAAAACCGGATTGAATGTCTAAATATAATTACTATCTTATGTTTAATAAAGTAAAATTTTTAAAATAGTAGAAAATATTTTCGAATGAACATTCAATAAAATCACAAATGAGTTATTTCCGAAATTTAACCAATAGTTTTAGCGCAAATTATTGAAAACAAATGAGCCCCTTAAGAATAAAGAGACTCACTATCACATGAAGGAGAATCCCATGTTTGTACAAAAAACTCCATCATCTTCTTTTTTAATTTTAACTACGGAACAGTATATTCAACTGATATTTCAAATGCCTGATCATTAGCTGCAAGTTTTCCTGTGAATTTTAACGTGAATTTCTGACCTCTTGTAACATTAAAATAAGGTGTGGAATTTATTTGAACTTCTACATTAGCATTAAAGACCGAAGTTCCATCACCTTCTACAGAATCGAAGCTTGCATTTCCAGGAATTTGTATATCAACTTTTGTTATTTTTATTGAAACACTTGGTTTTGCAGTTAGATAGAATGATTCATCAGCCTGGCCATCTTGGTCAAAATCATAACCTTCTTGAACAGTAATTTTACCAATCGTAAATGAAACACTACCACTATTTCCACCACCTAATCCTCCACCAAGAGGATCTGTTAGTGATCCACCACCACCAGTATTATCATCACAAGCATTAATAATTAACAATGTAATGGCAAATAAATATAAAGCGAACTTTTTCATACTTTTTTCCCTTAATTTAATTTTATAGTGTAAATTTGACTGAAACACCTAACTTTAGCGATAAAGTACTATTCCCAAGTCCGGGTGAGTTGTAAGTATTGGAAAGAGGAATATATGCAATAAAATCCGAGCCTAAAGTTAAATCTGGTCCAATTTTAAAATTATATCCGGTCCCAACTGCAATATCAAACTTTACAGAATTTGTTTCTAAATTTAAGGGCTGGATTACAGGGGTTTGACCAGCTGCAATTTGACTGACTTCCCCGCTAGAGCTTAATTTTATGGCTAATGATGGACCTCCAACAAGATAGAATCCACTAAATTCAGCTTTGAATAAAGGATCTATTGTTAAATATGCAAGTGATAGAGATCTTTCTACTGTTGTGGTTCCAACCGTTTCTGAGTTAGAAAAGTTTTTCATATCAAAAACAGTTAAGTTAACAAGTATTCCTATTGTACGAGAAAAAGAAATATCAACTGCTCCGCCAATTCCAACACCAATTCCGCTGTAGGTGCCAGTTAAACCATCTTGATTATAGATATTTAGATTGCCAGTTATTCTTGGACCAATTTTAATTGATTGCCCATGTGAAATACCGGCTAATAAAAACAAAATTATTACTGCTGTGATTGAAAGGTTTTTTTTCATAATATTTCTCCTGTTGTTATTAAAAAATTGTATTTATAATTAAACCGTACCAAACGATTTAATTCCCTCATATATACATGCGGAAAAATGGAAGACAATGGCTCATTTTTTCTTTAAAATTTTTTAATTAGTTAAAATGCATTTACTACAGATAGGAAATAGTTATGATTTTATTGATTATTTTCATTTTTTGAAAGAATTTAATTCAGACAACGGGATGTTTTATTATTTTAGTTATAAATGTTCTATAAGGACAATTAAAAAACGAAAGTATTTTTAGATTGTAATGGTTAGATTTTAAATTGAATAGATTTTTTTCATATAGAATATTTTACTTTTTAATTTCAAAAAAGCTGTTAATATTGCCTTGATTAAATTAATTTATACTTATTCAATCTTTTGGATGTTAAATGAATAATTTTATCTCTGAGCTAAAAGCCAGAAAAATTAGAAAATGGGTTGCAATATATATTAGTACAGCAATAACAATTATTGGTGTAACAAACGTAATTAGTAATCGCTATAGTTGGCCCGCATACATTTTTGATTTTATATTTTTTTCAATTCTATTTGGATTTGCGACCACGTTAATTATCGCTTGGTTTCATGGAAAAGAAGGGCGTCAAAAACTGAAAATAATTGAAGTAGTGTTTTATTCAATTTTACTTTTAGGATATATTTCCACTCTTTATTTTCAAATCAATTTTGGTGAAACAAAACAGATTAATACAAATAGTAAAGTAATTGCAGTTTTACCCTTCACAGATTTTAACGAAACTAAAGAAAATGAATTTTTCGCAGATGGAATTACCGATGACATCTTAACACAACTTTCAAAAATATCTGATCTAAAAGTTATCTCTAGAACTTCAATAATGAAGTATAAAAAAACGAGTATGAATATTTCTGAAATTGCAAAAGAATTGGGAGCAGGTACAATATTAGAAGGAAGTGTAAGATCTTTTGGAAATAAAATAAGAATTGTTGGACAATTAATTGATGCTACAGATGACACTCATATTTGGTCAGAAACATATGATAGGGAACTATCTGATATATTTAAAATTCAAACAGAAATTTCTGAAAAAATAGCCGCAGCTCTGCATACAAAACTTCTTCCATTAGAAAAAGAATTACTCGAAGCAAATGTTACAGAAAATATTGATGCATATATCTATTACTTAAAGGGTAAACATGAATATTTTAATTACTCAAAAAATGAGAATGAAAAAGCCGTTGAGTTTTTCAAAAAGGCGATAGAAATTGACCCAAACTATGCTCTTGCTTATGCAGGTTTAGCGGAGGCATATGGACAAAGAGTTCTAAAATATTCGGAACCAAAAGTATGGTTTGATTCGGCCTTGGTTTTGAGTAAAAGAGCCTTATCAATTAATCCAAAAATTCCAGAAGTTTATAAAGCTTTAGCAATAACATATTCAGGATTAGGGAATAACGATTTAGCAATGTCAAATTATAAAAGAGCTATTGAATTAAACCCAAATTATTGGGATGCAATTTTAAATTATGGACAAATGTTTTTATCAAAAACTCAATATGATGAGGCTTTTTATTGGATTAATCGAGCACACAGCCTTAGCTCCAGATTATATTGCAGGAATGATAAGTTTAAGCATGGTATATAAAAATTTGGATTGCTACAAAGAGGCAATTTCTTGGGCAAACAAAGCAATGTCCTTACAGCCAAACCATACTTTTGATGCATTTTTAAATGCTTATATATCAGACCTTTATCTTAACGTTGGGGATTTTTCAAATGCTCGTAAACACTTTAATAAAACATTTGAACTCGATTCAAACTGGTTTTCGGGTTGGTATCTTGGCGGAAGAATTGAAACAGCAGCCGGCAATTATAAAACAGCAAAAATATATTTTGATAAGCATCTAAAAATGGATGGTAATTACCCAGAATATTTCTATGCATTTCCGCTATTAAAAATTAACCTAATAGATAGTGCAAAAACTATCCTTGCCGATGAATTAAAATTGTATAAAGAGTTTTTTGAAACTGAAACGCCAATTTCAAATTTTGATTATATAGCTTTTGCAGAAATATATTCTATTCTTAATGATAAAGAGAAGGCTTTTGAATGGTGGAGAAAAGCAATTGACAATAATTATATTGATGTAAAAAGAATAAAACAATACCCATACTTTGAAAATATTAAACATGATCCTAGATATAAATTAATGATTGATTTGATGCAGAAAAAAATTCGATCTTATAAAGACAAAATAAAAAATAAACATCCTGAACTAAATATCTGTGGATAATATTGTTTGAAGGACAAATAAAAAGAGCCCGCTTTTACACAGGCTCTTCTACAACAGGATGAGGAGGGGGAGTTAAAAACCAACACCTATTTCATTACTAAAAGTAATTGGTTGCGAACTTATAATTGGTAAATGATTTCTATGAAAAATTGCTATATAATAATCACCAGGACTAACACTACCGAAGTCGATATCGGTTGATCCATTTGTATCAATTATAACTCCAGTATTTTTTACCAAGGCAGCTCTTCTTGAAACAACTGTGTTTGCGGCTCCGGCAGAAGCACCAGATCGCAATTCAAGATAAACCCAGTCAACAATGTTATTCGTAGTTATAAAACTTAAATCAGTTGTTTCGCTACCATTATAACCCCAAGGAGTTGCTGAATATGGTTGAGTAAGAGGTATTGAAGAATCTATAGTATGATTCATTGATCCGGAGCTGAATGGTCCTTCTAAAAATATATTTATTTGTGCGCTTGCGCTTACATAATTTGGGTAAAATTCTACTGCTACCCCCGCGCCTCCGTCAAATAATAGTCCCCCAAAATTATTTCTTCTGTATAAAACTCCTTTTGTACCATCACTATTTTCTATGCCAACTCCGCCGTTATAATCAAAAGAGGAACCCCCAGCTTTAAATTGAATTTTTATATTCCCATTTGGCTTCAGTATAATTTGAAATGTAAGCCAATCATTTGGATTTGTTGAAGGAACATAACCTGAACCACCCCAAACAGAATGACTAAATTTCTCAAATGATACGACTAAATCTCCGCCGCTCAATCCATAAAATAGATGTTTACTATTTACAGGATCGTTTAGAACATTTGGATTGTTAGGGTATAAGTTATCCCAAAAACCGGCTATTACATTATCCGGTTTATTGTTTGCAGGAATTGGAAAAGGAAAATTTGTTTGTATTCCCTCAGCTGGATTTTCAAACGTTATAAATCCATTTGCATTTATATAAAATTGAGTATATGTATTTCCAAAAAATGAAAATGGGAAGCCAATATTATAAGGACCTTTAGTTTCTTCCTCTCCAATAGAAGTATTTACATCGTCCTAATTAAATCAGTTCCGGTTCCGGAAATGTCTATCCAATTATAAGTTGGCTTTGAAGCCAATCCCAATGCTGAATTAACAAAAGTGTAGCCACCTTGTGTTGGTCCAGCTTCGCTAAATAATGTATTTCCATTGCCAATTGAGAACGACCAGATTGGGCAATTTTGAGCTTCATTAGCACAATTTGCTGGAATTATTTGCCAATAATATGTTGTATTAATATTAAGATTTGAAACTATTTGACCATTAGAAGTTGGTCCATATTCAGTTCCATTAATTTCATTACTTGGAGTCGTTACTCCTCCTCCGTTTGTTCCTACATATAAAAGTTGTTTTGAGATATCTTGACTTGGCGGATCCCAAAAAAGAAGAACATCTTTTTGCATTTTTGTTGCTCCATCTGGAGGTGAAATAAGTGTTGCACAATCTGGAACAGGTTGGGTTCCACAACCATCGTCATCTGAAACGCTTACATCATCAATAAACCATTGGCTGCCTTCATTTGAACCATCATAATTAATATATTGAAATGCAATATAAGTTTGTTGGGAAATATTAATGTAATCACTAATATCAATATGATGGGGATTCCAGTTGTAAGGAATATCAATTACATTATAGAGAATATCCCAATTAGTAGTATTATCATCCTCTGGATCATTACCGGGAACATAATCAGTCGAAATTAAAACCAAAAACTCATCATTTCCACCTGGTTCGGAGGGGGAGATAGAAAAATCAGAATAGTGTAAATATGCTGTTGAAGCGCCTGTTAAATCAAATGCAGGCGAAATAAGCCAAGTATCTGCATTCGGTGAGCCAGGTGTATAAGCTGATTGAAACCCTGAATTTGCCTGGGATGTTGTTTTATCCCAAGATAGAAGAAAAATTGTACATGGACCAACCATTTACCGGAAAAGTCAAGAGGATATTCAAAACTTTCTTCGTGTTAAATAAGTTGTATTAACAGAAGCAATATTGTTAGTCTTTGCTTTTTTTACGTTTTGCTTAGCCGGAACTTTTTGATATGTAACAAGTCCGTTTTGCATAGTCTGAATAATTTCTCCATCTGACTGAATTTGGGCGTATAACCCAATTGTAAATAGAAATAATATAAATGTGTATAGTTTTTCATATTTTTTCTCCTCTTTCTGTTATAGTTTTTTTCCACAAATAAAAAGTGGACTCACTCCCTACCTGTACATGCGTAAAAAAGGGAGAAACTGGCTCATTTTATTAAAAAAAGCCCATATTACATGTAGCTTATTTAAGAAAGTAACCTCCAAGGTTTTAGAGTCAATATAGTTTTCTAACCTTGGAGGTTTTAATTGGTTACTTCAAAAGCATCATTTTACGTATTTGCACAAAATTGCCAGCATTTATCTTATAAAAGTATATTCCACTTGAAAAATTAGAGGCGTCAAACTCTACTTTATAATTACCAGGACTTTGAGCTTCATTTACTAAAGTTGCTACTTCTTTGCCAAGTACATCATATATTATTAATTCAACATTTTGTAGTGAAGGAAAATTTTCCTTCACCACTGATGGGATTGAATAACTTATTTTGGTTGTTGGATTAAACGGATTTGGATAATTTTGGGATAATTGAAATTCACTTGGCAAGCCTAAATCTACTTCAACTTCATCTGAATATTCAAATGATCCATCAATATCAATTTGTTTTAATCTGTACAAGAACCTTCCAGAACTCACAGATTTATCAGAAAATTTATAATATTTAGGTGAGTTGCTGTTTCCATGACCTTCTACAAAAGCAATCTTTTCCCATCCCTCGTCTCCGTTCGGGATGAAATTGTCCGTCGTGCTGAGCGAAGTCGAAGCATGTCTTTCTATTTCAAACCCATAATTATTTACTTCTGTGGCTGTTTCCCAATTTAGTTCAACACGTGTATTATTAAAATTAGCTGAAAAGGTTGTTAATTCAACGGGCAATGCACCATCGGGTAGATATTTAGCAAAAAAGATGTCGTAACCACCATTACTTATTAAATTATTTACGCCTGCATCCGGATCAAAATCAACTGTACCTTGGAAATATCCTGTAACGTAAATGTTTCCGGTACCATCAAGCGTTATATCCGTTCCGGACTCATTACCTGAGCCACCTACTTGTTTAACCCATTTAAAATCTCCAACGTCATCATATTTTGCTATAAAAATATCACCGACCCCGGCACTGGTTAGGTTGTATGTTAAAACACTCGGGTCAAAATCTGCTGTCCATGGAAAATAACCGGTTATAAATGAATTCCCGCTAGCATCAATTGCTAAGCTGTTTACAGTCAAACTAGTAAGCCCGTTAATATTTTTTGCCCAGATTAATCCTCCATTAGAAGTATATTTAGCGATGAAAATATCATCTGACGTACCATTTGTACTATTAAGAATATATGTTCCACCGCTCATATCAAAATCTGTTGACGATTTAAAAGTTCCAGTAAGATAAGAATTCCCACCGGCATCAACTACTAATTTGCTTGGTTCTTGATCTGAAATACCACTAATTTTACCTGCCCAAATAAAACTTCCATCCGATGCATACTTAGCGAGAAAAATATCATAAGTTCCGCTGCTAGTGAGGTTAAAAATTCCTCCACCCGGATCAAAATCATCTGTACCATCAAATATACCAGTTAGGAATACATTTCCACTTCCATCAAGTGCAACACTTATTCCTTCATCCCTGTAATTACGACCAAAACGATTTGCCCATACAAAACTTCCATTCAAATCATATTTTGCAATAAATATATCCTCTTCTCCAGCGCTTGTTCGGTTCTGGGTTCCACTATTCGGATCAAAATCTACTGTATTCCAAAAACTCCCGGTTATATAAATATTGCCGCTAACATCAACAGCTAAGCTATTCGCATAATCCCCTAAAGTACCGCCAATACTTTTTGCCCAAATGAAATTTCCATTCAGATCATATTTAGCAAAGAAAACATCAGAACTTCCAACGCTAGTTAAGTTAAATGTACCGCCGCTGCTCGGATCAAAATCTGCTGTCCCTCTATATTGGCCGGTGATATAAATATTTCCATCTCCATCAATAAAAATACTGTTAATATGATTAAGAGAAGAACTGCTAATATTTTTTGCCCAAATAAAACTTCCATTATTGTCATATTTAGCAAAGTAAGCATTCTCAGTTACAGCGCTAGTGAGGTTATAAATTTCCACCTCCAGGATCAAAATCTACCGTTTCTCTGAACCAACCGGTTATATATGAATTACCACTTCCATCAACTGTTATGTTTCGCCCAAAGTCATTACCAGTACTACCAATGTTTTTTGCCCATTGTGCAAATAATAAAGTTGGCAAAAGAATTATTAAAATAGTGTAAATTGTTTTTTTCATTTTTTCTCCTCTAACTGTTATTTTTTTACTCCCTATATCTACATGCGTGAAAAAGGGGGTGAATGGCTCATTATATTTTTAAAAAGAAAAGTTCGCTTAAAATGGACTCTTGAATACTTATAACAATTTTATAAGCAAACATATTTAGGAAGTTTGAATCCAACTCAATATATAAACCTCCGAGGTTTTGGTCCCGATACAAGCTTCAAACCTCGGAGGTTTTAATTTGTTTATCTCATTAACAACATTTTTTTAGTTTCAATAAATTTATCAGTTTTAAGTTGATAGAAATATATTCCACTTGATAATCTTGAACCATCAAACTCAACTTTATAATTACCAGGGCTTTGTTGTTCATTTACTAATGTTGTTATTTCTTTACCAAGTGCATCATATATTTTAATTTGTATCAAAGACTCTTCGCCTCCGCCTGCCTTGTCGGCAGACAGGCTCAGAGTGACATTTGGTTTGTCATTCCCTCCGGATATTGAGCTTGCCGAAGTATGATCCGGAATTTGATAGCTAATTGTTGTAATAGGGTTAAATGGATTTGGGTAGTTTTGATTTAACTCAAAATCTGTTGGTAAGCTGAAGTTTTCTTCAACTGCCACAGTTGTGCAAGCACCACCAGCAACAATTTCTACTTTAGTTGGGTTTGCTAAATTACCAAATAAAGTATAGGTTCCAACTAATCCTCCACCATTTAGTAAAGAGAAAAGTCCACAAAAACGATCAACTAAAGTATTCGCTGTCACTTGAAGGTTTCCTCCAACAGAATTAAGGTTGCTAAGTCCATCAATACTTGTGAGAGATTGATTATTATGAAGTTTTAGATTTTCACCAACCGAAGTAAGATTCCTTAATCCATCAATATTTATTAAGTTAAAATGTCTATTAATCTCACAAGCGATCCCAATCGTTGTCAGACTTTTAAGTCCATCAATGTTAGTAAGCAAGTTATCAAAAAAGTAAAGAGAGTCCTTAATTGAGGTAATATTTCTAAAACCATCAATATTAGTAAGTTCACGGTTTCTAGTTAAATAAAGCTGTCCATTTACTGTTTTTATTCCAATTAAGCCATCAACATTCAAAAGAGTCTGATTGCTCATAAAATATATGCTTTTACCAATGGTTGAAACATTGCTAAGCTCATCAATATTCGTTATGTAAAGATTATTTGCAACAGTAAGAGTTCCGTTAATAGCTGTTAAATTATTTAGACCATTTAGATTTATAAATCTGCCACTAACTCCCAAATTTCCACCAACTATAGTAAGGGATAAAAGCGGCGTCAGGTCTGTAACATTTGCACTAGCGGTCTGACCAATTTCTAAATTTCCCGTAATTTGCGCATAATTATTTGCTCCAAAATCCACAACTTCTTCTTGAGTGTTAAGCAAAACATCGCCGGTAAATGATATTCTGTGCTTTGCTTTCTGCAAGAATAAATATTAGCAAAAAACTGCCGAGAAATAGGTTTTTCATAATTTCAATGTTTTTCATATTTTCTTCTCTTATTTAAGCAACAATTGTGCGCTACTTGTACGCCTATGGTGTATTATTTAAGGAGCATCATTTTACGGATTTGAACAATAATTGTCCGGCTTCTATTTTGTAAAAGTATACTCCGCTATTTAGACTACTTGCATCAAACTCAACTGTGTGAAAACCGGCTTGTAAATTATTGTTTACTAGTTCTGCAACTTCTTCTCCTAAAACATTAAATACATTTAACGCACGGATAACTCTACTTGTCCCTCTCAGATTGAAAACTAATTGTTGTGGTTGGGTTAAAAGGATTTGGATAGTTTTGAGATAATTGTAACTCACTTGGTAATTCTAAATCTAGCTCAACCGAAGATATACCATCTTTTAGATATTTGATAATGAATATGTCATTGTCACCATTGCTAGTAAGATTAAGTATCCCCATTTCTGGATCAAAATCTGCAGTGCTTTGAAAACTTCCAGTTGCGTAACTATTCCCACTTACATCTACTACTATACTATATCCTACATCATCAGCAGCACCCCCAAGATTCTTTGCCCAGATAAAATTTCCTTCGGATGTATATTTGGCTATAAAAACATCAATTTGACCAGCGCTTGTAAGATTAAAAATACCAGTTCCTGGATTAAAATCTGCGGTGCCCTCAAAAGCTCCAATGACATAAATATTCCCGCTTCCATCAACTGAGATGCCAACTCCTTCACCACCACCTGATCCTTCTATATTCTTAGCCCAAACAAAATTTCCATTGGAATTAATATTTGGCAATGAAAACATCACTTTGACCGGCGCTTGTGAGATTAAAAATTTCGACTCCTGGATTGAAATCTACTGTGCCCTCAAAAGCTCCAAGAATATAAATACTCCCGCTACTATCAACCCATCCACCTCCAAGATCGTAAGAAAGACCTCCTACACTATTAGCCCAAACAAAACTTCCATCAGATGAATATTTTGCAATGAATATGTCAAAAAGTCCGGCAGATGTTAAATTAAAAGTGCCTCCACCAGGATCAAAATCTGCTGTACCTTCAAAGCCTCCAGTAACATAAACATTCCCGTTACCGTCAACAGATATACTATTTCCAGCATCATCCGAAGAACTTCCAGCACTATTAGCCCAAACAAAACTTCCATCAGATGAATATTTAGCAATGAATATGTCAACACTTCCAACACTTGTGAGGTTAAAAATACTTTCTCCAGGATCAAAATCAGCTTTGCCCTCAAAGAAACCTGTAACGTATATTTTACCGTTTCCATCAACAGATATACTGCTTCCTGCATCAAAAGATGTACCTCCAACATTTTTAGCCAATACAAAACTTCCATCGGATTCATATTTAGCAATGAAGATATCAGCACCTCCAGAACTTACTAGATTAAAAGTACTGCCACCGGGGTTAAAATCTACCGTACCTTCAAAACCTCCAGTAACATAAACATTCCCATTGCTCTCCACAAATATGCTGGTTCCTGCATCATCATCAGCGCCCCCTAAATTTTTTGCCCAAACAAAACTTCCATCCGTGGCATATTTGGCTATGAAAATGTCATATGATCCATTGCTTGTGAGATTAAAAGTACCTGATCCGGGATCAAAATCTGCTGTGTCTTCAAAATGACCAATGATATAAGTATTCCCGATTCCATCAACCCCTATACTAGTTCCAGTATCATCAAAATTACCACCCACACCTACAGCCCATTGTGCAAACAATAAAGTTGGTAAAAGAAATATTAAAATAATGTAAATTGCTTTTTTCATGTTTTTCTCCTCTTACTATTAAAGGATTCTCTCCTTATATGTACATGCGTAAAAAGTGGTGGATAATGGCTCATTCAAATCGTAAAAAATTTTACTTTATTTTTGTATTAATTAGATTCCAGTATTTTTTACAGAAAAAACCGGGATGACAAATATTTTTAATTGTGGATTTTAAAAGTGTGTGTGAAAATATTTTTAATTTGCGGTTAAGGAATCAAGGCGTGTTTGATATTCTTGCAACTTTACTTCATTATTTGTTTCACTATAAAGTTGAACAAGATCTATTAAAAATTGATTAATTTGTTTTTTCTCATTTGGTGAATTCTTAATATAATATTCATAACTTGGGATTATTAATTTTTCTGCTTCTGTGTATTTTTTTTGCTGTAAAAGAGAGCTTCCTAAAAGTCCTTTCGATTCCCATATTTCCCAACTGTCTTCGGGGAATTTTGCTAATCTTATTTTTAACGCTTTTCTAATATATTTTTCTGCTTCTTCAAATCTGTTTGTTTTCAGATAAATTATTCCAAGCCAATTTGAGCTATAACCAATATAAACATGATCCTCGGGAAATGATTTTTTAAATTGTTTTATTGCATCTAAATATAACTTTTCTGCTTTTTCGTAATTATTTCTGTGAAATTCCAGAAGCCCCAAATTATTGAGAGCCAAACCAACATCTGGATGATCTTTCCCTTTTAAATTATATTTTATATCATAAGATTTTTGTAAATAAACTTCGGCAGAATCAAGTTCATTTTTCAACAAAAACAGTCTGCCCAAATTGTTATAAGTGCTTCCTGCTTCAGGTCTGTTTGGTCCCATTAATTTTATAATTATGGCTAAAGATTTTTTATAATATTCTTCTGCTTTATCTAATTCCCCCATATCCATATAATTCACAGCCATATTATTCATTGTAATAGAAATATTTTTATCTTGGTCTTTTGCTATTTTCATTGTTTCACCTAATGCTTCCAGGTAAAGTTTTTCAGCTTCTTCCAGCCGACTTAAATTCATTAAAACTATGCCGTAATTATTCAGAGCATCTGCAAAAATTCTGCTCGGTTCGGTTGTTACTCTTCTTAATATATTAATTGATTTTGCATATAATGACTCGGCAATAATTAATTCTCCAATCCAATCATAATACAAAGCCCAATCATGCAAGCTGGCTGCATATTCTTTACTTTCTTCGCCATATAAATTTTTATTTAGTTCAAGTGCTTTTTCCAAAAATGGTTTTCCCTTTTCAAACTCGCCAAGATTCACATAAGTGTTTCCCAAAGAACTTCTAATAGCTGCTTCTATCTCAGGCTGATTTTTCAAATCTGTTTCAACATTTTCGGCAGCTTTCTCTAAAATATCATAAACCTTTACGTCTCTGCCTATAGAACTGGGATCAACAGACGAAAGCATTTCTTGAAGAAAAGAATTTACTTTTTCAAATTTTAGATTTTCAATTTTTGCTTTGTCGCGTTCCTTCGCTGCTATTCTGCCTTGGTAAATTATTGCTGCAATTCCGGACAGAAGAATAATATTAAACAAAATAAAAAGTGTAACTCCAATTTTATTTCTTTGCACAAATTTTGTAAATCTATAAGTGTAGGTATCTTTTCTCGCTGATACCGGTTGCCCTTTAAGGTATCTATTTATATCATTTACTAAGCCTTGAACAGAAACATATCTTTGTGTTGAATCTTTATGCATTGCCTTAAGAACAATGTTATCTAAATCTCCTTTTAATGATTTTATCCTCTTAGATTTTTCAATTGAATCAAATTTTGTGTTTGTCGAATCTTTATTCTCTTCGTTGCGTTGTTTTAATTTTGTCACTTGGCTTAATAATATTTGTCTCTTCTAAAACCTTGCTTATTGCCAGCGGCGAGTTATTTGTAAAAGTATATGGCTGTTGACCCGATATTATTTGATATAACAACACACCAAGCGAATAAATATCGCTGCCAGTTGTTATGTTTTCTCCTTTAATTTGTTCCGGACTAGCATACTCCGGCGTTAGATGCCACATCCTGGTTTGAGTTAATTTGAACGCATCCAATTCTATTGTTTCGTCCAGCAATTTTGCAATTCCAAAATCCAATAGTTTTGGTCTGCCTTCGTTATTTACAAGAATATTGCCTGGTTTTAGATCGCGATGAATTATTAAATTTTGATGTGCATAATGAACAGCACTACAAACATCAACGAATAATTCTAACCGCTGTTTAATACTAAGGTTTTTTTCATCACAATATTCTGTTAAAGGTTTACCTTCAATATATTCCATTATGAGATAAGGCAAACCATCAGATGTTTTTCCGCCATCAAACAATTTTGCAATATTTGGATGCTGAAGATTTGCTAAAATTTGTCTCTCGTTTTCAAATCTCTTTACCAAATACTTTGTTGAAAGTCCTTGCTTTAATATCTTTATTGCAACTTTCTGCTCAAACTCTTTATCATCTCTTCGTCCAATAAATACAACACCCATTCCGCCATAACCTAATTCTTCTTCAACTAAATATGGACCAATATGTTTTCCAACTAACGGATTAACCTGGTTTTCCTTCTGGGAGAATACTTCATGATAGTTGGATGCAATTTCCAAAAAATCATCTGTTGTTTCATATGAGGATATTAAAGATTTTACTTCTTCTAGATATTGTTTCTGCTCTGCGGAAAGGTTTTGAAAATAGTTTTCTCTTTCACTTTTACTAAGTGCCAGAGCATGCTCAAAAATTGTTTTTAATATTTCATTAAAACTATTATTCAAAGTTATAATTGTCTTATACTGATGTGGGATTATTGTTTAATTAATTTCTCTATACAACCATGCTTTTGCAAATTGCCAATCTCTTTTTACTGTAGCAACAGAAATATTCAATACTTCCGCTGTTTCTTCAATGGACAAACCAGAAAAGAACCTTAATTCAACAATTTTACATGAACGTCCTTCTAATTGCTCAAGCCTTGTTAAAGCTTCATCCAAAACTAATAGCTGTTCCGAGGAATCGTTTAGGTTAAAATTTGCCATGTCAAGCGATAACAGTGTTTTGCCTTTGCCTCTTTTTTCGGATTTCTTCTTACGAGCATAATCAATTAAAATTTGCCTCATTGATCTAGCCGCTATTCCAAAAAAGTGCGCTCTACTTTCCCATGTTAAACTTTCACTTCCAATTAACTTAATGTATGCTTCGTGAACTAATTCAGTAGTTTGTAATGTGTGTTTTTTATACTCATCTCTCAAGTATTTTGAAGAGATTTTTCTTAATTCGTCATAAACAATCGGAAGAATTACTTGAAGACTTAAACCCCCATCCCTATTGGCTTGATTTAATAATTGGGTAATATTTTGAGATCCACTTTTTGGCATAATGAAATTTACTAAATATTGTTAAATAAGATATCGTATGTACTTGAATATAATAAATAATTATTATATTATTTTGCGCACAATCACTTATTGAGACATTAAAAATCAACTTTGGTGAGATAGCTCTGTTTATCTGTATTCACTTGCCAAATTTTTTAAGATGATTTTAAAATATTTTTCTTCAGATAAGTTGCACTATTTTAATATCATTCCAATGTGAGTTTAAGTTTTTTACGAAAGTATGAACTATTTTAATAATGAAGGTTTGATTAGATTTAGTTCGATTAACTGTAGGAGATAAATATCCCGAAATTGAATTCTGTGAATAAAAATGTAGGCTATTTTTTTATAATATAACCTACATTTTAGTTTAGTTTAATTTTAACAATACACTTTATGGAATTGTATAATTAGCTGTAACATTATAAGCTTGATTGTTGCTTGCTAATGTGCCTTGAAATTGAAAAGTCCATTGTTGTCCCCTTGCAACTCCGCTATTTGCTGGATATTGCACAAGATCTTCAGTTACATTTGCATTTACTACAGTTGTTCCATCAAAATTAAAACTTTCTGAATATTGTTGGGCGGGTACGCTTACTGTTAACGTAGATAATGTTACTGCCGCACTTGGAGTTCCGCTAAAAATAGTTTCTCCTTGCTGTCCCACTCTGGAACTAATAGTAATAGTAACTGTCCCGGTTCCGCCTGTTCCTCCAATTCCTCCTCCAAGTGGAGAAGTAACACCGCTTACAGCGTCATCACTACAAGCATAAATTAAAAGCAATAAAAAAAACCCCGAAAACAAAAATATTTTTTTCATCTCATCCTCCAATTATCTTTGTATTAAATTGAAAACTTAACTGATACTCCCAACTTTAATGATAATGTGCTATTACCAATTCCGGGAGTATTATACGTATTGGAAAGAGGAATATAAGCCATAAAATCAGAACCCAATGTAACATCTTGTGAAACCTTAAAATTATATCCTGTTCCCACAGCTATATCAAATTTTATAGATTCAGTCTCAATATTTATTGGTTGTATATTTGGGGCTTGTCCCGTAACAACAGTGCTGTTTTCTCCACTTGAACTTAGTTTAACGGCAAGAGAAGGTCCACCGACTAAATAAAATCCACTGAATTCTGCCTTAAATAAAGGATCAATTGACAAGTAAGAAAGTGATAGTGAACTTTCTTGAGTTGTTGTCCCTTGTGTTTGAGTATTCGAAAAATTTTTCATATCAAATACAGTTATGTTTACCAGTAATCCAATTGTTCTAGAAAATAAAATATCCACAGCTCCGCCTATACCTATTCCAATACCACTCCACGTGCCAGTTAATCCATCTTGATTATAAATGTTCATATTGCCGGTAATTCTTGGACCTATTTTAATACTTTGTGCAAATGAAGCGCTAGCAAAAAAGAAAAATAAAATTAGGGTTATTATATACTGTTAATTTTTTCATAGGATGCTCCTTAATTATGGTTGTTTATTTTTTTAATTTTAAGACTTCTTAATTTGGAAATCTCTCTCTGATTTTACTCCTTTTGAAGTATGATCTATTTAGATTGATATCAATATTTGGGTTATAACTTTCTTCATCTGTATAAATTACATCCCCTCCTTCATTAACCCATCTGTGTTTCCATTGATTTGTACCAACTTCAATTTCATTTGTATATGGGTTAACATATTCTTCTTTTTCTGTAAGTGTTAAAAACATATCATTATTAATTTCTGCCATTGTTTTTTGTTTATGTTCATTAATTTCTCTTCCAATTCTTTGAATTTCCTTTTGTGTATCGGCAACTATTTGTCCTCGAATAGCTTGTCCTTTGATCTCACCAATTAGCCAATTAATATTTAATTTAACAGAATTTTGTACAACACTAAAAATCGATTCCCAATTATTCAATTCACCTTGTGGAGCCCTAACTATAAATGTTTCTTTGTTACCCCACATTCCAGCACCGAGCTGACCCCAATTTTCTATTAATGTTAACATATATTCATCATAAACTTTACCGTTTTCGTTATATCTAATTTTAAGGTAAGCGGCATTATAACTCATTGTTAAATATGGCATTGCTAGTTTAACTCTTCTTTCATAGCTAGAAGCCAATTTTTGTAGATTTTTCTTTTCAATAATTTGCACATTTCTTGCATTGGGATGAGCATACGGAAAAGCCACTCTATTTATAAAATCTTCTGCGCTCATTAAATTGTAAACAGTCATTCCTTGATAATTGCTCCCTTCAGGGAAAAGACCCATTTGTCCGGCTGGACTATTTCTTGCATCAAAGAAAAGAACATCCGGCAACCAACGGAACATTACACTCCCTTCATTATCTTTTTTGATTGTAAAGTCTAATTTTGCAGCAATAGACTGCGATGGTCCGCCTTGCGTATTTGGATCAATGCGAAATATTCCTCCATCAATTTGCCAACCTTTTGGAACCAGCAAACTAAAAGCATTTTCTCTTGGTTCTGATTTTCTTTCGAAAACAATAGTTGAGCTATTTTTGAGATTGTTTCCTTTCACATTTCGAACACTAATTCCATTGGTTTTTTCTTCTGCGCCTTCATTATTGTTACCGCAGCTTAGGAGGAATAAAACTAGAATTATTAATAATTTCTTTGGGTTCATATATTTAATACATCTATTGTTAGTATTTTTTATATTTCTATAAATTTATCTCGAATAGTTATTTGAGCAATACCATTTTTCTTAATTGCATAAATTCACTTGTTTCAAGTCGGTAAAAATATATTCCACTTGAAAGGTTTGAGCCATTAAACTCAGCCTTATAACTTCCAGCAGTTTTGTATTCATGAATAAGTGTTGTTACTTCGTTTCCCAAAACATCAAATATTTTTAATGTTACTTTTGTACTTACTGGGATTGAAAAATCTATTGTGGTTGTTGGATTAAACGGATTAGGATAATTTTGACTAAGATTAAATTCATTTTCAATTTTAGTTTCCTCAACCACTACCGTTGGATTTACATAACCCCAATATGGATCAAGTGAATTTCCATCATTTGTAAGTGCGGTTGTATTTCCTCCATTTGAAGATATAGTATATATATTGCTTAAATATGTTCCATTAATTAAATCAGTTAAAGCAAATACGTTATTGTTAGATTTTAGATATGTAAAAGCTATTTTACTCCCATCTGGTGAATATGAGGGTTTAGAAACAATTTCGTTCCCCGAGTAATAGGTTAACTGAGTTGAATTCCCACTATTAATTGACACTTTATAAATATTCGATTGTATTTCAAGGCCACTTAATATTGTGTAAATGAATGCCACTTCATTTCCGTCTGGAGACCAGGCAGGTTGTGAGCAGAAGGCTTGAAAACCGAGTATATTTCCAAAAGCTAATAATTCGGGTTGAGCTGTAATATTACCTGTGGAAACGATTCCGAGTGAATTAATAAAAGATTCGCCAGTACCAAAAGCTAACTTCGAATCATCTGGAGAATATGCAGGGTATATATCGCCACCCAATTTCAAACCGCCTACTTCAGCAATTGGCAGTCGTGTCTTTGTATTCCAAATTAGAATCTTATTCCAGGGAAAATTCATGTTTTCACTATTTCTTGAAACTGCAAGATAATCCCCGTTAAAAGAGGGAGAGCATGATTCGGCAGTTATTGTTCCTGCAGATAAGTCTAACTGAACCGAAGTGGAGCTGCCTGCCGTTAGTTTTACTACTTTAATATCTCCCTTACCTCTGGCAACAATTGCTTTAATCCATACTTCTTCATTTGCTGGAACAGTTAGAGTAGCAGTGTTCCCTGCGATAAAATTATTGCATCCGCTAAAAGATATTCGGATTGCAGAAGGAGTTAGTGCATACCCTTTGGGATCAACAACTGTAACATTAACTGTGCCTGTTTCTGTATTTTGAGATATTTTCTCATAGCCAGTAACTCTTTTAATATTACCAGTATATAAATCTGCAATAAATGCATCTGCATAGTTTGAACTTTTCCACTCTGCATAGTTTGAAATAAAAGCAAGTTTTTTTCCATCTCTTGAAATTGATGGGAGTTCCGTGATAAAAAGATCTTTGGAAAAATTTGTAATCTGTTGTACCTCTCCTCCATTTGAATTCATTGAATAAATATCACCCACTCTCATTCCAGAAGTGTTATGCTTGCGCACAAAAAATATCCTTTCCCCCGTAATGTTTGGAGTAACTAGAAGTTTTAATTCTGACTTATCATCAGCTGCATGTAAATTGATTTCTAGAGAGTAAATCAGGAATGTAAACAAAAATATAGTTGAAAATATTTTTAGAGATAACTTTTCAATAGCCATTTCATTCTCCATTGAGTTATATTGGATGAAGACTCGTGTTCTTCCAATTTATATCTCACAAATTACTTTAGTAGAACCATTTTTTTTGATTCAATATATTCTTCAGCTTCAATTCGATAGTAATAAACACCACTAGCTAGCTTTGTTCCATCAAAACTAACTTTATAAGTACCAGCAGTTTGATTTTCATCTATTAAAGAAGCAACTTCTTTACCTAAAAGATCAAATATTTTCAAACTAACTTTAGATGATTTAGGTAATGAAAATTCAATGTTGGTAGTTGGATTAAATGGATTTGGATAATTCTGGCTCAAATTATAAACCTTAGGAAGAGAAGATAATTGTTCAACATTAACTAAATAATCAATTGGAATTGTAATATTTCCGCCATTTGTTGTAATATTAACTTGACCTTTGTAAGTCCCTGCTTGAATATTTTGTGCATTAAGTGTTATCGTAATATTTTGTGCGCCTCCCGGTGCTATAGTTCCACTTGGTGGATTACAAGTAACATATTGAATAGAAGAGCCGCTAACAATTATTTGTCCGGTTGCTTTTCCAGTTGATCCTTGGTTATCTGTAACAGTTAATGAATAATTATATGTATTTGGTTGCGAGTACGAATGAGTAGCAATTTTTTGAGTACTTGTGCTACCATCTCCAAAATTCCATGAATAAGAAACTACCTGCCCATCATTATCATATGATTGAGAACCATCAAATGTTATTGGTTCATTTACTTCTACTTGCTTTTTAGAGACATTGGCAACTGCATTCGGATTTTGGTTTCCACCACCTCCTCCCCCAATTGTTCCAATAGCTCTTATTAAAAAGGCTCCATTTTCAAAACCAGATATTGTGTTCAAATTGAGCCAATCAGTTCCATCAAAATAATAGCTTTTATTTTTTACTTGAGCATCAGTATCTGTACCTGCTGGATAAGGAATTAAACTATAGCTATAAAGTTCTATGTAGAATGTTTCGCCATCACTAAATTGTAAGGTTGGATTCAAAGTGATAGTATGCCAACTACCCGAAGCAGATAAGCCAAAAGAAAGATAACCTTCTGAAAGCAAATTGAAACTTTGATCATAAATTGCAGCATAAATATCATTCGAATAAACTTGTTCCGTTCTTAAATAAAACTGAAAAGAGTCCATTTCGAAGCTAAATCCAGATACGGTAAATTCATTATACCAATTGAAGTCAGTTCCATCGCCCCAACCCACAAAAGTATCTGAACTTGAATCACCATCATCCAAGAACAAATAATCATTTCCTTCTATTGAATAGGGTGTACTTATACTGTTTGCATTTTTTACCTTAGTATATTTTGGTTTTGTTCTAGATTTTGCAAAATTACTTTTTTGTCTAAACTTATCATATACTGTTGAAGCCAACTCTGCCTTATGTAGTACATAGCGAGTATTATCGGCTTTCAACAAAGCACCACCAAAACTACCCGTAACACTAATACTGTAATTCAAGGTTCCTTCTCCTGTATTACTCAGAATAAAACTTGAGTTCCCAGTTGAACCAGGGTTGGAATGAAGAGTTAATGAACTCACATTCACAGAGGCAGCTGCAGTACCAGCAGTTGTGACTTTTGCAATAAATGCACCTCTTCCATGAGTTCCGGCAACTATTGTTCCATCAGATTGCCTTGAAGTAATTGTTTCAACTACTACATTCCCAATTGAGGTTGCTCCTTCTAAACTCCATACAGTCTGTGAGCCATTTAGTAGTGAAGTTGAATAAACGCCAATACTAGTTGCAACCAAATATAATGTACCACTGCCGGTGTTTAGAATAGTTGATGATCTTATTGAAGGACCAGGGTTGGTTTCATTCCCTTCTAAATTACCTTCAACTGAAGAAAATGTCTGTCCTCCATTATTGGAATAATAGATTCCAGGAATATTGTAATTGGAAAATATTACTAATATTTCATCACCATTATCTGGGTTTACTGAAATATTGTGAACATATGCACCACTTGCGGCCCCAACAATTGAAATTTCAATCGCGCCACTTGTTGCAGTGTTTGCATTGTTCAACTTAAAGATTTTGGGTGGTCCTGGTGATTCATTTCTGTCGCTCGCTCCATAATATAATCTATGGGAAGGATTACTCCTGGTGAATGCCAAAGTAGAAATGCTAAATCCATCTGCTAGAGTAAGGTTCGCAAGTTTGGTCCAACCATCAGATAATCCTTTGGAAAAATCTGGGTTATTTGGAAGCGAGTTTAATTGATTGTTGCGCCACAAATCTTTACCTGCAGAATAGAGCACTATATTTTCATCACTAGGATCAATAGCAAAAGGATTGATGAATAGCATTCCCTTAGCATCAATAGGTGTAATATTGCTATAATTAGGATATTCTCTTACAGGATTTCCTGAATCATCATATGTAGTCCTAAGAAATGTTCCATTTTGTGTTGATACGTAAGGATAATTTGCTCCAAAATAACAGTAGGCACCATCACCAGAGCTTACATCATAAGATTTTGATGTAATCGTTCCATCAAATTTGAAAGAGGGACTTCCATTATCCTGAGTTCCTCCCATTATTCTATTATCGCCAGCTTGTTGAGGAATAGAAATAGTATAGAACTGAGTAACATTATATCCATTATTTTTATTTTCCCATGGAAAGTAGGTTGAGAAACTAGTATTTAGAATATCGGTAGTATAGCTTAAACCTCCATCATGCCCCCACCACATAGCATTGGGATTTGTTGGATCAAAAACATATGAATGAATATCTGCATGAAGATTAGGGTAATCAAAATTATCAGGATGATAGCCCCCAATCCAGTCAAGCTTTTGGTTTGTAGGTTTTGATGCAAAACCGTTCGTTGATCGATATAAATTAGTTGCTCCAATGAGAACAAAATTTTCATCATCGGGCTTTACTGCTAATGCCATGTTATAATTATTCTGAGTGTCAAACCACATTTCATCACCAAAGAATGGGAATATCGGCAGATTCGCCGATCTGTCTTCAGCTGTTCCACTATTAAAATTAAATTTCAAAAATCGAACATCATCATATTTTTCATTTTTTAATTCCCATGTATAGACTAACATATAAGCTATGCTTGGATTAGATGGAGCTAGTTTAATGATGCTTCTATAATGTTGTTGAGGAAATACCGTCGGTGTTATATTCGTCCAGTTTTCACCATCATTAGTAGATTTATATAATCCTGGAGTGTTTTTGGAGTTGTATCTTTCCATGTGGATGATACAATTACCGCAATCATACCGTTTGACGAAATATCAATATCACTAAACATATGGTTGTAATCTCCACCAAGAACAGTTGAGAAAGAATTTCCACCGTCGGTTGATCTATAAATTCCATTACCAAAAGTTGAAACAAAAATGCTTCCTGTTGTTGGACTAACCATAATTTTTAATACAAAATCGAATGGTTTGTTCCATTGTGTTGGATTAGTTCCATCCGTTATTGGCAAGATATTCCAATTTTCACCATTATCTGTAGATTTATAAATTCCATCCCCTGGAAATAAAGTTGTACTTCCTCTGTCTGTAGCAGAATTACCCCAGAAAAATTCTCCAGTACCGTAATACCAAGTATTAGTATGTCCAGTTCTAGGATCTTGTGCCATGGTGGTTACACTTAGTATCTGGTTGGTAGTGCTTTTCATCTGCCAAGTAACACCCTTATTAGTAGACTTCCAAATTCCACCGGTAATACCACCAGCTAATATAGTGTTGGGATTTGCAATATCAATTGCCAAAGCTCTCGTCCTTCCGCCAACATCAATAGGGCCGGCTTCTTTCCACCCAAGATCAAACCCTTTTGATAAGGACTTGTTTTCTTTTTTTAGCTTTTTAGCAAAACCTAATTCTTTTTGCCTAATCCCCTCTGGAATTTTTCCAGTTGCAGGATCTTTTAACATTGTATGAAAAAATTCCCAACGTGCCTTTTTTGATTCTATTCCAGTTTTTGGGGAGGAAGTTGATCTAACCCTGTCAATCTTCCTCACCTTTTCAATTTGCCTATCCGTGTTTGGAAGAATAAATAATAAACTAAGAGCAATGGAGAGCACATATAAAGTAAATCTATTATTAATCTTTTTCATTCTTATATCTCCCATTATTTTATAAATTTATTAATTTTCACTAACTTCCATTTTACATGAGGTTTTTCCACAGGTAAAGATGGGTTTTCTCGAATGGTAAAACGATACTGTTTCCGTAACTCCATTGATACCATCTTAGAATTATTAGCTTTATCAAAGAGTTGGCTATCATACTCGATTTTTATTTCTGAACCAACCCCAATTGGGGAGGTTGACGGACCATAACCAATTACTGTATCAATTCTGAATAAACCTATTGACATAATATTTTCCTTGATCAGTTTAATGGCAGTTGCGGTTACTTCGGCACTTCCTTGTGGTAATTGCCTGATGGGAACATGATTCTTGTTTACAATTTGGCTTTCTTCACTAATTTCTTTCTGAGATGTACAACATTGGGTTAAAGAGAGAATTAAAATTGCTCCAACACTAATTAACAATAACTTTCTAAGATTTGACATTATTTCTCCCTTGACAACTTTGAGTAAACGAGCTCAATCAAATTTTATAGTAAACAATTGAGTTAAATGGTTCATTTGTATTTTTCAATTTTCCGGAAAAAATAAATTTCCATTTCTGGTTTACTATAACATTGTTATAACTTGCTAAAAAATTCCATTCGTTTTTTTTATTTAAGATTGCGTCAACTCCAGAGATTTCATCAATAAATTCATAAACTTCAATTCTAATTATTACATCAATTATATCTTGGTCCCATTTAACCCAGAACTCTGTTACATCTTTAAACTCACAACATTCACAATGAAGAATATCGATATTAAGTCTATTTTTTGTTTTCCAAATTACCATTGAATTATTCACTTCAATTACTTTCATTCACCTCATCCATTGATTCACAATATTGTTTTGAATAAAAAGTTATATAGGATTTGGAATATTTTTCTACTGAAGAAGAAAGAGTTTAATTTTCAATAAACAAGTATTGTTGAGTTACATTTGCTTATACAAAAGTAAGTTTTATGAAAGGACCCGTCAACACTCATAACCACTCATTCTACCCTTCAAAAACACTCATATTATGATTTGAATGAGTAACTTCATTTCAAAAACATATTTTGGGTTTAGATTGAAAAATTTTGGTAATTGCAGTTTTACAAGTTGTGAATTACTTGAGTTAAACTTTTCCCATGTTCAATGCAAAGTTTTTTTCTAATTCTCGTTCGTGCAACTTCAATGCTTTTTGCGGTTTGATTTGTGATTTGTGCGATTTCCTTTGTGTTTAAATTCATTTTCAGAAACGCGCAAATTTTTAATTCACTTGAGGTTAAATCAGAGTAATTATCAGTAAGTTTTTTAAAATATGCAGGATGCACTTCATCAAAATGTTGAAGAAAATCTTGCCAACTTTCTTCTTCAGAAATGTTTTGAATTTTGTTTTTTAACTTCCTTAATTTTTCTTTGTCATCCGTTTGATTATTTAAAATCTCATTTATTGACTCAATAATTTCAGATAATGTTTTATTGTTAGAAGAAATTACCAATGCTTTTGTTGTAAGTTCTCTGTTTTTAATGTTCAGCTGAGAGTTTAGCAAATCAATTTTTTTTGTTAATCGACTTGCTTTCTCTTTGGCTTCTTTTCTTTCATTTCTTTTTTTAATGAAGTAGGTTCCAAACAGAAACAGAGACGCAGCGATAAGAATTCCTAAAATTAAAACGAGTAAATTTCTATTCTGAAGTTGATTCTCCGCAATTATAGCTTCGTTTTCAACCTTAGTTTTTTCATTTTCTAATTGTTCCAATTTGTATTTTGCTTCAGTATCTTCAAGCACTTTAATTTTTTCCAAATTCAATAATGAATCTTTTACAGCTTTGTGAATATTTAAATAATTATAGGCTGATTTAAAATCATGTAACCCGGCCGCAGCCTGCGACATATTTTTTGAAGATTCCGAAACAAGTTTGAGCAAATTTTTTTTTCGTGAAATATTAAAAGCATCCGATGATAATTGTAAGGATTTTTTATAGTCTTTCTCTAAGAAATAGAGTTCCGCTAATTTATTTAAAGCTGAAACAATACTAACTGAATCACTAATTTCTTTTGATGTAGTTAAAGATTTATCCAGATAATTCCGTGCTTGATTTAAGTCATTATTGTTTTTATAAAAATTGGAAAGCATAATAAATATTTCACTCATTCTTGCTTTATCGCCTATAGATTGGGCAAGTTCCAGAGTTTTGCTAAAATACATCAATGCATTTTCATTATTATTTAAAGCGGCAAATGAGTTTGCTAAGTTTGCATAACGCGAAAGCAGCCTGTATTTATCATTTAATTTTTCAGCAATTTCTGTTGAAAGCTTATAGTAATGAATTGCTCGTGAATAATCATTTAATTCCTTGTAAACATTTCCAATACTCTCATAGCAATCCGATATAATTTTTTTTGCTCCATGCTCTTTTAAACTTTTCAGTGATTTCATTAAATACTTTAGAGCTGTTTCATAATCACCTATTTGGTTATATAAATTCGCAATATTATTTTCACTGATTGCAATGTGTAGTTTGTTTTTTTCTTCTTCTGCAATTTTTTTTGCTTTTTCATTGTGTAATAATGATAAATCCTTATTACCCAACTCTCTAAAAACAATCCCCATTCCTATGTTAGACCAAAACATACCATCACGGTTTTTGCTTTTTTCATATAGTTTATTGGCTTCTAAGTAAGAATTTATTGCATCAGGATAACTTCCATTTTCCAAACAATATTCACCAATATTAAAAATACATTCTGCCATTATTGAATCATTTTCTGAAAGCTTTGCAGTTTCTAGTGCTTGATTAAAATAATCTAAACAAAATTCGTACTTACTTTGTTGGTAAAATATTTGTCCAATTTTTAATTGTAGTTTAGATTTGTTGAAAATAATGTTTTTATCAAAGTTTACTTTAAGCTTTTCTTCCAAAAGTTGGATACTTTTTTTATAATAATAAGTTGCTGAATCTGGAGATATCGATTTTAGACTATCGCCCAATGAAGTATAACATTCAACTGACTTTAATGAATTGGAGTTTAATGTGCTTTGAGCAAATGTATAACTGGAAATTGATATGAAGAAAATAACAGGCAAGAAGAATAGGATATTTAATCTAATTTTCATTAAATAATAACCTTTTTATCTATTATTAAACTAATAAGATTTCAATGAATTCGCAAAAAAAAACATGATTTATAAAGTGGCATTTGTATTCATTAAAATTTTAGTTTATTTTTTATTTGTTCAATTGGGCGGATTTTTTGATATGAAAAATTTCCTTCAAGAGATAAAAGATAGAAAGGTTCGTAAATACCTTGCTATTTATTTTAGTTCCTGCCTCACCGTAATTGGATTAACCAATTTATTAAGTTTACGCTACCAATTTCCCCGCTATATTTTCGATTCTCTAATTATAATTATTATTTTTGGGTTTCTATCTGTAAGTGTTGTAGCTTGGTTTCACGGGAAGGAGGGCCGGCAAAAAATAAAAAAAAGAGAAGTAGCAATTCATACTCTTCTTTTTTTTGTAGCCATAATTACTGCATACCTTTTTATTTCCAGAACTCCATTTAAGATTTTACCAACAAACGCAAAAATTGTTGCTGTTATTCCCTTTGTAAATATGAGTGATTCTAAAGATGATGAATATTTTAGTGATGGAATTACCGAAGACATTTTAACACAACTATCAAAAATTGCTGACCTCAAAATTATTTCCAGAACTTCAGTAATGAAGTATAAAAATACAACTCTAAGCATTAAGCAGATTGCAAATGAGCTTGGTGCTGGATCAATATTAGAAGGTAGTGTAAGACGAATTGGGAATAAAGTAAGAATTACAGGTCAACTTATTAATGCAAACGATGATGAACATTTATGGGCTGAAGCTTATGATAGAAATATTGAGGATGTCTTTGAAATTCAATCTGAAATTGCTAAAAAAATTGCCGATGAATTGGAAGCAAAGCTTGCTCCAAGAGAAAAACTATTGATTGAAACGGTGCCAACCAATGATATTGATGCCTATGCTTATGTTTTAAAAGGACGAGAATTTGTTGAAAAATTGACTGACGAAGATAATGAAAAGGGCATCCTTTTGTATAAAAAAGCTTTAAATATTGATGCTAATTATGCCCTTGCATTTGCTAGTCTTGCTTCTGCTTATGACCAAAAAGTGAGAAGATATTTCTATTCAGCTGATTGGCAAGATTCTGCAATAGCAATGAGTAGAAAAGCTTTAGAAATAGACCCTAATTTATCAGAAGCACATTCTTCATTAGCCAAAAGTTATGAAGCTCTTGGTGATTTTAATCCAGCTAAATATCATTATGAAAAAGCAATTAATCTAAATCCCAATGCGGCTGTTTCTATTTATAATTTAGGTGTTTTACACTACAATAGAGGTAATTTGGACAAGGCACATAATTTGGTTGAAAAATCGATCACTTTGAAACCGAATGACATTTTTGGATATGTTGTTATCGGAGGAATATATAGAAAATTTGGTTGTGATAAACTTGCTCTTAAGTGGTTTAAGAAAGCTCTTGATCTCGAACCCGAAAGCAGAATAGCTCTTCTATATTCGATAGAAAATTTTATTCTGATGAATGATCTAAAAAGTGCTGAAAAATACTTTAATAAGTTACTTTCACTTTACCCCAATTATGTTCATACTTTATTTCTTGGTGGAAAGCTTGAACTTGTGAAAAAAAATTACATCCAATCAAAAGAATATTTTGAAAAGGCGTTTAAAGCTGCAAATATGGACTTGGAATATCAATATGGATATATTCTAATACAGTTGAAAAAAAATAATTTAGGTAAACACGTAGTTAAGAAAGAGCTTGATATTTATCTTGAAGATGAAAAAGAAAATCCAAATAAGTCGCAACTAAACGCAAAAATAATTGCAGATCTTTATGCTATACTTGGCGATAATAATAATTCATTACATTGGTTAAAGGTAGCAATTGAAAGAGGTTGGGTTGAATATAGAGATTTTTTAATTTATCCATATATGGAAAATATTAAAGGAACCAAAGAATTTAATAATCTAATTTTAAAAATGAAGGCAAAAGCAGATTCAATGAAAACCTCCGCAATTAATTCAAGTCAAAGTTTTAAATATTGTGAATAAGCAACTTATATTCATTAGTTGTTTTTCTCATTCGTGTTAGCCATCAATTCACTAAGAAATTGAAGATTAGTTGAGGTAGAGTTTGATATAATAATTTTAACAACAGCAGTTAAAGGAACAGACAAAAACATTCCGGCTATTCCCCAAATATATCCCCAAATCAACAAAGAAAGAATTATTACAAGCGGGTTTAATCCTAATTTGTCACCTAAAATTTTAGGCTCAATAATATTACCGATTACATTCTGAGCAATTGTTATTACACCCGAAACCAGAAATGTATAACCAATTGATTCATACTGAATTAAAGTCATTATTGTAGGAAGAATAATTGCAATAATTGATCCAATATTAGGGATAAAATTTAAGAAGAATGCAAGCACAGCCCAAACAAAAATAAAATCAATATCAAAAATCCACAAAATTATTCCAACAACAATTCCAGTTAAAAGACTTATTAAAAACTTAGTGGCTATATAGCGCTGAATTTGTTCAGTAATATCTTTAAATGTTTTTTCAATGGTTCTTTCCCGGCGCGCAGTAATTTGCTTTAGTTTTTCCTCGCGCCTTGCTTTTTTAATTTCATTATCTTCTTCGGCTAATGTTTGTTTGTATGATTCAAGAGATAATTCGGTTTGTGCCTTTACATAACGAGTTTTAACTGCCGCAATCAGTTGGTTGTGACTACTGCTGACAAAAATGAAAAAGAACAAAACAAAAAAACCTGCGGAAAAAAGTGACAATGTGGAAGTAAAAAAACCGCCTACTAATCCGCCATAATCCATATCTGCTAAAATCATATCAACATCAAACTGAGTAAAGAATGGGTCTTGCACCCCAAATGAAACTGCTGTTCTAGCAACAATATTATTAAGTTTTTGTTCGTAGATAGGAAGTTCATTTCCTAAACGACTGAATGAATCAATAATGAAAGTAGAAAGTGCCCAGAAAAATCCAATTATTATCAGTAAATCAACAATGGTTGTAAGTGTTTTAGGGATTTTTTTCTTAATGAGGTAATTGTTTAGTGGTTCAAAAACAAATACGAATAAATAAGCAATTGTAAGAGGAACAAATATATGCTGAAGTTCTCGTAGTACGCCAAACAATACAACTAAACCAATTATTGTGACAAAGAATTTTACAACCGGATCTGATAATGTTTTTTTCATTTTATAAAAGTATAAATAATGTTAAAAGTAAAAATAATCATAAAATAATTATAGTTCTATTGAACTAGAATTTATTATAATTTTTTGCCGGAAAAAATGAAGAAATTTTTGGTATAAAATCTAATCCTCAAAAAATAGGGAGTACGGCCGCTGAAGTTCTTCTCTAAATTCAACTAGACTAATATTTCTGGATTTGCGTAAAAATTCTTTCCCTTCAAAAAAAACTAGTATAGTTGGTACAGCAAATATTCCGTTTTGAGCGGCAACTTCTGGGAGAGTTTCAGTATCAATATAAGCCATTTTAACCTTTTCAAATTCTTTTTCCACAAAATCTTTTATTTTGGGTTTTAGAACTTTACAAACATTACACTGAGGAGTGCTAAAATAAATTAACGCGCCTTGGTTTTCTTTAACAAAATCAGTGTATTCTTCAAGGGAATTTAAGGTTACCATTTTGCTTTAAAGTTGTTTTAATCAAAAAAAATAAAATGCTAGATTAATTAAAAAGCGCAAGCAAAAGCTTGCGCCTACAAAAAACAAATTTGAGAAGAGAATTAATCCACAAAAGGAATTTTTAATTCTTGCCCAACGTTAATAAGATCTGGGTTTTTAAGTTGATCTTTGTTCACATTAAAAACTGCCATGTATTTTCCGGCTTCGCCAAGATATTGCTTAGAAATTTTGCCTAATGTATCTCCGCTAACTACTTTGTGAATGTGATAGTAGTCTGTAGCTTCAGTTTTAATATCAGCCTTAATATCTTTAGCAGATTCTCCACCAACTTCTTTAATTTTATCCCAAATTTGGTTTTTCTCATATTGAGTATGAACAACTCCTGCAATTTTAAGATAGCCTTCTGCTTTTTCTTCAATTTTAGCATCTTTCATTTTAAATCTATTGCACATATCCAATACTGGACCGTATTTCATTGTTAGAGCCATCGTTTCTCCTTCTATTATTATTGTAAATTGTAATATTAATTTAATAAAAAAAAATAAATATATCTATTTCCAGTTCTTGATATTTTCTTTAATAAACTGTTCAAATTTAATGGGTTCTCTTTTTAATACTTTTTTCAAATCTGTTGTTATAACTGAATTTGTATTGCCTTTAATATAATTGCATAGTTGTAAAGTTCCTTCAATAGTAACTTTTGGCCACCCAGCATTGACTAATGTTTTATTAAATTCTGCCTCAGAAATTTTATTGTAATTAATCTCTCTCTTCAAATTTTCTGAGAAAAGATATGAGACCACATGTAAATTTAACGCTTGCCTTCCGGTTAAAGTGTATGATTTATTTTTCAGTCTTCCATTTAATAGTGCTTCAACCGCAAAATCAGCAACATCTCTTAGATCAACAAAACTTGTTTTTTCATCACCGGCAGGAGCTGCAATTTGATTTTCATCCTTGATGAAATTTTTAAATAAATCATTAAAATTCTGCATGTAACAATTTGGTCTTAAAAAAACATAATCAAGTCCGCTTTTAACAATGTGCTTTTCAATTATGTTCATAGGATTGCTTTTTTCTTTCTCAATTCCCATTGCCGAAATATTGACAACTAATTTTACTTTTTCTTGTTTTGCTTCATCTATCGCTTCAATTACTTGTTCGTGGATATTAAAAAAAGAAGGAGGAGAAACCAAAACTATCTTCTTTACATTTTCAAATGCAGGTTTAAATGTTTCTTTTTCAGAATAACTAAAGTGAACAAATTCTGCCCCTTTCAACTTTAATTTTTTAGCTTTTACCGGATTTCTAACAGCAATTCTTACCTGTTTTTCTTTTGAAATTAATCTTTTCGCAATTTCTAATCCAATAGATCCGCTAGCGCCGATGATTAAAATTTTTTCTGTCATAGGGTCCTCCAAGTTTATTATTCTCTAATGAAACTTTTAAATTAAGACCAGCATTGAAGATTTTTACGGTATTACTGAGAATTGTCTTTTGTCGTGGTTTTAATATAACTAACTTTTGTGAAAAATCAAGAAAAAAGATAATACTATCACATTAGTTCTAAACCCAAAAAAAATATTGTTCAATTTCGTAACTTATGGATCTGTTAAATTATATTTTAAATTAAAATTGATTTGCGAATGGATTTGGTATTTGCTGGAATTGTAATAGTTGGAACATTGCTTATTTTGTTGGGTTTTGTCGGTTGTATTATTCCTGCCCTCCCAGGACCACCATTTGCTTTTCTCTCTCTTCTTTTATTAAAACTTTATGCAACAACCATTTTTACGACAAATTTTTTGTTGATTATGGCATTTGTTACAATTGCTGCTTTTTTCTTGGATTATCTTTTACCAATTTGGGGAGCCAAAATTTACAAAGCTTCTAAGTACGGAATTTGGTTTTCAATGATTGGAATGTTCGTGGGTATGTTTTTCTTTCCACCGTTTGGGATGATCTTTGGTTTGTTAATTGGTGCAATATTGGGCGAATTAATTTCCGGGAAAGCTAAAATGGAGGCAATGAAAATTGGGTTTGTTTCTTTTGTTTTTAGTTTGTTAGCAATATTAATAAAAATAATTGTAACTGGAATTATGGCATTTTATTTTACAGAGGCTGTTTTAAATTACTATCTGTAAACAATTACGAATTAATGATATTTAATATGTATGAAAAACTAATAGAAAATAAAATTTTTGAGAATATCAATTACTCCAAAAAACAACTTGCAATCTCTGAGTATGATAATTGTTCTTTTAATCATTGCACATTTTCTAATTCAGATTTATCAAATATAATTTTTGTAGAATGCAAATTTAGCAACTGCGATTTAAGCAATGTGAATATTAAAAATACTTCTTTTAATGATACAGCATTTGCAAAGTGTAAGCTACTTGGTGTAAACTTCAGTAACTGCAATCAGTTAATTTTTTCAGTTAGTTTTGATGGGTGTAATTTGAATTTGGCTTCTTTTGATAAAGTAAAACTGAAGAAAACAGAGTTTGAAAATTGTAGCTTACATGAAGTCGATTTTTCAATGGCAGATTTAACAAACTCTGTGTTTAGTAATTGTGACCTGTCAAAAGCCATATTTGAAAAAACGCTTTTAGAAAAAACTGATCTTGGAACGTCTTATAATTATTCAATTAACCCTGAAAATAATAAAATTAAGAAAACAAAATTTTCTAGAATGGGCTTACTTGGATTATTAGAAAAATACGATATCATAGTTGAATAGATTTTTCCTACTTTTCACTGCGTTAATTTTGCTATTTTCAAACTAAACAATTTAAATTTTATATTATGAAAAAGACTTCTTTTTTAATCATACTAATTTCTGCCTTATATCTTATTGGGTGTGCTGAAAGTCAAAAAAATGACGCCCCTAAAGATTCTATTTCCGATGATCTTCATCAACAATTTAGTTTTACTAAATCACCAGAAAAAATAATTTCCCTTGCACCAAACTTAACTGAGTTGCTTTTTGAGCTTGGGGTAGGGAATAAAATTATAGGTAATACAAAATATTGTAATTACCCCGATTCCTCTAAATCAATTGCCAAAGTTGGAGACCTTTTATCAATTGATATTGAGAAAATAGTCACACTAAAACCTGATATTATTTTTATTACTGTTGAAGGAAATTCAAAATCTGATTATGAGAAACTCAAAGAGCTCGGATTTCATGTTTTTGTTTCAAATCCAAGAAATTATACTGGTATTAAAAAAACTCTTGCAGATATGGGTCGGATTTTCAAGAAAAAATCTACTGCAGATTCACTAGTTAATAGTTGGGACATTCGTATTGCGAAGGTAAAAGAAACTCACGATCTATTTTTTTCGCAAACGGTTCTATTTTTAGTTTCAACCAATCCAATATTTACTGTTGGTAGAAATACTTTTGTTAATGAAATTATGACTTTTGCCGGATTGAAAAACATTTCGGATGATAGAAATATTAATTATCCCATATTCAGTCGTGAAGAAATTGTAAAAAGAGACCCGGATTTTATACTGATGTATGAAAGTAACAATAATAGAATTGATGCACTTTTAGATAGTTATCCGGAATGGAACACATTAAAAGCTGTAATCAATAATAGAATTATTTATGTAGATGCTGATTTATTTTCCCGACCAGGACCAAGATTTGTTGATGCTGTTGAATATTTGAATAATACTGTTCTTAGCAAATAAGGTTTATTTCGGTTCCCAATCTGAGCCTTCGCAAGGAATTTCTTCTTCAGTCGGATGTTCATCAAATTTAAGGCATAAAACAGCTGTTTCATCAAAATGTGCGCAGCTTGTGCAAAGAGAATTGGTTATAACATTCTCATTCTTCTCTTTGAACATTTTATATTGTATTACCGCCGGGTGAATAACAATCCCGTAAATTGACATTGTTACAACAGCCCACCAATATCTGTATTCTATATATTCCAGAGCAATCCATAAAAGCGGAAGTAAAACTCCAGTTCTAATAATTCCCCAATATATTATTGCGCCCATATTCAGTAATTTAATTAAGCTGTACGAAATTGATTTTAGATTGATATTAAGTTAATTTTAATATTCTTATTTAGCAATTGAAACAGTAAACAAGTTTTAAATACTTTAATTTTGAGGTTTTTTTTGAGCAGCGAAGAAAATATTGTTAAGCCAACTGTAAGTGAGGGTACCAAAATTCCCACAAAGAATTCTATTGTAAAAGGTGAAAAGCAAACCGATCCAAATAAACCTCAATCTCCACAAGAAAGAAAACCCAAAAGACCTTATCAGCCAAGGAAGAAATATTACAATAAAAACAAAACATTCAAATCAAACAATCAATCACAAAGTTCGGGTGAATTAGTTAAATTACCTTTTCAGAAAGTTTCTATTTTAGTTCCACTTTATAACGAAGAAGAATCTTTAATTAAGCTTACCAAACAAATTACTGATGCATGCGATAAAATTTCCTCTAATTATGAAATATATTTTGTTGATGATGGGAGTACTGATAATTCACTAAAGGTTATTAAAGATCTTGCTAAATCAAACAATAGAATTAAGTATTTAAGTTTCAGAAAAAATTATGGAAAATCGGCGGCATTGAATGTAGGTTTCAAAAATGTTACCGGCGATGTTGTAATTACAATGGATGCTGATCTTCAGGATGATCCTGCTGAAATTCCAAACCTTCTTGCAGAAATGCAAAAGGGATATGATTTAGTTTCTGGTTGGAAGAAAAAAAGACACGATCCTTTTATTAAAAAATATTCGTCTCGGTTCTTTAATTACGTTACTAAAGTTTTAACCGGTATTAAAATTCATGATTTTAATTGCGGCTTAAAAGCTTATAGAAGAGCTGTTGTAAAAGATGTTGATGTTCATGGTGAACTTCACAGATATATTCCGGTTTTGGCAGATTGGAAAGGTTACAAAGTTTCTGAGATTGTTGTTAAGCATCATCCAAGAAAGTACGGCAAAACTAAATTTGGTATTTCAAGATTTTTTAAAGGTTTTATCGATTTAGTAACTGTAATTTTTACTACAAGATATATTAAACGTCCTCTTCACTTTTTTGGAATGTTAGGCGCAATATCATTCACAATCGGTTTGGTTATAGATGGATATTTAACAATCTTGTGGTTCCTTGATAAAGCACATTTGAGTAACAGACCAATTTTATATTTAGGCACTCTACTTATAATTGTTGGTGTTCAGTTTTTCTCACTCGGTCTAATTGGAGAAATGCTGGTCCACACTGATAAGAAAGAAGATGAATACGGTATAAAAGAGAAAAAATAATTTAGCATTTGTAAAATTCAAAACCATAAAGGAAGTAATGAAATATCATTTAATCTCAGGGGCATGCGGGTTTGTAGGGAAAAATTTTGTTAGACATTTACTAAAAAACACAAACGATATTATAATTGCAGTTGATGATTTATCAATTGGAACTCATCCATCTACCTGGTTAGAAGATAAGACACAAAAAAGCTTAAATGATATAGAAGTTTTTGGCAAAGATGAACGGTTGTATTTTTGGAAACTTGATTTCAGAGTATTTCTTAAAAATTTGTTAGATAGCCCAAATTATTTTATTGATAATTACAATCTTAACTTTACCAAATTTAATGATGTATTTCATTTTGCAGCAATTGTTGGCGGTAGAGCAAAAATTGATGGCGATCCATTGGCAGTAGCTCTTGATTTATCAATTGATGCTGAATTTTTTCATTGGGTAATTAGAGCGAAACCAGAACGGGTTCTTTATCCAAGCTCAAGTGCGGCTTATCCGAATTCACTTCAAAAAGAGGAAACTGCCGTTGCTCTTAAAGAAAGTGATGTAAATATTAATGGTGATATTTTGGGCAAACCAGACATGACTTACGGTTGGACTAAAATGACCGGTGAATATTTAGCACATCTTTCCGCAACTCACTATGGTGTTTCTGTTGTTTGTATCAGACCATTTTCAGGTTATGGCGAAGATCAAGATCTTTCATACCCTGTTCCAGCAATTGCTGCTAGAGCTGCCCGCAAAGAAGATCCGTTTGAAGTTTGGGGAACAGGTAAGCAAGGTAGAGATTTTGTTCATATAGATGACGTAATTGAATGCACACTTATTGCAATGGATAAAATCCATGATGGCTCTGCAATTAATATTGGCTCTGGTAAGCTAACAACATTTTTAGATCTTATAAATGTATTTGCAAAATTTGCAGAGTATAAACCAACTATTAAAACTTTAACGGATAAACCTGTTGGTGTTCATTCAAGATATTGCAACATGGATTATGTTAAAGAAAAACTTGATTGGGAACCAAAAATTTCCTTGGAAGAAGGAATGCGCAGAGTTTATGATAAAGCCCTCGAACTACATGTTAAATAATATTTTTATCTGGCAACAAGTTTAATGAATAAAAAAAAGATTGTTGTTTTTGGTCCCGGACCAATGTTTAAGGGCGGAATTGCAAATTATACTTTATCGCTTGCGAAAGCCTTAGATAGTATAGGAAATACAGAAGTAACAATTGTTTCTTGGATTCAGCAATATCCATTTTTTATTCCTCGCGATTTTCTTGATAAAACTGCCAAGTCTGATCCACTAGCCGGAACAAATATTAAGGTAAATTATATTACCAACTATAACAATCCATTAACTTGGAACAAAACTGTTGAGTTAATTAAGTCTATTCAACCTGAAATAGTTGTTGTGCAATGGGCAATTGCAATTCAAGGGTTGCCATTAGGTTATATTACAAAAAAATTGAAAAAATCATTCACTGGTGAGGTTATTTTTGATCTGCATGTTGTAGCCCAAAAAGAACCTAGTGCTATAGATAAATTTTTTATTCAGTACGGTTTAAAAAAATCAGACTCTTACATTGTACATGCTTACAAAACTTTTGATGAACTAAAAACCGTGTTTCCAGAAACTAATTTCTTTGTTGATGAAACCGGAAAAAGAGCAACAGGAAATGAAAAAACGGTTATTAAATTATATCATCCAATCTATGATATGTTTAAACCCGATCCAAGTTTGAATGTAAGCAAGATTAAAGAAGAACTTAATCTAAACAAATATGTTTTTCTGTTCTTTGGTTTTATAAGGGAATACAAAGGGCTTCATAATGTGATTAGATCTTTTGAAAAATTAGCAGAAGAGAGAGATGATGTTTCGCTTTTAATTGTTGGTGAGTCATTTTGGAATACTTTGGCTAAGGATAAATTTTCAACAAAAATTAAGCAGAAGTTTTTTGATTCCGCCAAAAAATTAATTTTCAAAAATTCTAAAAATGAAAGAGACTACCAACCTTTAAATTTAATTGCCCAACTTGGTATTGAAAATAAAGTCACAGTTATTAATGAATATGTACCGAACAATGAAGTTAACAAATATTTCCAGGTTAGTGATTGCAATTTACTTTTTTACTTGAACGCAACACCATCCGGAGTTGAATCAATTGCTTATAATTTTCAGCTTCCTTCATTAGCAACCAAAGTTGGCCATTTCCCGGAAACTATTGTTGATGGTTTCAATGGTTATTTAGCAGAACCAGAAAATATTGATTCCATGAAAAGTGTTATGCAAAAGTTTATTGCTAATCCAATTCCATCTAAAAATGTTGCTATTTCTGCTGAAAGCTTTAGCTGGATAAATTATGCTAAAGCTATCTTAAATAATTAAAATTATACTAAAGTGTTTTGTTCTGAACTCATCGAACTATAAAATGAAAAAAGTCCTAATTATTACGTATTATTGGCCGCCTGCTGGTGGTGCTGGAGTTCAAAGAGCTTTAAAATATGTAAAATACCTTCCTCATTTTGGCTGGGAACCAATTGTCCTAACAGTTGAGAATCCAGATAGTCCTATCGATGATAGATCGCTCCTGAAGGATATTCCACCAGGTACAAAAGTTTTTAAAACCAAATCACTAGAACCATTTAATCTTTATAAAAAATTTACCGGTAAAAAAGCTGATTCAAAAATTCCGAGTGATATACTTTTCAATAAAGAAAATTCATCTTTAAAAGAAAAAATTGCGAATTGGTTTAGGTTAAACCTTTTTATTCCCGATGCCAAAATCGGGTGGATTCCTTTTGCTGTTAGAGAAGGATTAAAAATAATAGAGCGTGAAAATATTGAAATTATTTTTTCAACATCACCTCCGCACACAATACAATTAATTGGTAAAAAGTTAGCAAAAAAAAGTAACGTGAAATGGGTCACCGATTTTAGAGATCCATGGCTTGAGCTTATTCATTACCAAGCAAATAGCAGATCTAGTGTAACGAAACTCTTTGAGTCAAGACTTGAGAAAAATGTTTTACAAAAGGCTGATAAGATTATAACTGTGAGCAATACCATAAAAAGAATGTTTGAAAGCAAGGTTGATAGAAATGATGTTATTGTTATTCCAAATGGTTATGATGATTCTGATGTAAATCAAGAATGGAAAAATGATAGTACGAATTTTGTTATAACTTACACAGGAATTATTTCTGAGACAAAGATTCCAAATGAATTATTTAGTGCTTGTAGTAAGCTAAAAAAAGAGGGTGTTAATAATTTTAAAATTGTTTTCGCCGGCAAGATTTCTGAAGAATGTGTTGACTCAATTAAAAAATTTGGTTTATTAGATCATTATGAATTTAAAGGATATTTGCCTCACGAAGAATCGGTTAAATTGTTACTTAATTCTACAATACTATTACTTCTAATTGATAATATTCCAAATAACAAGGGAATTTTAACCGGTAAGATTTTTGAATATTTAGGATGTAAAAAACCTATTTTTGCAATTGGACCTATTGATGGAGATGCGAACTCGATTATTGAAGAAACTAATTCTGGAGCTATGATTAATTATTATGATAATGACGAAGCATATAATTTGTTGAAAATATTTTATGAAAAGTGGAAAGATAATAACTTAGATTATAAATTTAATGCAGAACAATATTCTAGAAAAAACCAAGCACTAGAGTTATCCAATATTTTTAACAGCTTAGTAAAGTAACTTTACAATTACTATTGATTTTAAAATAATGAGGTAATTTATTCCGTGTATTTATTAATATTTTTTAATTAAACAAAAGAATTTTTTATGGCAAAAAAAACAAAATCTTTCGAAAAAGTAAAAAATGACATTAACTGGCTTGAAACGTTTCCTAAAAAGTATCGAGATGTAGTTGCTCTACTTCTAATTCTTATTCCCTTGTTATACTATTTTTTACCTTTTGCCATTAATAATGTAGTCCCCACAGGTTCCGATTTTTTATCAAGTGCTGGTCAAACACATCGCTGGGTTGAGTGGTCTAAAGAAACCGGCGAAACTGTTTTGTGGAACCCGGCTATATTTGGAGGTGAACCAATTTACAATAGACACACTCCAACCTTAGTTCATGTTGATTCGTTTCTTAATTTTTTAGATAAAATATTCTATTGGGCATTTTGGTATTTACTAGCTGGCGGTTTAGGAGTTTACTTTCTTCTTAAGTATAAAAACATTCCATGGTATTTTGCAATTACTGTTGCTATTGCTTTTGTACTTTTACCAGATTGGCAAGCCCAAATTGGGGAAGGACATAACTCCAAATTACGCGCACTTATGACCATCCCTTGGTTAATTTTAAGTTTTACATATTTTTTCGAGAAAAAAACTTGGCTAAGTACTGGTTTGTTTGCTCTGGTATTTTCTTGGCTAGTTAGAACTCATCACTTTCAAATTATTTTTTATGGAATATTGATATTATTTTTCCTCTACATTTACCCAACTATCAAATTATTTATTGAACGAAAATTTAAAGATGGTGGAAATTTAATTCTAAAATTTACTGTTGCTTTAATTCTCACTTTTATGACTGCAGCGCAACCGCTTTTTACAACTAACGAATATGCTAAATATTCTATTAGAGGTGGAAATCCTGTACAAATTGGATTGGAAGGTGAATCAGCAAAGAAAGCTGGAGGTGTTAGTTTAGAGTATGCTACTGGATGGTCATTTTCTCCAAAAGAGTTAATGGATTTTTTTATTCCTCACTTTTCCGGCGGTATTTCTTCCGAGTTATATTCAGGTGACAAATTTCCGCAAGTAAAGGGGAGACAAATTCCTGCTTATTGGGGAGAAAAACCTTTTAATGGAAATTATGCCACTATGGGTATGATTCTGTTTCTATTTGCAATTATTGGTGTTATTTATAATCGAAAAGATAAGTTTGTAATAGGGCTAGCTGTTTTTGCAGTTTTTTCAATTTTTCTTTCATTTGGAAGGCACTTCCCAGAACTCTATAAAATTTTCTTCTATTATGTTCCATATTTTTCAAAATTCAGAGCCCCTGCAATGATTTTGAATGCTACTTTCATTATCATTTTAATTCTTTCCGGATTTGGATTGAAAGCACTCATAAATATTTCTACTCCAAAAGATATAAAAACTATTCTTATTGTATTTGGGATTGGGCTTGTTTCCGTAATCTTAGTATTGCTTACATATGATTCTTTTAGTTTTACAAATGCAAAAGAAATAGGTCAGTATGATAATAACACCTTAACCTTGCTTAAAGACATTAGAAAAGAACTGTTGCTTTCTGATATTAAGAATCTGTTACTGATTATGGTTTTAACAAGCGGAATAGTAACCGCGTTTTTATTTAAAAAAATAAACAAACCTTTTCTAATTATTGGATTAGTATTACTTTCAGCTGTAGAAATTTTTATGATTTCTAAAAAAGCTCATTCCATAATTCCGCTTAACAATATTGAGCAGCTAGAAAATTCTGTTTTCAAACCAACCCAAATAACAAGTGTTTTAAGTAATAATGATGAATCCAATCGAACAATAGTTTTAGGAAGAGATTTTACAAGTAATCATTATGCATATTTTTCAAACTTAATAAGCGGTTATAGCGCAATTAAACTTCAAGTAGTTCAGGACATTATTGAACACAATTTGTATTCGGCTCAATCTCCGGATAAAATAAACTGGAATATTATCAACATGCTTGGTGGAAAATATATTATTGTTCCCGGTCAATTGAATTATCCATTTCTGACCTTGGCGGCAAGAGATGAAGAAAAAAAAGAAGTGCTGTACAGTAACAGCAATGCCTTTCCAAAAGCATGGTTTGTAAATGAAATAAAGGAAATGAAGACTCCCGAAGAAGTTGTTCTATTTATGAATGAAACTAGTTTTAATCCGGATAGCACTGCCTTAATTTTGAATTCAAATAAATTTTCTAAAACTTCCTTTAATGGAACTGGTTATATTAAACTAATAAAATATACTCCAAACTATATCGAGCTAGAAGTTGAATCAAACGACACTCAATTTTTGGTTTTATCAGAAATTTATTATCCGGAAGGATGGATTGCAAAACTTGGTGAAGAAGAAAAAGATATTTTTCAGGTAAATCATATATTACGAGGCGTTGAAGTCGCGTCTGGTAAGCACAAACTCACATTTGAATTTGCTCCTAAAACATACTTTGCCAGCGTAACTTTTTTATGGATTGGCAATGTTATTATTTTGGTTCTAATATTTGCTCCATTTTTAATTGGCATTTTTAGAAAAGAGAGGAAATAATTATGAAGAATTTTGGTCTGACTGGAGTAGCAGGGTTATATTGCCCCACGCCACCTTAAGGCAATAAAGGAAACTGGAAATAATTTAATTGCGGCTTTAGATCCTCATGATTCTGTTGGTATTCTAGACTCTTACTTTCCTGATGCAAAATATTTTAGAGATTTTGAAAGATTTGATAGACACCTTGAAAAGGTGAAAAGAAATAATTCTGCCGAAAAGATTGACTATTTATCTATCTGTTCTCCAAATTTTTTACATGATGCTCACATTCGGCTTGCTTTAAGATTGGGAGCAAATGCAATATGTGAAAAGCCCATTGTGATTAATCCATGGAACTTAGATTTACTTCAAGAACTTGAAAATGAAAGCAAGAAAAAGGTTTATACAATTCTTCAATTAAGAAGTCATCCATCTTTAATAAAGTTGAAAGAAAAATATAATTCGGAAAATTCAGCTAAGAAAAAGAATGTTAACTTAACCTATATTACTTCACGCGGTTCTTGGTATCATCATTCATGGAAAGGCAATTCTTCTAATTCGGGAGGAATAGCTACAAATATTGGTGTCCACTTTTTTGACTTACTTTGCTGGTTGTTTGGAAACATGCAAGATCAACAAGTGCATTTATCAGAAAACACAAAAATGAGTGGTTTTCTAGAATTACAAAATGCCAACGTTAATTGGTATTTATCAATTGACGCAAATGATTTACCCGCTAACGCTAAAGAAAAAGGGAAAACAACTTTCAGATCAATAAAAATTGATGAAGAAGAAGTTGAGTTTACAGATGGTTTCACCGATCTTCACACAAAAGTATATGATGATATACTAAATGGAAAAGGATTTGGAATTGAAGATGCTAGAACTTCAATTGAAATTGTACATAAAATTAGAAACTCTAAAATCTCTACCAACCGAGAATATTTTCATCCATTATTATTGAATAAATTTTAGGAATTTTAATGAGTTATTTTAAACACGAATCTGCTTATATAGACGATAACTGCGAAATTGGTGAAGGAACAAAAGTTTGGCACTTTTCACATGTTCAGACTGGATCTAAAATTGGGAAAAGCTGTGTACTTGGGCAAAATGTAAATATTGGAAACAATGTAATTATCGGTGATTTTGTTAAAATTCAAAACAATGTTTCTGTTTATGAGGGTGTAATTTTAGAAGATTATGTATTTTGCGGACCCTCAATGGTTTTCACAAATATTATTGATCCTAGAAGCAAGTATCCTCAAGTAGGCTCTCAATTTTACTTAAAAACAACGGTGAAAGAAGGTGCTTCTTTAGGAGCAAACTGCACTATTGTTTGCGGTAATGATATCGGAAGGTTTGCTTTTGTTGGTGCCGGTTCTGTAGTAACCAAAAATGTCCCGGATTTTGCTTTAGTTGTTGGTAATCCGGCAAGAATTGTTGGTTGGCTTAGTGAGGCCGGGAAAAAATTAGCCTTTGATAAAAATGGTTTTGCTCACTGCGATAAATCTAATAAAAATTACAAATTCGAAGACAATATAGTAGTTGAAATTTAGCTCCTTAATTACAAAACTAGTAATCGCCCTCCATTTTTAATGCAACATTTCTCTCTTTACATTTAAACTTTTTCCATTATATTTCGAGTAATATTATTACTCATTATGTTAAAATCAATTATTACATCTGAAACCAGAATTAAGCTCTTGCTTAGGTTTTTTTTAAACCCTAAAACAAAAGGATATTTACGTCAGCTAAGCACCGAGTTTAATGAATCGACAAACGGAATAAGAGTTGAATTAAACAAGTTGGAAGAGGCAAAAATATTAACTGCCAAATTTGAAGGTAGAAACAAAATCTACAAAGCGAATTCATTGCATCCTTTATTTAGTGAACTGCGAAATATTGTTCTAAAATCGACCGGAATTGATAAGGTGATTTCTGACATCCTGCAAAAAGTTGGAATTATAAATTATGCATTTATCAGAGGAGATTATGCTATCGGTAAGGATAGCGGACTAATAGATTTAGTGATTGTGGGCAATGAGTTAAACCAAAAAGAAATAGAGCGAGTAAGAAAAAAAACAGAGACGTTAATTTCCCGAAAAATTTCTATTTTAGTTTTAACACCAGAGGAGTATAAAAACCTAAAATCCACTTTTGATAATGAACTTTGTTTTGTTCTATTAGAGGAAAAGAATTTATGATTCTAATGATTTATACATCCTTTAGCACTTTTGTTGAAGCGGATTATGAAATTTTATCCAAAAAATATACCGTTATGAATTATCAATACGATAATAAAAAGAGTGTGTTTTCCCATTTTATTAATCAGATTAAATTATTGTTTTGGTTGGTTTTTAATATTAAAAAATGCTCAGCAATTTATATTTGGTTTGCAGATTATCATTCATTTTTGCCTGTACTTTTTGGTTCCATTTTTAATAAAAAAACATTCCTTGTACTTGGTGGTTATGATGTAACATATATAAAGGAATTAAACTATGGTTCTTGTAATAATCGATTAAGATCATATTGCACTAAATACTCAATTAAAAATGCGGTAATGAATTTAGCGGTTTCCAACTATGTATTTAACCAAGCCAAAAGTATCGTCCCTAAATCATCAGTTAAAACTATTTATAATGGGGTTAATCCTACATTATTTTCTCCAACTAATGATGATAGAGAAAACATTGTAATTACAGTTGGGATTATTGATTCCGCCCAAAGAATAAAACTAAAAGGTATTGATCTTTTTTGCCAAGTTGCTTCTGAAATGCCTGACTATCAGTTTGTCATAGTTGGTATAACGAAAAGTGCTCAGAAACTTCTCAAGGTTACTTCACCCAACTTAAAACTTATTGAATCCATTCCACATAAAGAACTGGTTCATTATTATCAAAAAGCTAAAATATATTGCCAGCTTTCTATGGTAGAATCATTTTGTTTAACGTTGGTTGAGTCAATGGCTTGTGGATGCAATCCGATTGTTTCAAACGTTGGAGCATTGCCGGAGATTGTTGGGGAATGTGGTTTTGTTGTAAGCAGAGAATCTAAAAATGAAATTTCCTCAGCAATTAATTCAATCATGGGCAATGCTGAACTAAATACAATAGAACCAAGAAAAATTGCGACAAATAATTTTACACTATTGAAAAGAGAACAACTACTGTTCAACTTATTAGATGAATACGGAATTAAAAATAATGGGTTCAAGAAATAATTCTAATGTTTAAATCACTAAAAACAACTCTAAAACATAGCGTAATTTACGGACTCGGGAATATATCCTCAAAGTTGGTTGGATTTCTGTTATTGCCTCTTTATACAGAACATCTAACTGTCGATGAGTACGGTATTCTCACAATATTGGAAATCTCAACCCAGATTCTTGTGAGTATTTTCTCATTTAATATTAGCACAGCAATGCTGCGTTGGGTTGCAGAAACAGTTGACAAGGATCATCAAAAAACTATTGTGTTTACAACCTTAGTTTCAACCACAGTCATTTCCATTTTGCTATTTTTAATTGCCATTCCATTCACAAATGAACTTTCCACTTTGTTTTTCGGAACCAACAAGTTTTCGAACTATATTGTCTTGCTTTTTCTAACTTCATCTTTAGGAATTCATAACCTTTTTCCACTTACCTTGATGAGGCTTAGAGAAAAATCTGTAATGTTTGCAACTCTAAATACGTTAATGTTTACAATTACTTTATTACTTAACTTTTATTTTATCGCCCACTTAAAGATGGGGGTTGAAGGAATTTTAATTAGTTTATTAATTGGTCAAATATTTCTTTCCCTTATTACGATTCCGCTGGTTAAAGCAAACATTAATCTTAAGTTCCAATTCTCAATACTTAAGGAAATGTTAAGTTATGGTTTGCCGCTTGTTTTCACAACTGTTTTTGCTTTGTTGCTAACAATGAGTGATAGATTTATAATTAAATATTTTCACGGTGATGCGAGTGTCGGGATTTATTCCTTAGGGCATAAAATTGCTAGTGTTATAAATATGTTAATTATACAATCGTTTCAATTGGGGTTTTTACCTATTGCATATAAAAAAGCTGGCGAACCTGATTCTCAAAGATTTTTTTCAAAAACTTTAACCTACTACACTTTCGTTTTAATTATTTCAGCATTGGCTATTTCTCTTTTTAGCAAAGAATTAATAATGGTTCTTGCTCAGAAAAAGGAATTTTGGGATTCGTATTCTGTGATTCCAATTATATCTTTTGCATTTGTACTAAAAGGGATTCAGGTTACATTTTCATTAAGTTTTCATTACTCAAAGAAAACCAGCCATAATGCTGTTATTGTAATTATAGCTACAGTTATTAATTTTGTTTTAAACGTTATTTTTGTTCAAAAGTATGGATACATTGGTGCCGCATATGCAATGTTGATCTCTATTTTTGTAATGATGTGGTTATCATATTATTATGGACAAAAAGTATACTATATTAATTATGAAACGAAGAAACTTTATATTTTGGTCTGCTTAGGTATTGTGCTTTATTTTATCTCAACTTTATTTAACGATTTGAATATATACTTAAACCTGACTGCAAAATTTTTACTTATTTGTCTTTTTCCCTTTATTTTAGTTCCACTAAAATTTTATGAAAGTGTTGAGATTAGTACAATTAAAAAACTATTTAATAAATTTATTCCCAAAAATTAAAATGCAGATATTTTATAAAATAATTTATAACCCAACTATTAATTGGTTTTTAAGAAACTTCAATAAAGCACTTTTTAAGGTTTTTCCAAATTTATTCATGCTTCCTCCTTCTGGAATTTTTACTGTCAGAGTTGGATCAAAAAAACTTAAAATTAAAACAAATCAGACAAATTATTTGACTAAACTAATTTTTTGGAATGGAATAAATAGTTTTGAATACACTGAATTATTTATCACTCTTATTAATAAAATTGATATTTTTTTCGATATTGGCGCGAATATAGGATATTATTCACTTATTGCTTCTGCTAAAAATCCAAAGGTTAGCATTACAAGTTTTGAACCTGCGCGTGGACCATTGTACTATCTTAAAGAGAACATTAAATTGAATAGATTCGATAATGTTAAAGTTGAATCACTTGCTCTATCAAATAAAGATGGAGAAATAACTTTTTATGAAGATGAAAACATTAAGTATAAATACCTCAAATACAATTTAGGTGGTGAAAGTAATATTGAAGGAAAAGCCGAACATAAACATTTTCGAGAGAATAAAGTTTATAGCATTACTTTAGATAACTATGTAAAAAAAAATAATACTGCAAAAATTGATTTGATTAAAATGGATACCGAAGGAACTGAAAATTTAATTTTAGAGCACGCAGGTTATGTTCTTACACAGTTTAAACCAATTATAATTTGCGAAACTCTTTTTAACACAATAGAAGATAAACTCGAAGATATTCTGTCATCCTATAATTATGAATTCTTTAATCATACTGAAATTGGTTTGGTGAAGGTAAATACCATTAAACGACAAGAGGATAATGGGGTTAGAAACTGTTTTTTTGTTCATCCATCAAAGTATCACCTTATTAAAGAGTTTGTAACTAAATAGCTGATTTCTATTTTAAAAATATCATCTTCTTTGTTTCAACATTTCCGTCAACTTGCAGCCTATAAAAATATGCCCCGCTTGCTAAATTTGAAGCATCAAATGTCACTTCATATATTCCGGTTGTTTGTTCTTCGTTTACTAAAGTTGTAACCTCTTTTCCAAGAGCATCATAAACCTTTAGCATAATATTTTTTATGTTAGAAAAATTATTGTTATTCGAAGAAATTGAATATTTAATTTTTGTAACGGGATTAAAAGGATTTGGGTAATTCTGGTATAAAATAAAATTGTTGGGAATTTTCTCTTCTTTTACACTTGTAACTGGACCCGTGTAAATTAATCTAAAAGCATCAGCAACAACCAAACCAGTTGAATTGCTGTTTAGCTTGATAGAAACAATTTCATCATTATTTAATTCTACAGAAGTCAAGTAATTCCATTGTCCGCCATTCAATTTTTGAGTTTTTGTTACTTCGGATAAATTTGAACCCGCAGTAATTTCAAATTTTGTCTCAAAAGAATTGCCTTCACTTGTTGGCCACCATGCTGCAATATCATAATTCCCACTTGGTAATTTTTCTGAATTAAATATCGCAGATGTGTTTGGTGAGTTTTGATCTAGAACCGTAAAATCATTTCCATAAAATTCATTCCCAACCGTATAATTAGCAGAACTACCTTCAATAGTAGCTAAAGCATTATCCATTAAATAATGCTTAGGATGAGAAATTTCCAAATATTCTGCAATTGCATAAACTGTTCTTTTTCCAATATCCTTAAGATTATCATCAGTAACTAGCACAGTTGAGGAATCTCGGTGATAATTATTATACGGAGTTTCATAAGTAAGAGCCATTACTTGTTCTCCGTAATTATTCCAAAGCCAGCCCTCGGGATAAATTGGCTTCAAACTAGATTCACTATAATCTGATTTATTAAAATAAAGATTATCCGATACATTTAAATTACTAAACTGATATTCTCTTCTGTAAAAAAGTGGGGAAGTCGATGATGCATTATGAATCCAAAAAGTGCAATAAGAACTTGCTTGCGAGTGCAAATTTAGAAATACAGAAAACGGATTTTCGTCACTCAATTCTTTCATTCTGGCTTTTAGAATTTTAACTTCTCCACTTGTAAAAAAATCTGGAACATCCCAATCTGTTTCTAAATTTATTCCTTGAAAATTCACTCTAGATCTTCCAAAATAAACTCCATCCGGATTTGTAAAAGGAATCATATGAAAGACAACTTGCTTCAGATAGTCATTAATTACTTCTTTATTACTTACTAATTCTTCCATGATTCCGTCAAACTGCCAAGAAGAAGGTGTTTCACTTGTGTGAGTTCTGGCGTGTATCCATATTGATTTTTTTAATGAGTCTGGAATACTACTATCAGTAACGGTTAATTCTTGAATTGGAAATCCTTGTGGCGATAAACCTAAAGTATCTAATTTAACAAAAATATTTTTCGTCCATTTAGCAATTCTATTTTGTAAAAATGAATAATTGTAGGGTGTGTAATAAGAAACATAAACTGTGTCTTGATCAAAACGCTTTAAAAACATTCCTGAGTTTGGTGCTTCTTCAGTAGTAAATCTTACAAAAGTTTCGTTATCGAAAGAATACATTGCTCGGGTTACGTCATTATTCGTGAATCGAACTTGAATTTCTTTCCCTTTTATTCCGCTAATTCTAAAATAAATCCATCGAGTGCTTCCGCCATCAACACCAATATCAGCTTTTGGAGTAACAGAAAAGCTTGTTGAATCAATAACTTGTACATTAGCAAGATTTCCACCTTCAAAATTTCCGGAGAATTCTATTTGTGAAAAAAGAAAAGTAGTAGACAGTAAACAAAGGGTAAGACAAAGCAGTGTTTTCAAGTTATTTTAACCTTAATTTCATTATTGTGAATATAAATTTAATAATTCCTAAATAGGTAAAGTAAAAATTCTTTTGTTATTCTCAGAATGATAACGAATCTGTGTGTTTTACATCTTTTAATTGAGCCAAATCACAACTTTGTGATTGTGTTTACCGCTCCTTTGCAATACGATATTAAAGGAGAGAAAATGAAAGAAACAACTCAAATTCAGCAAGTACAATTTTATTCAGAAAGTATTGCAAAGCCAAACCTAAAAAGTGATGTAAAAACTTATTTGTTAAATCCATTATTTAATGGATTAGTTGGTTTTTCAGCTTTTTTCACACTTATTATTTTAACAAAACTATTTAGCTATATTTTTGGATTAAGTGATGAGTTTGCAATTACAATTAATGATATCATTTACTCATTAACCGGATTTGTAATGGCTGCAGGAGTTAAATTTTTAGAATTCTTTTCTAAAGAGTAATTTATTAAGCTTTTAACTTTTCGGTTCTATCTGCTATTTTCATTTTCTCAATTAGTTCAAATAAATCACCTTCCATAATTGTTGAAAGATCATATAGTGTAAGTCCAATTCTATGATCGGTTACTCTATTTTGGGGGTAATTATAAGTTCTAATTTTATCACTTCTATCACCACTTTTAACTACAGATTTCCTCTGAGCCGAAATTTCATCATTGTGCTCTCGCAATTTCAAATCGTACAATCTTGTTTTAAGAACCTTTAATGCTTTCTGTCTATTCTTTAGTTGAGATCTTTCATCTTGGCATTGAACTACAATTCCGGTAGGAAGGTGAGTCATTCTAATTGCGGTTTCCACCTTGTTAACATTCTGGCCGCCAGCTCCGCCCGATCTGTAAACATCAATTTTAACATCACCCATATCAATTTCTACTTCAACATCTTCGGCTTCTGGCATAACAACAACAGATGCTGCAGAAGTATGCACTCTTCCACTTCCTTCAGTTGCTGGAACTCTTTGCACTCTGTGAACACCGCTTTCAAATTTCATATCGCCATAAATTTCATTTCCAGCTAGACTAAAGACTACTTCTTTTAGACCGCTCATAGTCGATTCATTTATATCCATAACTTCAATTTTCCAACTTTTCAATTCAGCAAAACGAGCATACATACGGAACAAATCGTTTGCAAATATTCCAGCTTCATCACCACCTGTGCCGGCTCTAATTTCCACAATTACGTTTTTTGTATCATTCGGATCTTTAGGAATGAGCAAATATTTAATTTCTTCTTCTAGTTCTTCTTTTTTGCTTTCAAACTCCTCTATTTCGAGTTTGGCAAGCTCTTTTATTTCTGCTTCACCTGATTGGCTAATTATTTCGTTATTTCCATCAATATCTTTGAGAAGTTTTGAATATTTATTATAAGCTCCGACTATATCAAGTAATTCGCTTCTTTTCTTGCTAAGTTCAATTACCCTTTCTTGTTTAACAAGGATTTCAGGATCCATCAATTGTTTTTCTATATCATCAAATTTTTCTTTGATTTCCTTTAATTTTTCTAAATAATCCATACTTTTTGCCTTAAAATTGAGCGGTAAATATAGCAAAGAAACATGCTAAAAACTAAGCATCTTTGCTTTGCAATAATCGAAGTTGTTCTAAAAATTTCAGTTGGGTTTCAAAGTTAGGAACTAATTCATTTGGGATTGGAATCGGCTCAACCTTATTTTTCTGGAGAATATAATTTACTGAGGCAAACATATTTTCATTTGGAAAGCTATTGTCCCGCAAATAATGAATCAGTTTCATGGTTCTAAAACCGTCCATCCATATATTTTTTTGCTTATTAATTTGATCTGAAGTTTTAGAGTTTCGTAATATTTTAGTCCAACTTTCAGTAAAATTTTGCTCAATTAAGAAATTATAAAGACTAATTTCAATGTTTTTCGTTTTTTCTAGAAATTTTATTATTTGAGTTTCTATTGCTGACTTTTCTCGGCTATGTGAAAAAACTGTTTCGGAAAACAGATTAAGCCATTTTTTCAAAATTTCAAAACTTTTTGGCGAATAAACTTCATATTCACTTATGCTGTTTTCTAAAAATCTACTGATTCTTGTTCCAGTACCGTAAGGGGTTCTCAAAGAAATGCGTGATGAAGGGAATACAGTTGCGCCTACAACTTTATGAATTTTAACCATTTTTGCTAATTTTTGAAGAAAATAGAAATCTTCTCCCGCCGCTCGTTTATTCATTCCCCCAATTTTAATGTATGTTTCAGCCCCGACAGCAATTGCGGAGCCTATTGAGTGGAAAGCATAAATTGAATTAGAATATTGCAGCCCAAGAACGTAATATTTTAGAAATATTTCATAATTAATAATAGCAAGATACTGCTCAAAATTATCCGGTTGTTGATGTTCAAAATTAATTACTGCGGCTTCCATTTTTTGTTTTTTGAACTTTTCTGCTATTTCAAAAATGTAGTTCTCGGAAACTTTACAGTCTGCATCTAAACAAATTATTATCTTGGGATCACTTGAACTTTCGTCAAAGTAATTTAATGATAAATCCATACCAATTTTTCTCGCAAACCCAACGCCTCCGTCCTTCTCGGGAAGTTCATTCCCTTCAGAAAAACAATCAATATATCCAATATCTAACTTGGATTTATTCTCAGCCATTATTTTCTTCAAATATTCAACGGTGACTAAATTATCTTCCTTTATCTCTGGAGAATGACTTTTTTTATTGTTTATCACAAATAAAATTAAGGTCTTTTTAACGTTTTTAAGATTAGTTTTGAACAAGGAAGCAATTAGGGTTTTTGTTCCTTTCGATTCTGAAATTGCAGGAATTACAACAATGTTTGAATATTTATTATGAGGAAATAATGATATTTTCCACTTATCCGAATTTTGTTTTAAAAGATATTTTTGGACTAACTTTTTATAAGACATTGGGGCTTAATATAGTTTTAATTAATGAAAGTCCTAATTAATGCAGCTGCTTTTGCTAACTCATTGTTTTTTAACCAATTAATACTAACTCCTTCTTTTTCCATTTTCCTAAACCAGGTCATTTGCCTTTTTGAAAACTGAATTATATCACTTGCTAATTTTTGCTGCATATCATTAAAATTAAGCTCTTTTTCTAAATATTGACTTACATATTTGTATTCCAAACCAAAAAATTTCAATTTTTCATGTGTAATACCTTTTTGCAACAAAATTTCAACCTCTTCTATCATTCCGGAATTTAATCTAACTCTTTAATCTTTCTCGTATTCTTTTTTTAAGTACATCTCTTTCCTCGTGAATCCCAAGAACCAAAAATTCTAAATTATCAAATTCGTTTACTGTTTTCTCACGAGATTCACCAATCAATATTGCCTTAATTATTCTATCCTTTATTTTCAAATCTGTACTATTATGCAATTTGGGGTTTAAGGTCTTTAATATTTCAATAAGTTTTTCTTCGGGAAAATGATTCAATTCTTTTGCTCGCTCAGATTTAAAATCTATTGGTTGAAGAGAATATTTTTGAAGAATAGAACTTAGATAAAGCCCTGTGCCACCAACTAAAAATGGAAGATTATTTCTTGAAATAATTTCATTTTGAATTGAATAGAATAGTTTTTGAAAGAGAAATAAATTAAATTCGCAATTTGGTTTTACTACGTCTATAAGATGGGATTGAATTGATGTATTGTTAATATTATAATCAGCGAGATCTTTTCCTGTCCCGATGTCCATTCCAATATAAACCTGGCGAGAATCGGCAGAGATTATTTCTCCAGAAAACTGGTGCGCTAAATTTACAGCAAATTTTGTCTTGCCAACTGCTGTTGGTCCAAGAATTACAATAACTTTATTTGATATTTTCACATAACAAAATTAGTGAATCGGTAGACTAATTATTACCCTTGTTCCAACATTTTTTTCACTTTTTATTGTAATGCTTCCGTCATGTTCTTCAATTATTTTTTTACTAATCGCTAATCCCAATCCAGAATTGTTCGATTTGTTTTTAGACCATAATGGTTCAAACACATGTTGAAGATCAGCTGGATCAATTCCAATCCCTCTGTCTTCAATTGTTATTTCAACGCGATCACCTTTCTGCTCTGAAGTAATAAATATATTTCCACCTTCTGGCAAAGACTCACATGCATTTTTTACAACATTGTAAAAGCATTGATATAAGTTCTTTTCTATCAATGTAAACATCAACGTCTTCTTCAAAACTATATTCTAACTTGCATTTTTTTGAAGAAACCAAGCTATATGCATCAATAACAAATGAATGCAATGTATCACTTAAACTAACAGCTTGTCTTCTTAATAAAGTAGTTCCTTCGGTAAAATCTGAAGTAGACCCAATTTGATTAGAAACTTGATCTAGCTGCTCCAGCATTAAATTGACAATTTGTTTTATATCTATTGGTAAATCTTTTTTCTTTAAATGTTCAGCATATCTTTTACTAACCAATATTGGTTTTTTAAGATCATAAGCAATAAAATTGCCCATTTTACCGAGTGAATTATTTCTCTCCGTTTTTACCAGCTGTTCAACCAATGATGCATTTTCAAGTGCAAAAGCAATGTTCAGAGATATTGCATTTAAAAACATTTTTTCTTGATTGCTAAATTCACCTTTATGGCTATTTAAAAGTTGTAAGACTCCAACAATATCTTCTTTTTTGTCTTTTATAGGATAAACAAGCATGTTTTTAGTCGTATAACCTGTAATATTATCAAAAGAGGAATCAAATCTTCCATCAAGCTTTACATCCTTAATGTTTAATATTTCACCGCTTTCTGCAACATATCCGGCAAGTCCATCACCAATTTTTAATCTTATTTCCGATATTTCTTTACCCATTAACACTTTGGACCAAATTTCCTTTTTCTCATTATCAACAAGATATAATGTTCCTCTATCTGCATTCGTAAGGTCAACAGCAACATCAATAATATTCTTTAGCACATCATCTTTTTTTACGTTAGCATTTACAAGTTGTAATGCTTTAACAATCATTTCAAACTGTTCGGCTGTCATAAATTCCTTTTCAGTTTTTATTTCTACTGATTCCATGGTCTTCTCTTTCTTGTGTTTATGTTTGGGGGAAACATTATCATTATCTTTTTTTCTATTTGGTAAATCTTCAATATTTATACCAACTTCAGTATTGTTTTCGTCAAATTCAGAATAATTATCAATAATTGTTTTTTCTTGTTCATCTATTGAGTTTATTATATCATTTATGTTGTTCTCGTTAATAAAATCCTCTAATAATTCAGATTCTTCATTAAAATCACTATCAAAATCAACATCCGAATCCTTCAAATTTCTGGAAGCACTTGATTCAAAACTGTACTCATTTTCGTTAATATTATGGCTAATAATATCACTTTGGTTAATTAAGGAGTTTAATCCCTCTTTAGATATTTCAATCAAATACGAATCTGTTAGCGAAACACTGGTTGAGCCTCTATGATTATCATGTAATAATTCTTTTGCACCAAAAAACTCATTATCTCCATAAACTATAGATGTTGATTTGAGATCGGACTTTTTCTTAAGAAGGTTAATTTCTCCATTTACAACCAAAAACACAGAGTTTGCCGCATCGCCTGCACGATATATTATATCTCCGCCACTCATTGCATGCAATTTTCCATCAAACTTTTCAAAGTTAAGCTTAGAAAGATCTACATTTTTGAGTAAATTATTGCTTTGTAAAGCTAGATGTGACTGCTGGTCCATATTTCTTCCATTTTTAACGGATTTATTATATGAGCGAAATTAATGAATATAATTGTGCTGTCAAGCACTTTTTAAGGGAAGATGTCTCAATTTATAACTTAATGAAAAAACGCAAACCACTTTATTTGAAAAGAAAACGAAATTATTTTATTCAATTGTGCAATTCAATTGTTGGACAGCAACTTTCAGTACAATCTGCTAGTGCTATAAGGGGTCGATTTTTAGCTTATTTTAACAATTCACCAACTCCAGAAAGTATAAAAAACACAGAGATTACCACACTTCGTTCGCTTGGTTTATCTAATGCAAAAGCAAAATATATTAAAGATTTAGCCAATCAAATTATTTCGAAAGAAATTTCACTAAAAAACTTTTCTACAAAAAGTGAAGCAGAAATTATGAGTGAGTTAACAAAAGTAAATGGAATCGGTCCATGGACAGTTCATATGTTCTTAATGTTTGTTTTAGGAAAAAAAGACGTCCTTCCTACAGGAGATCTTGGCATAAAGAAAGCAATTATGTTAAATTACAACCTTGAATATTTACCAAATAGTGAAGAAGTAAAATCTATTTCAGAAAATAATAATTGGAGTCCCTACAATACTTATGCTTGCATGTATTTGTGGAAATCGATAGACGGAGAATGAATCTTTTTTATGATTGATACATCAAACAAAATATCCGAAGAGCAATTGATTGAAAATGCAGTTGGTGGAGACAGAAATGCACTTGCTCAACTAGTTAAAAATTATGAGCAAACGGTTTATAATTTTGCTTTTAAAATTTGTAGAAATAAAGAACGTGCCGAGCACACAATGCAGGAAACGTTCTTAAGCATGGTTAAATCATTAAGTCAATTTTCGGGTAATTCAAAATTATCTACGTGGTTATATACAATTGTAAGTAACCATTGCTTAATGTTGGCAAGATCTCAGAAAAAATATGATTATGTAAACCTTGAAAATGAAGATGGCTTAATTGAAGACAAAAATGTGGCGGATTGGAAATTTTCTCCGGATAAATTAACAGAAAATGTTGAGCTAAAAAAAATATTGGATGACGCAATTGAAAAGCTACCGCATGATTATAGAATTGTGTTTTTATTAAGAGATGTTGAAGGATTATCAACTATTGAGACTGCTGAAATTGTAAATTTATCTGTTCCGGCAATAAAATCTCGTTTGCACAGAGCCAGAGCTTTTTTAAGAAATGAATTAAATAAAACCTTACAGATATGAAAAAAGAAAATGTTTCTTGCAAAGATGTAATGAGTCACATTTGTGATAGTTTGGGAGAAGATTTAAACTCACCAACATGCATAAATATTAAGGTTCATTTAGAAAAATGCCCAAATTGCCAAAAGTATTTTGATTCTGTCGATTCAACAATTCAATTTTACAAAGAATATAATGTTGAACTGGACAACGAAGGTCATGATAAATTATTATCTGTTTTAGGACTTAAGGATGTTGAAGAGAAGTAAATATTTTATTCAAATCAATACTTATACCCTTTCACTTCTTCCTCAGAAAACTCAACACCCAAACCGTTAGCTATTCTGTTTACAAAATTAAAATAACTTACAACTAAATTGATATTTAGAATATCTTCATCTTTAATATCATGAATTCTTAAGTTCTGAACATCATATTCATTTACCATTCCAGGTGTAAGTGTAAGCTTTTCAGCATAATTTAGAATTGCTAAAGTTCTAATTGGAAAATCAATTGATTTGTGATCGGTAACTAAAGCATTAATTTTCGCATCATCTTTCCAGTAATGATTAAGAGCTTCTGCGTGATGATGTATACAATAACTACAGTTATTTAGGGCAGAGACAACAACGGCTATCAGTTCGCGTTCTTCCCTTTCTAATGAAGAGTTATTAAACATAATTGACATGTACATATCCAAATGATTTTTCATAGTCTCTGGATCTAGACTATGCACTTTCATAATATTTGAAACTTTACCTCTGTTTTTAGTTAGATCAGTATATATTTCTTTTAACTTTCCTTCAGCTTTATCTTCACCAATTTGTTTTACCCAAGGCATAAACTCTCCATTAAAAATGGTTATATTTTGTTCTCACTAAAATACGGTATTAATTGGACTCCGCAAATTATTAGTGTTTAATTTTTGATTCATTTATCAAGATAGAATAGATAAAACTAAAATAGACTAACAACCTCTACCAACTCCAACATCTAATATTTGGGAATTTTTTAACAAAACTCTGAAATTAACTGTGCCTTCACATCCAAAATTCATTTTCAGCATTTTTTAATGATGTGTTAATTCCAAGAATTGCCAATGTATATAAGTTGACAAACACTAAAATAATTGTGGGGGAGCTACCTTTTGGGTCAAAGATAATTCACCAACCTGTTTTATTCAACAAGTATATTTTATAAATTTATACCTTAACTAAAGTTAAAGTCAAAATATGCAAAATAATTTCTATTCTGAATTTGATACCGAGCGTTTAAGATTAAGTCCAAGAGAAGATTACCGCACTCCTTTCCAGATTGATAGAGACCGAATTATTCATTCTTCTGAGTTCAGAAGACTGCAGGGAAAAACTCAAGTTTTTCTCCCCGGTGAGTTTGATTATTATCGAACTAGATTAACCCATTCAATTGAGGTGGCACAAATTGGCCGCTCTATTTGTCATTATTTGCATTCTGCTAATAAAGATATTTTTTCGGAAAAATATTTTATTGATTCTGATTTAGTAGAATCAGCATGCTTAGCTCACGATCTTGGGCATCCTCCTTTTGGACATGCGGGAGAGAGAACATTACATAATTTAATGAAAGACTATGGCGGCTTTGAAGGCAATGCTCAAACGCTAAGACTAATTACAGAAATTTTTTACAGAAGTGAAAATGATAGACGAGGATTAAATCCCACCCGTGCATTTATTGATAGCATACTAAAATACAAAAGTTTGTATAGTGATCTTCTTCTACCGGAAAATCATTTCATTTATGATTATCAAAAAGAGTTTTTGAATTTTGCTTTCAATAATAATCTTGATAAAACTAAGCTTTCACCAGGAGATCAATTAAACTCTTTTAGAAGTATTGAGTGTCAAATAATGGATTGGGCTGACGATACTGCATATGCCATAAATGACTTGGTTGATAGCATTTCCGGTGGATTTATTACTCTAGATAAACTTCTTAAATGGAAAGAAGAAAATCTAAGTAAAATAACTGACCGACAAATTAAATTTCTTGATGAAATAATTGAATGGATTAAAAAAGATAAATTTAAAGCAAAGTTTGGTTCTCAGGTAGGCAATTTTATTTTAGCTTGCAAAATTTCTGACTCTCAATCAATTTTAGATAATTTTACAAATCGGTATAAATATAATTTAATAATTGACACTGCATTTTCTGAAAAAGTTAGCTTATACAAAAATATCTCTGTGGAATTAGTGTTTAAATCTTCGCAAATTCACCAAATTGAATTTAAGGGTGATAGAATGTTAACAAACATTTTTAAGGTCCTCGAAGAGAATTATATAACTTCTATTAAACCAATAAAGCTTTTACCAGATTTTACCGATCAATTATTAAGAAACGAAAAAGATCTATTAAATAGAGCAAGACTTGTTTGTGATTATATGTCGGGAATGACAGATTCTTTTGCAATAAGAACGTATAAAAGACTCTTTGATTCCGACTACAGTTCTTTAAATGACATAGTTTAGGTTAAATAATACCTCTAATTTGAAATTATAATTGCTAAATTAATAGTAATGTTTATTCGATAATAGTTTAAAGAGTTAAGCCATGTTTAAAATTATAAAAAATATATTTTTTACATTATTTATAATTGCAGCCCTTGCAATTTCTGCTGGATATTTGTTTGGTGTCTCGTATATCCCTTTAAAAATGCACAACAATTATTATAAGAAGGCAAATGTTGCTCTAGAAGGCTATGATATGGTCTACTATTTTAAAAAGAAAAATGCCAATAGAGGAAATGAAATCTTTTTTTATAGATGGGAAGATTCTAACTGGTTTTTCAACTCCTCCGGCAATGAAAATCTTTTTAAATCATCTCCAGAAAAGTATGCTCCACAATTTGGAGGATACTGTAGTTATTATGCCTCTAAAAACATTGCATATCCCCCAAACCCAACTATATGGTATATTTACAAAGGGAAACTATACTTGTTTTCTAACGAAGAAAACAAGCAAACAGTTTTATCTGATTGGGAAAACTATATTGCTAAAGCCAATGAAAATTGGAAACCATAAATTATCTTTCAGTTAGAATAAGTTGAAGAATCATTTCCTTTCCATTTCTATCAACTGTTAAAGTTATTTCATCTCTTGGTTGATGTTCCTTAAGCAATTCAGAATATTCTCTTAAATTATTACAATCTTTTCCATTCAATTTCTTAATAATATCACCAGCTAATAAACCAGCTTTTACTCCTGGTGAATCCTCAGCAACAGATGCAATTTTTACACCTTCACCTTGATAAGCAAAATCCGGCATAGTTCCGGTTGATACTTTCCTTCCCTCCTTCACTTCTTTAATACCTTCAGTCTTATCGCCTTGATCTTTTTTCTTCGCTCCGGTAAACTCCATTGCATCTTCTCTTTCTGCTAAATAGACAAGTGTTTCCCTTGCAACCGTTGCAACCTTAACTAAGCCATCTGCATCAATTAATTCAACTTTATCACTTGGAGTATGGTAATCTGAGTTTGGACCACTGAAAAACTGAACTGCGGGAATACCCTTTTCAATAAATGCAACTTGATCGCTGGCATCTAGATCTTGAGTTATAATTTCCGAAGAAACACCTGTCGTATATTCTGTACCCATAAAAATAAATTTCCATTCGTGAGCAGTGTTTCCATTTAGTATCATTATTTTTTTACCTGCTAGTCTTCCAACTGTATCAAAATTTAAATTTGCAAAGATTTTTTCTATCGAGAATTTTTTATAGTTCGCAACAAAATAATGTGATCCAACCAAGCCAGCCTCTTCTCCACTAAAGGCAACAAAAATGATTGTTCGCGCAGGTTTAAAAGACTTCCCTAAAACTTCAGCAAGTTCCAGAATTACTGAAACTCCACTTGCATTATCATCGGCACCATTGTGGATTTTGTTTTCATTCCCTTTTTTTACATCCGGCCAACCAAGTCCTAAATGATCATAATGCGCAGAAATTACTACTGCCTCTTCTAACTTTTGGTTTGTCCCCGGAATAATTCCAATTACATTTTTAACTAATAAATTTCCTTTTCCATGAAACGCTTTTGTGAAAGACTGAAAATATGTCCCCTCGTCACTTCCGGGTTCCAATCCATATTCCTTAAATTTATTTGCAATATAGTCAGCAGCAATATCTATTTCCTTGCTTCCTAATTCTCTCCCTTTCATTTCATCAGAAGCGAGATACGCAATATGATCTACCATTCTTTTTGATGAAAATACCGGTGCTAATTTAGCTAGTGCTTCCCTTTGTTTAAATTGTGGCTCAATACTTTTCACATTAGGATTGATAAGTTTAACTAATGGAGAATTTAATACCTGCCATTGACCTTTGGCAATATTAGTCGGTTCATCACCTTCAAAAGCCAAATAGCTGTATTTACCATAATGTGGTAGTTTTCTTACCAATCCGGGAATTGCATTTTCATTTCCAACAGAAAGAAAAACTACAACATTATTGAGATTTGCTGGATTCTTAACTGAAGTAATAAAAGAATTATTTCCCGTTGGATATGCAACTGATTCAAATTTTATTGAATCGCTGTTAACAACAGAATTAAATTGTTTCAATGAATTGTTAATTCCAGAAAGAAATTTACTATTACCCAATACCCACACTGCTTTATCAGAGGGAATTGCTTCTAATTCACTTTGGTTAATAATTTCAAATTTCTCTTCATTTCCCTTTATCCATTGATTTGTAAAATTCTGGTACATTTCAAATTCAATATCAGATTTATCAGGTAAAATCATTACTGTTTTTTCAGATCCATAGGCGGTTGTTAATGCTGCAGGTATTTCACGAGCATCTAATTTTCTAAAAACATCAAATTGCGGATCAACAAATATTTTTATGGGTTCACTCTTAAGAGTAAAAGCTAATTTTTCTTCTTTATTTAACAATTCAAATACTTCAGAGTGCGTACCATTAATATCAACAAAAACTACCGGAACATTTAATCTGAAAGCAGGTCCTTCTTGAACTTGCTTTATGGTAAATAGAAGTTGATATGTATCACCAAAATGCTCTATTTTAACATCTTCTAAACTTAAAACTGGTGCTCCTTTTTGTTCAATCCATTGTTCGAAAAACCATTTTATATCTTTATTTGTAACTTTTTCAATTGCAATCCTAATATCATCAAAGGATGCCTTTATAAACTTGTTATCTCGATTAAAAACTTGGAATGCTTTAGTAAATGATTCATCTCCAACTAATTGACGAAGCATATGAAATACCATCAAGGACTTTCCATAACCAATAGATTCACTTGGACCGTCATGTCTGGATAAAAATTTACTCAACGGGAAATCTTTATCAGCACTAACAAAATCTGTATATTTTTGTAATGTTGCTCTTCTATATTCTTCGGCTTGTCCCCGCTGTTCTTTAATTAAATGGTCCGCCATATATGCAGTTAAACCTTCGCACCAATTACCTTTTTTAAAATCAACATAAACGCTATTTCCCCACCAATTATGAAGTAGTTCGTGCGGGTATGATGAATGAAGTATAAATGGGAAGCGGATTATCTTTTCGCCCAATAATGTGAACGAAGGCATTCCATATCCGGTTTCCCAGAAATTTTCTACAAGTGCAAATTTTGTGTATGGAAAAGGTCCAACTAATTGACGATACATTTCTAAATACTGTGCAGTTGTTTCTAAATATTTATTTGCTAGACTTTCATCCGGGGTCCTTAAAAAAGCGAAGGCATCAACTGAACCGGTTGAAAATTTATATTCATGAAATTTAGCTGCAATTAAAAATATTTCTTCTTGTGGTGTTGGAGAATTCCAAGTGTCGGTGTGAGTTTCGTTTTCTGTTTTATCTTCAGTTCGTTTACCCTGACTAACCGTCTTCCAATCCTTTGGTAATTCGGTAGTCAAATTAAAACTCACAAATTCATCTTTAACTGTTGGAACCCAGTAGGTTGATCCAGCTAAATATACTCCCAATTCGCTAATTATCCCTGGAGATTCACTAAATCCTCTCTGATAATTTTCCTCACTTTGTTCAATGGGTGATTCAATTTTGCCAGAATACTTAAGTGTGAATGTTAGATCAATATCAATTGAATAATTTGTAATTACATATTTATTTATAAGTAGAGTAGAAGTATTTTCCGAATCATCTCTATCCATGCCCAAATCCTCAGCTAATACTGATTCGGCTATCAACTCAAAGCTTAATCCATCCGTGATTAGTGTTGGCGTTAAACTAGCGTTTAAACTGAATTCAAACTTATCAGTCAATAATTCTTTTTTTATTGTTATCTCATCAACAGCTTCAATAAAGGATGTTGCCGGATTTAACTTTACAGTAAGATTATGATAAATTTTTCCCTCTTGAGCAAATACTGCAAAAGCTAAAAACATAAATGCAAAAAACAATTTTCTAGTATTCATATATATTTCCTTTAATATTTTCTAATCTTAAGTTGTCATAATAAATCACAACGACCATCTTTAAAGCTGGACAGAAGCCCAATTATTTATCGAACTATTATCTGAACTGGATTTTCAATTTTTAAATACTTTTTTACAACATTTTTCACGTCTTCAACTGTAACTTTTTTTAGATCTTGTAGAGACTCGAAATCATAATTAATATCATTATAAAGAAATTCAGAATAACCCAAATAATACGCTTGGTTTATGCTTGAAAGTCTTCTGAACATCATTCTACCTAGGTACATATTAACTGATTTACTAATTTCTAATTCAGTGATTTCACCTAAATAACTTGAACTAAATAAATTTGACAATTGAGGAATTAACTTGTCAATATTTTCTGGACGCGTTCCCAAATTTATGTTAAACATTGCTTTGTCTTTGATAATTTCAATACCAGCACTCATTCTGTATGCCATGCCTTGTTTTTCTCTAATATCAAAAACAATTTTATCTGCTAATAAAAGTGACAGAACTTTGAGGGATGCATTATCAATTTCTTCTATTTGCTTTTGAAACCCATAATAAAGATATGATTGTTCTCCGCCTCCCTTCATTTCTACATTTACACCCGACTTAATTTCCTTAAACCCTTTTGTAAACGCATCATTGTTGATTGCGCCATTTAATTGTGGCTTGCTAAATTTTTCAAAATAAGCATTAACTTTTTCAGGCGTTTCCTTTGAAACAACAGAAACAATCATATTACTTGGATTAAAATAGTAATCAGAAAACTCTATCAATTTTTCATAACTCAGTTGGTCTTTATTCTCTTTGTAAACTTCTTCTTCATACAACATTTCATTTACTTTGCCATCAAATATTTCTTTTGCTTTGTTTGCATGACCCATCTTTGCCGGCATTTGAGATTTCCCATGAGCTTTCATAAACTCCTCTTGTGTTGGGACAAAAGAGTTTAATTGACTTACTAGAAAATTTATAGCTGCTTCTAGATTATTAGCTAATCCTTCTGCTCTAATGTAACCATACTCAGGGCTTAAATAAATATCATCCATAGGTATGAAAGGATTATCATTTACAGTAAACGTAAATCCATATTTTGCACTTTGCTTCTGAATTTCCGGCTGGTTCATTCGCTCACCAAAAGTCTCGTGCAATATTTTGGCAGCCTCTTTACCGTATTTTTCTTCATAAGCCGCTTTGTTCTTAATTAGAAAATGAATTGCCAGAAGATCGCTACCTTTAATTTGCTTTACAATAATTGATGCTTTCTCATTGCTGCCCTTAAATATACTAGCTCGCTGACTTTCTATTAATTCACTGCTCTCATTTTCAACATTTGGGTGTTGAATAATTACAGTAGGATTCTGATCGAGTTTCATTCTCTTAACTTCCTCAGCAGCATCTATAAAACCTGTTCCGGAATATGATTTTAATATTTCTTCAATTCCATATTGAGCAAAAAGATCGGCATTGTAAATTCCGAACATATGAGGCTTTTCTGTGTTTTGTAAAAATGATGTGAGCGCTTTGATTTTTTCCGCCTCTAAAGTTTCTGGAGATAACTGGTAATTGAAACCGTTTAATTTTATAACAAGAGCATTTTTAATTTCACCAATATATTTATCTGAGCTTAAAACGACTGTTGCCTGTAATTTGTTATTGATTTTATATTCTCTGGTCCTAAATTCAATGCCTTCCACAGAATTTTCATATTTTTGATTTAACTCATTCTTAATTTCTTCAGTTTTGTCTTCAAGTATTAAATTTAATATTTCAAAATATTCTAAATTGGTTGGGTTTGGTAACTCAAAAAACAATTGAAGTTGGGTATTGCTTCCACTGTAAAAACGATGATAAATTTTTTCTGTTTTGTCTGATAAATTCAACTCTTCAAATGCTGTATTAAAGTTGGTAACTCTAAATTCATTTACTGCTGCCGGTTTAATTTTTCCATAAATATCTTTTGCATTTTTCAGCATTTCCGTTGAATTAAATCCACCAATAACACTAATTATCATATTGTTGGGAACGTAATAATTTTTATAGAATGAATAAACCTCATCGCGATTCATATTCTTTATTGTTTCATAGGTTCCTAATGTTGGTAACGAAAGAGCATGACCGTTATAAAGAACTGACAATATGTTTCGTTCGATTTGCTCACTTGATTTAGCTAAACTTTTAGCAATTTCTTCTAGCACAATTCCTTTCTCTTTTTCAAATTTTTCTTCCGGCACAACAGAATCAAAAAGCATTGCAGCTTGTAACTTCATCCCTTCAACAATATTTTCAGAGGGTGTTACCATCATAAAGTTAGTATAATACTCTGAAGTGTTAGCGTTATTGTAGCCTCCAATTCTATCAGTGGCATCATATAGTTCTTTTTGTATCATTGTGGTTGTGCCGTTAAAAAGAAGATGTTCAAGCATATGGCTCATTCCGCTTGTTGCAAAATTTTCGTACGCTGATCCAACCTTAACAACAGTGTTTATGCCTACCATTGGCAGTGAAGGTTTTTCAATTAGCACTAGTTGAATTCCGTTATCAAGCTGATGGATCGAAACACCTTCTGGGAGTGGGTTTATTTTATTCTGTGCAGATATATTATGAGTTAGAAAAGCAAAAAATAAGAATCCAAATATAAAACAAATGCGATTAGCTCGATTTAACATAATTTGCTCCAAAGTTATTAATTTAACTATAAAAGTAAGAAAACTATATTTTGATTACCAACAAACAAATATTTAGAGACCTCTGAAAATTTCAAATTTGTCATGTTGAGTAAAGCGAAACATCTCTATTTTGAATTAACAAGGGATTCTTCAATTCGTTCAGAATAACTTTTGGGGAATCATTCAGTGGTCTCATTTAATAATTACAATTTGTTTTAGAATTGCTTAATTGTAACTTGTCTTTCAAATTGTGAATATTTACCTTAGTGCATTGTAAATAAAAAAACAACCACTATGAAATTTGTACACCTGACTTTCTTTTTAATTGTCTCACTTTTCGTTCTTTCTTGTGAAGAAGGGAATCAAGTTAATTATGAAAGGAGTGCGATTTTAAAATGGACAGGTGAATTTGATGTTGACGGCTGTGGTTTTTTTGTAGAAATTGATAGTATAAATTACAAACCCGAAAACGAAGAAATTATTCCACCAGCTTTTAAAAAAGATAGCCCTTTAAGTGTTACAGTTCAATACATAGATTTATTGTATGAAATTGAATATTCTTGCGGAGATTTACCCGAAGCTCAAAAAGTAGATGCTATAAAATTAATCTCTATTGACCTGAATGGGGAATTGAATTAATATTATCCACTAGTCATCTGAATACTAGTTATTACCCAAACAATTTGTGCAATAATAAACCAGCCTATCGCAGACAAAATACTTATTACAATACAAGTTTTTTTGTTCGACCTATTTGGCTCCTTCTCTTTTAATAATCTGCAAAAATATCTTACAACAAAAACAAAAAGAGCGGCAAGAATAACTTGTACAGCAAATAGAAATATCCATTCATCGGTTGAATGAGTTGAGTATTGAAATAGTGCTAAGTTTAGTTTCATGTTATAAAATTACAATTTTACCTCAGCAATAGCATTTTCTTAGTCACAATCAAATTGGCGGTTGATAAACTATAAAAATAAATTCCGCTTGATAGATTATTTGCATCGAACAAATAAGAATAGTTTCCTGCTGTTTTGTAACCATTTTCTAATTGAACCACTTCATTTCCCAAAACATCATAAATTCTTAATGTAACATGGCCATTATTGGGAATAGAGTAATTTATATAAGTTGATGGGTTGAACGGATTAGGATAGTTTTGTTGTAATTCAAAAGTAGGTGTAAAATTATTATCTGCAATTGAGGTTACTTTTTTATTTACAATTGTATGATTTGCAAACAAATTTCCAAATTCATCAATTAAACTTAGGTTTACAGAATCAGAGCCATAGACAGTAACTTTGCCAAAGGCATCGTTAAATTCAGTGGTAGTAATTCCATGACCACCCTTGTTCCAAATATTTATCCCAAAACTTTCAAAAAAAGTAACCGATTTAGAATTAGTGATTTCCAAATTACCAGCCATAATTTCAGGTAATCCAGCATTAGTTCCATCATCTAATGCGGCATTGTGAGAGTCGCCGCTTAAGACAACTAAGTTTTCAATTTTATTTTCACTTACAAAATTCAAAATCGCTTCGGTGTCCGCTGGGAAACCGCTCCAGCCATCTGCTAATTCAAAAGCTGCAGCTATTGCAGTTGCTCCCGCTGGAGCTCCTTCAACAGGTATTACAAGATTTTGAAGAGCCAAACCAGTTGTAAGTGCTCTTTTTTGTCCAATATTGAATGGAACCGAACTCATAATAAATTTCCAATCGGCAGTAGAATTTTTTAGCCTATTTAAAAACCAAGAAAACTGATTTTCACCTTCTCCAACAGTATTGTCTCTACCTAAAATATAATGTTCTGCCGGAGGATCAAAAACCCATTTATTGCTGGAATCATCAAATCTGAATGCTTCCAGTGCTGGACTTTTTTGAGCTCTTAGATCAAGGGCGAAAACATCAATATTCCCATATGAAAATTTATGATATATTCCTCTGCTTTCATTTTCTAATGGATAACTAGGCATGTTTTCTTTATAACCTCTTATACTATTCAATCTTGCGCCTGGTGGATTTTCAATCTCCATGGTGACAAAATTATTAGAAAAATCATTCGGCTTAAAGGGAATATAGTAACTACTTGTCGTAGCTGATGAATTATTATTCATGTAATCGTGATCATCATAAACATAATCAACCGGCATTTTTCTTAGTAATTTATCCATTGGGTACTCAGAATTAAATTTACTCCAATAGCTTTTTTGAACGAGTTTGTAATCAGCGGAAAAATAATTGTTATTTATAGGAGTTAAATCCGTTGTATCTGGATATCCCCAATCTCCAAGCTGCAAAAAGAACCTAACATCGTGTCTTAAAATTTCATCAAATACGCTTACGTTTTCAGTTGGACTTGGTAAAAAATCTCCACTTTGCTGACATGATCCAAACGCAAAACTAAAATTTGTTTCAGTTCCTACTTCAGGGAAAGTCCAAAAAGATCTTTCCAAATTGTCAATAACTATATTCTCAGAAATTGCTCTATAAAAATATTTTGTGTTAGCCAGCAAACCATTAACTTCTATAATAGAAGCATTCCCGCTTTCTTCGGTAGTAATTTTTTCTTCACCAAGTTTACTCCCAGCAAAAGAGATATCTTCAGAAACCTCTATGTTCACTTTTGATGGTATTGATGTTCTAACCCAGAAACGAGAAGAATTTGCAGTAACTCCACCAACTACAACACTATTTGTAACTACAGTACTTTGTCCGAAGTTGATTGAAGTTAAAAATAACAATATTGATGTGAGGTAGTAAAGTCTTCTAAACATGGCAATCCTTAAATATATAAGATCAAATATACTAAATAAGATTCAATGTCACATTATTTTGCGAAGATTAGTTGAATATAAATTTTTGAAAACTATTTATTTTAGTTACAATTCAACGCTGACAATCTGAAATATTTTACAACTAGTTAACTTATTATTCTATAATGATTTAATTGAAGGTTGCAAGATTGAGAAGTTTAGTATCGTTAAATAATTCTACGTTATTTAATAGAAATACAAGCTCACTTCAACAGTAACATTTTTTTTGTCGCTACAAAACTATTTACTCTAATTGTATAAATGTAAATTCCACTTGGTAAATGAGACGCATCAAATGTGTAGGAATAATTACCCGCTGACTTATATTCATTTGCTAACTGAACTACTTCATTTCCCAAAACATCAAATAAGTTCAACTTCACGTTCCCATCTTTTGGTATCGAAAAATTAATTGTTGTAGTTGGATTAAATGGGTTGGGATAGTTTTGATCTAATTGATATCTAGTTGGAAATACTTTGTCGTTCTTTACATCAGTAATTACTGAACTCCAACTCAAAACCATATCATGAAAATTTGTCAAGTCGGGAATTGAAAGAGAATTGGATGCTTCCCCAACTGGAAAAGTAAAAGAAGATAAAGGACCTTGTGCATGTTGATCTGTCATTTCAATTTTTAATTTATATTGACCATTGGGAACAATATTTCCGAGATTATCTTTAAGATTCCAATATACGCTATGCGTTTGATGCGAAGAAAGAGTTGCGCTAGAAACTGCATCAACTTTATTTCCTTTCGAAATACTATTCCATGTATATAAATATTGAACTCTTTTATCCGCCCAAATCTGAAGAGTTTTAATAAATTTCCCGGATAAATCTTCAACCCAAATAGCGCCAATGTTTTTAGGTGAAAAATTCCCACTTGGAGTTGTGGTTCTTACCTTAAAGCTAACACTTTCAGTTTGTTGAGCAATTACAGTTGTTGATAAAACTATCACAAGCCCAATGTATATATAAATTTTATAATGGTTTTTCAATTGTTTGGCTCCAATTTAATTTACTGATTACTTTTTAATTAACAATACTACATTTTCTATATGAAAGGTTTGTGGAAACATATCAACCGGCTGAACTTTAATAAGTTTATACTTGTTTTCACAAAGCAGCTTTATATCTCTTGCTTGTGTTGTTGGGTTGCAGCTAACATAAACAATTTTGTTTGGTTCTAAATTTAAAAGATCAATTACAGTTTTAGGATTCATGCCGGCTCTTGGCGGATCTACAACAACAATGTTTGGTTTGGGTATTTTTTTCTCTTCCAAATAAGGCAAAAATGTTTTATTAAGATCAACTTCAAATGCTCTAACATTTTCAACATTATTTATTTTACAATTTACTTTTGCATCTTTAACCGCGCTTCTAACTGATTCAAATCCATAAACTTCTTTTACTTTTTCTGACACAAAAATAGAAATAGTTCCTGCACCAGAATAAAGATCGTAAACAATTTCATCACCAGTAAATTCAGCAAAATCTAATGCTGTTTGATATAGTTTTTCTGCTTGCAAAGTATTTGTCTGGAAAAATGAATTAGCACTTATCTGAAATTTATACTTTCCAATTGTATCATAAATTAAACCATCACCTAAAAATACTTTTTCGTAATCTCCATAAGCTACCTGTGCTTTTTTCAAATTAACATTATTTACAACCGTTGTAATAAAAGGAAAAGCAGCTACCAATTTATTTGTGAACTCGGTCATCAATTCTTCATCTTCGGTAAAAGTAACAAGGTTCACCATAAACTGATTCAGATTGAAAGACTCGCGTAAAACTAAATTTCGCAAAAACCCTTCGTGTTCCATTGTTGAATAAATCGGGGTCTTTAGATTTCTAAAATATTCTCTTGTAAAATTTAAAACTTTAGTTGCGTTATCAGATTCAAGGAAACATTCTTCAATATTAATTACTTTACTAAAAATTTTTGGCACATGAAATCCTAGAGCAAAATTTTTATCTTCTAAATTTTCTATTTTCATATCTTCGGCAGTAAGCCATCTTTGGGGAGTAAAAGAAAAATCCATTTTGTTTCTATAATGAAAATCATTTTTGCAAGCAATTATTGGCAACATTTCAAAATCTGTAAATCCACCCATTCTTTCAAAAATATCTCTTACTTGCTCGTGTTTATATTTTACTTGAGCAGAATAATTTAAGTCTTGCTGTTTACAACCACCACAAACTCCAAAATGCTTACACTTTGCTTTTATACGCTCGGTAGATGGTTTAATTACCTCAACTGTTTTAGCTTCGCCGTAAGATTTTTTTAGTTTTTGAACTTTAGCTTTAACAACATCTCCGGGATAAGAATTATGCACAAACATTACATATTTTTTATCTGTATCGCTGTTTACATGCTCCAATTCAGATTGGTTAATACGCGCAATTCCTTTTCCTTCAAATGCATAATTTTCTATGGTAAAAGTTACGATATCATTTTTTTTCATTTTATAATTCCATTTATAACAAACTAAGGCTGGTTAAGTTATTTCTTCTTCAATAAAAGAGCTTTAAATCCAATAAATTTGCTGGCACCTTGTTTTAAAAAGGCATTGCTTTCATGACTTATTTTGTTGAGAAGTTTTTTATTGTAGGATTTTTCATTTTCTGATAGATCACCAATGTTTTCTCTTAAAATTTCGGCACTTTCTATGTAAAACTGTTTTAGTGTTCTTGATAAATCTATAGTGTCAATTACTTCAAATTTTCTTTCCGTATAATATTTATCAATATCATTTATAAATAACGGTTCAAGTTCGGATGCATCAAAAATATTTTGAACAAAAGTTGGAACATCTTCGGTTAGCTTTATCAACTCACCAACGCAAAAATACCCTTCTGGTTTTAATATTTTTTTTATTTCTTTTACAATTTTCTTTCTTCTAAGGTTGGAGATTGATCCTTGCGCATAAATTAAATCGAATTGACTATCTGAAAAATCTGTGTTTTCAAAATCCATAATTCTGGTTCTGATATTTTCATTTTTATTCAAAATCAATTGCGAATTGATTAGCGAATCATATTCTTCAACAATTATTTCTACTTTAGGAATATTTTTTTCTAGGAACTTTTGGGCTATTTGTTCTGAATTTGCACCAACAATTAATGTTACAAGGTTTTCTATCTCAATTTTTGAGAAGAGAAAACTTAACTGCTGGCTTAATCCGGGGAGTAAAATTAAATTTGGATTTTTCATTGTGTAAAGATAAGAATAAGTAAGGAAAACTTAATCTAAATTAGATTTTCATGCGAAATTAAATTGCAACCTTTTTTGCTCGATACCTTTTCCATGTAATAAGCTGGAATGATTACCGCTGTTTTCATACTTAGTTCATCAATAAGAAAAAATATGACTTTTAAATGGTCCCAATTCAATGAATAATCCTTCCTTAACGACTTCTTCGGTTTTTCTAAAATAAGTCTTAAAATTTAGAATGTCTTTCAATTTAAACTTTGTTGGGTAATTTGTTAAGTTAAATTCAAGCCTGCATTGAGAAACCTCTTGAGAGTAGTTTATAACTATTAACCTTTTTCTATTATTATATGTAAACTTCCAAGCCAAAATGTTTTTATAAGTTATATTTGTTGGCCAGGAAGGATTTGGGTTTAGCAATTCCCATGTACCATATTTAATAATTTCTGAAGAAGTAATCCTAAGCAACTTACTGTAGAACTCAACTTGGTTGGGATTATCTTTTTCAATTGGTTCCCGTCCTAATTGTACAGGTAATTTAACTTTTCTTCCTTCCAACTGACCATCATGAAAAAAACTCATCCCCCTAATTGTACTGATTATAATAGCCGCTGCTTTAGATTTTTCAATTCCCAAAGAAGTTATTGCTCTTTCTTCATCATGGTTTTCAATAAACCGGACTGATTTTTCTTGAAAATCATTTTCCGCCATAAGATGAGCTTTAATTTCCCCTACATTTTCTGATTTTATTCTATCGTATAATTTTTTATCGTAAGTATAATCAAACCCTAGTTTTTGCAATTCCCATTCCAAATCCCAGTAAGCTTCTCCAATAAATAAAAAATCTTCTCTCAGTTCCTTTACTTCTGCAATACACTCATCCCAAAACTCTTTTTGCGGCTTTTGAAAATTTCCTTGCGAAAGGGCTGCACTCCAAGTATTTTCAAAAACATTATTTAAAGAAAGCATTGCCATATCGCACCTAACACCATCACAAATCTTGGTCATATTTTTTGCAACATTAATCATAAATTTTCTAGCATTCTCACTAAAATAATTTACTTGAACAGTATCTTGCCAAGCAGGAAAGAATGGGTCTCTTCCATGAGCGAAAACTTTATCACCGATTGTTTCCGATTTGAAAAAGGTATAAGAGTTTCTCTCTAAAAAATCCTCTCCTGCAGTAAGAAATAAATCTGGGTTCGATTCAATAAGCTGACTGTGTGCACTAAAATGGTTTGTAACTAAATCCAGGATTAGTTTTATCCCAATTGAATTAAGAAATATTTTTAATTCGATAAACTCTCCTTCTGTTCCAACAGTTGGATTTATTTCATAAGTATCAATCGAATATGGTGAACCAATCACATCGGTATCAGTCCAATCCTTAAGGGCTTTATTGTAATCACCAACAAGACCCGGTTCAAAACAATATTTTTTAATTACACTTTCATTTGTTTTCCAAACCCCCATTAACCAAACGCAATCAAAACCCAAAGATGATAGGTTTAACCAATATTCCTTTGGAACATCTTTAATAGTACAATTACCAGTTGATTGATTAAATCTTTTTAACCATACTCTGGTATTGATTTCATAAATGCTTAGTTTCTTTTTCATATTGTTTTCCTCTTTTTGTTTAAAAGAGTTTTCAATTAAAATTTGATCCAATTCTACTCTTTAGGAAATGCATTTTTCTCTTTTCTAAGGTCGTCATTTTCTTTCATTAAATTTATCACTTCCGGATCGTTTCCTAAATTTTCAATTTTATTATCATTTGCTCTTATCTGTTCATCAATTTTAATTAATTGATATTTTCTAATTGTATCTTTTGCGTACTTAATTGGGTCTCTTTCAATTTTTCCACTGCTGGATCTATCATCCCAAGTGCTGCTAATTTGGTACTCGCCTAAAGTTATTGATAAAACATAGTTTTTTAATTTTTCATCTTCAATTTTTTCAATAACATTTGCTGCAGAATAATTACCCTTTAAATACGAATCATAAATGATTTTTGCCAGTACAGCAAGAGATTTATTTGTAAAATCTTCGGGTAAAATAGTATCAAAAATATTACCCACAATCTCATCATTACCTTCAAAAAGTAAGTGAATTAATTCTTTTTCTAAAGAATTTAATCTCTTGTCACTTTCAGATTTTATCTTTGAAGCAGGTTTTCCACTTTTAGCAATTGGATATTCACGGGGAGCATCGGCCTTTTTATTTTGTGCTAGAAATTTGTCCAGCTCACTTTCTAAAAGTTTTTCTCTCAAATTAAATTTTCTTGCAATTGACCTCAGGAGCAACCCTCGTTTTAGCTCGTCATTTACAAAGGAAGCTGATTTTACCAATTCTCTAATTGCTTCAGCTTCTGTGGTGGGATTCTCAAACATTCCTTTCGCTTCATACTGAAAAGTCTGGAATTCCAAAAAATTCTTTGCCGTATGTAACACTTCTTCAAAATGATCTTTTCCGTATTCATTAATAAAAGAATCGGGATCCTCACCTTCCGGCAAACTTAATACCGCTACGTCAAAGTCCTGCTTCAAAAGAATTTCAATACTTCTTAAAGAAGCTTTCATTCCGGCAGCATCTGCATCAAAAATTACCAAAACACTTTTTGTGTACCTTGAAAGAAGCCTAACTTGATCATCCGTTAAAGAAGTACCTGAAGAAGCGACAACATTTTTTACTCCGTGCTGATAAAGAGCTATTAAATCCATATAGCCCTCAACAAGAATTGCTTTGTTTAATTTCCTAATTTCATCCTTGGAGTGAAACAATCCGTATAAAGATTTTCTTTTAAGATAAATTGTAGATTCTGGAGAGTTAAGATATTTTGCAATGTTCTCTTCCCCTTGAAAAACTCTTCCCCCAAATGCAATTACTCTGCCGTTAGGAGAAAAAATTGGAAAAATTATTCTTCCCCTAAACTTATCATAATATTTTCCTCCATCCTTTGAGTCAATCAGTCCTAAAGCTTTGGCATTTTCGAGATCAACTTTATTATCAGTTGCATAGTTAACAAAGTGATCCCAACCATTTGGAGCAAATCCCAAACCAAAGATTTTTTGCATTTGAGGTTTAATTTTTCTCAACTTCAAATAATCTCTTGCAATTTCCCCTTCTTGTGTACTTAACAAATTAGAACTGAAGTGCTTAGCCGCCAAAATATTGATTTCATAAAATTCTTCTAATTCGGATTGTTGTGAAGAAACTTCATCTTCTTCTAGATTAAGATTTATTCCTACAGATTCCGCAATTTCTTGCACGGCTTCAATGAACGAGATACTTTTGTATTCCATCAAAAACTTATAAACATTTCCTCCGGCATGACAACCAAAACAATGAAAAATTTGCTTTTCATCGCTAACCGTAAAAGATGGGGTTTTTTCTTGATGGAACGGACAAAGTCCAATAAAGTTTTTTCCCCTTTTTCTTAATGCCACATAAGAAGAAATAATATCTACAATATTAGCTGAACTTCTTATTTCTTCAATTGTGTTTTCTGGAATTCGCATTTTTAAGTTCTTGATTATGTATAAACGAGGAAGATTCTAGATGTTAAAATAACACAAATTAGAATGAAATATAAAAATAGTACTAATAATATTCATAAATACTATTTGCTATATTTAATACTTATATTTTTAACAGAAAGAAGAGAATATGAATTTTGACACCAAATATTGTAACAGTCTAACTGAATATAGCCGTTTTTTAACACGGGAAGTAAAAATTGGTGATATTCCTCTTGGTGGAAACAACCCAATTAGAATTCAGTCTATGACAACCACGTTTACAATGGATACAAGCGCTACAGTTGAACAAACAATTAGAATGGTTGAATCCGGATGTGAATATGTTAGAATTACTGCACCAAGCATGAATGAGGCTAAAAATTTAAAAAATATAAAGTCTGAATTAAAGAAACGCGGATACAACGTTCCATTAATTGCAGATATTCACTTTACACCAAATGCCGCAGAAGAAGCGGCCAGAATTGTTGAAAAGGTTAGAATAAATCCCGGAAACTATATTGATAAAAAGAAATTTGAGCAAATTGATTATACAGATTATCAATATGAAGAAGAGATAGATAAAATTAGAATGCGGTTTTCCCCACTTGTAAAGATTTGTAAAGAATACGGAACAGCAATGCGCATAGGCACAAACCATGGATCTCTTTCAGATAGAATTATGAGCAGATATGGCGATACCCCTCTTGGAATGGTAGAATCTGCATTAGAATTTTTAAGAATTTGTGAAGAACTAAACTATCATAGCATTGTCCTCTCAATGAAAGCAAGCAATACTCAAGTCATGGTCCAAGCTTATAGATTGCTTGTAAATAAAATGCTTGAAGAAAATATGAACTATCCGCTTCATCTAGGAGTAACTGAAGCCGGAGACGGAGAAGACGGAAGAATTAAATCTTCTGTCGGTATTGGAACTTTGCTGGAAGATGGACTTGGCGATACAATTAGAGTTTCTCTAACAGAAGAACCGGAACAAGAAGCACCTGTTGCAATTGCTTTAGCTAATCGATATAAAAACAGATTTCCGCACAAAGAAATAAAATCAATTAAAAATTCGCCTTATGACCCATTTAGCTATTTGAAAATTCCTTCCTATCCTACAAACAATTTTGGTGATAAAAATCCACCTCGTGTTATTGCCGATTTATCTTTTAAACAAATTGAAAATGATGATTTAAAAAAGCTTGGATTAACTTACTTGCCAGAGCTTGATAAGTGGAATATTGGTGATCAAGCACCAGACTATATTTTTGCAGGAGATAAAGCCGTAAATACAAATCTCCCCGAAAGTTTAGATATAATTCAGAATTACAAAACTTGGTTAGGTAATTCTGAAAATCACAAATTTCATCCATTTTTTACATTTGATGAATTTATAGATGAAAACATAAAACATGGTGATGTTAATTTTGTCGAAATTTCAATTGAGAATGTTTTTGATACTAACTTAAAAAAAACAATTACAAATAAAAATGTAGTTTTTGTTTTAACTACAGATAACAAACACGGTTTGGCTGAACAAAGAAGGGTGTTTATTGAATTATCAGATTTGGATTCGAATCAACCGGTAATTATTAAAAAAGTATATAATACTGATAGTTACGATAAATTAAGATTATTTGCTGCTACTGATTTTGGCGGATTGTTTATAGATGGTTTTGGAGATGGAGTTTGGTTAAAGAATAATAACACAAATATTTCTCCTGCTGAAATAAACAGAGTATTATTTGGTGTTTTACAAGCTGCTCGTGTTAGAATTAGTAAGGCAGAATATATTGCTTGCCCCTCTTGTGGGAGAACTCTTTTCGATTTAGTGGAAGTAACGAATAAAATTCGCCAAAGAACCGGACACTTAAAGGGTGTAAAAATTGGAATAATGGGCTGCATAGTAAATGGGCCCGGTGAAATGGCTGATGCTGATTACGGTTATGTTGGTTCTGGTCCTGGAAAAATTACACTTTATAGAGGAAAGGAAGTTATTAAAAAAAGTGTCCCTTCTGAAAAAGCCGTAGATGGATTGATTAACTTAATTAAAGAAGATGGTGCCTGGATTGAGCCAAAGGAAAGTTAATTGCCGCACAAATATTCTATTAACTTAATATCACCAAAAAACTTGTGTAGAGGCTTGAAAAATCAAACCTCTACACTAAAATTATTGTTTCTGAACTTCAGAGGCAACATTTGGCGAGACCAACAATCTACCGCAAGATTCGCAAGTAAATAATCTTTTACTATTTCTGATTTCAATTTGTCTCTGCGGAGGAACAACATTATGGCAGCCGGTACATGCACCTCTTGAAATTGTTACAACTGCTTTTCCGCCGAGTGCTTTGCGTATTCTTGCATACGTGTTGTAATCGGATTTTCTTACCTTCTCAGCAACTTGCTCTCTCTTTAAGCTAAGTTTTGATTCTTCACGTTCATTGGCTTTAACAATTCTCTTTAGCTCTTCTTCTTTAATTTTTACTTCTTCAATAAATTCATCCAGTTGTGGACGAATCTCCTCGGTTTCGTTAAGAAGCAGCTGAGATTTGTTCTCAAGTTCTATATTTTCTGCCTCTAGAATTTTAATTTTTTCTTCAGAGTGTTCAATTTCTTTTGTCAGGGCATCATACTCTTTGTTGTTTCTAACTTGATATAACTGGGTCTTGAATTTCTTTAAATTTACATTAAGTCTCTCTATTTCAGCCTCGTTAGACTTAAGAGTATCTATTGAAATTTTCTTTTCAGCTTCTTTTTCTTCTACTGTACTTTTGATATTCTGAATCTGAGAATTGAGTCCATTAACTTCAAAAGGCAAATCCCCACGCAACTCTTGAAGAGTATCCAGTTCATCATCTATTACCTGAAGTTCAAATAGTGTTGATAATCGATTAATCAATTTGTTTAGCTCCTTCTATTATTAAAATACTTTACTGGATTAGTTGTTCCAGTATATTTATAAACTTTAATTAAACTTTTTTTTTCTTTAATAAACTTTTCCAACTCTCTTTTTACTACATTCAAAGCATGAATTTCTGTTTCGTAATGTCCGGCATCTACAAATAATATTTTGTTTTCACCATCTTGAAAAGCATGATACTTTACATCTGCAGTAACAAAAGCATCAGCATTATTTGAGATAGCATCATTTAATAAATCCGAACCACTTCCTCCACAAACTGCAATTTTTGTGATTTTCTTTTTCCCAACATTTGAGTAGCGTAAATTATTTACTTTCAAATTATTGCAAACATGGGTTAGAAACTCATTCTTGGTCATACTCTTGGGCAAATCACCAATGGCACCAAATCCATAATTTACATTTTCGTTCTTAAGTTCATAAACATCATAAGCTGGCTCTTCGTAAGGGTGAGTTTGTTTTAAACTCGCAATAATTCGAGGTAGTTTCCATGAATCGACAATAACTTCTAATCTAATTTCTTCAACCTTTTCTAATTTTTGCTTAACACCTTTTTTAGGTCTTGAGTTTTCGGACCCAAAAAATGTTCCTATTCCATTACTTCTAAAACTACAATTTTCATATTCACCAATAATTCCAGCACCATTCGCATGTAAAGATTCTGCAACTTCTTCTAAATTTTCTTTTGGAACAAAAACGACAAGTTTAAGCTGATTTGATTTTTGATTAACTAAGAATTGGATGTTTTGTAATTTTAAGGTTTTTGCCAACTCAAAACTGACTCCATTTTTTGCAAAATCTAAGTTAGTATGAGCTGAAAAGAGTGTGATATTATTCTTAATCAATTTTTCTATTAACTTGCCTTTGGGGTCTGAAGATGTATTGATTTTTTTTAATGGCTGAAAAAGAAATGGGTGGTGAGTAAAAATAAAATTACATTTTTTTTTAAGGGCTTCATCAAGAGAATTTTCTGTAAGTTCTAAGCAGAGAAATATGTTGCTAACTTTCTCCTTTAATGACCCAACCTGTAAACCTATATTATCTTTTTCCCATGATATTTCCGGGGGTGCCCAAGTTTCTATGTATTTAATAATATTTTCTGTTAACATATAAAAAAAAAGCACTTCTAATTTTGGAAGTGCGTTTTGTGTATTATCTAAAGTATGTGAAATTTAATATTTGAAGGAATATTTTTCCTCTAAATGCAATATAATAGTGTAGTAATCTCATAGTCTAAGGAGATAAATATACCATTTTAATTTAAGATTATCAAATGTCCTTTATCTGATTTAATTTAAACTCTACCTCTCTTTGTTCAAATTCATTAATGATTCTTTTAACAAGTCTTCTAGAGATATTTCTGCCTTCTCGCTAATTATTGTTCTAGTTACTTTTTCGGCTGTTTTCTGGTTGTATCCCAAACCAATTAAAGCCGCAATAGCATCGTCTTTTAGGGTATATGTTGCTGAACTTTTTGGGGTATCCGAGTCTGAAATTTTATCAATCTTATCTCTTAATTCAATTAACATGCGTTCGGCTGTCTTTTTGCCCACACCTGAAATTGCAACCAGTCGCGAAATATTATTAGTTGCAACTGCATCTTTAAATTCTTCGGCTGAAATTCCCGACAAAATATTTTGAGCTAGTTTTGGTCCAACTCCATTAACACCAATCAGTATTTCAAATAATTCTTTCTCAGAAATTGAATAAAAACCATACAGAGTTAATGCATCTTCTTTTACAACGAGGTAAGTGAAAAGAGAAATAATCTCTTTCCCTTCTGAAATTTTCTCAAATGTATTTAGAGAAATGTTTACCAAATAACCAACATTATTCACATCAAGTAAAATTTGGGTTGGTTTTAAGGAGATTATTTTTCCGGTTAAAGAGCCAATCATATTAGTTTTCTAAAATTCTATTAGGGTTATTTGCTACAAAATTTTTCCAATTGTTCTTAGAAGATACAAAAGAATTCATTTTAATTGAATGACAAACTGCCACTGCCAAAGCATCGGTTTCATCAAATTTAATTTTGCTTTTCTTTATATCAACCATGCTATTTATCATATACTGAACTTGTTCTTTTGAAGCAGCTCCATTTCCAACAACTGCTTTTTTAATTTCTCTCGGAGAGTATTCAAAAGCATTAACATTATTATTGGAAGCAACCAGCATTGCAACTCCTCTTACATAACCTATTTTCATTGCCGATTGAACATTCTTACCATAAAAAGCTGTTTCAATGCAAAACATATCTGGTTTATGCTGAAGAATTAGCTTATTTAATTCTTGAAAAATAAATTTAAGTTTTTGTGGTAGTGCTTCTTTAGGGTTAGGTCTAATTATCCCGGAATCTATATAATCGATTTCGCTTTTAAGTGATTTTATAATCCCGAAACCTGTTAGAATAGTCCCGGGATCTACACCCATAATTATCATATTAATTACTCTTGATCAGTAAAATCGGCATTAGTATAAACATTTTGTACATCATCACTATCTTCTACCATTTCTATCATTTTCATCAATTTTTCTGCAGCTTCTCCGGCAACTTCAATCGTGTTTTTTGCAATCCACTGCAACGATCCATTTTCAATCTCCATGCCCGCTTCAACAATTGTTTTTCTCACGGTCTCAAAATCTTCAACAGCAGAAGTAATTTCAAAATAGTCATCTTCAGATTGGAGATCTTCGGCTCCGGCATCTAAAACCAATTCCATCATCTGATCTTCAGTTTTGCCTTGCATTGGCAATGTAATAATTCCTTTTCTATCAAACATCCAAGCAACCGATCCAGATTCACCTAATGTTCCGCCATGCTTTGAAAGTGCATGACGTACTTCCGCTACGGTTCTGTTTTTATTATCAGTTACACTTTCAATTAAAACCGCTATTCCACCGGGACCATAACCTTCATAAGTCAATTCAAGATAACTTGCACCTTCGGTTGTGCCGGTTGCTTTCTTAATAGCTCTTTCAATGTTATCCATCGGCATATTAACTGATTTAGCGTTATCTACCGCTAATCTCAATCTTGGATTTCCATCAACATCTCCACCACCGCCATCTCGAGCAGCTACCGTAATTTCCTTTATAAGTTTTGTGAAAATCTTACCACGTTTTTGATCAATTGCTGCTTTCTTCCGTTTAATAGTAGACCACTTTGAGTGACCTGACATTGCTCGTCTCCTTAAAATATTCTTACGGTTTTTTTATTCTAATATCTTTTACTCTAATTTGAGGGTAAGTTCTTCCATCTCTAACAACTTTTTCAATGGTAAAAACAATATCAACCAAATCTTTCTCTTTTTCAACTTCGTATACAAATTTACCTAAATTAAATCCAATTGCATCGTAGACTTTATCGCTTCCGTTTTGGCAAAAAGTAGTAACAAAATGATTTATTCCAACAATTTTCGGCAAAGCAATTACTTTTACGTCTTCCGCTAAAAATACCGGGCGCATGTTTCCGGGTCCGAATGGTGCAAATTGCTCTAACACCCTCACAAATTTAGGAGTAATTTCGCACAGAGATATTTTTGCATCGACTTTAATCTCCGGCATAATATCACTGCCATCTAACTTTTGCGATAAAAACTCATTAAACCGTTTTCTAAATTCACCAATTTTATCTATTTCAATCTCTAAGCCTGCAGCAGCTTTATGTCCGCCAAATTGCACTAGCAAATCTTTACATTCTTCAAGAGCCTCGTAAATATCGAATCCCGAAATACTTCTTGCTGAACCTTTTGCAACTCCATCAACAGTTGTAAGCATAATTGATGGACGATAGAATTTTTCTACCAATCTAGATGCAACTATTCCAACAACTCCAGGATGCCATGTATCGTGATGTAAAACTATTCCCATTTTTGTTTCAAGGTCTTCTATATCTTTAACCAATTCTAAAGCATGGGAAAAGGTTACTTCATCAATTTTTCTTCTCTCTAAATTTTCTGATTCTAAAACTCGAGCCAATCTCTCAGCCTCTTCATAACTATCTGTATTAAATAACTCAACCGCTCTTTTGGCATCACCAAGCCTTCCAACAGCATTTATTCTTGGAGCAATTGTGAAAACAATTTGTCCTGCCGATAAATTACCAGGTTCCATACGCGCGGATTTAATTAAGGCTTTTATTCCGGGACGTGGATTTTGATTAATCTGTTCAATCCCCGCTCTAACCAACACACGGTTTTCATCTACCAAAGGAACAATATCTGCAGAAGCAGCAAGTGCAACTAAATCTAAATATTTGAAAACCATTTCCTTTTTACCAAATCTATCTGCAATTGCTCTAGCAAGTTTAAAGGCAACTCCTGCCCCTGATAAATACTTAAAAGGGTAATTACAACCTGGTTTAAGAGGATCTAAAATAGCATATGCATTGGGCAATTCTTCTTTGGGTTGATGATGATCGCAAATTATTGTATCTATCTTTAATTCATTTGCATAAGCGATCTCTTCTACTGCAGTAATCCCACAATCAACGGATATAATTAAATCTATATTATCATTTTTTATAAAATCGATTCCATTTTTAGAAATGCCATAACCTTCCGTTAATCTATTTGGAATATAAACTGAAACATTTGCCCCTAATTCTTTTAAGAAAAGGTACATTAGAGATGCTGAGCAAGTTCCATCTACGTCATAATCACCATAAACACAAATTTTGGAGTTGTTTGTAATTGCATCTATAACTCTAGCAGAAGCTTTTTCCATATCAGACATCAAATACGGATCGTGTATAGAATCTAATTCGGGTCGAAAGTAAGTCTTAGCTTCAAAAAAATTTGTAACACCTCTTTGAATTAGAAGTTCAGCTAGAACAGTGGAAATATTGAGGCTATCGGCTAGAGCTAATATTTTACTCCTTTCGGGAGGATCTTTGAGAGTCCATTTTTTTTTCATCATCTTCACATTGAAGAAGATAATTTGATGATCCAAGTCTATAAGCCGAATTCTGTGTCCCGACAAGTCGGGATAGCAATTATTTATCTAGACTTTAGATTACTCTAAAATTCAAGCAGTTTACCCGGAAGCAAAAGGAGAACGCCTTCTTACAATAAAATATTGTAAAACTTCCTACATAACCTTGCACCAAGTGGGGTTTACCCTGATCCCATAAAATAGGATTCTCAAATGAGACCTCTAATATTACTAATAGAGCGGTAGGCTCTTACCCTGCCATTTCACCTTTACCTATTTCAGTCAGACTTAACATCTATCATTAATAGGAAGTATATTTTCTGTGGCACTTTCCGTAACTAATTATTTACATAATTAGTCCCCGGGTGTTACCCGGCACTCTGTTCTTGGTGTTCGGACTTTCCTCTACTCTAGTCTATTCAACAAGAGTAGCAATTGCCCAACTTGAATCATCAGAATCTCTTCTTATTTTTAATTTATAATTTATTTTTCTAAAACTAAGCGAATATAATAAAAAAGTTAGTAGCTTTCACCACAAATTTTTATTATAAGATATTATTTTATAAATATTTACAGAACTTTGGATAGTTTTTTTAGAAGTTAAGGGGCGTGTAAAGAAAAAGAGGCTCTACTTTTTAAAAATCGAACCTCTTTAAAATAATTTTGTTTACTTATTTAATACTTTATCAAACTTCCTTGTCTTTCTTTTGCTTTTTTATCCCATTCTACTGCAGTGGTTTTAAGTAAATCAGCTTTATCTGCTTTAAGTTTTTCCATATCTAACCCAATTACAGCTTGAGCTTTATCTTTAGTAGAAATATCAGGTAAATTTACTGGATATTTCAAACCTTTTTTTACCAAAACTAGAGCTAATTCTTTTCTAGCTTCCCCAATTTTATCGAGAGAAGTTCCAAGAACTCTCATAGCCTCAACAGGTGAGTGAAATCCCAATCCATTTGCAGCTGCGACCCAATCCCAACGCCACTGTGCATGTCTTATTAATGTTAATATTGGTTTCATCTCAGCCTCCGTGGCGTTATTATCCCAAGCAATTTTCGCTTCTAAATGAGAAGCTGCCAAACCTTTTTCTGCTATTCTTCTAAGTTCTTCAATTTTATCTTGTCTTTCATACACATCGGTTAGTAGGGTAGCTGTTTCTTCTCTATGACATACTTGGCAAGAATTAGCAACATTTGCTAAAGGACTTTGAATATGATGATCTGTAAATTTTACACCGCCTTCACTTTTGTATGGCATATGGCAATCTGTGCATGAGACTCCTCTTTTTGCATGGACTCCAGTCATAAACAATTCATAATCCGGGTGTTGAGCTTTTAGCATTGGTGCTTTACTAAGCTTGTGTGTCCAATCTGAAAATTCAATTTCATCATAATATTTTTCCATATCCTCGGCACTAAAACCCTTATCCCATGGGAAAGTTAAATATTGAGCACCCTCTACCTTCTTCTTATCAAAGTAATATTCAACATGGCATTGTGCACAAACTAAAGATCTCATTTCTTGCCTGCTGAAATCTTCCATTTTCTTTCCTTGTCTTTCAAAAGCTTCAACTAGTGCAGGGCGTGATATTTTTAAAGCCATAGTTTTATTATCATGACAATCTCCGCAACCAATTGGGTTTACAATATCATGACCTTTCTCTTTCCAAGTACCTTTGTAAAATTCGGCAATACCTACTTTTTCCATTACTCTTGGTACGTCCGGGCTTTTACAAGTCCAACATGTTGCAGGCATTGGACTATCAACATTTCCGCCTGTACGTAAAGTGTTTCTAATATCTTCTATTGCATATCCATGGCCCCTACCCTGACTATAATCCTTTGAAAATCCATATCCTGCCCACATTACAACTAATTCAGGATATTTTTCAAGATAATCCGTCATTACAGATCCACCATGCTTGCTAGCAAAATTTGTTTCCAATGTTTTTCTATAAGTTTCGTATTCTCTTGGAAAATTTTCTCCCCAAACTTCATTTCTTGCTTCATCATCCGCAATCGGTTTTACCATTTGCATTGTGTAGAATGCTTCATTTTTTCTTTCAAATATTGATGTTGCAAAAACTGCCAATAGTACAACAACTATAACTGTCACTAAAAACAGCAACCAACCCAACATTGGTTTTTCTTTGATTCTTTGATTAATTGGCTTCATGTTCTATCCCTTCATCTTTTTAATAATTAATTACTTTTACTAATTTTTCTTTGAAATCCATTCTGGAATTACTGTCTTTACATCTGGTCTAATTATATTTGCTGCAGATGAAAGACTATGTACTTTTCCATGCGGAGTTTCTCTATGGCAATCCCAGCAAACTCTATCAGAATTTTCGTATATGCTTTCTGCACCCATTGACCTTAAGGATACCGGATGTAAATAATTTACATGGCACCTAATGCAATTTTCTTGAACAGCTTGTCTGCCGGCTTCCTTTATTCTGATTACTTGAGGTTCCATTCTAAATGTAAACATTGTATGCATGTCTTAATCCATCTTGGGCTTTAAATAAATATTTGCGAAGTACATTATCTTGTGGAACGTGGCAATCATTACAGTTTGCTACTCTTCCGTGACTACCTCTTTCCCAAGTTGCATATTCTGGAAACATTACATGACAATTAACACACGTTTTCGGATCATCCGATAAATATGAAACTGCATTTGAAATATTTAAAATATGAATTCCTAAACCAACAATAATTCCAACTAAAATTATTACAGGAAATTTCCAATTAGATGGTGGTTTTACTAATTCAATTATTTCTTTTGTTTTATTTTTTACCATTTGAGCCTCTAATTATAGATTTACAACTGCCATTAAATATCCCCATGTTGATGCATCTTCCCCTTTAGTTTGTTTGAAATATATCTCCTGGGGAAAATAGCGAAAATCCACCTTGAAATTCAATTGCACTGTTATAATTATAAGTTAATGTTAAATCCATTTCTGATCCAAAGCTTGTTGATGTACTACCATCGCTTAAATAAAATTCTTCGCTTGAATTAAACAATATGCAAAGCTAATAGTAGTTTTAAATTTATCGGATGGAGAAATTTCTGCCTTTGCATGTATAGTCCATTAGACCTTTCCCATATGTATCATTAGGTAAATTTATAAAATAATCCATAAACCCGTAATATTTATGGTTGGTTGCATAGAGCGTATTGAAAACATTATAGTCATCATCAGTTCCATCATCTCCGCTTAAATAATCAATCCCAACTCCTATTGTAGGTTTTACTGGTGAATCAAATTTGTATTTAATATTCAAGGCAAACATAAATGCTGCTAAATCGACATCATTTGAAATTGACCAATTTGATACGCACCTTCAATTTCATGAGAAAAATTGCTCATATTTCCTGCAATATATACTCCAATTGTATAGCGATTTAATTCTTCAGTTTGTATTTCGCCAATTAGAAATGGTTGTATTTTATAATTTTCAATTATTTTAAGATTGCCATACGCACCAAGCACTCTAAAATCTGAAGAGTCCCCTGGAAAGTCTTTTTTCAGAAGTTTTTGCAGAAAAGAAATCAACATCAACTTTTTCAGTATTCAATTGCAGAACTCCACCATCAAAACTTCGACCAACATTATGCCAACCTACGGCTCCAATTAATCTTTGCGGTCCGTAATTAAGTTCAAGCCGACCAAGAGTTAAATTTAAAGGCAGATCAAATAATTTATTAACGTTAAAATAAGCTTGATGTAAATCAATATTATCAATACTTGTAAGAGTATTTGGTTCGGTTCCATAAACTCTTGAATCTTGAAGTTGAACAAATCCTACAACATTTTCGATTGGTGAAAATTTTAATCCTAATCTTGTACGTAATTCAGTAAAATTATTTGAACTAATATCATTGTTAAAATCTTTGTTATTCATTTGAAATCTTGGTCTAATCTGTGCAGAAACATCCAATTTGTTTTGCGCTGAATAAGTAGTTACGCCAAAAATTAAAATACTGAAAACTAAAATAGTTATTTTCATTGCTCCTCTAAAATATATTAAGAATAAATTATCTGATTTATAAATGTAAAATTATTTCCTGTTTTAGCCAACCCAAAAGCAACCGCTAATTTGGCTTACTTGCTTTTATAGCATCTTTATTTAGTTTATTAATATCTTTTGAACTTCTGATATGATCTATTGAATTTTTCTGGTTATACAAAAATAGATATTCTTCTTTGCTTACATCATTTTGCCAATATCCTGTTACCATACCTAAAGAGATAATAGCAAAATAAATTCCAACTACACCTGCAACAATCCATTTTTTTGAGAACGATTTTTTGCCATAGATTGGCTTCAACTCTAGTGTATCTTTAACCGGACAGGCATCTATACAGCTGATGCAAGAAGTACATTCATCTGAGAATACCGTCTTCACTTTATCCACTTTAATAAAAGATGGACAAGCTTTTGCGCATAAATTACAATCAATACATGTTTCTTTGTTTCTTTTAATTTTTAAGGGACTGATAAGTGAAAAAATTCCTAACAATGCTCCATAAGGGCATAAGTATCTGCACCAAAAGTTTCTAAAAACTATTGATAAAAGGAATAATACGGAAATTACAATTATTGAAAACTGAGAAATCTCAGCAAAGAAATAATACATCTTTACATCTGAAATTAGATTATAAGGAGAGTCAAGAAAATACTTTAATGCTATTTCAGTCATCGAAAAAAAGATTGAGTGTGCAAAAAATCCTAGCAGTAAATATTTTAAACTTCTTAAAGGATAATCTAAAAACCGCGGCATTTGTATTCTTTTCTTAAATAGTTTTTTCTGAATTTTTTCACCAAAATCACCCAATGATTCAGAAATAAAGCCAATGGGGCAAATCCAACTACAAAATGATTTACCAAATACAAATGAAACACCAATTATTGCAATAAACATCACAAATCCTGCTGGATGGGCAGGGTGAATATTACCAGAAAGGATAAAGTAGTACAAACTCATTAAAGAACTAATCGGTAGGAAAGCCTCAACACCTGGCGGTCTTTCATAAAAAGTAGTTGCCCCGCCAGATTCTAAAAACGTAGTAAATAAGTAAAATTCTGCTCCAATCCATAAAACAATTAAAACGAAAAGGAGTTGTATGTATAATCTATATTTTTGAATGGGTTTATCTAAATTTTTAACGATTTTGGACATTGCAGCACTTTCTATAATCAGATTATAAATTCTGATACAAATATATGATAAAAAGATATTCTTGTCAATATTATTTTGACCTACAATTTTCAGAAAATTATTTTGAGTTGAGATAAATATTTTTTTATTTTTATAAATAAGATCATATAATCTGATTAATTAAATGAGGTGCAATATGTTAAAAAAAATCTTTACAATTTCTTCCGTAGTATTTTTAATGTCTTCATTCTCTTTTTCACAAAATTGTGTTAATTGCCACAAAAAAGTTACTCCTTTGGCTGTCTCGGATTGGCAATTAAGCAAACATTCACAGAATGATATCTCGTGTGATGCCTGCCATGGAAACAAACACAATTCTCCTCAAAATGTAAATTTAGCTGAAATGCCAACCTATGAAACGTGTAATCAATGTCATGATACTCAAGTAGAACAATTTAAAAAAGGCAAACATGCTCTTGCTTGGTCAGCAATGAAAGCTATGCCTACATTCCACATGCAGCCAATGGAAATGACTGAAGGGATGAAAGGATGCGGAGGTTGTCATAAACAAGGAATCAAAACTGAAGCAGAAATTAAAAAACTTAAGGATGAAGGTTCTGTTTACGGACATGCATCTTGTGACGCTTGCCATACTAGACATTCATTTTCGGTGAAAGAAGCACAGCAGCCGCAAGCTTGCCAGACTTGCCATACAGGGTTCGACCACCCTCAGTGGGAAATGTATTCTGGTTCAAAACATGGGGTTAGATATTTACTTAAACAAAATGGAACTCTTCCGGAAGATACACCAGCACCTACATGTCAAACTTGTCACATGCCAAATGGTGACCATGAAGTAAGAACAGCTTGGGGATTTTTAGCAGTAAGATTACCTATGCCTGAAGATGAACAATGGACCAAGGACAGAGTAACGATCTTGCAAGCTTTAGGTGTTCTAGATCCTTCAGGAACTCCAACTGCTTTGCTAGATGTTGTAAAAGCTGCAGATGTTGCTAGATTAACCCAAGAAGATTGGCAAAAAGAGAGAGACAAAATGTTAAAAGTGTGTGGCGATTGCCATTCTGAAAAATTTGCCCAAGGTGAGTTACAAAAGGGCGATAATATGATTAAAGAGGCTGATCATCTGATGGCAAAAGCAATTAGAACTGTGGCTGATTTATATAAAGACGGGCTAATTGAAAAACCAGAAAGCTATGCCTATGCATTTCCTCAATTATTGACTTTTCATGATGCGATTACTTCAGTTGAACAAAAATTATTTGTAATGTTTCTAAAACATAGAATGAGAACATTTCAAGGCACATTCCATGCTAATCCAGACTATGCACTTTGGTATGGTTGGAGTGAAATGGTAAGAGATGTTACTGAAATTAATGAAGCAGCAGAGCAGATGAGATTAAACAAAAGATTATCCTCAAAATAAATTGTTTTTCTATTTGAGATCCGATCAGCAATAAGATTGGATCTCAAATAATTGAATTATCTAATTTTTTTCCCAATCGGTTTTTAAGATTCCCATCAAATAAAAATCCACATATCTATTATCAAAATACATGGCTTCCCTAAGAACTCCTTCTTTAATAAAACCTATTTTCTCATAAATATTAACAGCTCTTTCGTTTTCTTTACTTACATGTAATTGGACTCTGTTTAGGTTAAGCGTCTCAAAAGCATAATCAACCATTAACTGAGTTGTCTCTTTTCCATAACCCTTATCCCAATTTTGTTTTTCTGCAATTGTTATATAAAATGTTGCCATTCTTCCAATCCAATCAATACGAACAAATGCTGAACTGCCAATTGGTTTGCTATCATCCCTTGTACAAATTATTAAATAAATAGTTGAGGGATCTTTCTCTTTTTGTTTAATTCTTTCAAGGATTTCTTCTCTACCTACGGGAAAAGCGTAATACAAACTTTGTCTTGCCTCAGGATGATTTTCGGAAAGGGCAACAACAATTTCATCCCCATTTTCGAATGATCTTAAATAGACTTTTTCACCAATTAAAAAAGGATTTTTCATACTTTATTTTCCATAAGTAAATTTTCTATCTAAAATTAGCAATTCTTCATTCATGTACTCAAAATTAAAAACAATGATTTGCTGCCTACTGAAGAATATAATTGTTTTTGTTCGTGTAGAATCCACATTATTTTTGGAACCATATTTATAATAAAAACTATTGCTAATTATTACATAAATAATATCACACTTATTCTCCTTATCCAACATCCTTTTTGTACTTGTAAGTTTTCACCCAAATAATCACAGTAAAAATCATCCATACTACGGATCGAAATGTCATTGCATTTACACTGTGGTCAGAAATTACATCACTGAATACGGTTTTCAACAATAGAAAAACTGTAATGTGAGCTACCGTGATAAAGAAAGATATGAATATTGCTTTGCTATTTCTCTGCCAAATTAATATACCTGCAATTACAGAAATTACTCCCATAATTACATTGTACGAAACCAGAGAATTAAAATATTGATAGTCAGGATCAAATCCTCCAAGCAAAACTCTAGAACCCGTTACAACCGCCATAATTCCTATGATGGTAGCTAATACGGCAACAATTTTAATTACAATTTTCATTCGATTCCCCTTTTATTTATCCAACATGTTCCTGTTATTAAAAAATTCTGTTGTATTCACTCTTTTTAGTTCAACTGTTTTAGAAAAAATGAAAATGGAAATTTCAATATTAAGCTGGTCTTTATTCACAAGTACAAAATCCGGTTCTACTTCCTTCCCTTTTAAAGCTGCATAAAAATTCCCACCACTCCACAAATTACCACCTTTGTATTTAAAGCCTGACATTACTTGCAAACCTTCCACAGTTCTATTTCTTAAGCTCTCATCGGGATTTTTTTTGTCTTTTAAGGGTTTTCCATCTTCTTCTTTTTCTTTCATCCAAACAATCTTGCCATTGTAAAATTCGCCTTCTTTATATACTTCAATTATTCCATCATCATCTGGCATCAACCAAGTTCCTATAATTCCATCTGCTCCCGAACTTTGGGCAATAGAAAAATGATTTAGAAAAAAGCTGCAAGTTATAATTATCAATATTCTTTTTGTTGTGTTCATTTGCCTACCTAGTTTAATAATGTTTGATCTTCAAAATTTGACAGCCTTTAATAAAATACATATCCATTTGAACGATAATTTTACCCATTTGAATTCTTCTTCAAATAGATTGTTTAATATAAAACCTTAACGCAGAATTTGAATCCTTTGTATTCGGAAAGTATTTATAATTTCCAAAACGTTCATACAACAGAAATTCTAATCCTACAGAGTTTTTACCGAATGTTATAAAACTCAAACCGGTATTAAGTAATCCAATGAATTCTTCACTTTCGGCACCGCTTATAGTGTGAATCCAATTTCGCTTATAATTAATATAGTATTCAAATAAATCATAGAATTGAAATTTTATTCCAATTTTTCCGCTAATACCTGGACCAAGATTATATTCTTTGCCCTCCTCTTTAGAGTATAATGAGTTGGTTGCTCCTAATATAATTGCAGCTATTCCAAAATAGTTTTGCATATTCGCAGTTGATGAAATTTGGATAGTATTTATAATTTGACCACTTACACTTGTTGACGAGAATTTATAGACATCATTGTAAAGAATGTCTACCTCTTTATAAATTCCAATTATATTTTTCGAAGTTTCAAATAATTTGATTTTTCTATCTGAAATTACTCCGCTTGCAAAAATTCCATAAATATCGCTTCCATTTTTTATATTTGCCTCAGTTTGTAAAGTAAAATAATCAAACGGCTTTTTATGACTAGAGACCGCAAATTTATTTCCGTAATCCAAATTTACCCTAAGTGCTAAATACGTTCTGCTTTCATTGTTATTATAAACATTATGAATTCCAGAAGCGAAAGCAAAATGAAAGTCCATTAATTTTGGTGAACTCCCAAGTTTCCACATATCACCTTTAATTAATCTGTTGAATCCTTGCATCGGATTTATTAAAGTTGCAGTAAATTCTCGAAAAAATCTCTCAAACCCTTTTGTGTTTTCATCAATAATTAAATTGGAAACTCTGTTCGATATTTCGCCCAATGAAATTCCGCTAACAGTTGTGTTTAAGAGATCGTTGTATGATGGTCGTTCAGTTTCCATCAAATATTCCCACATTAAACTTCCACCAAAGACATAAAGTGATGATTCCCAGAAATTCAACCCATTTGATCTGGCAGTGTTATAATAACTTGCTCCATGGTATGGGTGAAAGAATTGATTCATCTCAAAACTATCATTGTCCCAAGTAAATCCCATTTTAAAATTATTTACCATAGAATTCGTTCCTATCTCGGTCCAATCACTATTTCTAAAGTATTTGCTTATTGCCCACACACCTATGTTTAGTGCAACTAGTTCTGTTGCAGCTAACATATATTTTTTTTCAATTCCATTTGTACTATCACAGTATTCGAACTTAGAACATTGGAATTCGTTTGGAGTTAATAAAATTTTCCCTGTTTGACCTAATAAACTCATAGTATTTAATAAACCAATCAGTAATATTAAAATTAGCTTTGGGATTTTAGTACAAAACATTTGTTTCCGAACTAAGTTTAAAAACTGTATTTAACTTTTCCATAAATCATATCGTTATCATTAAACTGACCAAACTGTCCGCTACTGCCGGTAAGAATATTTGCTCCAAGCTGAAGATTAATTGTGTCTGAATAATCGTATAATATTCTTGGTCGTATCAAAGCTCCATCATACTCAAAATCATAATATGAAAAGAGTTCTAGATCTAATGTTTCATTAAGCATCGAATAGCGGGCAAGGAAGGTCATCATATTATTAAACTCATCCTTGAAGAAAACATTTGGAGCAATAATTTCTTCATAATCCATTATTGCTTTCTGAATAAACTGAACGCTAAAGTTTATATCAAATAAGTTAAAATCTGTTCCGAACATGTAATGAATATAATCCTTTTCAATAACTCCATTATTAATCATCGGATTTGTTGTGTTGAAATTTTTACCAAAGTAGTATGCTCCTTCACCTCTTAGAACTAATGGTCCAAGCGTTGTGCTGAAACTTCCTCCAGCGACTGATAATCGTTTATATTCCGGACTTATTGTTAGATTCATTCCACCTATTCCATTTGGCGTAAGTGAATTAAACATCGTTGCATCATCATCCCACATATAACCGCCCATCAATTCAAAGTCAACAACCTCTGTAAGTGCTGAATATTTTAGAAATACTTCGCTGTTTTCTAATGAAGGAGTAATGTCTTGTTTAGAATAATCAAAAGTTGGCGGTAAATCAAAACTCATCTTTGGGACCCAAATTGAATTACTATTCGGTAAATTTGTGGGAGTAAAAACGGGGAGCCAAACAAACTCAATAGTACTGTTACCCATGTAGTAATTTAACTTTGCACCCACAACGCCAATTCTTATCTCATCAAATTCAGGAAGTAAAAATTCATATAAATCTTTTGGTGAAACTATGTCTGTAATAAAAACCCCATCCGCTTTGCCCCACACTATTTGCTGTTTCCCGACCCTTATATCAAAATTGCTAAAATATAAATCCAAATACGCTTCTCTTAGCTTAAAAGTAATACTGTCTGCATAATTATGATAGATTAATGGATTTACTTTAAATGATGATCCGCTCATACTTTTTTCTATGTTAAGGTTAAATGTATTTTGCAGAATTACAAAATCATTATTTCCATTCCCTGCAAGCATTCCCGAATAATTTCTTACGTAACCCGAGAAATCAATCGTTTGAGAAAATACTGTATGTACAGATATTATGAGTGTTATTAAAATTAGTTTTTTCATATTCTTCCTTACTCTTAATGTTTGCTTCTATTACAATCCTCTTGTCATAATTCTTTCACTAAATTTTGATTCATCTATTCCCGTATTGATTTTGACATTTTTTAATTCCATAATTGTCTTATGATCTTTTTGTTCGTTTTTCATTTCAGTATGTGTGATCGTCCAAAATCCACTTATATCTAAATATTTATAAACCGATAGTATTTTTAATAATTCATCATCTTCATCATAAAATTCCTTTTTTAAGCCAATCCATTTATCCTTAATTATCCATGTTATTGTTTTGGAATACATATAATCTTTATCTTTCGGTGTACTTTCAACAACGTAACAATCTTCATTATTTAACTTTTCTTCTCTTAAAACTTTATGTTTGTCCTGGTTTGGTTGACGATCACCGAGATCATCGTAAGTAAAATCAGAGCCCATGAAATAATCACTCTTACTGTCACTTGAAATTCGCTTAGTTTTCTTTAACGCCGGCAGGTAAATCCATTGATCATCATCTTTCCCTTCTTCGGCGTAACTCCAATTCATAAAGGAAGTGTTTTTAACATCCGCTGGTGAAACAAAAAACATTATGCTTTTTTCTACATTATTAAAATCTCGTGAGAATTGCTTTATTTCCCTTACTCTCTTATTCCCCGTTGAATTTGTTAAAGTCATTACAAGATCAGAGTTTATATCTTCACCAGTCGGACGATTATAAACGTTTTCAATTATTTTCAACCCTGACAGTTGTTGAGCATTTATTTGAGTGTTCGAAATAAAAATTAACGACAACAAAATCATAACTTTTCTTAATGTTTTCATTTTAGTTCTCCTTTTTATTGTTAAAGTATATATTTGTTTTATTCAATAAAATCATCATAATTGTAACTGTTCCTACAAAGCTGACAAACATATTTAGTGAAACCAGAGCTCCAAGTTCTCTATTCGGAGGGAATACCGAAAAGAGAAGCACTAAAAATCCGGCAATAACAACTACCGCATTAAATAGTATTGCTCTTCCAGAATGTGACATTGTTTTTTGTGCAGTCAAAAGTTTATTACCACTTTGCGAATTGATTTTATATTGCTCTATAAAATGCACAGCATAATCAATTCCAATTCCAATTGCGATACTCGATAAGAGAGCCGTTGTTGTATTAAGTGGAATATTCAACCATCCCATAACTCCAAAGCCTATTACTGCTGTAATAATAATCGGTACTGATCCAATTATCCCAATTTTAATATTCTTAAACATCAATCCTAGAAGAAGAATTACTATTATTAGCGAAAGCACCAAACTCATGATTTGCCCTTCTAGAATTAAGTCGGTAAATACTAATCCTTTATATCCTGAGCCGGCATAATTCATTTTTATTCCAAGTTTTTCAAAATCATCTTTGAATAATTCAATTTCAGCTATTGCCGCATTAATTGTTTTTGAGTTATCGCTTTTTAATTGAAAATTGACGTTAAGTTTATTGTATTTGTAATCCACAACTTTCCAAAGATTTTCCGGATCGCCGGACATTTCATATAGTAGTAAATATTGTGCTATTAAATTTTGGTCATCAGGTATTTCATTAAATTGCTCATCATCAGCATGCATTACTTTATTCATTCTATTAATGTAATCCGTAAGTGAAAATGAATTACCAACAAGATGAAGTGAATCAACTACATTTTTTTGCATTCTATCAACTAATTTCAAAACATCAGGATTTTTAAATGCATCTTTTTCTTCACTGTCTAATATTAAATTTAATGTTGAAGTTCCCCCGAAATGTTCATTAATAAATGCATCAGTTAGAACTATTTCACTGTCTTTTTCAAATTTATCTAAGAAGGATGAGTTAATCCAAACCTTGCCAATACCAACTATTGAAACACCCACAATTATAATAGTAGCAAAAATTGAAACACTCTTATATTTTAATATTTTTAGTGCTGTATTGTATGCGAAATGATGATCTGAACTTTTCTCTGCTTTAACTTTTGGTTTAGGTAATTTGAATATCATAATTCCAGCTGGAATTAAAACCAAAGAGAAAACCATTGCTGCCATAACTCCAAACGCCGTGAATAAACCAAAATATTTAATAGGATATACCTGTGATGTCAATAGCGAAATAAATCCGACTGCTGTTGTGACAGAAGTCATTACAACTGGTTTCCACATTTTGACAAGCATATCAGAAACCGCTTCTTTCTTCGTCGCTTTAGGGTGTTTATTTACATAAAGCTGCAAATGACTGTAAAGGTGAACTCCATCAGCAACCCCAATTGCAATTAGCATAACTGGTATCATTGTTGAAACTGCATAAATGGGGATGTCAAATAGCGCCATCAGTCCGAAAGCCCAAACCGTACTGAACAATACAACCAGCAAGGTTAGGATTGTACTTCGGACACTTCTTAAAGTTAAATACAGCACAATAATAATTACCAGTAGAACTATTGGCACCATTTTTTGCATATCAGCTGGTCCCAACAAAGCCATTGTCCCTTCAATTATTGGTCTTCCTGCAACATGAAGTTTTACATTTTCTGTTTCAGCTTGTTTGGCTAGTTCAAGAATTTCATTATAAAACTCCTGTGTAAAAACATTGTCATTTATTGCTGCAATAATTACAGAAACTGTTTCGTCTTCAGAAACTAATCTTCCGAATACCATTTCATTTGTTCTTACTTTTTCTCTTAGCTCATTAAATTCTTCATGTGATGTAGGGATGTTTTTGAAGAAGGCTTTAACGTCCATTCCGTCCTCTGTTCCAACAATATTATCTGCAGTATAAAGAGAAGTTACTTCAGCTTTTTCAATTTGTGGTAATTTTTGGAAAGTTTTTGTTACGTCCTTTATTATCTGAAGGGTTTCTTCATTATAAATCCCTTCCTTATTTTCTATGGCTATAATAATTCCATCTTTAATATTAAACCATTCTTCTGCTTGGTCGCTGTAAACAAAAGCCGGATGATCTTGCGGCATATATTCATCGAGATCTGTTTCCATTCGTGAGTTTTCAATCATTTTAGTAAAAAACAATACTGAGATAACTAAGATGATCGCAGAAATCCAGTAAGGATATTTGAGCAGTCTTATTAATAGTGTGTTCATTTGTTCTTCCTATAGTTAATGTTAGCTAACATAATTTATAAAATTTTTCCCCTTCCGGGTTAAAACACCTTTCAGAAGGATATTAAAAACGTCGTTAAAACCTATATTTCTTTGAGTTACTATTTGTTTGTTTTCCGTTGCTTGAATAGAGGATATTGTCAAATAAAAAATGTCAAAAATAATTCTTGGTTCGAAATTATTAATAATTTTATGCTCTTGAGCTTTTTTAATTAGCAAAACAAACATTGGAATAATTCTCTGCTCCTTAAACGAATTTATTTGTGATACTATTTGGGGATACTTTCCATATAATTCCAAAATTGCATTATTATTAAATAACGGTAATCCTCGTTCAACAATTTTTGAAATGCCTTCAAATTTTTCAAAGAACGAATTCTTTTTTTGTATAATACAAATCACTTCTAAATAGGAATTACTTAGGTTTTTTAGATAAAGATTTTTAATAAATTGCTCCTTGCTTTGGAATTCTTTGTAAAAGGTTTTTTTACTCATCTCTAAGCAGCTGCATAAATTAGAGATATTGAGTCTTGTTATTCCCTCTTTCAGAATATGTTCTTCAGCAAGATCATAAATTTTTTTTATTTTCTCTTTCGATTTCATTTAATTGTTTAATTTCATTTTCAAAGCGCTTATTCCAAACAGAAGTGTGGCAGATAGAATCGATATTGCTCCAATTACTACGAAAATTGGTGGTAACCCGAGATAAAGTTCTCCAAGTATGCCTAAAGGCATTAAAATTCCAATAAGTGTCAGATAAGAAATTATTCTTGCCGATTTTATCTCTAATGGTAACTTCATAAGTAAATATCCAAATACAATATTTAGAAAGGCAAAAAGATTTCCATGAACATGTGCCAAACGTGCTTCAAAGTGCGGAGCAACTGCATTACCGGCAATCCAAATGTCTTTATCAGGAGCAAAATCCCGTGCATAAATAAGATAGAAGCCATAAGCCATAAAGCTTGCCATCGTGATTAATCCAATTCCAAGATTCCACTTTCCAATTGTATACGTCATTTTTAATTTCCTAATTATTTTTAGATATTTTAAAAAATTAACTTTTCAAAAGTACTTGTAATTGTTCTACCTTTATCTTTTAAAGAGAAGCTAAAATCACTTAGTTTCCACTCAAGCACAGTCATTCTAATAAATCCAATAATTATTTTTGAAAGTTCCGCTTCATTAATATCTTTAATTTTACTATTACTCTTTATCTCATTAATAATACCAATAATCAACTTCTGCCTATGTGAAATAATCTGCATTAATTTCTCTTTAAGAATTTTGCTTTGGGTAAACATATCTTCCGAGAATATTACAGAAGTCATATTTTTATTTTTTTCAAGAAAATCGAAATGGAAATAGATAAATTCGTTTAATTTTTCTTTAGGAGATACTTTTTTGTTTATACTCTCAACTAATTTTTTATCAAAATTGCTTATTCTAGATAGAATACCTAATACAATATCTTCTTTATTTAAAAAATGCCGATAAATAGCAGGTTCGCTAATTTTTACTCTTGTTGCCAACTCCCTGATTGATAGAGCTTCATAGCCGCCTTCGTGGATAATATTAAGAGTTTCATCGATAATCATTTTTTGTCTTTCTTCTGTTGTAAGTCTTCCCATTTTTACTTTCCAATTATATTTGTTAACGTTCACTAACAAATATACAGTGTGTTTTTCGATTTGTCAAGAAAAAAATAAGAGAAGAGCAAAATATCTCTTCCTTAAGAAGGTAAAATAAAAATAATTAATCGGATTTTTTATTCTTATTATTTATATTTGCGCTAAATAAACAATTGTTAGGGTGTAATTATGAGTGAATTAATAAATAATAGTAGAAATAGAGTAGATAAACTAAAGGAGCTTATTCTAACTTTGCACAAGGATAAATCTGCTTCTGAAGTTCAAAAAGAACTTACGCAACTAATGGGGAGTGTTCCATATGGAGAAGTAGTTCAAGCTGAAGAAGAATTAATACAAGAAGGATTAGAAAGAGAAGAAGTATTAAAGTTCTGCGATATACATACTGAAGCATTAAAAGGTAATATTGATACCTCGATGTCTAAAGATGTTCCTTTGGGTCACCCAGTTGATACTTTTATAAAAGAAAACAAAGCCCTCCAAAATGAAATAAATCGTGTTGAAGATTCGTATCAAAAAATTCTTTCTAAATTATCGGATGAAAACTGCAATGATATATTATCTGCAATTCACAACCATTTTAATAATTTAATGGATGTTGACAAGCATTATGTCAGAAAGGAAAACTTAGTTTTCCCCTATTTAGAAAAGAACAATATCACCGGTCCGCCAATGGTAATGTGGGGAAAACATGATGAGGTTAGGGGATTTTTAAAATCAAGCATTGAGCTATTAAGAACTAGTCCAGAAGTAAGAAAAGAAGATCTAGAAGGATATTGGGAATTAATGTTTCAGCCAACCCTCAAATCAATTAGTGACATGTTTTACAAAGAGGAACAAATTCTTTTCCCTATGTGCATGGATATTTTAACAGAAATAGACTGGTACGAAATTTACAATCAAAGTAGTGAGATTGGCTATTGTTTATATTCACCAGAAGTTGAATGGATACCAAATGTAACAATTGCGCCCAATGAGGAAATTAAAAATGATAATAAAATAAAGCTTTCAACCGGATCTTTTACAGTTGAAGAACTTGAATCAATGCTGAACAGCATTCCACAAGACTTAACTTTTGTTGATAAAGATGATAAGGTTAGATATTTTTCTCACGGCAAAGAGAGAGTTTTTGATCGGAACAAAGCAATTTTGGGTAGGGAAGTTCAATACTGTCACCCTCCTTCAAGTGTTCATATTGTTAATCAAATTGTTTCAGATTTTAAAGAAGGAAAGCAAGACGAAGCTGTTTTTTGGATTAACATGGGAGGTAAATTAATTCACATTGCTTATTACGCAGTTCGAAATACAAAAAGTGAATATCTTGGAACGGTTGAAGTTACTCAGGACATAACTCAAATAAATAAAATTGATGACGAAAGAAGATTGCTTACTTATGATAAATAAAAATAGAATTTAGAAAATGATAACATTATGAATAAAATACAAATTACACCTGAAATAAAAGTGTCAGAATTATTGCAAGCCTATCCTGAGCTTGAGGATAGGTTTATAGAAATTGTTCCCTCCTTTAATAAAATGAAAAATTCTGTAATACGGAATACATTAGGAAAAGTTACAACCCTACGACAAGTAAGCAAGGTTGGAGAAGTGTCTTTGCCAGAATTACTTAATCAGCTTAGATTAGCGGTCGGACAAGAAGAAATTGTTTTGGAAGAAAATAAGTCCGCCAAAAAAGAAATACCAAGTTGGGTAAAAGAGGCAAATATCAAAATAACTTATGATGCAAGAGCCGATTTAGAAAATGGTGTTCATCCTGTTGATAAGGTTATAAAAGAAATTTTGACCCTAAATGAAAATGAAATATATTGTTTAATAACTCCTTTTTTCCCTGGACCTTTAGTTGAGATTGTTAAGGAAAAAGGATTTGAATCATATTCATTGACAAAATCTACTGATGAGGTTCATACATTTATTAAAAAGAAATTATAACAATATGAATAACTCGGAATTTTACACTTCGCTTTCTGACGATTATGACGCTATGATAAATTTTGAAAATTCTCTTCAAAATAAAACGAAGAGTTTGAAAAAATTTATTTTATCAAATTATATAAATGCGTTAGATTTAGGCTGTGGATCAGGTGTTGATTCTATTGCTCTAACTCAACTTGGATTAGTCGTGCACGCAGTTGATCACTCAAAAGGGATGCTTGAGCAGGCAAAAAATAATGCTGAAAATTATAAAGTAGAAATATATTTTATTCAGTCCGACTTAACAAAATTTAATACAACAAATAAAAGCTACGATTTTATAGTTTCCTTAGGAAATACTATAGCTAATATTATTCCAGAAGAGCTCAAATTATTAATTAAGAAACTTAGTGATTACTTAAATTCGGATGGCACTATCATTCTTCAAGTAATTAACTATTCAAAACTTCCCAAAAGTGGAATGTATTTGCTAAATGAATTTGAAAACGATAACATTTCTATTATCAGAAAATATAATATCCATCCAAATCATATTGATTTTATTATTGACAAAACCGAAAAATTAAAGAATAAGAAAAGTCAGATTATAACAAAATTGTATCCACATTCTGAAAGTGATTTTAGAAGACTTGCAGGGGAATATGGATTTAATATTGAGATCTTCGGAAGTTTAACTAAAGATACTTACTATGAAGATCAATCGCCAAATCTAATAATTGTGCTAAAAAAAACTAGGTAAATTGATGGAAAGTAAACCTCGTCACGTATTCACAATTTTTCAAGCTCTTTTTGTGACATTCTTATGGTCAACTTCTTTTATTCTTATTAAATGGGGCTTGGTTGAAATTCCTCCAATCACTTTTGCTGGTTTGCGTTATTCATTGGCATTTTTGTGTTTTCTACCATTTATATTTTTTAGAAAAAAATATCGTGCGGAGATAAAGAGCCTGAGCCAATCTCAATGGAAGAAAATTATTCTTCTGGGATTTGTTTTTTACACTTTTACTCAAGGAGCTCAATTTTTAGGGTTATCATTGCTACCCTCTGTAACGGTTAGTTTGATGCTGAATCTTACTCCAATAATTGTTGCAGTTTTAGGAATTATTTTAATAAATGAAAAACCAACCTTTTTGCAATGGATTGGAACACTATTATTTCTTTTTGGAGTCCTGACTTATTTTTTTCCGATTGCACTTCTAGAAAATGAACTGCTTGGTTTAGCAGTAATGTTGTTTGGTGTTCTAGCAAATGCTGGCTCGGCAATAATTGGTAGAGATATAAACAGAAAGAAAGATATTAGCCCACTTATTATAACTTTTACAAGCATGGGAATTGGAGCAATCATTTTGTTGCTAATTGGTCTCTCTTTTAATGGATTTCCAAGTATTAGCTATAAAAATATGATATACCTGGTTTGGCTTGCTGGAGTAAATACTGCTTTCGCATTTACAATTTGGAATTTAACTTTAAGAAATCTCACCGCTATGGAATCGAGTATTATAAATGGTACAATGTTAATTCAAATTGCTTTTTTAGCTTGGATTTTTCTTGGCGAAATGATCACTACACAAGAAGGAATTGGAATGTTTTTAGCCGCGATTGGAGCAATTCTCGTTCAGTTAAAGAAATTAAAATTTACAGCGTAAGGATTTTTTTTAGCGTCTTTTCTTTTAATTCTTCAAGTGTTTCTTCGCTTAACATTTTAAATGCCTCGTCTCTAATTTTTCCCCATTTATTATGAACTGGACAAGGATGTTCGTTACTACAATTTGGGAAACCAAGTACACAATTATTAAAAACACTTAAGCCATCAATGGCTTCAACAATTTCAATTAATTTAATTTCACTAGGTCGACGTGCCAAATAGAAACCGCCATTTTTCCCTTTCTTTGATCCAATAATTCCACTTTCAGTCATTGTTTGAAGCATTTTAGATACGAACTCTTTAGGAACCTTAAGCTCATCAGAAACTTCCTGTGAGTTAAAAATCACCTGTTCTTTTTTAATGGAAAGAAATAATACTGCTTGAAGTGCTAGTTCGCATTTTTTTGAAAATATTACTGTCATAGTTATCAGAAAATTTGTTCTGATTAAAACTAATTTTTTTATCAGCTAAAAACAAAAATTATTTTTACAATTAACTTATTATCAGTTGAGATTAAATTGTTGGAGTTATACAAGTAACGGTACAAAATAAAAAACAACCATCATGAGTTAAAAATTCCTTCACATAAGAGATTTATTGGGGGGAACCAATCTCTTATAATAATCAACTCACCAATGGTTGCTCTAATATAGATTCACCTATTCTAAATACAAGTCTCTATTGCAAGCCCTTAATAAGTAAATCAATTCTTCTGTTTTTCGCTCTGCCTTCTTTTGTTTCATTACTGGCAATTGGTTTGGTTTCACCATATCCCATTGCTCCAATTGCGTATGAATCAAGATTCATATTTGCCAACAAATATTGCCTAACAGAATTTGCTCTCTCTTCAGAAAGTTGCATGTTTTTTTCATCACTTCCATAAGAATCAGTATGTCCCTCTACTATAAATTGGTTTCCGGTAAACAGTCTAATTGCTTTTTGAACCTTTGTAAGCAAGCTAAAATTTTCAGCTTCAATGGTTGATTTTCCAACTTCAAAATTTAGTCCAACCATCCTTATAACAATATCTTCTCCATCTTTTAGGACAAGGGCTTCGTCCTTGGTAAATAAACTGCCAACATCATCATATTTTGCTTTAAGATCTGCTAATTTTTGCATCTTTTCAGCTAATTCAGATTTTTCTTGAGTTATGCCACCAAGCTCTTCTTTCATTATTTCAAGCTGTTGATTTAGCTCAGCAATATTGTCATTCATCTTTTGGTTTTCATTTTTAATCGTAGAAATCTTATCAAAAATTTCCTGAGCAATTTCCATTGTAGATTTATCAAATTTTGCTTCATAATCAAAAGCAGATGAAATTAGTAATAATGGTTTTTCCGATTCGAGCAATAGCTGTTCCATTGTCTTGTCAGTATTTTCAAAATCTTTAATGAACCTAGTAAGAAAAAGAGTGTGGTTTGCCTCATACTGTGCTTGCATTGCTAAACTTCTTGGAAGATCGGCATCATACCTATTTGCATTCAGCTCTTTTTCTGTTTCAGTTACCAATGCAATGGCTTTTGCATAAATCATTGGAGTAAAATCTTCAGCATCTTCATTTTTGGCAGTTTCAATTAATCTCCAGGTAGCATCAAGATAGGCCGATTTTATTCCTGCTAATTCCGCATTACGGTATATCTCTTCAGCAAGTTTGCCTTCTTCTTGAGCATCCTGCATATCGCCATCTTCTAACTCTTCTCCGGCCTCTTTAAATTGTTCTTCCGCTTTCTGCCATAACTCAGAGGCATATTTTGATGCATCCGCTTTCCTCGCATCATTTCTAGCTTTAAGAACACTGCGAAATGTTAAATTACCCATTTCAGAATTTTTCATACCCTCATTAATATATGCAATAGCACTATGCAGCTTGGCTTTAATTTTATTTAGGTTAGCATTGCCTGTAAATTCCTCTTCTGCATCTGTAAAATCTTCCAAGGCTTTTTGAAATTTAGTCGGCGATAAAAGATCCAATGCAGCAGCTCTTGCCTCTTCCATTTTTTTATCGGCATCTTTGAATAATGATTCTCTCAAATCTTGTCCGAATGAAGAAGAGACAAAAATCATCAAGGCGAAGAGAATTGTCAATCTTATAGTTGTTTTCATAGTTACTCCGTTTGATAAATAAAAACTCAATGTCACTAGTTAATGACTAACCAGAACCTACTCTTTTGGCTTATTAGTTAGATCATTCACTTTACTAAGCAATTCTTCCATCTTATTTGATAGTGATGTAAAATTTTCTTCAATTGGAAAAGTGCTGCCATATTTTAAAGAATTAACTTCTTCAGTTTTTTTCGAGATTTTCTTTTCGAGATTTAATTCCTTTAGCAAAGAAACTAACCATTGAAGAGCCAAAAAGGTTATACCAATTGCAAAAATAGTAGCCACTAAAGGCAATTGAATTATCTGAAACCCAACATTAACATCAAGATCTAAGATAAATACATTCCAATTGAAAACAGCAAAATAGATTGCTATAATTAAAAATATAACCGTTAAAACTAATGCGAATTTATTCATGTTCGTTCTTTTGATTAATTATAAAATTTTTAATAATAATTAGCTAAACAAAGTAGCATTACTGCTACTTTGATTCAGATAACTTTTTGCCAACTTCAACTACTTCACTATCAACTTTTTCAATGTTTTTTAACAATGCATTAAACCCTTTGCTTTTTGAAAACTTACTAAATGCGTTGCCATCTATTTTATAGTTTTTATAGAAATAATTTCCCAATTCAGACGTTAGTTTATCACGCTTAGCATTAAGGTTTTTCATTTCTATTCTTTCCTTAAACTGTTCAGCATAATTACTTGCAGAACCATAAAGCTCTGTTACTAGTTGAGAACTTACATCATAAGCATCTGTTGCTCCTTTTTTTACAACCTCATATGTTTCTGTAGCTAGTTCAGTCGTTCTTTCTTTTACTAGTTTTGCTCCTTGTTCAACATTTTCAAGAAATCCGGCAAAAAAAGATTTTTCTTTTGTAACTGCTTTTACTTTAGCTTTTTCAGTTGAAGCTTTTACTACTTTCTTTTTAGGTGCAGCTTTTTTAGTAGTTGTTTTTTTTACTACTGTTTTCTTTACAACAGGTTTTTTTGAGGCGACTTTTTTAATCGCTGGTTTTTTGACTGATGATTTTTCCATATAATTATTTTCTCTCTATTAAATTTAAGTTATTCGTTTTATAATTTTTTCTTTGCAGATCTTTTTCCTAAAAAGTACAATCCCAATAGAACAAGAATCACCAATAAGAATATAACATAGAAAGTAATTCCAGAACCCTCGCTATCTTCAGCTTCTAATTCTTCAACAACTTTATTTGCATTTTTCTCAGCTTCATTTTTTAATTTGTTTACACCTTCATCTGCTACACTATTTGTGCTTACTTCTTCTGTGGTTTTTGTAACTGCTGCTTCTGCTGAATCTTTTACTGTCTCAGAAGGTAACGGAATTCCAAGCATTGTAGCTAACTTTGTATTTAGTGCTTCTAAATTACTAGCAAGAAGTTCTTTTTTAAAGTTTAGTTTTTTCCAAACTTCAGTATCAACAATTTTCTTCTCTTGAAAAGTCTTTATCTGTGCATTAAGAGCCTCAGTTTCTTTATTAACAAAACTTTCAAAGCCAGTATTTTTTTCATATTCGGTTTTGAATAATTTTTGTTTTTCAGCAATTTGTTTGTTTAGATCAGCTATACTGTTTTGAGCCATTTTCAAAGCTAGTTCATTTTCTAAGGATGAATTTTTGTTTTTTTCTATTTCAGCCTCAATTGCAACTATTTTAGCATTTACTTCTTTTATTTTGTCTTGTGATTTGGGTTCTTTATATAGATTATCTATTTCTGTTTTGTGGTAATCAATTTCAGAATCTAACAAATCATTTTTTTTCTTTAATATATCAATCACCTTTTTCTGCTAGTTGAACTTTTTTGTTTTGTTCAACAATTTGTTTATTAAGCGTTGTAATTTTTGTTTCTAACTCAGAAACATTTGTAGCAACATTTTCTTTTGATTTTTCTTTAGTTTCTCCAACAAATTTTCTTTTGTTTTCCAAGTTTTCGATTTTAGTATTGTATTCTGACAAATTATTTGTGATCAAGTTTAAAGAATCATCCACTGCTTTTACCATATTGCTGTATTCAAGTATCGTGTTCTTCAACTCTTTTTCACTTTGCATTTTCACCTTCTCAAGAAGTTCACCTTCTTTTTGGCTTAATTCTTTCACTCTTTGTTGTAGTGAGTCCTGAATTACTGCCATGCTTTCGGTTGCCCGTTTTGTCGAATCCATAATTGCTGCTAATTTTGCAGCATTATTCTTTTCGGCTTCGCCATTATCACCACAACTAACCATAAATTGAACGCCAAAAGCGATCAATAATACCATTAATGTTTTTTTTGTAAGGATGTTTTTCATTTTTTGTTCCTGTTATTTTGTTTGGGTACTCAATTAAAAATTGGTTCTTTATGTGTTTAATTTATTTAGAATCTGACTATTGGTAATTTTAACTTCTCCGCCATCATTTAATTTAACCGTTGAAATTATTGTCCCTACTTCAACTAAAATACCTCTTTTGTTATCTAACGAAACTTCTGAACCAAGTTTAATTGACTTACTAATATAAACTCCGGCAATAACATTGCTAAAAATATCTTTTGTTCCAAAACCAAACGAAATGGCAAACGCAATGGATACAGAAGCAATAGCAATAAGCAAAAGATACTTTAAAATATCGGCCTCAATTTGCAATTGAGAAAGCGTGATAATAAAAGTGATAATTAGTACTATTGTTCCGGCGATTGATCCAATGATTTCTGAATATTCCAATCCAAGCCTAACCGCGCTTCCCCGAACTAAACCACTAATTACTTTTGCGCCCCAAGAACCGAATAAAATAATTAAGAGAGCAACAACAATATTTGGGATATATGTTAAAACGGTATTAATAATTGTAGTTAAAAAATCAAATCCGAGTATTTGAGCTATTGGATTTAGAAATAAAATTATAACTGTCCAAAAAACTATGCGGGAAAGAACCCATGATAACTTACTAGGAAACCCTGAACTAACAAGAAACTTTTCAATTCCGGATTTTTGAGAAACTTGATCAACATTAATTACTTCAAAAACTTTTTGCGAAACCTTTTGTAATATTTTTGCAATAATCCAACCCAAAAGAATTAAAAGAAAAGCACCTAAAACACTTGGGATAAAATCTAAAATTGAAGAAAAAGTATTTTGAGCAGAGATTGTAACCAATTCAATCCAACTTCTCATTTTTTCCATATTTTTACTCCCCACTAACTAATTAAAATTATTGCTTTTCAATTTTTAACTGTCTAAATCTTTTTTGTTTTTATCAAAAACATGAAAAAAAACAGAGAATATTGATAAGAAAGATTTAAGAAAGCTTACTATTGTTATGCTAAACAAATTTTTTATAGTGATATTTCTTTTTATTTTTGAAACAAGCTTTTTGTTAAAGTCACTTGATAAATCAGGTATTTCGTTCATTATTCGCCAAATAATATTTTAATAAATTGATCTTTTGCGCGTTTTACTTTCATCTTTGTTGCAGCAACAGTAAGCTGAATAGAAGAACCAATATCTCTAATTGCCAAATTCTTAAAATATTTCAGAATGAAAACTTTTCTATAAATTTGAATCATCTTTCTAAGAATTGAGCCTACAACATTCCAAAACTCTTTTTCACTTTCCTCACCAACTGTAGTTCTGTAAATGTTATCCATATCAATATCGCCATCTAAAGTTACAAACGAGCGCCAAAATGTTTTTTTCTTTGATAACAAAACGGTTAACGCTACGTTTATTGATATTTGAGTTAGCCATGTTTTAAATTCCGAATCAAAACGAAAATTTTTAAGCCCGAAGTATGCTCTTACAAAAGTTTCTTGTACTGCGTCTTCTGCATCTTCAATATTTTTTAATTTTGAATAACAAATTGTAAAGACATAATGCTTATAACGATTGACAAGCTCTGTAAACGAGTTCTGCTCGTACGGATATTCATCTAACGTATTTAATATTAAATCTTTGTCTGAAAGTAAATTCATAAATAGAATATCTGTAATTATTTAATTTGTAAACTGATTGCCAAGTCTATAATACTTTAAAAATAATTACAACTTATTAGACTTTTAAAATCAGCAAAAGTAACACTGCTATGATATTAAATAATATTTAATAGTATTGTGAAATGAATAAAGAGAAAAATAAAATTTTATTTAATTTGAATATATTAAAAAAAGCTTCGCAAAAACTAACTCATTAGCTGAAGCAATTAATCGATAATTAATTCCACACAGTAATTTTATTTAAAACTTTATTTAATAATCTGCTTTCCTTCGGTTAAATTGTTATAAAACCGTTGGGTTGGATAAGCAAAATCAATGTCTTTATGATTAGCGAATTGATCTAAAACTTCTTCCCAAATTGCTTCTGCTGTAGCTCGTCTTCTTCTAACATGACACAAATAACGCATTGTTAGTAGCACACCGCTATCTTCAACAGAAGTATAAACTATTGGAGAAAGTTTATTATAAAAAATAAGAAATTTTTTAGCGGCTTCTTTTATTTGCTTTTCCGCTTCTTTGCTTAAGTGCATTGAGTGTTTAATAACCGCATTATTTAAAATTAGTTTGGCTTTTTTCCAATCACTTTCAAAAGTAAGGAGAACAGGTAGTTCATGCCAAATATATTCGAAACCAGTAGTATAATTTGCTTGTGGTTTCTTAAATACTGTGCCATTGGGAATGTGAATTATTCTCCCAGTACTTTGATCTGCACCTACCCAATTGCCTATTTCTATTACTGAAAACTGAAATAATCTTAAATCTATTACGTCTCCAATAATTCCATCTATTTCTATTCTATCGCCAACGCCAAAAGGTTTTCTAATTAAGAAAAACAACCAGCCAGCAAAATTAACAAGTAAATCTTGTAAGGCAATTGCAAGACCGGCAGAAAGCAAACCAAGATAGGTCCCAAAATTATCAAATGCTCCAAACCAAATTTTGGTAAGTAAAATTAAAACGAAGATTACAGTAACATACTTAACAATTTTTTGCCACTGGTATCTTATAGTGATATCATCTATTTTTTCAAATATTGCTTTTCGTAAAATTCTATCCAGAATTAGCCAAATATATTATAAGAGTAATTGAATACAATATATTGGTTTGAAATCCAGGGTGAATACCCAAATGTGTTTTGAAAAAAATCTGTCATAAGAATTAATAATGATGTTAGAATTATGTAAATCTATATAATTTTATTGAGAAGTAAAAAGTTGAACCAGTGGTAAACGAATTTATTGATGAATTGAATATCACTAAAACAAAAAAGGTGTGCTTTATTGCACACCTTTGTAGTAAAATGTATATTGGATTAAAATTTAACGTTATCAACAGCTTTATTGTAAATCCACTGAACTTCTACCCAAGAAGGATCTCCTGGACCAGCACCCAAATGTCTATTTACAATTTTTAATTTTGAATAATGTTTATCTTCATCATACAAGAAAACATATTTATCTTCCAAATCACTCATTGCTGAAGACCAACTAGCGTCTTTAGTTCCAGAATCAACACCATCAGTTAAATTTGTACCCGCAGAAGAAACCTTAAAGGAAGTATTTCGGGTCATATTTGCATTTAAGTGAGCACTTTGAACTAGAAATACTGTACCATCACTTTTAGAGAAATAATATATGATCAATTTTCCCTCTGTTGGCAGCATCAGAAGTTCCATAAGCCCTACCATCTGATAAATCTAAACCACTTGGTTGGTTTACCGTTGTTCCTGTAGTTTCCCAAAGTCTTATTGATTCAGTAAAATTTTGATATAACGGAACCATCTCAACGTTAACTTCATTATTTGTGTTTGCAAGGACATCAATAAACAAAGAAGTATCTGCATAGTTTAAGCGGTAAAGCGTTATTTTGTAAATGGCCAAATCTTGATTTGTAAATGTGTGTGGAGTAAGTTTGCCTGTATCTGTATCATTCATAAATATTGTGGCACCAACTGGATTTGAAGTAACTACAATACTCCCCTTATCTTTATCAACAACATCTGGGTCAGTTGTACTGTCCTCGCATGCGTTAAAAGTTAATCCCAAAAGTGCAACCAAACCAAAAATTAATATTCTTTTCATTTATTCTCCTTATTAAATTATTTTTTAACCAAATTAAAACTATAACTGTTCTTATCTGCTAAAGTTGTAAAAGTTCCCGAATATGTTTTGCTATCCTCAGAAAGTTTACCGTTATACTTACCTTTAAAACGGCTATGCAATTGATCTGCCATTGTAACAATCTTCGTTTCTGGATTAAAATTTCCTTTAACGTCTTGTTTTAACGGGTTTCTATAATTAACAGTAATTTTTCCTTCGAAATCGTTCCCTTCTTGAGCTGTAATTGTAAGTGTTGCAAGTCTGCTATCTAATTTACCAACCCACACTCCAACAAAAGCATTACTGATAACTGCTTCCTCAACTTTTTTTGCAGCAGATTCAACAACATCTGTTGCTTTATCTACTAACTTATCTGTTGTATCATCTAACTTGTCTGCAGTTTCAGATACAGCATCACCAGCTTTATCGGCAGCTTCTTCAATAACTTTAGTAGCATCATCCACTTTTTCGTTTGCTTTATCACAACTAACTAACAATAAAGATGTAATAAGCATAAAAATTAATATAATTAACTTACTACCTTTTTGCGATAAGTTGTTAACTAACATTAGATACCCTCCTTTTTAATAAAAATAAATAATTTCATGAGCGCAAAATAAATTTAAAATTAGAGAAATCATAAATAATTTAATTAAATATAATTGGATGTTTTAGTCCATTGGTTTTTCATCTGTCTTCGAGGTCTGATCTTTTTGCTTATACTCTTTTAAATTTGGAGGGTTCCAACCAACTATTGAACCTTCCTTTATTTTTGAAAAGTATGGGGAGAGAGTTGTTCCCGGAAGTGTTCTAACATTATCTTCAATTTGAATTGGCCCCATTCCGGTTCCTGCCCCAATTGTGCAATTATCGCCAATTTCAATCAATCCATATCTAAATTTCCCAGATCCCTCGTAAGCATGCACAGTAAGTCTTGTAAATGCTCCCATTAAAGTATTCTCGCCAATAGATATTAGTTCCGGTCTAAAGTGATCAAGCCAAACCAATTGCATTATTTCAGTTCCTTTACCGACTTGAACACCCATCCATCTATATAATTTATTTTTAACTGCTGTCCCTTTTAATACAAAAGAAATTGCAACCTGAAAAACCAGCAATAGTCTTCTTCCCAAAGGTAAATTTAAAACTCTCCAATTAATTGATTTTTTTTCTTCTATCGAGCCTAATCCGGAAAATGTATAATGCCTTCGAATGGGAGTTAAAAATTTTTCAAGGTTAATTTTCCCTTCAGCAGTTTTAGGATTTAATTCATTTACATCTGTCCCCTTACCGCCAGATGTTTTACTAATCGTAATTGTTTTATTGTTCTTTCTCCCCAGTTTAATTGCACGGTCAATTATTTCAATTGTAACCATTTTAATTACTTCTTCAGGGGTTTTATTTTTATATTTTTTCATTTTTATTTATCCATTTGGCGTTCAATAACCTGCTGCATAAGCGCTACCTCTTCTCGGATCTGCAGCACCATAAATGTTTCCAGAGACACAATCAATTAGTATAGATTGGGCTGACCCCAATACTCTGAATGTACTATTTCTGTCTCCAAAGTTATATCCTATTTTTGTAAGGTTCTCTTTTACATCTTTACTAATTGCAAATTCTTCAAGATAAACAATATCAGGCATCCATTGATGATGAATCCTTGGTGCATTAACTGCTTCCTGAATGTTCATGCCAAAATCGATGCAATTCAAAATTACTTGAAGAACTACAGTAATAATTGTCGATCCTCCTGGCGAACCAACAATTATATAAGGTTTATCATTTTTTAAAACAATAGTCGGGGTCATTGCGCTCAACATTCTTTTTTCTGGTTGAATTGAATTTGCTTCAGCTCCCAACAAGCCAAATTGATTAGGTTCGCCTGGTTTTGCGCTAAAATCATCCATTTCATTATTGAGAAGAAATCCTGCTCCATCTACAACTATTTTTGATCCAAAACCCGAATTAATTGTTGTCGTAACACTTACAGCATTTCCTTCTTTATCATATACGGAATAGTGTGTGGTTTCCGTACTTTCGTTTTGTTCCACAGGAATTTGTGTTGTTATTTTCTCTGAAGGTGTTGCATAAGAGGTTAGTTTATCGAAAATGGTTTTGGCATATACTTTAGAAGTTAATTTTTGTTTTGGTACCGGATAAAAATCTTCATCTCCTAAATGATAAGTTCTATCTGCATAAACATATTTCATTGTCTCAACAAGCTTGTTAATATAATTGCTGCTTCCCCAATCATCTTTTTCAAATGAAAAATTTTCTAAAACATTTAACATTTGAACAAGGGCAATTCCACCCGAACTTGGTGGACCCATTGAAATTATTTTATGATCTCTATAAGTTCCCTGAACTGGGTCTCTTTCAACCGGTTGATAATTTTCTAAATCCTCATGAGTTATATATCCATTCATGCTTTTAACTTGTGCAATAAATAAATCAGCAATTTCTCCTTTATAAAACCCATCTGCTCCATACTGCTTAATTTTTTCTAATGTTCTTGCCAAATCCTTTTGAATAAATAAATCGCCTTCATCAAATGGTTCTCCACCTTTGGAAAAGATTTTAACTGAGGAGGAATATTTTTTAAAATCTTTTAAACTATTCTTAAACGATCTTGCATCCGATTCGCTTAATAAAAATCCATTCATTGCTAAATCAATTGCTGGTTGTATTACTTGTTCAAGAGAAAAGGTGCCATATTTTTCCAGAGCATGAATCAATCCGGCAACACTTCCCGGAACACCTACCGAAGTAATTCCCTCTTGACTTAGTTCGGGAATATAATTTCCAGAATTATCTAAATACATATCTTTATGAGCTGAAATTGGGGCTTTTTCTCTAAAATCAATTGAAGTGTTTTTCCCATCTTTAAGATGTAAAACCATAAATCCACCACCACCTAAATTACCGGCATATGGATATGTAACGGCGAGTGCAAACCCAACAGCTACAGAAGCATCAACGGCATTACCGCCATTTTTTAGAATTTCAACTCCAACCTTTGAGGCTAAAGAGCTAGCAGAAACAACCATTCCATTCTTTGCCTTTATAGGTCTTCCAGTTTGGGCTACTAAACTATTTGGAGTAAACAAAAAAGTGAAAAGTACGGCTATTACAAATTTTGCATAGGTATTTTTATATTTCATATTTTTTTTATTTAGTGATTACAATTATGTTGAATATATTAACATAATAAAAAAAATATTATTACGCAGAACAGCAAAAGGAGTTTTTATGGCTTTTAATTTAAGAAACAGAAATTTTTTAAAATTACTTGATTTTACACAAGAGGAAATAAAATTTTTATTAGACCTTTCAAAGAACCTTAAAGATGCAAAGTATGGCGGATACGAAAAACCAACTTTAACTGGAAAAAATATAGCACTTATATTCGAAAAAAGTTCAACAAGAACAAGATGTGCTTTTGAGACTGCCGCATTTGATCAAGGTGCAAATGTGACTTATCTTGGACCAAGTGGTTCTCAAATTGGAAGCAAAGAATCTATGAAAGATACTGCTCGAGTTTTTGGAAGAATGTATGATGGAATTGAATACCGAGGTTACGGACAAAGTATAGTTGAAGAATTAGGTCAGTATGCAGGCGTTCCGGTATGGAATGGATTGACAGATGAATTTCATCCAACACAAATTTTAGCTGATTTTATGACAATGTTAGAACATAGCGACAAACCTCTTTCGCAAATATCATTTTGTTATTTAGGTGATGCAAGAAATAACATGGGAAATTCTTTGCTTGTAGGTGGAGCAATAATGGGTATGGATGTTAGACTTTGTGCGCCTAAAGAAATCTTACCCAAAAAAGAATTAGTTGATAAATGTAAGGAAATTGCAAAAAAATCCGGAGCAAAAATTACACTGACCAGTGATGTAAAGGTTGGTGTTAAGGGTGTTGATTTTCTTTATACAGATGTTTGGGTTTCTATGGGCGAACTGGCAGAAGTTTGGGCAGAAAGAATAAAACTGCTGAAACCTTATCAAATAAATATGAAAACAGTAAAGTTGACTGGGAATCCAAAAGTAAAATTCATGCATTGTTTACCAGCTTTCCACAATAGAGAAACAAAAGTTGGTGAAGAAATATTTAAGAAATTCGGTTTAGATGGAATGGAAGTTACCGAAGAAGTATTTGAATCAGAACATTCAATTGTATTTGATGAGGCTGAAAATAGAGTGCATACAATTAAAGCCATAATGGTTGCAACTTTAGGCAGTTAATTCCTTTTTTTCTGATTATTAATTAACCTTTATGGATTTTAAACTGATTCATAAAGGTTTTTTTTATTAATAATTGGTTTTCCCAGTTGAATTCCAACTTCTTATAAAGTAAATTCAAACATAACGCTGTTCCTTTTTAGAAGAATTTAACTTTGTGTACTTAAATTTTATATAGGAGACCCAAATGGGAAAAAAGAAAACCACCCCCACCACAAACCCCAATATATTTTATCCTATTGATTCTATTGTTGAAAACGCCAATGTAAAAGAATATGATAAACTTTATAAAAGGTCAATAAAAGATCGAGAAGGATTCTGGGCAGAGCAAGCAGAAACTTTGGATTGGTACAAAAAGTGGGACAAAGTTCTTGATGAAAGTAAAAAACCTTTCTATAAATGGTTCAAGGGAGGCAAAACTAACATTGTTCAAAATGCAATTGATAGACATCTTAAAACCTGGAGAAGAAATAAAATTGCAATTATTTGGGAAGGGGAACCTGGTGATGTTAAGGTATTTTCTTACCATGCATTAAATAGAGAAGTTACTAAATTTGCAAATATTTTAAAAAGTATGGGGACCAAAAAAGGAGATATTGTTACAATCTATATGCCTCAAATTCCAGAACTTGTATTTGCAATGTTGGCTTGTGCAAAAATTGGCGCAGCTCATAGTGTTGTGTATGGAGGTTTTAGCGTTGAAGCTCTTGCAGAAAGAATTGCTGATGCAAATAGCAGAGTGCTGGTTACTGCTGATGGCGGTTGGAGAAGAGGAAAGGTAAATGACTTGAAAGGAATTGTGAATGAAGCCATTAGTAGATCTCCTACCATTGAAGCGTGTATAACTGTAAAAAGAACTGGGCATGAAGTCTTTATGGAAAACGATAGAGATTTTTGGTATCACGATTTGGTTTCTCTCCCTATATCAAACACTAAATGCGAAACTGAAGTTATGGATGCTGAAGATATGCTATTCATACTTTATACTTCCGGCACTACTGGCAAGCCAAAGGGACTTGTACATACTCACGGTGGTTATTCTGTTTATACTTCAACCACTCATAAAATGGTTTTTGATATTAAAGATGAAGATCGCTGGTGGTGCGCCGCTGATCCAGGTTGGATTACCGGTCATAGCTATATTGTTTATGGTCCTCTTATAAATGGCTCAACCGTTATGATGTACGAGGGTGCTCCAAATCATCCTTATCCAAACAGATGGTGGCAAATGGTTGAAAAATATGGAATTACAATTTTATATACTTCACCAACAGCCATCCGTGGTTTAATGCGTTTTGGAGATCAATGGCCAAAACGTCATGACATAAGTTCTTTAAGATTGCTAGGATCTGTGGGTGAACCAATAAACCCGGAAGCATGGAAGTGGTATCATAGTGTTATAGGTGATAATAAGTGCCCAATTATGGATACTTGGTGGCAGACTGAAACAGGTGGTTTTGTGATTACCCCGCTGCCAATTACTCCACTTAAACCCGGTTCTGGTACTAAACCGTTTTTCGGGAATGAGATTGGTGTTGTAGATGATAATGGCAAATCTGTTAAAGCTGGAGAAGAAGGAAAGTTAGTGATTAAAAATCCATGGCCGGGAATGGCTAGAACAGTTATGGGTGATCCAAAACGATATGTTGATACTTATTGGAAAGATTATGCAAAGCAAGGCTGGTATAAAGCGGGTGATTCTGCTCGAATTGATGAAGATGGATACATTTGGATAATCGGTAGAATCGATGATGTAATTAAGGTTAGCGGTTATCGTTTGGGCACAGCAGAAATTGAAAGTGCTCTTGTTAGTCATCCTCAAGTTGCAGAAGCCGCTGCTATTGCGTTACCTCATGATCTAAAAGGAAATGCAATTCATGCGTATGTAATTTTGAAGGCCGGTTTAACTGGCGATGTCGCTCTTGATAAAAGTTTAAGAGATCACGTTGGACATGAAATGGGTCCAATTGCAAAACCAGAAACAATTACTTTTGTCGACTCTTTACCGAAAACCAGAAGTGGTAAAATTATGAGGCGTGTTCTTAAGGCAAGAGCTCAAGGATTACCGGAAGGTGATCTAAGTACAATTGAAGAATAATTTCACATATTTATATTAAGGCATCTTTTCAAGATGCCTTAATATTGTTAATAATTATTGCGTCATTATGTAATAAATTTTTAAAAACTTTACCTCCTTAAAAATGTTTCATTCACTGCTCATTATTAAATTGGAAAACAGATGCAGACAATATTAGGATCAGGTGGTGCTATTGGAATTGAACTTGCAAAAGCACTAATAAAATTTACAACAGAAATTAGATTGGTTGGTCGGAACCCCAAAAAAGTTAATGAAACTGATGAACTTTTATCAGCAGACTTATTAAATATTGAGGAAGTTCAAAAAGCAATCAAAGGTTCTTCAGTGGTTTATGTGACAGTGGGATTTCCCTATAATCTAAAAGTTTGGGAGAAAAGTTGGCCCAAATTCATTTTCAATGTGATTCATGTTTGCATTGAACAGAAATGTAAATTAGTGTTCTTCGATAATATCTATATGTACGATTCAAATCATTTGGGATTTATGACCGAAGAAACTCCAATCAATCCACCAAGCAATAAAGGCAGGATCAGAGCTCGAATATCAGAAATGATAATGAAAAAGGTCCATGAGGGTAAATTACATGCATTAATTGCTCGATCGGCAGATTTTTACGGTCCTAAAATTAAAAACACAAGTATGCTCACAGAAACGGTTTTCAAGCCGCTGAGTAACGGTAAGAAAGCAAATTGGATGGCTTCCGTAAATTTCAAGCACTCCTTTACTTACACTCCTGATGCTGGAATGGCAACAGCCCTTTTGGGAAATACTGCTAATGCATATAATCAAATATGGCATTTGCCAACTGCTACAAATCCTTTTACAGGTAAAGAATGGATAGAAGCAATAGCAAAAGAAATGGGTGAAAAACCTAAATACCAAGCAACACCAAAATTTCTTGTCAGAATTCTTGGATTGTTTATTCCGATTATGAATGAGATGGTCGAAATGATGTACCAATACGATAGAGATTATGTATTTGATAGCAGTAAATTTGAAAAACGTTTTGATTTTACTCCAACATCGTATTTAAGTGGAATTAAGGAAATTGTACAGACTGATTATAACAAAACTACTCTAAGGTAAAAAAAGTTAACAAAAAATTAATATAGACTTGAATTTTATATCAAGTAAAAGATTTCAAAGATTAAGTTATTACTAAAGCTTAGTTTTCATTGTGTTGAGAAAGAATGAAAGAAATTATTCGAAATAATATTCAAGGAAAGAAAGTTTTAATACTTTTTATTCTCACAAATCTAGTTTATGCTTCTATGTTATTGCTCACAATTCCAAAAGTTATGAACTTTTCTGGTGGAATGAACATTTTAGACATGCTGCCGACTGGATATGATTATGAATATGTGAATTCATTATTTCTTGCCCTTGGGAAAGAAGGGCGAGCAGCATATTTATATAATCAAATTCCAGTTGATATGCTCTACCCTTTTCTTTTTGGAATAGGTAATTGTTTGCTTCTTGCATATCTCTTTAATAAAATCCAAAAGTTGAACGGACCACTAATTTATTTATGTTTAATTCCATTATTTGGGAGTTTCTTTGATTATTTGGAAAATATTGGCGTTATAGCGCTACTTCTTCACTATCCGGACTTTTCAAACTTTTCAGTAACTTTAACAAATTATTTCACTATTATAAAAAGTGTTCTCACAACCGTTTTTTTTATGGTATTAATCGCAACCTTCATTGCGTTCGGAATCAAAAGATTAAAAAAAGGGAAATAAATGAAAAATATATTTGATAAAACAATAACAGATGAAGTAATAAATAGAATCAACAAACTTTCTCCAAGCTCGCAAAGAGTCTGGGGAAAAATGAATGTTGCACAAATGTTAGCTCATTGCAGTGTAACTTATGAAATGGTCTATGAGGACAAACATCCCAAACCAAATCCATTTATGAAAATAATATTAAAATTTTTTGTTAAACAAGGTGTAGTTGGCGAAAAACTATATAAACAAGGTTTACCGACAGCCTCACAGTTTTTAATCAAGGAAGAAAAGGACTTTGAGTTTGAAAAGAAAAGGTTAATTGCTTATATTGTTCGAACGCAAGAACTTGGAGCCTCTTATTTTAATAATAAAGAATCCCTCTCTTTTGGAAAGTTAACTTCGGAAGAATGGAACAATATGTTTTACAAACACATTGACCATCATTTAAAACAATTCGGGTTGTAATAATTTAAGAAAGTTAAACTGTCTCAAGTCTGCAAATTTTATCCAATTAAACAAAAAGGAGTTAGTAAATTAATTATGATAGATATTGAAAATATTGAGTTGACCTATTTAAGTCTGGATGACTATCACGAATTAAAAGAAGCTATGGTTCAAGCTTATACAAATATGCCTGGTTCATTTTGGAAAGAACCACAAATTGAAACTTTAATAACCCTTTTTCCTGAAGGACAAGTAGTAATTAAAGTAAACAATCAAATAGCAGGTTGTGCTTTATCCATTATTGTAGATTATGACAACTTTGATGATGAACATACCTACAAAGATATTACAGGAAATTACACCTTTAGCACTCATTCACCAGATGGTGATATGCTTTATGGAATAGATATTTTTATCAAACCCAATTTCCGCGGTCTGCGTCTTGGTAGAAGACTTTATGATTATAGAAAAGAACTTAGCGAAAGGTTAAACCTAAAGGGAGTTGCATTTGGTGGAAGGATTCCAAATTATCACAAATATTCCAGCGAACTTTCTCCAAAAGAATATATTGAAAAAGTTAGGATGAAAGAAATTCACGATCCGGTTTTAAATTTTCAGGTCTCTAATGACTTTCATCCCTCTAAAATTCTTAAGAATTATCTTGAAGGTGATGAGGCTTCTAATGATTATGCTGTACTGCTTGAGTGGGATAATATTTACTACGAGAAAAAAAGAAAAAAAGCATCAATTACAAAAAAGGTTGTACGCTTAGGTTTAATTCAATGGCAAATGCGTCCGTATAAAGATTTAGATGAATTATTACATCAAGTTGAATATTTTGTTGATGCGGTTTCTGGTTATAGATCTGATTTTGCCCTGTTCCCAGAATTTTTTAATGCCCCACTAATGGCTGAAAACAATCATCTAACTGAGCCAGAGGCTTTAAGGGAACTTGCTAAACACACTCCAACTATTGTTCAAAAGTTTTCATCACTTGCCATTTCATATAATATTAATATTATTTCCGGAAGTATGCCCGAAATAAGAAATGATAGACTTTACAATGTGGGCTATTTGTGTAAAAGAGATGGCACCGTTGAAAGTTATGAAAAACTTCATGTTACTCCAGATGAATATAAAGTATGGGGCATGGAAAGAGGAAAAGAGTTAAAGGTATTTGATACTGATTGTGGCAAAATTGGAATTTTGATTTGTTATGATGTAGAATTTCCCGAACTTAGTCGGCTCCTTGCAGATGAAGGAATGGATATTTTATTTGTACCTTTTTTAACTGACACACAAAATGGATATTCCCGAGTTAGAAATTGCGCACAAGCAAGAGCAATTGAAAATGAATGCTATGTAGCTATTGCAGGAAGTGTTGGCAATCTGCCTAAAGTCCATAATATGGATATTCAGTATGCACAGTCAATGGTTTTTACTCCCTGTGATTTTGCATTTCCTGCAAATGGAATAAAAGCTGAAGCAACGCCAAACACAGAAATGATTTTAATTGCCGATGTTGATATTGGTCTTTTACGACAATTAAATCAGTTTGGAAGTGTTAGAAATTTAAGAGATAGACGAAAAGATATTTATGAATTAAAGAAAATGTAAATATTTTGCATAGATTGCATGCAATCTGAGCACACTTTTAGAATATAGAGTAAAATAGCGCATCTTGAAACACATAACAAAAACCGTCTGGATTTTATCACTTGTAAGTTTGTTTACCGATACGGCAAGCGAAATGCTTTATCCAATTATGCCGATTTACTTAAAGTCAATTGGCTTTTCTGTTTTGCTTATTGGGATTCTTGAAGGTGTTGCTGAAGCCACTGCCGGATTAAGCAAAGGTTACTTTGGCAAACTTTCAGATAACTCCGGCAAGCGAGTTCCTTTTGTTCAGCTTGGATATTCGTTAAGTGCAATTTCCAAACCAATGATGGCAGTTTTTATTTATCCAATTTGGATTTTCTTTGCCCGCACAATTGACCGCTTTGGAAAAGGAATTAGAACCGGCGCAAGAGATGCAATTCTTTCAGACGAGGCAACTCCTCATACTAAGGGAAAAGTTTTTGGCTTCCATCGGTCAATGGATACTTTGGGTGCGGTACTTGGTCCAGCGTTTGCACTGGTTTATCTTTATTACTATCCGGAAAATTATAAAACTTTATTCTTCATTGCATTTGTTCCGGGATTGCTTGCTATTCTTTCAACACTATATTTAAAAGATAAGCGCACTAAAGTTGTTAATCAAAAAACTGTAACTCCGTTTTTCTCTTTTCTAAAATATTGGAAGACTAGCCCAACTAATTACCGAAAACTTGTTGCCGGACTTTTGGCTTTCACACTTTTTAACAGCTCTGATGTGTTTCTATTGCTTAAAGCAAAGCAAGCCGGCCTCAATGATCAAATGGTAATTGGAGTTTATATTTTTTACAATCTTATTTTTGCATTGTCATCATTTCCGCTTGGAATTATTGCAGATAAAATTGGATTAAAGAAAATGTTCATTATTGGATTAACATTATTTGCAGTTGTTTATTTTGGGATGGCAGTTAATGATAACGTTTATATTTTCTTTGGACTATTTTTGCTTTACGGAATTTATGCTGCTGCAACAGAGGGAATTTCTAAAGCGTGGATTAGCAATATTTCTGATAATAAAGATACAGCAACTGCAATCGGAACTTACTCGGCTTTTCAAAGTGTTTGCACAATGATAGCGAGTTCTTTTGCGGGTTTAATCTGGTTTCAATTTGGAGCTTCTGCAACATTTCTAATTACTACCGTTGCAACAATAATAATTATTGGCTACTTTTTATTTGTTGTAAAATCTTAATTTTATTTTCTATTATTTATTTGATCATCTTTTAATAAAAATCAGCAATCATAAAAGCTTTACCCTCGTTAAATACATGTGTGAAGTCATGTAAAGATAGCCATCTCCACCAATTGCACAATTGGCTGTTGCCACAATAGTTTTAATTGTCCCAAGATGTTTTCCTTCTGGAGTCAATACTAGAACTCCACCCGGACCAGTTGCAAAAAGATATCCGTCTTTATTCACTTTCATTCCATCTGGTAATCCGGTAACTCCTTCTTTCATTAATGGGGTTGTGTCAAAGAATACTCTTTCCGTTTTCAGCTAATCCATTTTTGTTTAGATCATAAGCTTTTATTATGGGGTTTTGTGGATCTGAGTTTGCAACATATAACGTTTTTTCATCAGAAGAAAAAGCAATACCATTTGGTCTTGTAAGTTTGTCATCAAGAAGTAATGGTATTTCCTTTTTTATCTGTTTTATAAACACCATTAAAAGAAATTTCTTTTTCGGGATCTTCATCTTGCCCCTTTAGTCCATACGGAGGATCAGTAAAATATATAGTTCCATTGCTATGGTATACTGCATCATTAGGACTGTTGAATCTTTTTCCGTTAAATCTATCAGTAAGAGTTATAAATTGTGATTTGGGAAGATTTACCGGCGAATCCATTCGTGCCATTCTTCTATCACCATGCTGACACAATATTAAATTTTTATTGAAATCCAGAAGAAGTCCGTTCGAGCCCTCAGAAGAATTATCTTTTCCAGTATATCCTGAAGGTTTTAAATAGAGACTTAATCCTTCTCCTTCTTTCCATTTAAATATTTTATTTGTTGGTACATCAGAAAATAGAACAAACTTCCCTTCTTCAATCCAAACCGGTCCTTCTGACCACACAAAACCATCAGCAAGTACTTCAATTAGTGCTTTTTCCGGAATAATTTTATTTATCAAAGGGTCAATTCTTTCAATACTTCCAATTGTTTTCAAAACTTCGTTTGTGGAATTTTTATCGATCTTGTTTTGAGAGTTTTCACTGCAGCCAGATATTATAAATGTGATAACAATTAAAATATACAATGTTATTTTCATAATCGCCTCTATCGAATTTTAAAGAATTTTACCATTATCTCATGCATGGTTTGAAGGAAAAGATAATACTTAGATTTAAACTATAAAATTTTGAGGATTAAAGTACGCATTTAAAAAATGTACTTAAAAAATCAACCCATGATTGCTAGATAATTTTGTTTAGACAAAATTATATTATACTTTGTAAACCAATTTTTAAACAAATACTTTTTAAATAAAAGAACAAATTGATTTTTAAGAACAATTCTCAATCACCAAGAAGATCAGAAATACTGCTATCTCTGTTGTTCATGTTCTTGTATATGAGTCAAGGTACATGGCTGGCTTTTCTCAATCTATATTTAGAAAACAAAGGGCTTTCAGGAACTCAAATTGGAATTATTGGAGGAATATATCAAGCCGCAATTTTTATTTTCGTTCCACTGCTTGGTATGCTCGGTGACAAATATGGTATAAAGAAACTTGCTACTTTTGCAACAATTGGTTCAACAACTCTTTTGTTTTTCTATCAGTTTATCGATCAATACATTCTGCTAATTATTTACACATTAATTTTGGCCTCTTTTATTCAGCCAATAGGTTCGCTATTCGATAGTTTAGCAATTACTTTTGTGAGAAATGAAAAGCGCTCTTCTTTTGGTCAGTTGAGAGTTTGGGGATCTATTGGTTGGGCAATTAGCACTTATCTTGTTGGATTATTACTCGCAAATTTTAACATCAATTTAGTTTTTACTTTTGCAAGTGTAATTTCAGTTTTTATGTTGATAGTTTTATTGCTATATAAAAATGATGTGCCGGAAATTGCAACGCATCATGTAAAATTAAGTAAGTATAAGTTTATATTTCAAAACAAACCGCTAATAATTTTCTATCTCATACTTGTTGTGTATGGAATAGCTGTCGCACCCATTTACTTGTTCATCAATCTTTATTTAAGAGAACTTGGAGCCGGATACGATATTGTGGGAATTGTTTTTTCTGTGCAGGCATTAAGTGAAATACCGTTTTTCTTTTATGGATATCGATTTGTAAAGAAATATGGTCCTGAAGTCTCAATTATTATCTCATTAGTTGTAACAGCTCTTAGAATGGGATTATACAGTAGTATCACGGATCCGGTTTATGCTATATATATTGGATTAGGACAAGGCTTTAGTTTTTCGCTTTTATTGGTGGCTATAGTAGAATATGTTCATGATATCATTCCTAACAACTTCGTGGAACTGGTCAATCGTTAATTTGGGCATCGCATTTCGGAATTGGAATAACGGTTGGCAATATTCTGGTTGGGAACATATATGATACAATTGGGATAAAATCAGTTTTAATATTGGATGCGTTGTTTGTTGTTGGAATTACAGCCGGATTTTACTATTTCTTTAAAAAATTCACTCCTAATAATATCACTTAAAAAAATGCGAACTTCTCCAAATAGAACAGAATTAATTCTTGAATTAGCAACCATAATAAACCAAATTGAATTACCGCATCCGGTTCTTGTTGGCATAGATGGTGCCGGTAACGCAGGCAAAACTACTTTTGCCGATGAACTTGCCGAGCCACTTAAAAAATTTGGTAGAAACATTATTAGAACAACTATTGATGGTTTTCATAATCCACCTGAAATAAGAAGAACAAAAGGGAAATATTCACCTCAAGGTTATTTAGAAGATTCTTATAACTATTCCTCAATTAAAAAATATTTGATTGATCCACTTGGTCCCAATGGCAATTTGGAGTACAAAGAATCAGTATATAATTTCAAAATCAACCAAGAAACAAAAGTTGAATTTAAGAAAGCCTCTGTGGATTCAATATTGATATTTGACGGTATTTTTCTTTTCAACCAGCATTTGTTTTCTTATTGGAATTATAAAATTTATATAGATGCCTCATTTGAGAATACAATGCAGCGTGCAATAATTAGAGATAATGAATTATTTGGCGGAACGGATAATGTAGTGAAACTTTATCAAGACAGATACATTCCGGGCCAAGAATTGTATCTCCAAAAACATACTCCAAAGAAAAATTCTGATTTGGTAATTAATAATGACGACCCATTAAACCCTTTCGTTACCCGTTTATCGCAGCACAAACTTCATAATAATTTATTTCATATAAGAAATAGCTTAAGTTGTAATTCTTAGCATGTTTACTTAAGTAAGTTTTTTGCTAATTACTCTTCCCTAAACTTTCCAAAATCAAAGAAATCTTGACAATGATAAAACCCGAAACAAGACACACGGTATGATTGTTTTTATACCTCTAACTCATTAAATAACAGACAAAAAGAGCCGATGATGTAACAAATAATATTCAATTAAATAATTTTTTTATAATGTCAGAAAATAGAACCGTTTTAGAACTTACAAAAGAAGTTAGCGAAAATGAAAAGCGCATAAAACGCCTTACTGATTCTACGCGTAAGTACAAGAATTTGTTTAATGTTTCTGGTGATGCAAAATTTGTTACGGACTTGAACGGAAAAATAAAAGAAGTAAACAATAGTGCCTCCAAATTTTATGGATATACAAATAAAGAATTTAAAATAACTTGCATACAAGACCTTCTTGCTAAATCCGAAAAGATAAATTTTAAAGAACAGTTTAACAACATAACCCAGCTCAACTTTATCAATCTTGATACTACTTTGGTAACAAAGAAGGGTAAAAGAATTCCGGTTGAACTAATTATTCAATATTTTGAAATTAATAGCCGCAAGTCAATTTTAATAACAGCAAAGGACATTTCTAAAAAAAGAAAACATGAAGAGGAATTAGAACTCGAAAAATATTTGCTAAAGACCTTGATGGATAATATTCCAGATACGATTTACTTTAAGGATCTGGATTCAAAATTTATCAGAATCAATAAAGCCCAAGCAGAATTGTTGGGAGTAAATAATTGTGATGGGGCGATTGGGAAAACTGATTTCGATTTTTTTAGAACTCAACATGCAGAAGATGCTTTTAATGATGAAGTAAAATTATTTAAAACGAAAAAATCTTTGATATCAAAAGCAGAATATATACAATTGGCAAATGGGAAGTCTAAATGGGTTACTGCAACTAAGGTCCCTGTTCTAGATAACAAAGGTAATGTGTCTGGGCTAGTTGGTATGTCTCGGGATATTACTGATTTAAAAAATGCAAATATTAAAATTCAGAAATATGCTAAGGAACTTCAATACTTAAATTTAAGTAAAGATAAATTTCTTTCAATTATTGCTCATGACTTGAAAAACCCATTTTTTTCTCTTTTGGGATTTGCCGAGCTACTTGAAAAAGATTACGAAAAATTATCTGATGATGAAAGAAAATTATATTTAAATAATATTATTAAAATTTCTAAAAACTCTTATCAACTATTAGAAAATTTATTACACTGGGCCAGTGCAAAGACTGGTAGAATTGAATATTGTCCAGAGCAAATTGATTTAAAAACACTAGTTCATGAAAGTATTGAATTTTTTAAACCAATGGCACAAAAGAAAAATATTCTTTTATCAAACAATGTCGTTACTCATTTGCCTGCATATGCTGACCAGGATATGATAAGAACGGTATTAAGAAATTTGCTAACTAATTCAATAAAATTTACAAAAAGTGGTGGTTCGATTAATGTCGATTATTTGGATGACAGAAATCAACACAAAATTTGTGTTAGTGATTCCGGACAAGGAATGGATGCACAAACAATAAAAAATCTTTTTAAAATTAGTATCTCTCAAAAATCCATCGGCACCTCCAATGAAACAGGAACCGGTTTAGGTCTAATTATCTGTAAAGAGTTTGTTGAAAAAAATGGAGGACAAATTAGCATTACTAGTAAACCAAAGGAAGGAAGTACATTCTCCTTTACCATTCCTAAATTCGTTTAATAAAGATTGAACATCCTGTTTGAATAACAACTAAATGGTTTTTCGCTTTCCAAATTATTATTATTACTCATATAATTATTAGATTCATTATGAATTTTAATGCTAAATGAGCAACAAAAATTACATGTTGAATGAGACATGTTGATAATGTTATTGGAAAGTTCAAAAAATTATAACCTTTGGACAATGAATGTTCTGCAAAGTCAGACAAGCAGGAGTTCCACCATATTAATTTTCAGTTATAAAAAGGAGGATTTCGATGTTCCTTTTTTTTAATAATAATTCATTGAAGAAAATTTATTTTCAATCCTTTTAGTATTTGGTTAGTCTTTGCCATAATTACTATTTTCTTTGGAGCCTTCAGAGAAATAATATTTATCCCAGCAACGGGATTAAATGGAAATCTTGCCCGTGCATTACTTTTACCACTCGCCTTTTTCTACATTATTGGCATCACATACTTGTTCTTAAAAAAAACCAAAGCTGCTTATACTTCAATCGACACAATTAAGATAGGTGTATTATGGTTTATTCTAACAATTCTTTTTGAGTTCATTTTTGGTGGATTAGTTATGGGTCACCCTTTAGAAAAACTTTTGGCAGATTACAATCTACTTGAAGGAAAAACTTGGGGATTGTTTTTAATCTGTATTTTAATTGCGCCTTATATAGTAAATAAATATATGTTAAGAAAACTTTAATGTTTGCTAAACAAAAATGAGTGTGAATCATGAAAAACAAAATTGTAAACATTTCATTTAATTCTATAATAGGATTCTCTATATGTATTATTCTTGGATTGATCTTCTTTGGTACTAATATTTTCAATTTTTACTCCCATGCATTGCAGATAACTTCTTTTGGGTTGGTTGGAGCAATTTTCTTTAGTTTTTATAAATACGGGACTAAGAAGGAAGCTGGCTTTGTAGGTGGTTTACTTTTTATTATCAATTTGATTTTGCTTGGTAAAAAACCACTACTAATATATTATCTGCGAGATCTGGTATTTTTTATTTGCATATACAGCAGTCTAATCTTATATCTATTCTTTCTTAAAAAATACTCCTATTCGCTTTTGTTCATTAGAGCATTAGCATTGTCATTATTTCTTGGAGTATTTAATATCTTCGCCACAATTTTACTTGTTCTATTAACAACTAGTCCAAACATAGATCCGCTTTCCGCAATATTCATAAATGCCAGATATGCTTCACTAATAGGTCTTGGCTTAGGAATTGGTTTTGATTTATTTGAAAAATTTCGAGAGAAAATTTTACGCTTTAGTGTTTTAAATTGAGTAACGTTTATCTTAAAAAGCATGAGGCTGTGCGCCACAAATTAATATTTGAGTTATTTATTGATCTTATTCTTACTCATAATCATACTCGTTTTTAATAGAAGCAGATTAAGAATAAGATTAAGAGAAAGAGTAAGAGAAAAAGTAAGAGTAAGAATATAAAAAGATCACCTGATTAAATACTAATCCTCTCTGGAAAATGTGTGTCTGTATTGTTTTGGGGTTAGATTAATTATCTCTTTAAACTTTCTATTAAAGTTGGAGATATTATTGAAACCAACTTCATAACAAACTTGAGATATGTTTAGATCTCGATTAGCTAATAACTTACAAGCTTCCCCAACCCTAACTTCGTTTACAAATTCCATAAAAGATTTTCTAGTTCTCTCCTTAAAAAATCTGCAAAATGCTGTTGTTGAAAGATTAGCAATCTCCGAAGCTCTTTCTAAGGAGATAGGTTTTTCGTAATTATTAATTACATAATCGAATATGCTATTTATTCTATTGCCATACTTTTCAGTATTTCTTTGCTCATAAGCTGTTTTGCTTAAAAGTTTCTGGTCATGCATTTTGGCAATTTTATAAAGTATGCCTAAAAACATTTGAATTTTTTCGAATCCTTCAGTTTTTGTGATTAGCATAAACTCATTCTTAATCTCTAACGCTGCGCTTCCTTCGAAGTAAACTATTTTTTTTGAATTCCCCAGCAACTCTTTTAATTCCTTAGTTTCAGGTAAATTAAAAAATTGTTCGCCAAACGCATTTTCGGTAAAATAAAAAGAAATTGCATGTGAAAGTTTTGTTCCCTTTTCATAATAAGATTTATCTGATTTAAAAATATGCGGAATATTAGAACCAATTACATAAAGCTCATTATTATTAAATCGCCCAATACTATTGCCTATAATTCTTGTCCCGGTTCCTTCAACAATATAAGAGATTTGAACCTCTGGATGATAGTGGAAACTATCGTAAAAGTATGGTTGGTGATCAACCTGAACCCTAATCGATTCATTAATTGTTTTTGGTATTTTGAAGGATAATGCTTTCATTTTTATACTATTCTGACTAATAAAAGCTAAATATATAAATAATGTGCAAAATTAGTATTAGTTTTTGCAAATTTAGATTAAGACTTTTTGTCTGGTTAATTGTATTTTTTCTACATGAATAATATTTGGAGATAAAATGAAGGTTAATTGGAAAGGTGTTTATCCTGCAATTACAACAAAATTTACAGCAGACGACAAGCTTGATATGAATCTTTTTGCTAAAAATATGGCTGAGCAAATTGATGCTGGTATTGATGGAATTGTTTTAGGTGGAACGCTTGGTGAAGCTTCAACCTTAACTGCTGATGAAAAATCTACATTAGTTTCAGAAACCCAAAAAATTGTAGGGGGAAAAATTCCAGTAATTTTAAATATTGCCGAGCAATCAACATCCGAAGCTGTAAGAATTGCAAAAGAAGCTGAACAAAATGGAATTGATGGTTTTATGCTTTTGCCGCCAATGAGATATGCCGCAGACAGCTATGAAACTGTTGAATATTTCAAAACTGTGGCAAAATCTACTACACTGCCAATTATGATTTATAACAATCCAATTGATTATAAAATTCCAGTAACACTTGAGATGTTTAATCAACTATTAGAATGTGAAAACATTAATGCTGTTAAAGAGTCAACTAGGGATACAACCAATGTTACAAGAATGATAAACAAGTTTGGCGATAGATATAAAATTTTGTGCGGAGTTGATACCCTTGCCTTAGAAAGCCTAATAATGGGTGCCGATGGTTGGGTTGCCGGTTTGGTTTGCGCTTTTCCTAGAGAAACCGTTGCAATTTACCGATTGGCAAAATCTGGAAGAACAAAAGAAGCAATTGAAATTTTTAGATGGTTTTTGCCATTGCTCGAATTAGACATTAATTCAAAACTTGTACAGAATATTAAATTAGCAGAAGTTTATACTGGTATTGGCTCCGAGTATGTTAGAGCACCAAGACTAGCCCTTTCTGGAGCCGAACGTGAATCGGTAATAATCACAATTGAAAAAGCTCTAAAAGTGAGACCAGAATTACCTGACTATAAAAGCATTATAATAAAGGACAATTAAATGATAACTGGTAAGAACTATATTGGCAATAAACTTTCAAACTTAAGTGGAAAAACATTTCATGCTTACAATCCAGTTGATTTTAATATGCATGATCAAACTTTTTTTTGCGCTACAGAAGAAGAGGTAAACGAGTCAGTTAAATTAGCAAAGAATGCGTTTTCTGTTTACAAGAATTTTTCTGGAGAGCAAAAAGCACAATTTCTTGATGTAATAGCCGAAGAAATTTTAAGTCTTGGTGATGAACTAATTAAAACAGCGATGTCCGAATCAGCTTTGCCAGAAGGTAGAATAATTGGAGAAAGAGGAAGAACAGTTAATCAACTTAAAATGTTTGCCTCACTCTTGCGAGAAGGTTCTTGGGTGGAAGCTACAATTGATACCGCACTGCCAGAAAGAGAACCAATTCCTAAATCCGACTTGAGAAAATTTAGACAAGCTGTTGGACCAGTTGTGGTTTTTGGCGCAAGTAATTTTCCATTAGCATTTTCTACAGCTGGTGGCGATACTGCATCTGCACTAGCTTCTGGTTGTCCAGTTATTGTAAAATCACATCCGTCGCATCCGGGAACTGGCGAACTTGTTGCTTCTGCGATTATTAAAGCTGCCGATAAAACAAACATGCCAAATGGTGTTTTCTCATTTCTAAATGATTCTGGATTTGAAGTTGGAAGTAAATTAGTCTCGCATCCGGAGATTAAATCTGTAGCTTTCACTGGCTCTTTTACTGGAGGGAAAGCATTGTTTGATTTAGCAAATAAAAGAGAAGAACCAATTCCAGTTTTCGCAGAAATGGGAAGCACAAATCCGGTTTTCATTCTACCTGAAAAAATGAAAAACAATACAAAGATTCTGGCAGAAAATCTTGCTGGTTCTATCACTTTAGGCGTTGGTCAGTTTTGCACTAATCCAGGATTAATAATTACAATTGAAAATGATTCTCTGCTATCATTTATAACTTCTCTTTCGGAAAGCATAAGAAATTCTACGCCGGGAAAAATGTTAAATAAAGGAATTACGCAAAATTATATTTCAAAACGAAATAGTATGCTTAAGAAAAAGGGCATAAAGCTTGAAGGAAGCTCGACTGATTCAGAAGAACTAGCAACACCAACGGTTATTTCTGTTGATGCAAAAACATTTATTTCTAATCCAGATTTACATCAGGAGGTTTTTGGTCCTTTTTCACTTATTGTTAAATGTAAGAATTATGAAGAAATGATCTCCGTAGCTAGTAGCCTTGAGGGGCAGCTGACTGCTACATTTCAGGCAGAAGCCAAAGAATTAAATGAACAAAAAGAATTATTAATCATAGTTAAAGATAAAGTAGGCAGATTAATCTATAACGGAGTTCCAACCGGAGTAGAGGTTTGTTCTTCAATGCATCATGGCGGTCCTTATCCGGCAACAACTGATTCGAGGTTTACCTCCGTTGGTACTGATGCAATTAAAAGGTTTACTAGACCAATTAGTTTTCAAGATTGGCCCGATGAACTTCTACCAAATGAACTCAAAAACACAAACCCATTAAATATATGGCGATTGGTTAACAATAGCTTTACTCAAGCGAAAATATAAGAAACATGGCAAAGAAAACATTTCAATGCATTGATGGGCATACCTGCGGAAATCCGGTAAGAATTGTAATAAGTGGTGCACCAATTTTGAAAGGCGAATCCATTTTTGAAAAAAGTCTTGCATTTTCTTGAAGAATTCGATTGGATTAGAAAAGGACTAATGTTTGAGCCACGCGGTCACGATATGATGTCGGGAAGTATTTTGTATCCTCCTAGTGATCCCCAAAATGATACTAGTGTTTTGTTTATTGAAACTAGCGGTTGTTTACCCATGTGTGGGCATGGAACAATTGGTCTGATTACTATTGCCATTGAGCAGGGGCTAATTGCTCCAAAAATGAAAGGGAAAGTTAGATTAGAAACCCCGGCTGGATTGGTTCTTGTGGATTACAATCAAGTTGGGGATCAAGTAAAATCAGTCAGACTTACTAATGTTGCCTCTTATTTGGCTGCAGAAAACTTAACGGTACAAAGTCCACAATTAGGTGAGTTGTCATTTGATGTATCATATGGTGGAAATTTTTATGCAATTATTGATCCCCAAGAAAACTTTAATGGAATTGAAAACTATACTGCCGATCAGCTAATTAGTTTTAGTAGAGAAATACGAACTGAGATAAACAAGAAGTACCTTTTTGAACATCCTGAAAACAAATTAATTTCTGGTGTAAGTCATATTCAATGGACTGGACAAACAATCTCCCCCGAAGCGGATGCAAGAAATGCAGTTTTTTACGGAGACAAAGCTATAGACAGATCACCTTGCGGAACAGGCACTTCTGCTAGAATGGCACAATGGTTTAATAAAGGCAAGTTAAAGGTTGGTGATAAATTTATACACGAGAGTTTTATTGGCTCAACTTTTACAGGAATTGTTGAGGAAGAAACTCGTGTTGGTGAGTTCAAAGCTATAATACCAAGCATTGAGGGATGGGCAAAAGTTACAGGGTTCAATACCATTATTATTGATGACGATGATCCTTACGCACACGGCTTCCAGGTAATCTAGGAACCATTCGTTATGAAAAAAGTTGTGATTGTTGGCGGTGGAGTATCTGGATTATTTTCAGCCTACTATTTAAGCAAACTCAACTACCAAATTACAATTATTGATAACGCCAATTTTAACCACGGCTGTTCACATGGCAATGCTGGTTTGGTAGTTCCAAGTCATATAATTCCACTTGCAGCTCCTGGTGTTGTTCCAAAAGCAATTAAATGGATGTTTAATAAACGTTCCCCTTTTTCGTTTCATCCAAATCTGAATAAAGACTTTATTTCCTGGTGCATTCGATTTTCTAAAGAAGCTAATTCTAATCACGTTAAAAACTCCATTTTACCATTACGTAACATATCGTTTTTAAGTGCGAATCTTTATAATGAAATTATGGAAGAGTTTAATAATTCCTTTCAATTAAACTCGAAAGGACTGTTAATGCTTTACAAAAATGAAGAAACTGCTGAGGAAGAATATAAATTAGCAAAAATTGCAGACGAGTACGGAATCAAAACAAATATTCTTTCTCAATCAGATCTAAAAATACTTGACCCAAATTGCGAATATAATGTGCTCGGTGGAATTCACTATTTGAATGATTCTCACCTCGTTCCCAATATTTTAATGCAAAACTTGGTAGAATATTTAAAGTTGAATAAAGTTGAATTTATTGCCAATACAGCAATCTCAGAAATAAATATTAAAAACAAAAATGTAATTAGTGTTTCAAGTGTAACAAAGAATATTTGATGGTGATTCTTTTGTATTTGCTTCAGGAGTATGGTCTGCAAATTTATTGAAGAAACTAAATCTAAATATTCCTTTAATGGCAGGAAAAGGATATAGTTTTAATTTTGCTATAGAAAACAACTTTCCAACAATTCCTTCAATTCTTGTTGATGCTCGTGTTGCTGTAACTCCAATGATAAATGAATTAAGAATTGCTGGAACAATGGAAATTGATACAATTAATACTAAAATTAGAATGAATAGAATTATAGGAATGGTAAATTCTTTTAATAATTATTATCCTCAATTAAAAGTAGAAATGCCTAATAAAGAAAATGTTTGGTATGGATTAAGACCATGTTCGCCGGATGGGTTGCCCTACATTGGAAAAAGCAATGACTACAGCAATCTATTTGTTGCTACCGGACATGCAATGTTGGGTTTAAGCCTCGGACCAGCGACCGGTAAGTTAATTTCTGAAATAATTTCAGAGACAAAAACCTCAATTGATATTTGTTCTTTCCTACCTGAGAGGTATAACTAAGAATTGCTTTCCAACTCTATTAAAGTAATTTCCGGAGGCATCCCAACTCTACCGGGGAAGCCAATAAATCCAACTCCAGTATTTACATAAAGATGTTGTTCGCCTTCAGAGTAAAGTCCGCCCCAACGTTTGTACCTTATGTTTACCGGACTCCATCTCCAGCCCGGAATCTCTATTCCAAACTGTGCACCGTGTGTGTGACCAGAAAGTGTAAGATCAATATTTGTATGTTCTAAAACTTGCTCGTCCCAATGAGTTGGATCGTGTGACATTAAAACCTTGAATGATTCTCCCTTAGCATTTGTTAAAGCCTTTTTCAAATCGCCATATTGAGGAAATGGTGGAAGTCCCCAGTTTTCAACTCCAATTAATTCTATTTCTTCATCATCAATTTTAATTTTTCTATTGTCATTTAGTATTACATCAAAACCAACTTCTCTCTGCAATTGCTTTAGCCTTTTCAAATTAGAGTCTTTTGCTTCTTCAGATTCCCATCTAACATATTCACCATAATCATGATTGCCAAGAATGGAAAAATTACCATGTTTTGATTTTAACTTACTCAAAATCGGTAAAAACTTTTCCATTTCTTCCGATGTATTATTTACTAAATCACCTGTAAATAAAATAAGATCGGGCTTTAATGAGTTTACTTTTTCAACAGTCTCTTGAACGAATGAAATGTGATTCAGCAAACTGCCAAGATGAAAATCGGAGATTTGGATTATTCTAAATCCATTAAAATTTTTGGGTAAATTCTTAAATCTTAGTTTTAATTTTCTTACGGTTAAATCAAATCTTCCCCAGCCAATTCCGTAAGCAAGAGCAAGAAAGGGAATTCCGGCAATCACAATACCTGTTTTAGTTAAGAACTGACTGCGTGTTATCTTGTTTGCCCCCGTTACAATATTCTTTTTTTCCTTTTTCCAGGTAAATAACCGCACGCTTCCTTTAATCAAATCATCAATAAAATTAAAAACTATGAAAATTAATTTGGGAACATAAAACAGAATAAAGGCTCCAGAAGTAAAATGGAAGAAAATCAAATACTCTTCGGGGGAAACAATATTTTTAATTTGTGAAATCAGAACCAGTCCAATAATAAGCAAAAATGGGACGATCCAGAATAGTATTTTAATTATTTGCTTTATCGTTTTGCTTAAATCACAAATAAGTTTTTTAACTCCCCGGTAGGCATAAAAATCAATTAGTAAAATTATTGCACTAAAAATTGCTAAAAATATAATGGGGTTGTTTCTCATGTTTGTGATTGTTTTTAAATTATGTTATAAAGATAAATAATATGTCTGATACCAAAAAATTATCAGAAAAGTTTCTGTATAGAATGATTAAATTTAGTAGGCTATTCATTTATGATTTTTTTTCTAGTATTTGGAGTTGAGCATGCTAACTAGTTTAATAATAATTTTCTTTACCGGAATACTTTTTGCAATTTTAGCAATTCCACTTATTAAAAGAAAAATTAAAATTAATCATTGGTACGGAATAAGATTACCGCAAACTATGCAAAATGAAAGCATTTGGCTTGATGTAAATTCTATAATTGGAAAATATATATTTTTATTTGGCATAATAACTTCAATATTGTCTTTATATTTTATATTATATCCAATTGAGCCTGCATTTTTAATGATTTACATACTACTTACGATTTTGATATTCGGCTCTGTTCTGCTTGTTGTATTATCTTACAAAGTAGCAAACAAAATTAGTTTAAGTTATTTTAACAAAAAATAAATTGGGAAGTTATGGAGAACAAAGTTTTTAATTGGGGAATCATTGGTCCGGGCAGAATAGCCAATAAATTTGCACAAGGTCTTAAAGTTGTTGATAATGCAATACTATATGCTGTCGCAAGCAGCAATCTGGATAGGGCAAAAAGCTTTTCAAAAGAGTATGGTGCAATTAAAAGCTATAATTCATATGAGGAATTAACAAGAGACCCTAAAGTTGATGCAATATATGTTGCCACTCCACATCGGTTTCATTTTGAAAACACTAAACTTTGTCTAGAAGCTGGCAAGTCGGTTCTTTGCGAAAAACCCTTTACTGTAAATGCAAATGAAGCGAAAATCTTAATTGATTTAGCAAGCAGAAAAAATGTTTTTCTAATGGAAGCTTTATGGACTCGTTATCTACCAATTTATAACGTAGTTAAAAAGTGGATTGCAGACGAGAAGATTGGTGGGATAAAATTATTAACTTCAACATTTGGATTTAACTTTGAACGTAATTTAGAAGATAGAAAATTTAATAATAGTTTGGCAGGCGGCGCGCTTTTAGATTTAGGGATTTATCCTATTTCAATTTCTCAATGGTTGATGCAGCAAAACCCAGAATCGTTTTCTGCAGTTGCCCATTTGGGCGAAACTAAAGTTGATGAAATGCTTGCCGTTAATTTAAAATACAACAATGGTGCCGTTTCTCAATTTAGCTGCAACTTTTTGTCAACAAATGAGAATGACTTTTTAATATATGGTACAAAAGGCTATATTAGAATCCACGGTATGTTTTGGGGAGCAACAAAAGCTACTCTTTACTTGGGCGAGCAAGAATTTGTTGAAACTCGTCCATTTAAATCTTCTGGATTTGAATATCAGATTGAAGAAGCAACTAATTGTATGAAGGCCGGCAAGTTAGAAAGCTCAATTATGCCGTTAAGCCAAACTTTAGAAAACTTATTACTTATGGATAATATTCGTAAAACAATTGGATTAAAATATTCATTTGAATAATCCTTCCAAATGAGAGAACAATATGATTAAGTACGCAATTGAGAAGGAATTGACAGTAGAGGAATTTAAAGAAGTTTTAGTTAAGTCCACATTAGGTGTAAGAAGACCTATTAGTGAACCTGAAAGGCTTCAAAAAATGTTAGAACTTGGCAATTTAATTGTTACTGCTCGGGAAAATGGTAAACTAATAGGAGTTTCTCGTTCTCTTACAGACTTTCAATACTGTACTTATTTATCTGATCTTGCGGTCGACGTAGATTATCAAAAACAAGGGGTTGGAAAGGAATTGATTCGGCAAACTAAATTGGCTACCCCAAAAGCAAAACTGATTTTGCTCGCCGCGCCAGATGCAATACCATATTATCCTAAAATTGGAATGACTCAATTTGAATATTGCTACTTTTTAGATGATATTAACAACCTGAAATAAGGTGTGCGCTGTCCAATTTCTTTTTTCATCCCTTTTGGCTAACTTTTAATCTTATATATTAAATAGTACTTCACCACTAAAAGAAGAGAATCATGATTAAAAATAAATTGTTTTTTCTTATCCTAACTGTTTCATTTTTGTTCAATTTTAAAATTAACGCTTGTACAAATCTTATCGTAACAAAAGGAGCTAGCACAGATGGCTCTGTTATGATTACATATTCGGCTGATTCATATGAATTGTACGGCGAACTTTATCATTTCAAAGCTGCAATTTATCCCAAAGGCGCAACATTAGAAATTTATGAGTGGGATACAGGCAAATATTTGGGCAAAATTCCCCAAGCTGAAGTTACTTATAATGTTGTTGGCAATATAAACGAGCACCAAGTAGTTATTGGCGAAACAACCTTTGGTGGAAGAGACGAGTTAATAGACAGTAAAGGATTGATTGATTACGGAAGTTTAATGTATATTGCTTTGCAAAGATCAAAATCAGCAAGAGAGGCAATTAAAATCATGACCGATCTTGTTTCTGAATTTGGCTATTACAGTTCAGGGGAATCCTTCTCAATTGGTGATAAAAATGAGGCGTGGATTCTTGAAATGAGTGGAAAGGGTGAAGGAAACACTGGTGCTGTTTGGGTTGCAAGAAAAATTCCCGATGGATTTGTTTCAGGTCATGCTAACCAGGCGCGCATCACAACATTTCCATTAAATGACCCCGAAAATTGTCTTTACTCTAAAGATGTTATTTCATTTGCTAGAGAGAAAGAATATTTTAATGGAAAAGACGAGGATTTTGATTTTGCAGCAGCTTATAATCCTTTAGATTTTGGTGGAATAAGATTTTGCGATGCAAGAGTTTGGTCGATGTTTAGAAGAGTTAACAAAAACATGGATAAATACTTAAATTACATAAAAGGAGAATCTGTGGAACGGATGCCTTTGTGGATTAAACCGGAAAACAAAATTTCTGTGCATGATGTAATGCAATTAATGAGAGATCATTATGAAGGAACAGACCTAGATATGACAAAAGGTATTGCTGCTGGTTCATATAATATGCCCTATCGTTGCAGTCCGCTTACATTTACAGTTAATGATGAAAAGTACTTTAATGAACGACCAATCTCAACATATCAGACCGGATTTTCTTTTGTATCTCAAGCACGCGCCCATTTACCCAACGAAATTGGTGGCGTACTTTGGTTTGGACTTGACGATACTTATATGACCGTTTACACTCCGATGTACTGCTCAATTAATTCAATCCCTTATAATTTTAGAGAAGAACTAGCTTCTCTGGGTGAATTTAATTGGGATTCAGCTTTCTGGGTATTTAATGCAGTTTCTAACTTTGTTTATCCCCGTTATTCTTTGGCAATAGATGATCTTGTAAGAAAGCAAAATGAATTGGAGGGAGGATTTTTAACAAATCAAGCAACAATAGAGAATACTGCTCTTTCTTTGTTAAAAAACTCAAAAGGAGAGTGTATAAATTTCTTGACAGAATATTCAAATGTGTCCGGATTAAATACTTATAATGCCTGGAAAAAACTTTTTGAATTTCTTAATATGAAATATATGGATGGCGTTGTAAAGGATGAATTCGGAAAGCCCAAAAGAGTTGGGTACCCAAAAGAATTCCTCAACTTGATGGCAAAAGAAGGCGGAGATGCAATAAAGGTTAAAGAAATCCAAACCAATATTGATAATTCTTATTTAGAAAATATCAAAAAAGGGAATAAATATTTGTCTGAAAAAGATTACCAAAAAGCGATGAATCATTTTTCCTCTGCATTAAAAATGAAACCTAGCGAAGATGAACCTTCTGAAAAAATAGAAAAAATTAAATTGATATTAAGCTCTATTGATGAACTACACAAAACACAATTTTCTAATTAATCCTTAGCCGCAGGCTTATGCCTGCGGTACACTAATCACTATTATTACAAATCCATGACAAAGCTTTCACTTAAAAATATAGAAGATGCAAATAGAAGAATAAATGGCTATGTCCACCAAACTCCTATTTTATCTTCTCAGACTCTCAATAAATTTTTAGGGCATGATATATTTTTTAAAGCAGAGAATCTTCAAAAGATTGGCTCATTTAAAATCCGCGGAGGAATTAATACAGTTGCCTGGTTGATAGAAAACAACAACAAGCCAAAACATATAATTTCCAATAGTTCTGGGAATCATGCCCAAGCTATTGCTATGGCTTCAAAGGTATTTGGAATATCTTCAACTATTTATATGCCTAAAAATGTTTCAAAGGTAAAAGCACAGGCTACGCTTTATTATGGAGCAAAAATTGATTTTTCTGAAAACCGAGTAATTGCTGATCAAAAAGTAATCGATGCTTCAAGAAGAAGATGGAGTCTATTGGATACCTCCATTTAATCACGACGAAGTGATTTGCGGTCAAGGAACAGCTGCTTATGAAGCTTTCCAAGAATTAGAGAATATTGATGCTGTCTTTGCTCCTTGCGGCGGTGGTGGTCTGCTTTCTGGAACCTTAATTACAGCTAGAGGTATATCTCCCAAAACTAAAATTGTTGGTGTTGAGCCCCAAAATGCAAATGATGCTTTCTTGTCAATCCAGAAAGGTTCCATTCAAAAATTGACTGAGCTACCAAGCACAATAGCAGATGGAGCAAGAACAATGTCGGTTGGTGATATTACTTTTAACTATCTACAGCAGCTAGATGATTTTTTTGAAGCTGAAGAAGAGAGAATAATTTATTGGACTCAATGGTTAACTCATTTGTTAAAAGTACAAATTGAAACGACTAGTGCTATGGCAATGGTAGGTGTTATAAAATGGTTGATGTCACAAAAAACAAAACAACGAGTGTTGGTTATTTTATCTGGTGGCAATGTTGATAAGGACACAATGAATAATATTTGGACTAATGACTACCTAACCGAATTGCCAACAATACATACGTAAAAAAGGAACCCAGATGAGCTTTTTTGAATACAAAAAAAATATAAAAGAATATATTAATATGAGCATGGGTTATGATGGGAAAGACTTAATTGAAGTCTTAAAAACTCACCTTAAAGCTGGATCTACACTTTTAGAGCTGGGAATGGGTCCAGGAAAAGATTTAGACATACTTGCAGAAACATATACTATAACTGGTTCGGATTTTTCAACTCTTTTTTTAGAATTGTATAAGAACAGTCATCCTGATGCTGATCTACTAAGGTTAGATGCTGTTAAGTTAAACACCGAGAGAAAGTTTGACTGTATTTATTCGAACAAGGTTTTGCATCATATTACACAAAAAGAATTGCAAATTTCTTTTAATCATCAATTAAGGCTGTTAAACAAAAATGGCTTAGTTTTTCATTCGTTTTGGTATGGTGATAAAGAAGAAAACCATCATGGTTTGCGTTTTATTTATTACACAAAAGAAACCATTCATAAATTAATTCATAGTGACTTTGAGCTTATTGAATTTAAGCAGTATACGGAAATGTCCGAGGGCGATTCTTTCTATATCATTCTAAAGAAAAAGTAGCAATTAGTTTTACAAGAAGTTGAAATATAAGTGGTGAAATGTTTGTTTGCGTTGGTCTTGAATTTCTAAAACATGCCTAATGAAAATATATTTTGTCTTCATAAACAAATTTTAAGTTAATTAACCCGTTAATTCAAAATAAATAATATTTATAGAAACTTTTTTTGTTCTTAAAAGTCTAACCTAACAATCTAAAAATGTGATTATAGGAGTTTTATTGAAGTTTTTCAAATTATTGCTAATAAATATTTTTCTCTTTAACGCTCTTTTTTCTCAAAGTGACAAAACCTCAACTTTAAGTGGTTTTATTTATGATGCTAACACTGGCGAAACAATGATTGGCGCTAACGTTTATATCAAAGAATTAGGAACCGGAACAAGTTCAAATGAGTACGGATTTTATTCAATTACCATTCCCTCTGCAAAATATAATATTGATTTTAGTTTTGTTGGATATGAAAAAAAATCCCATCAAATTGATTTAACAAATTCAAAGAAACTAAATGTTAATATTTCCAGCACATCTTATAATTTAGATGAAGTTGTAATTCTTGAAAAGAAAGCTGATGAAAATGTAAAATCTACCGCGATGGGAACTTCGGATATCGTTCCAAAAGAAATTGATAAAGTACCCGTAATATTTGGGGAAAAAGATATTTTAAAAACCATTCAACTTTTACCTGGAGTTTCTTCTGCCGGAGAAGGGAATAGTGGATTTATTGTTCGTGGAGGATCAACAGATCAAAACTTAATTATTCTTGATGAAGCTCCTGTTTACAACGCTTCTCACTTGTTAGGGTTTTTCTCTGTCTTTAATTCTGATGCAATCAAAAACGCCAAAATTATAAAAGGCATTTCTGGTCCAGAATATGGAGGAAGATTAAGCTCTGTTTTGGATATAAGCATGAAAGATGGAAGCACAAAACAATATTCTGCTTATGGCGGAGTTGGACTAATATCATCTAGGCTTACCATTGAAGGACCAATTGTAGAAAATGAGGGATCGTTTATTTTTTCCGGAAGAAGAACTTATGCAGATATATTTTTTCCATTATTTGGTGATGACCAACTAAAAAATTCATCTTTATATTTTTATGATTTTAATGGCAAGCTAAACTATAAACTAGGAGAAAATGATCGCATTTTTCTTTCCGGCTACAATGGAAGAGACAACTTTAGTTTTAATGATGAATTTGGTTTCGATTGGGGAAATACAACTGGGACTTTAAGATGGAACCATATTTTTAATGAGAAGCTTTTTTCTAATACCACGCTGCTCTATAGCGACTATAATTATGATATTATTATTGAAGATGCAGAACAATCAACTACAATTAGCTCTGGAATTAAAGACATAAATTTTCAACAAGCTTTTCAATATTACTATAATACTGATCATACTTTTAAGTTTGGCTTAAACGGTGTTTATCATACTTTCCTCCCCGGCGAAATAGCAGTAACAGGTAATACTAATTTTAATTCAAAGAAAATTGATGATAATTATGCGGTTGAGGCAAATGCTTATTTTGGGCATGAATGGAAAGTAACAGAATTCTTTCGGTTAAATTACGGATTGCGTTACTCATCATTTAATTTAATTGGAGAAGGAAAGGTTTATTCTTTTGATGAATTCGGAATACCAACCAATACTGAAATTTATGAAAGGGGTGATCTTATCAAATCTTATAGTTTCTTGGAGCCGCGACTCTCAGTAAATTATTTGTTAGATGAAACCAGTTCTGTAAAATTAGGTTACGCAAGAAATACTCAAAACATTCATTTGCTATCTACGGCTTCAACTTCTACTCCACTGGATATTTGGCAGCCCAGCACGGCTTTAATCAAACCTGAGGTTTCCGATTTAGTGTCGGTTGGATATTTTAGAAATTTCCTAAACAACGAATATTCAGCCTCTCTTGAATTGTATTATAAAGACATGCAAAATTTAATTGAATACAAAAATGGTGCTGATATATTTCTTAATGAGTTTATTGAATCTCAATTAGTTTTTGGGAACGGTTGGTCTTACGGAATGGAGCTTTATGTTGAAAAGAAAGTCGGTAAATTTACCGGTTGGTTAAGCTATACTTTATCAAGTACAGATAGAAAATTTGATGCTATAAATAATGGGGAAAGCTTTCCTGCTAGACAAGACCGAACTCATGATGTTTCTCTAGTGGCTATTTACAATATGAACGAGAATTGGTCTTTTTCTGCTAATTGGGTTTATAATACTGGGTTTGCAGCGACATTCCCGAGTGGCAAGTATGAAATTGATGGGCAAACAGTAAATTTATATACGGAAAGAAATGGGCACAGAATGCCAGATTATCATCGTTTAGATCTTGGTGCTACTTATTACTTTAATAGATCTGAAGAAAATGAAATGAGCTTAACTTTTTCAGCATATAACGCTTATGCAAGAGAGAATGCGTACAGAATTACTTTTGAAGAAAACAAAGATGATCCAACAAAAACCCAAGCCGTTAAGCTAGCATTGTTTTCAATTGTTCCATCATTAACATTTAACTTTAGATTTTAATTTTAGGTATTTATGAAAAAAATATTCTTATTAATTCTTCTTCCAATTTTTATTGCCTGCGAAGAAATAATTGAAATAGATCTTAATTCTGCTAGTCCGCAAATAATTATTGAGGCTAATCTTACAAATTCAGCTGATAAAAATTTTGTTTCAATAACTGAATCAACTGATTACTATAATCCAAACGCATACAAAAGACTTTCTAATGCCGAAGTTATAATTAAAGAAAATAATAGTACTAGTTTTTCTTTAGAGGAAATATCTCCAGGAGTGTATAAAAATGCAAACCTTTTTGCATCAAAAGAGAACGAATACAAAATAGAAGTGAATTATAATAATCAAAAGTATAGCGCAACTTCATCTGTTCCAGAAACAATTGAAATTGATAGCTTGAGCTACAAGCTTGAGTCTCGACCATTTAATAAGGACAAGGTATTTTTGGAACTTCATGTTTACTTTAAAGATAATCCCGATAAGAAGGATTATACCAAATTTGTGGTTTACAAAAACGGGAAAAAGATTGACAGAATATTTTTATATAGTGACAGATTAACAAATGGCAATAGCATTGATTTCTTCTTTTTCAATTTTGGCAATGAGGAAGAATTTAAAACTGGTGATTTAATAGCCGTTGAAATGCTAACTATTGATGAACAGACTTTTACATATTTTAATACTTTAAGAAGTGCCTTAGCTAGATCAACCGGCGGACCTTTTGGCTCTACTGCCCCAGCAAACCCTACAACAAATTGGAGCAATAATGCACTTGGCTATTTTAGTGCATTTACAATTAGTTCTAGCTCAATAATTTTGGAAAAGAATAATTAAAAGCTATTTACTTTCTTTTATTATTCTTCAATACTGATTTAATAAGTTTTCCAAATACTTTGTCTTTTCTTTTTCTTTCTAAATAAGATCTTTCATAGTGATCTGATTCTTTCTTTAGTTTGATATAATTATCATATCTGCTTTGTTCCAGATCTCCAACTTCTAAGGCTGCTAAAATAGCACAGCCTTTTTCAACTGTATGTGTACAATCCGTAAATTTACAATTCTCAGTTAGCCCGGCAATCTCATCAAAGGTTTTCTCAATACCTTCAGAAATTGAAATGTTTCCAAGCTCTCTCATTCCGGGAGTATCAATTATCATAGCTCCATTTTCTAAAACCGTTAACTGCCTACTTGTAGTTGTGTGTTTTCCTCTACTGTCTTTTTCCCTTACTTCATTTACCTTAAACTCTTCCTTTCCAATCAAATTATTTAGCAGCGTTGTCTTGCCAACCCCAGAGGAACCAATTAAACAATATGACTTTCTTGGTTTTAAAGTACTTTTGAAATTTTCTATACTCTTTTTATCAAAATTACTTATTGTAAGAATTAGGTGCTTTTTAAAATACACATTTATGCTTTCAAATATTTTAGATTTATCAGCGTCGTTAATAAGGTCGGACTTACTAAATAGAATTATTGGTTCTACTCCAAATTCGTTTGTCATTGATAAATATCTTTCTAATCTTTTGGGATTAAGATCATTATCTAGGGCTTGTATTATAATTGCATAATCAACATTTGCCGCGATTAATTGATACTCAATTTTCTTTCCGGCGCTTTTTCTTTTCAGCAAAGTTTTTCTTGGAAGGACTTTATGAATAATCGCTAATGAATCATCTTCAAAATTTTGAAATAAAACAAAATCACCAACTGTTGGAAAATCTTCTGGTGATTCTGCTGAGTATAACATATTGCCTGTCAGTTTTGAGAAATAGTCTTTTTCACCATTGCTAATTACATAACTTTCCTTATTAACAGAAATTACTCTTGCTTGGTTAAAACTTCTCTGATTTAGATCCAAATCAATTTTGTTGTTTTCCGTAAATCCTAATTCTTCTAATTTCATTTTGAGATATAATTTATTTTAATGTTTTATGCGATTCTTTAACTATTTCTTAGATTTTTTAATCATAATCTTTTTTTCTCCACAGCACACAAGTAAGATTAAGTTTTTTTATATTCAAAAACCTCAGCTAAATTTACATTAAATATTTCTGCAATTTTAAAGGCTAGTTCAAGCGTTGGAGAATATTTACTAGCTTCAATTGCATTTATTGTCTGCCGAGAAACTTCAAGCTTATCAGCTAATTCTTGCTGTGTCATTTCATTATTATTAAAACGAAGTTTTCTTATATTGTTGCTAATATTACCTTTCTTCATTTTAAATTCCTTTTCTATAATAAACAAGCTGTGTTATATATCCGACAATTTCTGCGAGGATAAAAAAGAACATAATTAGATTCGCTAAAATAAAAGTTGATGAAATTGTAAGAATACTAAAAACAGAAAACCAAACTCCCAATACTAAAATGTAATAAGAAACTCGAGTGGATTTTAATTCAATTAATTTATCTCTTTCATCTTCACCTTTTAATGCCTCTTTTTTGTTAGCGATTGCAAAAAGAATTTGCAAAATTATCTGAATTATTATAATCCAAATTACAAGTCCAATGAATAAACCGATTAAAGTTTCATTCGCAACTTCGGGATCATTAAAAACTTTAAAAGCGCTAAAAAAGTAATAACCAAAAATCAATGTTGTGGATATTAGTGATATCCAAATAATCTTTTCTCTGTATGATAAGTTCATTTTATTCCTTCATGTCAGTTTGTATAATATTCTGGACGCAATGTAATAAAATATTTACATCGTGTCAAGTTATTTTTTACACGTTATTAAACAAATCAATACTTTATTGTTAATAAGTTGTTTAAGAGACATCTTAATAATTAGAAATATTTACCTTGAGAACACCACACTTGCAGATAGTTAAATAATAGACATTGAACTCCATTTTTCTTGCATTTTGTTTGTAATATGCTATTTTAGTTTATATAGTTAAATAATATCTGCATTTTATTTAACTCGTTTTTTAATTTCACGGGATTAGAAAATGCAAAAAACAAACCTAAACGTAACTTTTCACAGAAAACCAATTCTCTTCATTTTGTTTTTTTGTATTGGTTTTCTATTCGCTGGCTGTGCAAGCTCATCTGAACTAAAAGTTGCGGAGTTTAAATTCTCATTTGAAGGTCAAGAGTACCTGCTTCGGTCTTCATACTGTCCCAACAATCCTCAATCATGCAATCAACTCTACGGCAAAGATCTTATTGCAACTGACCTTAACCAAGATAGAACTATTGATAAAATTACCAAAGGAAATATTTCCCTAGAATCTGCTCAAAGAATTTATGATTACTGTTTAGAAATATTGGAGAACCAAGGAAAGGTTAGTACAATATCCAATAATGAAAAGGTTTATTCCATGAGTGAGGATAATTTTATTTATGAAGTTAAAACCCTCATTATAAACGGCAATAGCTACCAAAACGAATTTGTTATAAAGGAAAAAAGAGGATATTCTCAGTTTGGCATTTCTATTTTTCAAGACTCAAATGCTGATGGCGAACTTGATTTAACATTAAAGGGCGTTTATCCTATTGGGAAAGCAAAAATAAAATACCAATCTCTTATTAATAAGGGTTTGGTTAAGAATAGGATAACAGCAATAAATGGACTTTTTCTGGTTGAATAAACACCTTAAAAGAATTCCTAATAAACAATAGCTCATTCTCTTCCGTTATAATCTTTCCTAATCTATATCAAAACATTCAAATATCTTCTTGATTAAGTTTGCGACGTTAATTACATTAACAATGTTAATAATATTAATTACGTTAATGAGGTTTTACGATGACAAACAAGGATAACAAAACAATCCAAGAAGAAAGAATGAAAGGCTATTTTGTTGAAGCAACAAAAAAAATTTTAAAAGGTGAAGGATTAAAAACTGTAAATGTTAGAAACATTGCCGAAGAAGCCGGTTATTCCTATGCCACTCTTTATAATTATTTCAAAGATATCAAGGAATTGGTCTTTGAGTGTGTTAAAGATTTTCAATTTGAGTGTGAAGAAATTGTACAACTAGAAACAAAAAACAGTAGACATGGATATTCAAAAATTAAAAATATCACCGTTTCTTTTATGAAGTACTTTGTTCAGTATCCTGGAATATTTGAACTGTTTTATTTAGAAAAAACTTCTGATCTTGGTCAAAAACATCCAACAATTAAAATGATTTATTCTTTTTTAGATCACCTTACAGCAGAAGAGTGGAATTATTGTATTGAAAATAAAATTTGCAATAAAGAAGAAGCTGAATTAAAAAAGGAAACTCTCAGAAACTTAACCGTTGGTATTTTATTGTTTTACATGAATAGACACACACCTACGGACTATAAAGAATTCGTAGAGCTTACACTGAGACAGTTGAATAGTGTTCTACTATAAACAAAAAAAATGAACTAATAAATGTGTGAAAACGTCTAAAATTCCAACGTTTATTTTACATTTGTTAAGCATATTTCATATTTTTTCTAACAGATTAAACCGATTTAAATGCTATTTCATTTAAAGGAATTCAAAAATGGTTAAATGCGCTTTCCTATTTAAACACAATTTTCTTTTTATTCTAATTTTCTTGTTGTTTCTTCATCACAGTATATTTGCTCAATCCTCTGAGCCAATAAAACACCTAACAATGGAAGAAGCTATTAGTAGAGCATTGGTTGGTAATAATCTGATTAAAGCCAATGAATACTCGCTCAAAAAAGCGAATTGGGATGTAAAACGTGCTTGGGCAGAATTATTTCCGACTTTAAGTTTTGATTCACGTTACAATTGGATAGATAAACAGACGTTTGCCGAAAGAGATTTTAGACAGTATTTGCCGCCTGAATTAGCTTCACAAATTCCACAGACTGTTTTTCAAGAGTCATATTACTCAAGTTTTAATCTAAATTTTCCACTGTTTAATGGTGTTCTTATAAATGGATTGTCAATTGCTTATGAAAAGGAGACATTATCAGAGCAAATGACAAAATCCACAAAACACCAAACAATTTTTAATGTGATTTCTAATTATCTAAATGTTCTACAAAACAAAGAAATATTATCTCTCCAAAATGATTATTTACAACTATCTAAATTAAATTATGAAAAGGCTCAACGCTTATTTAATGCGAACCGGTATTCTGAGAATGAAGCTTTACGCTGGAAAATTGAATACCAACAAGAAAAAAGTAGCGTTATAAAAAGCGAAGCGGAATTAAGAAACTCTTTCCTATCATTAAGTCGCTTAACCAATACGTCTATAACAGATGAAACATTGATTGATCAAAATATATTAGAAGGATTACAATTTGAGAAAAACAAATTATTCAATTTAACCGACAAAGAGATACTTCAAATTATTGAATTAGCTGACGACGAATTGATTGAAGCAAATGCTTCGCTATCAGCAGCAAAATCGAGCGAAGAAATTAGCAGATTGCTACACAAAAATTCATATTCCTCTTTTATGCCCAAAATTAATCTAAATTATTCCTATGGCTGGCGAGAAAACAACACTATTGATTTTGATGATTATTCACCCAAAAATTTAATGGTAACTTTTAGTCTTCCAATATTTTCGGGATTTCAGAACTACTCCGCTTTGAAATCAAGCTTTTATGAATATAAAAAAAATCAAGAGGAGTTTAACGATCAGCTTTTAAACATAAAACTAGTTCTCACAAATGTTGTAAATAATCTTATAAATAATAAGGCTCAATTAGACTTAACAAAAACAAATGTCCTTTTTAGTGAAAACAACTACAAGGTTGTTGAAACCCAAAGAGAGAAAGGCTTAGTTTCAAACATTGATTACATTGATGCAAAATTAAAATTGCAGGAAGCCGGCATAAACAACATTAGTACTTCCTACGGTTTTATTATGTCAATTGTAGAACTTTATTATCTGACCGGCAAAATTGAAATATTAATAAACTGAAAAATGACTAACAAAAAAATTATTGGGGTTAAGATGAATTTCAAATATTGGATTCTATTTTCTTTTGTATTTGCAATACTTATTGGCTGCGAAGAAAGTGATCCTACTCAAAAAAGTGACTCGGCAATCCAAAAATTGGAAGGTGCTAATAATTTAGTTTCTGTAGAAGCAATGATTGTGAAGAAAAGTATAACAGAACAAAAGCTTCCTTTAACTGGTGTTCTTATACCGAATAATTCAGTTGATATTATTGCAGAGGTCCCGGGAAAAATAACCGAACTGAACAAACATCTTGGGGATTATGTTAATGCAGGACAAACTCTTGCATTAGTTGATGACATTATTCCGCTAAGCCAATATAAGCAAGCTGAAGCTCAGGTTCTATCAACAGAAAGTAACCTAAAAATAGTTAGAACAAACTTGCAGAGTGACAAATCACTTTTTGAAAATGGAGATATTTCTGAACTCGCATTTAATAATTCTCAATTGGCAGCTTCAAATGCTGAAGCACAATATTTATCGGCGTTGGCACAATTGAGTGCTGCAAAAAAAACTTTTGATGATACACGAATTAAATCTCCTATATCAGGATTTGTTTCTCGAAAGAATATTAACTTAGGCGCAATGGCTGTTGTTGGCTCTCCTGTATATAGAGTTGTAGATTTATCAAAAATGAAAATTGTTGCTTCCGTTCCGCAAGAGTTAATAAGCAGAATATCTGTTGGTGTAATTGCCAACATTTCCATCACTTCACTAAATAAAGATGTTTTTAATGGTTTGGTAAAAAGAATTTCTCCGCAGGCTGATGAAAGTACCGGAGGATTTATGATTGAAATTGAGGTAGAAAACAAGGGATCTAAAATTAAAGCTGGCATGACAGCCAAATTTGAATTGTTGCTCTCCTCAGGAGAAGAGATTTTAACCATTCCAAATCATGCTTTAGTTTCAAAAAATGGAGAGGATTTTGTTTATCTAATTAAAAATAAAACTGCTACTCTAACAAAAATTGTTGTCGGTGAAACTATAGGGAAACAAATAATTGTTAATAGCGGACTTGCTCTTGGTGATACAATTGTGGTTGTTGGGATGAAAAACCTTGGGCTAGATACAAAAATTAGAGTTGAAGTTCTGCATTAAAAATATTTAACATGTATATGTTTAATCTTTCGGTCGTATAAAGGATAGCAAAATGAATATTGCAAAATTTTCAGTCAAGAACTCAGTTTTAGTTAATCTATTAATGATTGGGCTTTTCATCTTTGGGTGGATCTCGCTAAACAATATGCCAACAGAGCTTAATCCTCCTGTCTCGTTTAATTGGGTTATGATTACTGTAACATATCCAGGCGCCTCACCCGTAGAAACTGAAAATTTGATTGTTGACCCAATTGAGTCTGAAATAAAGGATGTTGAAAACATTGATGAAATTCAATCGACCTCAGGCGAAGGTTTTGGCTTTGTACTTGTAAAGTTTGAAGACATATCGCTTGATGACTTCCGACAAAGATATAATGAATTAAAATCTGAACTTGACAAAGTTAGTTTACCAGAAGAAGCCGAAGACCCGCTTGTAGATGATTTTAACAGCAGTGATTTTCTTCCGCTAATAAATGTAAACATGGCTTTTTCAATCCCCGAGACCAATGCTCAAATAATTGCAGATGAATTACAAAAAGAATTGGAAGATCTACCCGGAGTTGCCAAGGTTCAGGTCTCCGGCTTGGGTGAACGAGAAATTTGGGTAGAAGCCGATCCAGCTAGAATGAACAACAGAAATATTTCTTTTGAAGATATAATTTTTGCCCTAAAGCAACGAAATTTAAATGTACCAGGTGGAAATATTTCTTTTGGTAAAACAGAATATCTAATCAGATCGTTGGGAGAATATCAATCGGTTGATGAAATAGCTAATACAATAGTAAAAACATCTTTTACTGGTGAATTTATTAGAATTAGAGATATTGCAACCGTAAATGATACTCGTGAGGAATTAATAATTCTATCTAGATTAGATGGTGAAAAAGCTATATCTTTTTCAATTTCTAAAAAGACCGAATCCAACTCAATTGCTGTAATTGATAATATCAAAGAATTAGTTGAAGTATATAAAACTTCTGTTCCTTCTGGAATTAATTTTAGCTATACAAATGACAACTCCGTTTACATTTCAAGAATAATAAACACTTTAAGAAACAACGCAATAACGGGTATGTTGTTAATTGTCTTTATACTTTACATTTTTCTTGGGAAAGGAAACGCCTTATTAGCTTCGCTTGGAATACCTATTTCATTTTTTATTACTTTTATTATAATGGATGCTTTTGGCTATTCCTTAAACGGCAATACTCTATTCGCACTTGTTATGGTTTTGGGTATTCTAGTAGATGATGCTATTATTGTTATTGAAAACTGCCACAGATATAGATTGCTTGGTTATAATTCTGTAGATTCTGCAATTTTGGGAACACGAGAAGTTGCGACTCCTATTCTTTCTTCAATTGGAACAAACATTGCGGCTTTTGTTCCTTTAATTTTATTGCCTGGTATTATGGGAAAGTTTATGCGCGTAATCCCAATAGTATTTTCCATTGCTTTGTTAGCCTCTGTTTTTGAGGCTTTCTTTCTTTTACCTTCGCATTATGCTGATTGGACAGCAAAATCAAAAACTCATAAAAAAGGTGAAAAGAAATTTTTTATAGTTCTCCGCAATTACTATACGAAGTATTTAATAAAAGCATTAAGAAAGAGATATTGGGTAACAGCAAGTTTGATTTTAATTTTGTTTTCATCTTTAGCAGTTATTCCTCTTGTTGGAGTTGAACTTTTTGGTGAAGAAGATTGGGATGTAATTAGAGTTTTGGTTCAATTTCCAGAAGGTACAAGTCTAGAAGAAACTGATAGAATAATGCATAAGTATGAAAGTGAAGCTGGCAAGCTTTCAAAGGATGATGTTGAATCTGTAATAACAAACGTAGGGTTATTGCAAAGTGACGAGGATTGGTTTGTCAAAAAAAATGTAGCTCAAATTTTAATCCAACTTAAACCTGTTGAGGAAAGAAAAAAATCAACCGATGAACTAATTAAAGAACTAAGGAATAACTGTTCTTCTATAAGCGGAGCAATTTCTCAACAGTACTTAAAAATGGCTGGTGGACCTCCGGTTGGAAAACCGATTTCTGTTAAGGCGCAAGGGAAATATTTAGAAGAAATTAAAACAGCTTCTATGGTTCTTCAAGATTCTATTAAAAAAATTGACGGTGCATATGATATTACTGATAATTTTCCGCCAGGGAAACAAGAAATTAGAATATCTATTGATGAAGATAAAGCTGCGCTTTATGGTTTTTCATCACAAACTGTTGCTATGAATGTTAGATATGCCTTTGATGGTGTTACAGCAACCGAATACCGAGAAGCTGATGATGAATTTAACGTAATTGTGAAGTATGATAAACAATATAGATCCTCGATTGATGATGTGCTAAATTTAAAAATATCTAATTCACAAGGTAACACGGTTGCATTAAGAAACATGGTAAGCTTTGAGTTAGCAACCGGACCAACAGAAATTAGAAGGATAGATCAGAAGAGAACTATATTTATTACAGGTAATATTGATGAAGAAAAAATCACTCTAGACAAAGTGAGTAACAAGATTGAAAAATTGTTTCCAAAAATTCAGGCTAAATATCCCGGAGTTACATTTAGTTTTGGTGGGCAGTATGATGAATTTACCAACGCCTTTGATAATATTCTTGCTCTGTTCATGCTAAGTATGATTTTAATATTCTTGATTCTTGGAACTCAATTTAACTCTTATTGGCAACCATTTATTATTTTAACAACAGTTCCATTTGCATTGATTGGAGCGGTTCTTGGTTTGTTGATTTCGAACAACCCCTTTAGTATTATTTCAATGTTTGGGTTTGTTGCTCTTGCTGGAATTGTAGTTAATGATGCTATAGTTCTTATAACCTTTATAAACGATAGAAGAAAAGAAGAAAAATTAACAAAAAGCCAGTATTGGAGAACTATTGTAGAAGCCGGTAGATTAAGATTAAGACCAATAATTCTTACATCTCTAACAACTATATCCGGTTTAGTTCCAATGGCTTTTGGAATTGGTGGTTCATCGGCAATGTGGGCACCTCTAGCTAATGTAATTTTATTTGGATTGCTGGTATCAACATTTTTAACATTGTTTATTATTCCAAGTTTTGTTGCAATCCTTGACGACATTAAGCAAAGCAGAAAGAAGGCTTCACAAGTTTAATTGAATTTTTATTTCTTATTCATTTTCGCGAGTAAATAGAGAGTTTGAATAAAATGAAAAATATATTGCTCGATTTATTTAGCCAGGAAAATAATTTCTTTCAACTTACAAAAAACGCAAAGAGAATAACTCATATTTCACTCTCTTCATTTATTGTTCCCATTATCTTTCTGGTAATTGCGGGAATTTTAGCTCAATTTATTCTTGCTCCATTGATATTTAATAGCTCTCTCAAAACAGCAGCTTGGATCAATGAAGTTTACACCCTTTTAACAGTGTTTGGGTTTCTAATTGTTTTAATATTTCTATGGATTAGATTTTTTGAGGGGAGACCCATTTTTACTCTTGGTTTTACTAAAGAAGGAGCTCTTAAAAAATATTTATCCGGTTTTGCTTTTGGCATTCTGATAAATACAATTGTAATTGGAACCATGGCTCTTTTGGGCGGCATTGAAATTGCCAACGAAAGTGCAAATCTTACCGGTATTGATTCAATTTGGATTGTTTTTATATTTCTTTTAGGATTTATAGTTCAAGGTGCCTCAGAAGAAATACTTTCTCGCGGATGGATGCTGCAAGTAATTGGCACCCGTTATAAACCATGGCTAGGCGTATTAATTTCTACAGTTTTCTTCACTATTATCCACCTTGGAAATTCTGGCGTAAACCCAGCGTCTGTTATCAATCTACTGCTTGTTGCTTTTCTTCTTTGCCTTTTTGTTTTGAACGAAGGTAGTTTGTGGTTTGCATGTGCGTGGCATTCCTCATGGAATTGGATGCTAGGAAATGTTTACGGACTATCAGTAAGTGGTTCTGGTGAGAAAGTTTCAATTTTTGATCTCAACACAACCGGCAATGAGTTAATTAGTGGTGGTGGGTTTGGTCCAGAAGGTAGCTTGGTAACAACTTTCGTTTTAGTTGTAGTAATCTTTGTTTTTGCGCAAAAGATTAGAAGGAAACAAATTAATTAAGTATTAAAAAATTCATTTAAAATAAATGATGAACAATTTAATCTCCGCCATTGAAATGGCCATTATAATAATTCTACCCTTGATACTTTTCTATCAGCGAAAAAAGATACATTGCTTACCTTTGATAACACACGTTGTTTTGCTCTACGCAATTTGGTTTTCAACCTATGCGCTTATACACGAACTAAGCCATTTATTTGGAACCTGGATAACCGGAGCCAAAGTTTTGGATTATCAACTAATGCCTAAATTTTGGGAAGGTGATTTTAAAACCGGATATATCCGGACAGATTATGACAGCAGTTTTCAAGAGTTTGTTGTTCTTATCATTCCTTATTTCAAAAATATTATTTTGCTAGCCATCGGTTATATTGCGTTAAACCACGGAAAGAAAAAAAGTCATTTTTTAGTTGGATTAATTTTAGTTCTTTTAATTCTAAGCCCACTTTATGATGTCGTTAATAATTACTTTGCTTTTGTTTTGGGTGCTCTAAATGATTTTAATGCAATGAGAAATTTTACTGGCAACAGTGGGGCGCATATAATTGGAATTTCGATAACTCTCTTCTCGCTATTCATAAATTATAAAATCATATTTTCAAAAATAATTAAGGAAGAAAATGGAACCATTAGTACTAACTAATAAAGATGAGTTTCCATCTGAAGAATTAATTTTTTCACACATTGGAAAAAACAAAACTCACTGGATCTCAATATTTGATCACATTCAAAATCAATACCCGAAATTTATTGAAGAATGGAGATATTATAATGATGGAAAAAGTTGGCTTTTAAAAATAGTGCAGAAAAAGAAAACCATTTGCTGGGTAAGTGTTTTTCAAAATAAATTTAAAATGACTTTCTATTTTACAGATAGAGGCGAACAGGCAATAATGGAGAGTTCTATTTCCGATGAATTAAAAGAGCAATTTAAAACCGGCAAATACTACAATAAAATCCGGGCACTTACAATAACATTTAGCTCTAAAAAAACCGTTAACTATGCTAAAATCTTAATTGATATTAAGCTTAGCATCAAGTAACTAACTTTTTGATAGTAAAACTTATGCTGTTACTTCATCTCGGGATGCTTCAAATGAAAATCTGTTGCCTGTTGAAACATTTTTGCAACAGAAATAATTTTCCCTTCATCAAAAAGTCTTCCTACAAAAGTAATGCTTGTCGGAGTTCCCTCTGCCGAAAACCCATTTGGTACTACAACACAAGGATGTCCGGATAAATTTGTCAACAACAAATTATCTCCTTCCCAAGAGGGTGCAATATACAAATCAATATCATCCATTATTTCAGCCATTTCTTGAATTAGTATATATCTAATTCTGTTTGCATTTATGTATTCAACTGCGGGAATAAACCTAGCAGATCTAAATTCATTTGGCCAAGCGCTTTTCATTTGTCTAACCAAGAAATCGTCTTTATTAGAACGTGTAAGTTCATCAAAAACGGCTGCGGCTTCAGCTGAAAGAATAAATGAAATATTTTTAACCGGAATTTTTGGCAGCTCAATTGGAATTAAATTTGCCCCTAATGATCTTAAAGTTTCTAGTGTCAACGAATCATTTTTATGAAAAGGGTAATCTTTGTCAAAATCGGATTTAAGATAACCTATTTTCAAATGTTGAATATCTATTTTAGACGAATAATTAAATGGAAAATCATACAGAGTCTGGTCAATCTCATCTGGACCATAAATTGAGTTGAATACAATTGCTAAATCTTCAGCGTTCCTACAAATTGGACCGATTTTATCCATCGACCAACTAAGAGCCATGGCACCTGTTCTGCTGACCATTCCATAAGTCGGACGTAGACCGGAAACTCCGCAAACTGTTGAAGGCGAAACTATAGAGCCCCAGGTTTCAGTTCCAATTGCAAAGGGAACTAATCCTGCTGATGTTGCAGAAGCTGGTCCGGCTGATGAGCCACTTGAACCACGAGTAAGATCCCACGGATTTTTAGTCTTTCCACCAAACCAAACGTCTCCCCAAGCCAGTGCACCCATCGTTAACTTTGCAACCAAGACAGCGCCAGCTTCTTCTAGCTTTTTAATTACGGTTGCATCTTCATCAATAACTTGCTCCTTAAATGGAGTGGCGCCCCAAGTTGTTTTATAACTCTTTGTGGAAAGCAAATCTTTTACACCATAAGGAATTCCATGCAGTATTCCTTTGTAATTTCCAGCATCAATTTCCTCATCAGCTTTTAGGGCTTGATCTAATGCCAATTTTTCGGTTAGCGTAATTACACATTCTAGTTTTGGATTATACTTTTTTAATCTTTCAAGAAAATAGTTGGTTAACTCAACGGAAGTAATTTTTCTAGTTTTAATTAATTCTGCCAATTGCCCTATCGAATAATAAGCGAGATCATCTTTGTTAACTGGGAGAGTGGTTTTTGAATAATCGGATAACTCTAATTTACTTTCAGTAGTTTCATTTTTATATCCAATTGGAATTGGGTTAAATAGTATTGCTGGTGGAATATTATTTTTCAAATTAGAACTATGTATGACTTCGTAACCCTTTAAATAATCCTCGAGATTGCTTTGCATAGAATCTCTTTCAGCATCATTAAAGTTCAGCCCTATAATTTTCTCGGCATGTTCAATGTTTTTTTTGTTTGTTTGGCTTGAATCAATTTGAGCTATGAAACAATTATTTAATAAAACAAAAATGATTATTGCAACAGCTGTTTTTTTCATTCTCAATCCATTTCTATTTAATAAATTGTGAATATTACAAAGTAAGCTTATAAGGGTTCTTCATGACTTAAACAGTGGAGTGTTCCCAATCCCCAAACTAAATCAACTGAATGAATGCCTACAACTTCCCGGTCTGGAAAATATTCTTTGATAATATTTAAAGCAATTCTATCATTCGAATCATTAAACGTAGGAACTAATACTGCATGGTTTGAAATGTAGAAATTTGCATAACTTGCCGGCAATCTCATTCCTTCAAAAACTATTGGATTTGGCATTGGAAGCTTAATCACATTAGGTTTTGAGCCGTCTTCCAATTTTACATCTTCTAATATTTCAATATTCTCTTTTAATGGTATGTAATTCTCGTCACTCGGATTTTCTTCGTTACAAATTAGCAAGCTATTACCGTTTACAAATCTGCAAAGATCATCAACGTGCCCGTGAGTATCATCGCCCGCAATTCCCTTGTTCAACCAGATAGTGTTAGAAATTCCTAAATATCTCTTAAAAACATCTTCGTAATCTTTTTTTGCAAAACCAGGGTTTCTTGTTTGTACTTTTTCATCAAGCAAACATTCCTTTGTTGTTAGCAAAGTACCTTTGCCGTTTATGTCAATTGCTCCACCTTCCAAAACAACATTTTTATTTTTGTGAATTGCTGATTCGATTTCAACCTTCAAATGTTTTGATAAAAGGTTCGGAATTTTTCTATCTAATTTGTGATTTGAATATTTTGCCCATCCATTAAAAGTAAACTCAACAGCTTGAGTTTTATTACCTACTTTTACAAATGCCGGAGAGGAATCTCGCATCCAACCACGATCTGTCTTGGCGACAATAAAATCAACACCCTCTAAAGGAATGTGAGCTCTATTAAGATAGCTTTTAACTTTTTCTCGATGATTTTTTGATTGAACGATAATTCTTACAATTTCTCCACGAACCAAGTATTTTACAATTTCAGTGTAGACCCAATGTATTGGCATAAATTTACCTGGCCAATCTTCTTTTTGATGCGGCCAACAAATTATCGTCGATTTATGAGTTTCCCACTCAGCCGGATATCTTAAAATTTTACTCATCTATTTATTCTCATCAAGAAATCTTTCAGTAATTCCATTATATGCGTCAATTCTTCTATCGCGCAGGAACGGCCAGTTTCTTCTAATTGTTTCAATATGCTTCGGATCTATTTCCGCCGAAATTATTTCTTCTTTATCTTCAGAAGCTTGAGCTAAAATTACTCCTTGTGGATCACAGATAAATGAAGATCCCCAAAATATAATTCCATCTTGATCTGAAACTGTTTTTTCAAAACCAGTTCTGTTTACAGTTGCAACATATACACCATTAGCTATTGCATGCGAGCGCTGAATTGTTATCCAAGAGTCTTGCTGTGCCTTTCCATATCTTTCTTTTTCAGAAGGATGCCAGCCTATTGCAGTTGGATAAAATAGAACTTCAGCCCCTTTTAGGGCCGTTAATCTTGCACCTTCGGGATACCACTGATCCCAACAAATTAGTGTTCCAATTTTTCCAAATTTAGTTTGAAAGGATTTAAAGCCTAAATCGCCAGGAGTGAAATAATACTTTTCATAAAATCCGGGATCATCTGGAATATGCATTTTTCTATAAATACCAATAACCTCTCCGCCGGCATCAATAATCACATTAGTATTGTGGTATAAGCCTGGTGCACGTTTTTCAAAAATTGGGACAATAATAGAAACACTTAATTTTTTCGCCGCTTTCTGAAATGCTTTTACCGATGGACCATCAATCGCTTCAGCAAGATCAAATAATGAGGAATCTTCTTTTTGACAAAAGTATTGTGAACGGTAAAGTTCAGGCAGACAAATAATATTCGCTTTCTTTTTTGCAGCTTTTTCAACCCAAGATAAAGCTTTCCTTGTATTCTCTTTTATGTCTGCAGTAAAAGAAAGTTGTAATAAACTAATGTTGTACTTTTCATTTTTAGTTTTAATCATAAACAATCCAATTTCATTTTATTAAAAATGTGATTGACGCTCTAATTCGCAAACAAATCTGCAATTTTTTCTGCATAACCTTTAGCATCATAATCACGAATATTAATTAAAATTATAACTGTTAAATCTAATTCTGGTATTTTCATGTAAATATTTGAAAATCCACATGTACCGCCTGTGTGATACCGACGAATATAGTTTTTATAAGGATCAAGCCTCCAGCCAAATCCATAATCAAATTCGTTTCCGCTTAGATCTTTTCCTTTTTGAAAGACTCTGTCGAATTTTTCTTTAGGAAGAAGGGTTGGTGAACTTACTTCATTGTTCCACTTTAATAAGTCAATAGCTGAACTATAAATTCCACCATCGCCCAGAACAGCACTTGTTAGGCTCTGATCGGAGAACACAAATCCGGAATCTGTTTTAGCATATCCAAAAGCTCTACTTTGAACTTCAGAAATTCCTTTTTCAAAGGCAACTGTATTGTTTATTTTTAGAGGTTTAAAAATTCTTTCCCTTAAAAAAGCAGCAAAAGTTTTGCCGGATAGTTTTTCGACCAACATTGCTAAAACTGCATAACCGGAATTACTATATTGGTGCTTTGTACCAGGTATAAAATAAGTTGAATCTTGTGCCAGCAAAATATCTAAAACATCTTGGTCCTTTAGCTGAACTGAATCTTCATCATTAACAAAATGTTCATAATCTAACATGCCAGATGTATGCTGTAAAATATTTTTAATAGTTATTTGATCACCATATTTGGGGAAATTAGTAAAAAATTTTGTGAGATGATCTTCCAAAGATAACTTCCCATCTTGCTCTAAAACCAATATTGATAGGGCTGTAAATTGTTTTGTAATTGATGCCAACCTAAAATTTGTTTTTGGTTCAATTTTAATTTTATTATCAAGATCGGCAAAACCAAACCCTTTTTCGTAAATTAATTTTTCGTTTTTAATTACCGCAACTGAAACTCCAGGAGTATAACCGGTTTGAAATTCCTCAAATATCTTATCAATTTTCTTTTCCATGCTTGGCTCATAACTATATAACACGTTAATAATTAGTGCTAAATACAACAATAAAAAAGATTTCATATTGGTCCGTAAAGTATAATTAATGAAATTGAATAGTATCTATAAATTTTAAGGTTTTTAATAAGAAAAACAACTTTTATATAATTAAATTTTACTTGGACTATTTGCCTGTATTGGGTTATTTATAATAAATATTAAAAAACTTACGCTTAAGTTAAAGAAAAAAAAATTTCACAATTCCTCTTAAAGCTGCACAAACGTGAATTCTACATTCAGAATTTGGAATACTGATAAATTTGAAATTAATCCTCAAATGTCTTCTATTAATTGAAGTTCCAATGAAATAGCCAAAAGTTTAGCTAAAACTTTTATTATTTTTCATTATTAAATATTTACTATAACAACTTTATTTATACATGGAAATAACCAAACATCTTGTTGAATTTTTTCAATCTTCTATTTCGCCATTAGTACTTATTTCTGGGGTTGGATTAATCCTTCTATCTTTGACAAACCGATTAGCTCGCACAATTGATAGATCAAGAGGTTTAGTTTCAGAAATTGAAAAAAACACTCTTACGGAATTAGAAAAAGATAATAAAAGAGTTCAATTAAGAATCTTAGTTAGACGCAGTTATATTTTAAAGAATTCCATTGGATCAATTTCTTTCAGCATATTGTCTAGCAGTTTAATTATTCCAACCTTATTAGTAATGAATATATTTCAGCTTAACTTAGAGAGTTTAGGAATGACTTTATTTATCCTCAGCATTACAGGAATAATTTTATCAGCCATATTTTTATTTATTGATGTAAATCTATCTTTGCATGCTCTTGAATATGAAATAAAGGATCATATTTAAAATTAATACTTGGAGAATTTTTATGCAGTTTGTTGTTATTGCTCATGATTTCAAAGATGATAATGCTTTAGAAAGAAGATTGGCCGTTAGAGAGCTGCACTTAAAATATGCGGCGGAAATGCATAAAACTGGAAAATGGCTTTTAGGCTCAGCGCTTTTAGATGAAGAAGGAAACATGAATGGTACTATTATTTTCTGTGATTATCCCTCTGAAGAGATTTTAAGAAATGAATGGTTAGAAAATGAAGTTTATATAATTGGTAACGTTTGGGAAACTGTTACTATTCGAAAAGTTAAAATAGCTAAGCATGATTAATAACTAACGAACAAAAGACAATCCATCGATTGTTGTTTTTTTGTATATTGTTGTTAAAATTATACAAATAAAATATGAAAGGAGAAGTACAAAATGGGTAAACATTATTCAAAAGCAAGATGGGAAGGTACCTTAAAGGAAGGTAAAGGAAAATTAAATTTTACCGGTTATGAAGGACCTTTTAACTTCAAATCAAGATTTGAAGATGGTGAAGAAACAAATCCAGAAGAACTAATTGGTGCAGCACAAGCTGGATGTTTTTCAATGTTTTTATCTGCATTAATAAGCAAAAAAGATATTACACCAACTAGTATTGAAACAAAAGCTACTGTTGAATTAGGAAATGAGGATGGTCCAAAAATTACATCCATTACTTTGGATTGTGAAGCGGTAGTTCCTGGTCTGAGTGAAGCAGATTTTCAAGAGCTTGCAAAAGAAGCAAAAACTAAATGTCCAATCTCAAGATTAACAACTGGAACAAATGTAATTCTAAATGCTAAATTAGTTTCTTAATTTCTTATTTATACTTTCACCGATCTGATGATCGGTGAAAGTAACATTAAACTCTATTATAGAGTAGCCATTTCATCGTTCTCAAAATTTCTTCTATAATAATTCATATATTCAACTTTTCGTTCAAGTGCATCAATAACAGCATTACTAAAATTAACTTTTTCAAATTTTTGAGCACTGCCAAGTCCACCAGGACTAAAAACATTAATTTCCATTAGTTTATTACCAACAATATCAAGTCCGACTAAAAACATTCCGTCTTGTACTAATTTAGGTCTTACAATTTCTGCAAGTTGAAGGTGTTCATCAGTAATTTCCGCTTGTCGTAATTTTCCACCAGCATGAATATTGCTTCGTATATCTTCACCATGTCTAACTCTTCTGAACGCAGCATACTTTCCTTTATAGCGAAGTGGTTGACCGTTCATCATAAAAAGACGAGTATCTCCTTCATCTGCTGCTGAAAGATATTCCTGAGCAATTATATAACCATCACGAGTTAAAGATTCTACTATTTGATTTAAGTTGGACCTATCTTCTGGTCGGAGTAGAAACACGCCTGTTCCCCCCGATCCTTGCAAAGGCTTGAGAATTATTTTATCTCCCATTTCTTTAGAAAATTCTCTAATCTCTGATGTATCACGAGTTATTAAAGTTTTTGGTCTTACTTCTTCAGGGAAAAGTTGGAAATAAGTTTTGTTAAGAGCTTTAGCTAATCCATTCGGATCATTAAGAACAATAACACCGTGACGCATTGCAATACGTCCAAAATTTATTCCGGCACTAGCTGCCCAAGATCTTGTTCCAACTTCATTTGCCGGATCACTTCTTAACATCAAAATATCTAGGTCATCAACTGTAATCCGTTCTGTAATAGAATTTTTACCCTGAAGCGTTTTTAAATAGAGCTCGTTAGATTTATAAGTCTTCTTAGGAACCGTTGTGGCCCGAGCTCTTATTTTTTCATCTGGATCGTATGCCATATCGCCTAATCCAATAATCCATGCTTCATGACCTCTATTAATTGCCCACATTGCCAATCTAGTCGTAGTGTATCCCGTTTGCTCTGTCATAACATCATTTACTACAAATCCGATTCTCATTTTACCTCCTCTTGATTAAATCCAATATGGATATTCCATTCTTTAATTCGTTAAGTTTTTTAATAGCTTCCGGATTCTCCAAATACCGTGGTCGGAGTGGTATTGGTTTCAAAATTTTTCTTGCTTGTAATTCCCTTATGATAGGAATGTGCTCGGATGAAATTTTACCAACAAGCAGCGGTTCCAAACTACCGCCATTAACAAAATGATCTAGAATTTTTACGAACCCTCTAAGATATACTGCATCCTTAGTTAATCCGCCTCCTCTATAAATTCTTGATGTTATTATATAGGCAATTCGCTGCGTAAAAGCAAATTTGTTGTGCAATTCTCTAAAAGTATCAATAAATGTCGCACCCTCAATAAGATAGCTTGATGCCATAACTCGTCCCGCTAATAATCTAATACGAGAATTATTTAGTCCTCCTACCAAATATTCTGAAAGAACTGCAATTCCCTCTTGTAATTCGTCATATCCTGCCAGCCCAACATGAAGCTGTTTAAATGGTTGAGCCATTCCATTAATATAGGTCAAGACATGGGTTCCTATCTCGTGCTGTAAAAGTGCATCTACTCGTTTTTCAGAAATATTAATCTTTGATCCTAATAGTAAATTTCCCCTCGATACCATTAACCCAGTAATATCTTCACGAATTTGTATTTTAGAAAATACTCCAGGGTACTGATTTTTATAATATTCAATTTCTTCTTCTGCACGTTTTGCAAAAGCTGCTGCATTATAGTATTTTATTTTTGAATCTTCGTATCCACGAGTGGTTCCTTGCTCCAGTATGTTTTTTGCTAATGAAATTAATTTATCATCTATTTCACCATAAAGCTGCATGCTACCATAAAAGAAATTCTTTGTCCCGCGGTCACGCAGCATTGTTAGTGTTTTTTCCATCTCAATCTGCTTTTCCAAAAACAAACTTGTTAGAGTTGGGTCTTCCATATTATCAATTGGGATGCTAAAAAGTTTTAATTTTAAGTTCGAAGGACTAATCGGTATTGGGCGATAATAAAAAATTGGTGGGCGTTCAAACTTATCGGCTTTAAACTTATTCCATGACTGATCTATATTAATAGGAGTAACCAAAAGTAAAAAATCATACGAGCTGCTAATTTCGGCAAGTTTTCTATCAACTTCCCAAACAGCTTTAACCATTGCGCGGCGACCTAAAGCCAGATAAGTTGTTGGTTTCAGCTTAGTTTGCTCACGTGTAAATTGAAACACTCCCAGTTTAAAAGCACGAGATAAACCTTGGTGAAGTTGACGAAGCAATAGCGGAAAGGATTCACTGTTCTCAACATTCTGGTAAAATGGTTCAATCTCAACTCCAATGGTGTAGCAGTTCATTTGCTTAGCAAATGTAGCGGAAACTAATGGCTTCATGTTTTCTGGCCATTGTTTCTTTTTATAAATAATATCAACATTAATATTTTGTCTCTGAATGTTGATTATTCCTAGTGCTTTTTGCAGAGTCTCAACTGTTGCCGTATGAAATTTCTCTTTTGAAATTATAAGATTAATTTGGGGATTTTGAATCCCTAATTGACTACTCTCATCATTTGGATTTTGTTTTTTTGACCATAATTCAATAATAAGAAAAGCCTTATGCTCCTTTGCGATGGGTGAGATAGTGTTTTGTAAAAGAGAAGAAACGCTTGCCATTAACTTCGCACCTGATGAAGTTATTAAATAAGAAGCTTCTCCCTTAACAAGCTTTTCTGTTCCTGGATCGTTTTCCCTAGCAGGTCTTCTGTAAACACAAATAAAAGGAAGCGGTCTATCAATGTGAAGTCTGCCATTTTGTGGTAGTGTTCTTCTAATAGGTTTGTTCTCAGCAATTCTCTTACAAACACTGTTTATAAATTGCTCGCTAATTACGGTCTTATTAACTTTCTTCAATCTTTTTGTCATGTCAAGTAATATTTATTTAACAGTAAATTCTTTTAATTCTTCAAGAATGCCATTTACAGAATATTGAAGTAACTTTCCTATTTCACTAATAATCAAATCATTTGGCTGCCCAGTCCATTCATCCATAAAGAATTTTCTAAACTCAATTGATAAAGAGCAAACTGAATCGGGGTATTTTTGATGTACCCAACGAGCTAAATTTCCACCTTTAAATTTAACATTTTCACGAACATCAATACTTTTGCCCATGAAATTATAATCTTTTGTTTCCTTAATAAATCGGTCAATTATCGGAGCCCAGAAATCTCTATTTAATGTTCCAGTTCCAAGGTTTAATTCAGGATTTAATATATCTTCTTCTGCTGGAGCATTCGCTCCATTGCGTCTGTAATTATATGTGTGTAAATCATAGATAACTACAAATTTATTTTTCTCTAACAAAAGGTTAATCATTTTTTCTAGCTCTAGATAAAACTGATCGTACTTTTCTATTGAACGCTGATAAATATCCTCTGATAAATTTCTATTCCAAACTTTAAGCCCCCATGCATCTTCTGGTTTTAAATAAACTGCTTTTTCGCGTGGTCTATTCAAATCAACCTCAAATCGAGAGTCTTTGGTAGTGATTGTGTTTTTAGATATTGATAACACATAGACCAGTAAATGGATCTTCTTCCCGGAGTCTGCCCGCATCATTTAATAGCAAATATTCTTGAAGCTCCTCCCTAATTTGGTGACCATCATGAATGGCTGCGGCAATAATTGGATTGCTCGGGTCTTGTAATTGAAAAATCATTTCTGGTCTCCTAGTTTTTTATTTTTAATATAGAAATCAAAATAATTGAATCCTAACATTTAAAATTATGGGTTGGAAATTATAACGAAAATAATCTAAGATTATTTAAAAATATTGTGGGCTAATAACTCAGTTTATTGTTTTTTGGTACAATGGCGTAAAATTATTATTAATACTTAGTGACCAAAGATATTATATCAATGGTCACATTTAATTATTTTCTTTTAGTTATTGGGTTGTGAATGTTTTTTATAGAACTTATTTTTTAGTGAATCCATTTTCTCAAATAATTTGTCAAAGCTCTGTCGATTGAACCGAAATCTATTTGAGAAAAAATCATCCTTATAAAAATCGTAGTTTAATAGTGAATCTTCAAAAAAAATATCAGTCAAAAATGGTTTCTGAATATTTGGAAATGAGTTGAAAAAATCTTTTTGGAAAAGACTATACGAGCTATCTCCAAATGTTGAATCACTATCTAAGCTTGAATAAAAATATGAATAACTGGAATCAAACTTTACCAAATTCCCACTTTCATCATACTCTTTGTTCACAATTATTTTTGTTTGTGGTTTATTCACTTTTAGACTATCTTCAATTTTTTGTTGTCCATTAGTCTTTTCTGAAGAGCAACTACCAACTAATAAAAAGAACAAAATTCCCAAAATAGTTTTCTGCATATAACCTCCTTACATATTTTATTAAGACTAATCTGGAAGAATTGAGGGAAGCATAAACTTCCCTCATACAGTGATTAGTTTATTGCTATAAGTTTGGGTTCTTTTGGTTTAGCCTCTTCTTTTTTAGGAATAAGGATTTTTAACTCCCCATTTTCATATTTAGCTGAGATTTTGTCATCGTTAACAACATTCTTTGGTAAAGTAAACGATCGGCTAAATGATTGATAGCTGTATTCCTTCCTATTATAATTTTTCTCTTCAGATTTCTTTTCTTCTTTTTTTTCTGAAGAAATTGTGAGAATATTATCGTTAAGATCAAGCTTAAAATCATTTTTACTCATTCCTGGAACCGCCATTGATACAAGAAAATCATCCTTACTTTCTTGAATGTTTACGGCCGGTAATGTTGTGTTTGTCAATGAGAAGTTTGTGCTATTCCAGTCGGAAAAAGCTTTGTCGAAAAAGTCTCCAAATAAATTGGAGAATGCTGGGTAAGATTCATTTCTTTTGATTAACATAATTACCTCCTTTTAATTTAATTGAAAATATATTATCAAAAGACTGCAATTATTTTTTGCGATTAATTTTACAACTAAATATTTTGTGTGGTTCCAAAAAAATGTTTTTTATAAATAATTTTTTTTTATCTAAGTCTTAATTAACATGCCATTGGCCTAAATTGAAACTTGTATAACTTTTCAAGTTATAAACTTTTTCTTGAACCTAAAAACATTAATTACTATATTATTTTCATAATACTCATTTCAAAAATTTGAAAGCTTTATTTAAAATTTTGTGTTTGCTGATAACAGAAAATAGACAAATAAGAAAAAACAGATTTTTAATATAAATATCCATTGATGTAGAAATATGCTTTCTACATTGTTCTCTTTCTCAACAAAATTAATGGAAACAAGAAATGAACAGACTAAACTTAATCACACTTTTTGCTTTATTTTTTTCATTGTTTAATCATAACTTTGCTCAAATTACAATAGGCGGAACTATTTCAGATCCAAATCTTAAGCCTGTTAGGAATGCATTAGTAGAAATTTTTGATCAAAAAGACACCTTAAAAAAATATACTGCAACTACAGATCTTTCCGGTAATTTTATTATTTCTAACATCACAGATATTGAAAGATTTGGGCACAATTTACCCAATGATTATCTCATTGTACGGAACTACCCAAATCCTTTTAATCCATCAACAATTATATATTTTGAAATCCCAAATGCGGAAAATATTGAAATAAAGATTTTTGATATTCTTGGGCGAGAGATTCGTTCACTTTTTTCTGGTTTTCATATTGCTGGAGTAGGTCAAATAAATTGGGATGGTAGAAATAGCTTTAACCAAGGAGTTTCTGCCGGAATTTACCTCTGTCAATTAAGAACTAAAGATCATTTTAAAGTTCATAAAATGGTTCTTCTTGATGGAGGAACAAACAGTTCAGGTACTGTTAGTTATAATAAATTGTCAAACCAAAATTTCAAAAACCAGCAAAGGTTAATTCAAGATTTAATTTTACTGTTAAGGTTACCGGAGATTCTTTAGATGCAACATATTTTAGAAATTTGATTTGTACAAATGATACAACTCTTAATCTAATTGTTTCTAAAATTATTCAAACAAAAACAATAGGTATTGATGGCGGAATAGTTGGAAATGATTATTTTAAATTAACAATACCAGCTGGAGCTTTTGATGGAAATTATGACATTTCTTTAATTAAAATTGAGGATGATGGTGCCTTTGGAGAAAACACAGTTACACCTTCTTTTAAATTAAATGGAATTCCAAATAATTATTCAAACCAATAAAAATTATTGCAAAATATTCCGGGGAATTATCTGGTGATAGTTACCTTGCCGTAAGTGGTTTTTCTTACAATTTTGTGAATGACGATTCCTCTGTTGTATATGATTTTATAGATGCGGCTGATTCCTCTGGATATCTAATTAGTTCAATCTTGCCAAGTGCTTCAGCTAGTTCATTAAGCAAATTCTCGGAAGGTGATGAATTTGAAACAATTCTAAAATTCTTTAGTGGCTATATGACGTCTGAAACACAGCATTTTTCTATCAGATTTCCTATTGTATTTCTTTCAAAGATGACCGAAATTCCACAAATACTTGAAGATGTTTATGCTGTCATTTTTGAGGGATTTCAAATGCCCAGAAGCAATTCAGAATTTATTGTAAACATCAAATCAATTGATGTACCCGTCGGTATGATTAATAACATTAAATCAGACACCGTGAATTTTTATATAAAACTGGAAAGTATTAATAATCAACTATACAACCTAATTCAATTTAAAATGGCTCAAGGTATTTTTTATTTTTCCTCATTTCCACATGAAAAATATATGGTAACATCTGCTTTCTTTTTTTGGTTAGAAGATTTACTTAATAGTGATGTTGATTATAAATATCCATCTTTCTTTTTATCTACAGGGTTAAGAGTTTTTAATGGGTTATTCAATTATGGGATGAATGGCGTCAGAGATCATGGAATATGTTTATCTGCTGTTGTAAAATATTTAAAAGAATACCAAAATATGCAGTATAATGCTATTGGAAATTACTACAAAACCATTGATATATTTTCTCAACATGAAGAATTCTTAAAACTTGCTGAATCTCCTGTAACAGATTGGTTGCCAGACTTTTTAAAAAGGTATCTAAACAATGAATTATTTGAATTGCCAAAGGACTATTTTATTAATAATGCCCACTTTGAGTGGAATATAAATTCCGAGGAAGATGTTTCTAAAACATTTACTTCTACTTACCAAGATCTTTCTGCAAAAATATTCAAAATAAATTTTAATTATACCGAATTTGATAATTCACAGAATTTAATATTTGAACTAAAGAACCTTGATAATAATACTGATTTAGCCTTGTTTTATTTTCAGTGAAAGATGGAAAACCTGAATTATCTTCAAACCAGTAATTCAAAAACTCTTAAGATAGATGATCTAAAATCATTATTGTGAAAATGGAAAGGCAATTTTTTGCCATTCTTGTAAACAATGATTTTACTACAAGAGGATTATTTAGGGCAATCTGATATTGATTTAGAAGTACACGTTACTCCAAAATTAGAACCACCGGCGTTACTTTACAATAGGTGTAAAATAACTCTACTAAATTTAGTTATTCATGAGCATCATGAATATTCCAATGCCGATCCTGTAGATGGATCAAGAGATTTTGATTATGTCGGCAAATAATGTTGAAGGTCAATTTTATTGGAAATACTTTTAAAGGTATACAAGTAAGACACTAGGAAATGCTACTTATAAGGATACAGTTGAAATTGCTTTAAATGAAACTCACTGATACAATTATCTAACTTAAGCTGGCAACATGGATATTAATTCAAATGAGATAACGGAGATCTATAGCAATGATAATTTGAGTTTTTCTGCTGCTAATATCAAACTATGGGGTTCTCTTGCTGATCAACATGCTTATTTTCAAAAAGATGGTATCAACGTTTGTGATTTAATTACATACTTTTATTATACTACAACAAGTAGTACTCCAACTAGGAGTTCTGCAAGTTGGTCAACTGGTATAGATTGTACTGAAACAAGCAGACTGCAAATTGAGTTTCGCAAAGAATAAATAATGCAAATAAAATTATTACTGCTAATTTGAAATTGAATTTTTAATTAGCAGTTTTTCTTATATCCAAATATTTAAAAACTTATTTATCGCAAGCATTTAGTATTACAAGCTACATTAACCGTACATGTAATGAACTTTCAAATGTTAGTTTTCGTTTTAGTAAAGAATAAATTCTTTTAGTTACACAATTTCAATATAAGTTTATCATTCTTTTCTTTTTCATAAAGAATCTTTTTGAAAAAAATATAGCATAGAAATGAACATCAAACAATATTGTTTTGTAATAATGATTTTCTATACGAAAAGTAATTCCACAATAATAAATACAGGTAAAAGAACAATTATAGAAAACTTAAACATATAACTGAAAAAATCCGGCATCTTAATATTATTATCTTCAGCAATAGCTTTTATCATAAAATTAGGACCGTTTCCAATGTAGGTCATACTGCCAAAAAACACCGCTCCAATACAAATTGCTTTTAATAACTCTTCTGAAATTCCAGCCACAATAATTCCTGTAGTTTGTCCAAGTCCCATAGCTAATGAATGAAAAGTAACTGCTGTTGGTGTATTATCCAAGAAACTGCTAAGCATTCCAGTAAAATAATAGAACTGAGTTCCTAGATGTAATTCCTAAATTGTTCTGGAGTTTGATTCAAGAAAAAGCAAAGCCGGAACCATTGTAATAAAAATTCCAAAAAATAAATATGCAACTTCTTCAATTGGTCCCCACGAAAAATTATTTGATATACGCAGTAGTTTGGGAGTAAATAATATTGAGAGGTAACCCATTAATAATATAAAAGCTTCGCGAAGAAACATATAATAATGGTTGGCAGCAATAAAAGAAAAATATTGATCATTAATAAATGCAACAGCGAGAACAACTCCAATTAAAAAAATAAAATTTCTTTTACCTTGAATTCTAATAGGTTTTATAATTGATTCGATCTCTTTGAATTGCTGACGACTGGTTCCTTTCTTATGGAAATAAGTATCAACAAAATAATAAATTATTAAAAGGAGAATATTAGTAAAAAGCCATGGTTGAAAAAGAGTAAGAAACCATGTAAATGGAGCTCCGCGAAGATACATCATAAAAAGTGGAGGATCGCCTAATGGTGTTAAGTAATCCACCGCAATTGGCAACAATTCCGATAAAGAATAATATTGTATGAACTTTAAATTTTCTTTCAGAATTAGTTTTAATTATTGGTCTAATAAGAAGCATTGCCGCACCAGTTGTTCCCATAAATGAAGCTAGTATTGCGCCTATTCCTAAGAAAATTACATTTATTAATAGGTTTTGCTTCAATATCTCCAGTTAAGCAAAACTCCGCCAGTAATTGTAAAAAGTGAACCAAGTAAAATTATAAAAGGCAAATAATCAAAAAACATTGTATGATATAATTCCATGTCCAAAGTTATTGAATAACAAATAAACTATAACCGGAATACTTAATATAATTGCTACTATAAGTTTGTTTTTATTCTTTTCCCAGAAGTGATTGTATTTTATGGCAAGACTGCAATTGCTGCAAGCATAAGAATGAAAGGAATAATACTAAATAACTTATGTTGAAGGCTTCATTTTCCATAGGTGTTTCTTCCTGGATTTAATTTCAATTGACTCCTAAGAATTGTCTGTCTGGCAAGTGATTAAACTAACTGATGCTGGAAATTTTTTTTCAATTTTCTTAGGGTAATTGATCAAAATTAATCAAAAAACTGTATTTAAATCACAATACTTTAATTTTTTTTTTATAAAAGAGAAATACAAGAACCTATTTTCCCGTCTTTCTAATATCCACAACTTCTAAAACTTTTTTCTCATAACGGTTGAGTGTAACATTTATCATTGAATTGCCAATTTCTTCTAAGGTTCCAACATACTTAGGAAATATTTTTCTAAGATTGGATAAAATGGTACAAATACTTTGTAGATTTTATAGCATTCTTTAATCCTTTAATCGGCTGAATATATCCCGGTCTGTATGCATAAACATCTTTAAATGGTAAATTCATTAAATCATTTTCTGTTTTACCTTTTACTCTTGCCCACATACTTTTCCCTTTTTCAGTGCTGTCTGTTCCAACTCCCGACACATAAGTAAAAACCATATCTGGATTTAGCTGAACCAAGGAATTTGCAAAACTTAAAGTAAGATCATAAGTAATATGTGTGTATTCTTTTTCACTTTTTCCAACAGAAGAAACTCCTGCACAAAAGTAACATGCATTATATCCAGAAAGCTGATCTAAGAATTGGGGATAAATGTATAAAATCTTTGTGAATTATTTCTTTTAGTTTTGGGTGATTAACTCCGCAAGGTTTTCTATTTACGACCAATACTGATTCTACTTCTGGACTGTTCAAACATATGTGAAGAACACCTTCACCAACCATTCCGGTTGAGCCGGTTATTATTGCTTTAATTTTTTCAATCATTCTAAATCCTTAGTTTTTTATTTTTTTTGAGCAACCTTCACAGTTGAATAAAACAAATATAACTTAATATCAGAATACTTTTTTACTTATGATAAATTATTTGGCAGGATGTTTATTTAACTTTACCATTATTTAAAAACTTCGCAGCAATGAAGACCAGAAAAAAAATACCTTTAGATATTAAACAATTACAAGCCGATTCATGTACATTTGATTCAAGACTATCAATTTTACATAACCTTCCTTTTTTTCATAGACTGTCTCATCAGAAGTCGAAGAAGATCAATAATACTTTTACTGATTCAAAGTATAATAGCAATGATACTATTTATTTTGGTGGTGAGATGTAGCCACTAGATTATATGTAATTGCTGCAGGAAGTGTAAAACTTATAAAACAAAATGAAAATGGAAAAGCAAATCATTAATCGACATTTTAAGGCAAGGAGAATTTTTTGGTAACCTAGATCCTTTCGGACAGACTTTCTACAATGAAACTGCTATTGCTCAGATGTCTTCATGTATTATAAAAATCGATACAGATAATTTCCGAAAAATTCTTGAAAATCATCCTAGTGCTTCCCTCTCTGTTTTAGACATTTTGACAAAACGCTTACATGAAGCTCAAGAAATGATCAAACAACTGAGTGCTCATTCAGTAGAAAATCGCATAGCTTATACATTGCTAAAGTTGGGACAAAAACTGGGTGAACAAAAAGAAATTGGTTTATTAATTCAAATTCCACTATCGAGAAATGATATAGCAGACATGACAGGGACAACCCCAGAGACTGCTAGTCGAATTATCAGTAAACTGAAAAAAGAAGGAATAATTAAAACTGGAAGAAAGTGGATTGTTATAAAAGATATGAATAAACTAGGTGAAATGTTAAAATCAAATTTAATTAACCATGATAATCACTAGGTATTAATATATTGATTGGAATTATTCTTAAGTGAATTTTTAACAAAAAGGAGCCTAAATGTTTACAACTGTAAGATACTTTGTTAAAACAAGTGTTACATTCTTAATCCTAGGAATAATAACTGGTCTTTATATGTCCTATACAAAGTATATTACAAAAACAGGATATAGCATTGAACTTCTTTCTGCTCACACTCATATTATTCTTGTCGGCTCTGTTATGATGATGATTATGGGTGTTGCTCTCTGGTTTTTTCCTAGAGCAGAAAAGTCGGATCAAAAATATAATCCCGATTTAATTTTAGTTGTTTACTGGCTCATGACAAGTTCTACATTATTGAGATTTATATTTCAGGTAATAAAGGGTATACATTGGAATGAAACATTCGATTATTTTATTTTTATCGCTTCAGCACTACAAGTAATTTCAATGATACTTTTTTTCTATTCAATCTGGGGCAGAATAAGACCTGTCGGCAGTAAAATTAGAGAAGCTAGAGGAGAAAAATTCTAGTAGAAATTGAATTTACATACTCAAATATTGTAAATTTAGAGTTAGTGAAATTAAGTTTTCGGACAAATTGTCGTTCTGTTATTGTCTGGAGTTAGAATAAATCTATTGTCCCATGTTAGCTCACAACTTTACGATCTAACTATACAATGAATATAGGGATCTGTTGATCATTTTTGAAATTAATAAGAGTTGGAAGTAAATTATGAAAAATATTTATTACATGTTTTTTCTTACAATACTAATGATAACCTCATGTCAAAAAGAAAACGAATCTTTTGATAACAAAGAACATTTAATTGAGAAAAATAAGTCTCTTGATCAAGAATATAGTTGGAATAGTGATGACTCTAATAATAAATTTGGAGAAGTTTTATACGTTCCTGTATATTCTAGTATTTACCATCAAAATGAGAAAACATTCGATCTCACTGCAACATTAAGTATTCACAATATAGATATTAATTCCAAACTCACCGTTGCAAAAGTAAATTATTATAACTCAAATGGTGAGTTTGTACAAAGTTTTATTAAAAAGGAGTTTATATTAAATCCTCTTCAATCAAAACAATTCATTATAAAAGAGACGGATATCAGCGGGGGTACGGCAGCAAAATTTTTAATACAATGGTATTCAGAAGAAAAAGTGCTAAAGCCGATTACTGAAGCCGTGATGATATCCACTTCGTCGCAACAAGGAATATCGTTTAAAACTGACAGCAGAGTTATAAACAGTATTGGTTATTAATAGACGTATTATTCAAATAACTGATTACCCTAAAGGGAAGTGGATTGAAATATAATTACCTAAAAGTAGAATGAAATTTTATAATTAAAAAAAATACTATTCTTCACAAATTAGCCATGTTTGCTTAAATCCTTCTATTTTCAAAAACTATATTAAAAATCTCCTCGTGCAGTAAACTAAGCTAGATCATTTTAGAACAAGACGTCTGGTGTTATATTTCCTACGAAAATTAAATAGCCTTTGAAAAAAATAGGAGATATACCATGAAAAACCAAATAGTATTAATTGTGTCTTTAATGTTGGTCAGCATTTTTTATAACCCTAATAACGCTTATGCTCATTGCGATAGCATTGAAGGACCGGTTGTTCTTGCAGCTAAAAAAGCCCTACAAACCGGAAACGTGAATCATGTTTTACTTTGGGTAGGGGCAGATGATGAGACAGAAATTATAGATATGTTTGACAAAGTAATTAAAGTTCGGAATTTAAATGAAGACGTTCGGGCTTTAGCGGATATGTATTTCTTTGAAACCCTTGTTAGAGTTCATAGAATGGGTGAAGGTGTTGGTTATACAGGATTAAAACAACAAGACTTTAATCCAGCAGAAGGAATAGAAGCGGCTGATATTAGCAATTGAAAAAAACTCTGTTAATGATATTCTTGCTCACGTTGATGAAGCAGATCATGAAAAGGTAAAACATTACTTTTCAGATTTGCAATCCAAAAGAAATTATGAAGTAAATGATCTACATGCCGGACGAGAATATGTAAAATCTTATGTACACTTTATTCACTATGTAGAAGGCCTATTTAAGGTGACAATTCACACAAGAGTCATTCACATCAAGAACATAATCATTAAAAAATATTAGTCAAATGGAGATAAAATGAATCAGACATTAAATAAAAATATAGTAACTGCATCAGTTAAAAAATTAGCAAGATGAAATTGAATATCAGTCAGATGGTATTGTTAGCAAACAGATTATTAAGAAACCCAATGGAAACATCACACTTTTTGCGTTTGATAAAGATGAATCTTTAACTGAACACACTTCCCCCTATGAAGCAATTGCCCAGATTCTTGAAGGAGAAATGAAAATTACAATTGGGGGCACTGCAAATACAGTAAAAGGTGGAGAAATAATTATCATGCCCCCAAATATTCCGCATGCTTTGGTGGCTAAGCAAAAATCTAAACTGCTGCTAACAATGATTAAGTAAGTAGAATTATTTAATAATACTGCATCAATTTACGGGTTACAGAAATGTGACCCGGAGTTAAAGAATACCGAACATTAAAGATGAAACATGCATTTAAAATAATTACTAGAGTGCGACAAAAGATTTTGATTTATTAGAGACAATTACAAAATAGTATCAATAATTTGTTCATTTAGCATTCAAGTTAGCTGAATTTCCTTGTTTACTGAAATTACCTTTTATTCAACAAACCACAAATACTTGCCATATCCTGTTGTTTTCATTTCATTTTTGAAATAAACTTTAGAGAAGCAGAATTAATGCAGTATCCCAAATTTGTTAGTTCTGGTCCATCATCACAAACATAACCCAATGGGAATTTCAAATTTTACTTTTAATCTCCACTCTTTTCATTCCAAGAGAATTGTCTTCATTTTTTTTTGAATATTTATACCAAATATTATATCTCAATTACAGATGTTAAATCACTTGCTTATATTTATTATTTCAAATAAGGAAAAACTTTGTCAAACGTATTTAAATCAATCTGGAAACCATTAGTTGCTATAATTTTTTGGGGCGCGTCTTTTGTTGCCACAAAAAGTTTGCTCGATTCACTTACACCACTTGCTATTATATACATTCGTCTAATTTTGGGTATTGTCGCTGTATTAACAATTGCTTTATACCGTAAACATAATTTTTCTCTTAAAAGAAAGGATCTAAAGGGAATATTTATTCTTGCCATTATTTCAACAACTCATTTATGGATTCAAGTAACTGGAATGCAATACACATCGGCCTCAAACACAGGTTGGATTATAGGAATTGTTCCAGTAATAATGGCAATAATGGGATTTGTTATTTATAAAGAACGAATGACCGTACAATCAATTTGATTGGTGCCATAATTGCATTTGGAGGATTGTTGGTTCTTATTAGCAAAGGGTAATTTGAGATCGATAAATTTTATTTCAAACTACGGCGACTTACTTGTGTTGGGAAGTGCATTTACTTGGAGCATTTATTCATTTTATGGTAGAAAAGTTACACTAAATTATCCTCCGTCTTTAACCATTCTTTATTTGTTTGTAACTATGTTAATTCTTCTAACTCCCGTAACAATTTCCGCGGAGTTTATAAATAGCCTTTCTGCTTTATCATCAATTGATTGGGGTGCATTAATTTTTCTAGGAATTTTTTGTTCAGGTTTGGCTTATGTTTTATGGGCAGAAGCAATGAGTGAGTTACCAGCAAATCGTGTTGGTGCCTTTCTATATTTAGAACCGTTTGTAACTGTTTTCACAGCCTGGTTGTTGCTAGGAGAAAACATTACCTTGCTAATGATGGGTAGTGGAATTGTAATAATTGTTGGCGTTATAATGGTTAACAGAAAATAAAACCCCAGAATCGTTTTCTGTAAAGTTTACTCGATTTTTAAGATCGCTTTTATTCCTCGATGATCTGAAATGGCTTCGCCTTTACCATCAATAACATTTTCAACATTTATTGATTTGACCAAAACTCTGTTTAGCTCAATATTATCTATCTTATCATAAGACAAAATATAGTCGTACCTTCTTCCTCTGTCTCTAAAAGTATATTCTTCATTTGTTTGATGAAAATCTTTATGTAGGTCTCTTGGAAATCCTAATATTTTCTGAAATTGGACAAACCGATCATAATCGTAAGCATTCGAATTAAAATCACCTGCCAATATAACAATGAGATTTTGTGAGTTATTCACTAGCTTATTTTCTGTCACATTTTTAATTGCCTCAGAAATAAATCCCTTAATTTGACTCAATTGATATTCTTTATGTTCTGAGGTTCCCGCAGCTTGAACATGAGCTGTAAATAAGAAAACTTTTATAGAATCATCTACATCAAAAAGTGATCCTAAAACAGATTTATTGGCAAGAAAATCGTTTGTTCTAGAATATTCTTTTTCCAATATCATATGAATGACACCATTAGAGTTTTTTATATCATCCCCAAAATCTAAATATGATAAATCAATTCTTGGATATTTGCTCATCATAAACAGGCCAGCATCTTGAAATATAAACTCGGGAAAGGAATTGTAATCAACTCTAGAAATAAATGTATTATAAAATTCTGGATCAGCTTTTTCTATTATATCATCTCTTGTGCTTTCATCAAACAGTTCCTGAAAGACAACAAAATCAAACTTATTCTTATTTACAAACGACATTAAACTATCAATTTGATTTTCATCTTTCTCGTATATTGCTTTTATATTATATGTAACAAGAGATATTTTCCCGATCTTGCGAGAAGTGTCCTTTTCAATATTTTTATTTCGTTGATAATAGTCTATTGTGGAACATGAAAATAAACCAGTACTAACAATGAACAGTAGAGATAAGAAAATTCTATTTTGGGTATTTGTTAATGTCGACATACTTCAATTTACAAATTTTCTGCAAGGTTTTTGAATCTTCTTAGAGTATTCGCCGGACCATCTGGAAACCAAGCTTTCATCATCCATTTTGGTGCTGCCATCTCAGGAATTAATATTGCTTCGATAGTGATTTCAACTTCACTATCACCAATTTGCTTAAATGTGAATGTAATGTTGTTTAATTCTGAACGAACAACATCTTTCTTTTCTAATAAGTTTGATTCCGAAAAACTTGTGAAAACAACTTTTTTATTCAACCTATCCTCAATCATTCTAATTCTGGAAACACAGTCGGAATCAGCAATTGGCCATGGCGGACTATAATAATAATATATTATCCATTCACTTTTTGAAATATCTTTTACCTTTTTACTTTCTTCAGTGTACTCATAAAACTTTTTGTGCATATCAGGATTATTAAATATAGTAATACAATTATCAAGCGAGGCTGTAGTTTTAGTTTTTGCAGTGTATTCAATAAATGTAACTTCTTCTCCATCTACATCAATAGAATCATAAATAGCATAAACAACTTTTGTTTTGCCATCATCGGATAGTTCTTTTGTCCACTTGGTTTCTTGAGCAAACAAACTAACAGAAAAAAATAAAACAACACACAACATCAAAAATTTTTTAAAATTCACTTTTTCCTTTTCCAAAGAATTTTGCAGTTATTAAAGATATAATACCATTATACAAAAATTATTGCGTTTGTTCCAAAACCGTTTTAATTGGTCAAGAACATATTCAAGAAAGTCGACAGATAGTTTTTATTTTAGTTCAACGAGCTTCGTTTTGTAAGTTAAAGTGTATTGCTCAGCAAAATTATCAATCGTTATAGCCAATGCTAAATGTAGAATAAGCGCTATTAATACTCCATTTATTTGAGGTCTGTTGGCATAAGATATTGCTATTATACAACAAATAATCAAACTTCCGTAAAACAACTTTATCCAAAAATAGACTTTCGGCATTTTTGCCATGTAAACTTTTTCAGATTGCAAAAACGAGTTGGCATCGGTTTTCACTAAACTTATTTTCTGCTCAATTTTTTCTTTTTGTGTTAAATTTTGGTACGTAAAAATGCTTGTTTCAAGCATCCCCAATACCAGAAGAGTTATTCCAAAAACTTTATAATTGGTAGAAAAAAAATAAAAAGCAATCCCGATTATTACAGACAAAATGCCAATGAGTACAATAGCGAGAAATATATTTTTCTCGCTATTGTAAAAGTTTGTTATTAATTCTATCAGAATTTTATTTTCCATAAAATAAGCTTTCAATTTCTTTGCTGGCCTGCTCACTTCCTACTTCCATGCGTCTTGCATACATAGCTTTTGCATCTTCTCCTGCTACATATCGTAATTTTTCGCTTTCATCATTTGCAGCTTCCCAGACATCTTGTGCAATTTGCTCAGCAGTAGAATAGCTTTTTGCTCTTTCAGGATCCATAAATACAGGTAAAACTTGTTTCATTTGGTCCTCATAAGCCGGATGTTGGGTCATTACTAAAGAACGGCCTGAAAAATCGGTCGAAATTCCACCTGGCGAAACAGTTTTTACTTTAATACCAAAGGGTTTTAATTCAAATGCCAAACTTTCATTCCAGCCTTCCAAAGCCCATTTTGTAGCGTGATAAACCGAGTTAAAGGGTAAGGCTACTAAACCCCCAATAGAAGTGGTAGTGATGAATATACCATTTTTGTTATTTCTAAAATGTGGTATTAATGCTTTAGTAACCCTCATTACCCCAAGTAAATTAGTATTGATTTGTTGCACAATTTGCTCATCGGTTGCTCCCTCAAATGGCCCCGCAAGTCCATAGCCAGCATTATTAAAAACTGCATCAATTTTTCCGAGTGAAATTGCTTCGGCTACAGTTTTTTCAATTTGCTTTGGGTCTGTTACATCTAAAGGAAGAACGGTAATATTCTCATGTTTAAAAGTATCATCTGCATTCAGCGGATTTCTCATTGTTGCAATAACTTTCCATCCTTTTCCAGCAAATAATTTAACTGCCGCTTTTCCCAGTCCTGTAGAAGTGCCGGTCATAAATATTGTTTTCATTATATTATCCTATTTTTAATTCAAGTTAAATCTTACATTTGTCAATTCTTCAGAAACATCCCATAATTTTTTCTCAATTGTTTGCCCCTTTGCTCGCTTAATCGTTCCAACTTTTATAGGACAACCTAAATTTGTAGAAATCGACAGTGCAGATGCATTTGACATCATACTTTGTTCGCCTTAATTTATGCAAAGCTAATAATCTTCCAACTTACTTAGCATAGGGCGTTCAAGTTGAGGTAACTGAAGGTGTTCATAACAAGCCGAAAGTGTTTTGAATTGTTTCAATTTAAATGCTCAATTTTTGTTAAAAACAAATCATACTATTAATTTCATTCTTTTATTTCTACCAATACTAATTGTTCTTTATACTCCTTTATTCTATCCCAAGCGGTACCATCTACCAGCAACAAAATCACTAACATCGCAATGGCGGTAATACCAATAGCTCTCCACAGTGGTGTATTCAGAAGAATGATTACTAAAGCTGCTGCAATAATTAAAATAGGAATAACTCTGAATACTAGTTTTATACTCTTTTAAGGTAGCATCCACACGCTCAATTTCTGATTGTACAAAAGCTGGAGCATCTTTGTGATAATCCTTTTCAAACTTAGTTACTCGATATTTATTGTTAAAAAATAAGCCAAAGCCAATCACCAACACGAGTATACCTGCCACTAACATAGGAATCACATATGCCTTTGCGATATCCGTTTTACCCAGCTGCCAAAATCCTATACTAGCTGCAACAAATAGAAGTCCAAAAAAAATAAAAAATGAAGTTGAAAAAATTTCTGCTTTTGCCCAATCTGTTGCTATTTTTAATATTTCCATTGCTTATCCTTTTATAGATGTTATTTATCCTGCTAAATGTTGATGTCTATTTTTTATACTTACGTTTTGCTCCGAATCTTCGATAGCCTTTACTTATAGTTTTGGATAGATGAATCCGGACATTTCTTCGCTGATCGTCCATAAACGCTTCGCCGCTTCCATATCCTCGCCCACAGGTTTGAGTTGTACTTGTTTACAGTCGACAAAGTACTTACCAGTAACATTAGCGACTTCATCGCTTTCAGAAAGGTAATTTGAAGTCGCGGCGCCTTGCTCTGGCGTTTTAAACATAAAAGGGAGATATTTAATCAAAAAAGACGCTATTGTCAGTACCCAGCCATTGTCTTCTGCTCCCAATGTCGTACCGACTGCCCCAGGATGCAATACATTGCAAGTTACGCCGTGCGGCTTTAAACGCTCTGCAAGTTCTTTGGTAAAAAGAACATTGGCCAGTTTAGAATACGCATAGCCTTTTTGTGGCTCAAAGTTTTTTGTGGTTGGCAAATCATCAAAATTCATGCCTTTCACACTGGCATAAACCATAGCGGAAACATTAACAATACGAGTTCCTTTGTTCAGCAGTAATGGCATTAACAGTCCTGTCAACAAGAATCCAGCCAGATGGTTAACAGCGAATAGTTCTTCATAACCATCTTCTGTTTCGCGATAAGCGGAGCTAGCTATGCCTGCATTATTTTGGAGTACGTCAATTTTGTCGCCCCAGCTCAAAATCTCTTCAGCAGCACTACGAACTGAAGCCAAATTGCCGAAATCCGACAAAACGAATCTATGGTTATCGCGACCAGAAACTGTCTTAAGTTCGGCCAATGCATTCTCAGCTTTTTGCTGATTGCGCGCTATGATTGTTATTTTCGCGCCTGATTTTGCTAACGCTATGGCTGAAGCCTGCCCGATACCGGCGGTCGCTCCGGTGATTACTACATGTTTACTATTAAGTTTCATTTCTACTCCTTTGTTTGTCGAATATGATTTATCGAACTTTAAGCACTTGGTCACTATGTTATCATCGCTCGGGTTAATTTGTTAGACAGCAAAACTCAGCGTCATTTTACAAGCTCTTCGGTCGAAACTTACCTACCAGATAACTTAAGACATCCCTAAAACGTTGAGCGGCACCACTTGACTAGGTGCCGTAATCTGAAAGATTTTGGACAGATGTTTTCAGTTGCAATCCGAGTAGAATCATAGCGACCAACTCAGGGATGTCTTCTGCTTGGAGAGTGTCCATAATCTTGTCAAAAAAAAGCTCTCTTTTTATCTTGATTTTCTGATTTACAAAAACCACTTAACACCTGTTTCTTTTTCTGATAATTCCCATAATTTTTCAGCTACAGTTTTATCTTTGGCATGTGATTCTAGTTTATGTTCTCCAACAGGGCCAACCCAATTGCTTCGTCCTGTAGGTCCATAAAACCCTTTCTGATCCAGATTCTCTTCGGTTGCACACATCAATTCAGGATAAGCACCTTTTTCAGCTGATTGTGTCAATGGTGACAATTTCATCAGACCAAAGATAATCCTCATCATTAAACTACCACTTGTTGTGATAAGTGATGTTCTTGAAGAACCAGGATGACAGGCATAAGCTTTAACATCTGTTTTACCGGCTGCTGCCAATCTATCCTGTAATTCATAAATGGTCATAATTTGTGCTAGTTTACTTTGGCTATAGGCATCATTGGGAGTATAGTCTTTATCCCAGTTCAAATCGTCAAACTTGATGGTTTTAATTCCCATATTATAGCCCATACTGCCTACCGTTACGATACGTCCTTTAGATTTTTCAATAAGTGGATATAGCAAAGCCTGCAGTGTAAAATGTCCGAAGTAATTCACCCCCATCTGACTTTCCCAGCCATCTACGGTTATTACTTGTTTTGGTACCTGAGCAATAGCGCCGTTACACATCAGTGCATCAATACGCTCTACCTTTTCAAGAATCTCTGATGCTGCTGCTTTTACAGAAGCCTGATCGCCAAGGTCTACACGGATGGCAGTTACATCTGCCTTATTGCCAAGCTCCTGTTTGATTGCTGCGATGCATTCCTCTGATTTTTTTAGGATTACGGTTAAGCATCACCACTTTGCCACCTTTGGATGCAATAATCTTTGCTGCTTCAAATCCGGTACCACTGCTTGCCCCGGTTATAAGGTATGTTTTACCTTCCAGAGAACCGATGCGCTCCGGTGTCCAACCTTTTGGCTCCAAATTTATTTTTATTATTCATTTAAATCAAACTCTTTGGTTTATAAATCGTTTTCAATTGATTTTACTCTGATTATTCGATCAATTATATTTAATTACTATTTAGTTTTTATAACTATCATATATTTAATTCAAGTTAAATTTTACATTTGTCAGTTCTTCAGAAACATCCCATAATTTTTTAGCGACAGATGTATCCTTAGCTAATTTATTTGTATCGACTTTAACTGGATAACCTTTCCATTCCTGCCATCCGTCGGGACCAAAATAATCACCACTTTTTGCATTTTCATCAAATGCAGCTCTTAATGTAGGCAAAGCTCCTTGATCCTGATCCATTGCAAAAAATTGATTTAAGAATTCAAATAATCTGAGTGGCGCTGAAGATCCGTTGCAGTCCATCCAGGATGAGCCGCAGTAACAATTATATTTTTATCAGATAATCTTTTTGCCAATTCTTTTGTAAAATATAGATTTGCAATTTTACTATCACCATATGCTCGCCATGCTTTATATTTTCTATTTTCCCAATTTAGATCGTCAAAGTTAATTTTACCATATTTGTGAGCAGCACTTGCTACGTTCACTATTCTTGAATTTGGAGTTTTTTCAATTATATCAATTAATTGAAGTGTTAAGGCAAAATGGCCAAAGTGATTTGTACCCATTTGTAGTTCAAATCCATCTTTTGTTTTTGAATATGGAGGAATCATAACTCCGGCATTATTGATTAGTAAATCTAAACTTTGGAATTTGCTTTTATATTCATTTACAAATTTTTTTACAGAAGCTAAATCAGAGAGATCTAGTTGCATTACTAATAGATCTGAAGATTTATTTTGCCTTCAATATTTTTGATTTTGCCTTTTCTCCTTTTGTAAATGTTTCTTACAGCTAGAATTACTTTAGCATTTTTATTTGCTAATACTCTAGCTGCTTCATAACCAATACCACTGCTGCTTCCGGTTACTATTGCTATTTTTCCTTTTTGATCCGGAATGTTTTCTGCTGTCCAATTATTGTTTTTACTCATTTTTTAATTCCTTATTCCTTTAATTTTATGTTTGTCAGTCCTGTAAAATTCACATAATTCCCAGCTTGACTGGGAATCTCTGCCTTTATTCAAATTCTTTATAAAAATTAATTTCTCTAGATTCCGGATAATTTCTCCGAAATTTCCGGAATGACATCTCATTATTGTTAGTTGTGTTTTCGTGTCAACGTTTCAATGAATTCATGCTGAGCGGAGTCGAAGCATTACTTTTCACTGGCAACAACATCTTTTGATTCCAACACCTCTTCCCACCACCTATTCGTGGTTAAGTTTTCATCAACAGTAATTGTTTCTCCAACTATTGGCGTTGATAGTTTTACACCTAAACTATCTGCAGCTTTTGCCACCCTTATCATTGGATCGTACCAAGCATGGAGAGCAAGATCAAAAGTTCCCCAATGAATTGGATGAAGAATTTTTCCTTTCAAATCAATATGCGCTTGTACAGTTTCTTCTGGGAACATATGAACAAATGCCCATTTTTCATTGTATGCGCCGCATTCCATAAAGGTGTAATCAAATGGTCCGTATTTGTCACCAATTTCTTTAAATCCCTTAAAATAACCGGAATCACCGCTAAAATATATTTTGTGATGAGGTCCTTTTATCACATATGATCCCCAAAGGGTTTCATCTCTATCAAATAATCCACGTCCTGAAAAATGTTGCGTTGGTGTTAGAGCTACTAAAAAATTATCAAATGGCGTAACTTCATCCCACCAATCTAGTTCTGTGATTTTTTCTCTTGGAATTCCAAGGTCTTCTAGCTGAGCTCCGACCATTAGTGGAACAATAAAATGTTTTACCTTTGGATGAATAATTTCAAGTGTTTTGGAGTTATAATGATCATAATGATTATGAGAAATTACCACTAAATCAATTTCTGGAATTTCGTCCAAGTTAAGCGGCACTTCACCATTGTATCTTGAGGGTCCCATAAATACAGTCTTCTCATCATAAACTGGGTCTGTTAAAACAATTTTTCCATCAATATTAATAATTTGAGACGAATGACCAACCCAAGTAACTTTTAACTCATCCTCTTTTGCATTATTTATTTGGTCAAAATTTATTTTTTGTGTCGGTAACATTTCATCTGGTTTTCTGTCATTGCCAACAAAGAGAAAATCCCACATTACAGGTAACATCTTTGTAAATCCCCAATCGGGAGCTGGTTTGTAATTAATGAATTTGCCGTCTTTGAACTGTGCCGAATTTTCTATCTTTTCCATTTTTATATCCTTTTCGCTGTATGTTGCCGATGAACATGATTGAGCACCCAACATCCCTATTAGGAACACCCCAACAATAGTGATTGAAACAATCTTCATGATTTTGATTACCTTTTTTAGCATAAAATATTTTACATAAATGAATATTCGTTTAATTAATATTTAAAATTTTTTATAATTTTATTGCATCCCAGGCTAATGTAAATCCAGTTTCAATTGTTTTTTCGTCTAACTGAAGTGATTTACATGCTTTTGGATTTGATAGTGTCATAATTGGATAAAATATAAAAGTAACAAGAATATCAAAGGGGACATCTTTAATTACTTTCTGTTCAATTCCTCTTTTCAATACTTTTACAAATGGTTCAAAGTGTTTTTCTAATTCTTTGTGATCAACAAGCTCGGAATAGGGAGAATTGGAAAATTGTTCCGAATATTGATATAATGATCTGTTTTTCCTCAAAAATTCAAATGCATTTATCCAAACTTTATATAGAATATCTCTAAAGGGGTTAGTTTCGTCAAAATCTCTTAACAATGCCTTGCTCATTTTTTTCTTCATTTCAATATAGGTTGAAACAAGCAAATCTTCTTTGTTTTTGTAGTAAATGTAAAGTGTCGCCGGAGAAACATTTGCTTTTTTGGCAATTTTAGAGACGGAACTGGAAACAAATCCAATTTCATTAACCAATTCGACCGTTGCGCTGATAATTGCTTCTTGCTTATGTAAATCTTTATTTCTCATATTCTAAATTAAATGATCATTCATTTAATGTCAAGTGCTTTCTAGTTTCAAGTAGTAATTTTCTTTTTGTAGCGCAGACATTCTTGTCTGCGGCAATATAAAACTCTTCCGCTATTTCTCAGACTGGATAGTCTGAGCTACAAAAAAATTGTAGTTATGGATAGGTTTATTCTAAGTGTCAATTCAAATAATAAATTATTGTCTTGAATAGGACGCTGTAACTTATTATATTATTTAGTAATTTATTTAGCTCATTAACGAGAGGAAATAATGAAAAAACTCAACAAGTACTTTGTAGCATTCTTAATCATTTTGGTTTCAGCTGCCCCAAATTTTACGCAAGATGTTGATCATCATAAATCTACTGAATCTGAGTATGATCCATTTATTCAATTAATTTTGGATCAAGTTGCGTTTATGGAGGGCAGAGTAACAAGTTTAGCGGAAGTCATCCCTGCTGATAAATATAATTGGAGACCCGCTGAAGGAGTTCGTTCAACAGGAGCTCATATTGTTCACATGTTAACAGCTTCTTATGGACTTTCCTCCATGATGGGGGCAGAAATGCCAAGTCATATTAATTGGGAGATTGAAAAAACAATGACTGAAAAAGCAGAAATTGTTAAAAATCTTAAGACTTCTTTTGTTGATTTAACAAAATTTCTAAAAGGTTATGACACTGCCAACTATGAGAAAATAGTTAAAACTCCTTTTGGTGAATACACTCAAAGAGCACTGATTTTAATTATAAATAATCACTATCATGAGCATTTGGGAAGTTTAATTGCTTATGCCAGATCAAATGGAGTAGTTCCACCTTGGTCTCTTGAAGAAGACAATTAAACTCAAATAAATATTTAGCTTGCCTGTCTTAATTGACAGGCAAAGCAAAATGCACCTAGGTTTTGCCTCAGATTAGTGTACTTAACACTTAATGTCTTTAGTATTATTATGTCAACTTCTATTTAATATCGTTCAGACGCTTAGATTAAATCCTCGCGATAATAACCTTTCCAACATTGCTGTTTTTTATTCCGATTATTTAGTTTTATTTGTGGTGCAAAAACATAATATTCCCGTAAAATAATATTTGCGCTGTCCGGATAATTTTATATTTTATCATATCCTTTCAAACTCAACGAGGTTTAGCATGAATATTGTTGAACGAATTAAAAAAATCCTACTTAATCCAAAAGAAGAATGGCTAGTAATTAAAGGCGAAGCTGCCAGCGTACAAGCACTGTTTACTCAGTATGCAATTATGCTAGCTGCTATTCCTGCCTTTGCAGGGCTTGTTGGATTTAGCCTTTTCGGATATGGCTATGGAATTAAACTTCCATTTGGTTCTAGCATCCGATGGGCAATTTTAACTTATATTCTCTCTCTTATAAGCACTTACGCGCTTGGATTTATAATCGATGCACTTGCCCCAACTTTTGGTTCGGTTAAAGATCTAGTAGCTTCAATGAAGGTTGCTGTTTATTCCTCAACTGCTGCATGGGTTGGAGGTTTGTTTAATTTAATTCCTGTCCTTTCTTTTGTTTCTTTTCTGGCTGGAATTTATACTCTTGTGTTATTGTATTTTGGATTAAAAGCGGTTAAAGATGTTCCTGAAGAAAAAATGATTGGTTATTTTATTGCCGTTGTTGTTGTTGCAATTGTTATTTATATGATTGTTGGCGCAATAACAAGTGGAGTGTTCTTGACTGGAAGAGCTTTTTCTGGAATGTGATTTAAATAGAAGAATTTCTAAATGGTAGTTGGATTAATTGCTCCCCCATTTAATGAGGGAGCAATACTCTAACTCAAATTTTTATTCTATAAATATTTGTATTTCTGTAAGATAATTTTTTGTATTTCCACTAAATATCATTCCAGGTCCTTTAATATAAACCTCTCGACTAGGCAATGTTTTTTTTTGTTTCTTTTCATTAACATAGGTGAAAAGTTTTTTATATGATTCACTTAAAGTTTCATATGGTCCTTTGTGAATTAAAGCAACACACTTTCCACCTTTCAGCTCTCTAACTGAAATACCCTCTTCCTCTTTTCCTTTTCTTATTGGAAAGCATGCTTCAAAATCAGCATCCTCTTCTTTGTATTCACTATCATAATAAAGTGCAAGTGCTTTACCATTAATATGTCTGCCAAATTTTTTCCCTAGAGCGGAAAACCCTTTTCCTATTTCATGATATTTTCCTTTCATTCTATAGCCTGCAATAAGAATTGTTTCAACTTCTTTCTCTTCAATATCAAATTTTTCTTGTGTTTTCATTTCATTCTCCTTTTCAATTTTAATTGTACTTTCAAGTGAATTTGAAATGTCTTCATATCGTTTAATTTTACTTTTTATATCATCACCCTTAGCTTGAAGCTGTTCTAAAAGATTAGTGTCGCTATTGAGATCTGCTAGTATTTCTTTAATCTCCGATAATGAAAAATCAAACTCTCGCAAAATTTTTACAGACTTTGCCGTTTCTAGGTTAATTTCATCATAATAACGGTACTGAGTAAATTCATCGATTTTTGATGGAACTATTATTTCCTTTTCATGGTAAAGTCGCAAAGACTTAATAGTTAATGATGTAACTGCTGAAAATTCTCCGATACTTAACTTCATAAATTCCTCTTTTTAATAAACTAAAAAGCAGCTGCTCTTTTCAATTACAAATATAAGCACTCCCCCAAGGGAAGAGTCAAGAACAAAAATAAATTATACTCGAAAATTAAAATTATTCTAAATTCTGTTTTCTTCTGATTAACATATCTTCATTTTTTAGACAACATTGCTCAGAAAAATAGACGTTCTCTTTTCGTGACTAAAAATTTTAATGGTTTAAGAAGATTAATCTGGTATGTTTGTTGCACGTTATTAATCTTACTTGATAATTAACTGAATAAAGGACAAAAAATGAAAACAATTTATAGCCTAATTGTGATGTTAATATTTTCAACATCCCTTTTTGCACAAGTGGTAACTGAAGAGAAGAAAAAGACCATCACAGAATCTGGGGATACAGTTTATACTGAATCAAGAATTATTACGACAAGCGAAGATGTCACCCCTCGAAACGATATGATCGTCATAAATCCTTTGAAATTCTTTATTTTCTATAATATTAGTTATTTTCATAAGGTCTCTGACAAAGTTGCTATCGGTGGGGGAATTCAAATTCCTACAATCTCTGGATTAGGAGGTATTGGGATAAATGGTGAAGCAAGAATTTATCCATCAGGAAAAACCTTAAGGGGATTTTATGTTGCTCCTAACTTTTCATACAATAATTTAACTGTAGAGAATACTGATGGCGGCGGCACAACTGCTTTTAGCATTGGTGCACTTGTGGGATGGCAATGGTTTCCTGGAGATGAGTTTGCAATTGGACTTGGTTTAGGTATTGACTATTACACTGGCTCAATTGGGAACAATGATGATGATTTTGGTAATTACAGCGGAAGTGTGCCTGCCGTAAGATTTGATATTGGTTATGCGTGGTAATCTATAAAGAGTCCTAAAATATTTATTTTTCTAGATTTTTATTTATTTGTTTTAGGACTCTTTTGCTAAGCTTCAAATCCTTTTGATCTAGTCCTTCAAGTATTTCAATTAAAGTTCTCTCAGCTATTTTAATTGTTTCTGTTTTTAAACTTTCAGCTTTACTAGTTAAATAAATTTGTTTGTTTCTCTTGTCACCTTCGCTCTGCTTCCGTGCGATTAAATCGTTTTTCTCCATATTATTTAATAAACGCGTCATGCTAGTTTTGTCTTTCGAAAATGCATTTGCTAAGCTTTGTTGGGTAATGCCATCTTCATTCCAAAGATAAGTTAACGCAGACCATTGTTGCGGAGTAATTGAAATTCCCTCTTTTTCAAAATTAGCGCGCAATCTGTTCTCTATAAGCCTACCGGCTTTAACAATTATAAATCCAATCGATTCATTAAAATTATATTTCATTTTTACCTAAGAAGAATTTTAACTACTTGTAAATATAGGAAAGATTGCACGAAAAGGATTGCGATGAAAAACATTTGTTCTCACTAATATGCTAAAGTATTTATTAATAACTGTTACATAATAGCCTTAAAAAAATTTTGAATCATATTACCAAACAATCTATTTTTAAGAAAAATATATCGATAAAGTCATATTTAACAGCTATTTAAGTCTCATTATCCATAAATTAAATTTTCTTGTGCATTGATATTTTATTATGTAATATTCAGACAATGCGTCTACTTAATTGTGTTCGAACGGTTTCAATTTTCACTTCCGACGCTTTTTAATTCATAAATATTATTTATTTAACCAATGGAATCGTAATGAAATTCCACAACTGGCTTAGAGGACCAAAGAATAGGACAGACAGTCTTTTGCATAAATCGATAGGCAATTGTTACATTAAATTAATCCAAAATACAAACCAATGAGGAAATACACATGATACATAAATTTAAATGCAGTTTAATTATCAGTCTAATTTTGGTTGCCTTCGTTGGCAACAATTATGCACAACAGTGGAGCGCTGAGCAAAAAGATGTTTGGGCTGGTGTAGAAAAATATTGGGAAGTTTCTTCTTCTGGCAATGCTCAAGCGTTTTTGTCATATTTTGACAGTAGTTATTTGGGTTGGTCTTTTCAATCAAAAGTTCCCCAAAACAAAGCAAACACAAGTAAATGGATTGAGAACGATTTTAAGAATAACTCCAATGTATTATATACCTTAACTCCCGTATCTATTTGGGTTAAAGGTGATTTTGCATTTGCAAATTATTTTTATGCTCAGATTGAAAAGAACAAAGAAACAGGAAAGGACGAAAGCAGCGAAGGTAACTGGACTGATATTCTTATGAAAAAAGATGGTAAATGGTTGCTAATAGGTGACCGTGGTGGAAAAACATCAAAACCACAATAAACAATTTTTGAACAACAAATAATGAGCTATAATATGAAAAAACTTAAGTCAACATTTTCCATCTTGTTTGTACTTATAATTTTAACCGTTAACAGCGTTGCGCAAGATGCCACAAAAGTAGATCCTAAACATTACAAAGTAGAGTTTGAAAATGAATTTGTCCGAGTCCTTAGGATTACATACGCTCCAGGCGAAAAATCAGTTATGCATGAACATCCAAATGCAGTAGGAGTTGCGCTAAAAAGTGGGAAAACCAAGATGACCTTACCTGATGGCAAAACAAAAGAGACCAGTCTAGAATCTGGAAAAGCTTTCTGGAATCCAGCCGGTAAACATTTACCTGAAAATATTGGAAAAGAATCTTCAGAACTAATTTTGGTTGAACTTAAAACCAAAAAAGACAAATAACAGTCAGTAATATTTATTAACCCTATAGAAGGAGAATATTTTATGAAACAACTAACAAAAGCAATAACTCTAGCACTTATTATTCTGTTTGTAAATAATACAGAAAGTACTGCACAAACTAATGATCAACCATTGTTAATTATTAGTCAAAATATGGTTGCAATGAGTAATGTAGGAAAAGTAAACAAACTTGGAGATTCTCTGTTTGTTCCTATTCTAAAAGAACTTGTAGACGAAGGTTTTCTTTACAGCTTTGGTCAATTCGGTCATACTTGGGGAGACGAATGGAATGTTAATTACTGGTATACAGTAAAAGATTTAACAACATTCGACAAATTCTGGGATGAATATGTCAGTAGAGGAAGCAAAAGACACCCTGCAGCATTTGGAACAATAACTAGTTATTTCCAAGCTCACAAGGATAATATTTATACAATCCGAAACCAATATCCAGCTCCAAAAAGAAAATAAATGTAAAATGAAGATGTCATCTTAATAATAAGGTGACATTTTTTTTTAATGTATTAACAATTCAATCATAATCCTCTTGAGATAAAACAATTATGGCCACTGCAAAAATTCAAAATCTAAAATCAAATAGATTACCTGTATTATCAGAAAATACTTTCTTAAGATATTTTACATTTGCAGCTCTTTATGTTGCACAGGGAATTCCTGAAGGCTTGTTGTGGTATGCTATTCCCGCCTGGTTGGCAATGAACGGAAAAAGTCCGGCCGAAATTGGAGGGTATGTTGCAGTAATCGGCCTTCCATGGAGCTTAAAAATTTTTAATGCCCCTTTAATGGATAGGTTTACATATTTACCAATGGGCCGTAAAAGACCCTGGGTTTTGTTTGGTCAACTTGGATTGATTTTGAGTTTTTTATCCATGTCGTTAATCACTGATCCCCTAAATAATCTATCGATGTTAATGGCATTGGGTTTCGTAGTTAGCTTTTTCGGAGTTACCCAGGATGTTGCCGTTGATGGAATGGCAATAGATATTTTGCCCATTGATCAGCAGGCAAGAGCAAACGGATTAATGTGGGGCTCCAAAACATTAGGTATTTCCGCATCGGTTGCCGCAGGTAGTTGGATAATGAGTGAGTATGGATATTTCTATGCTATAGTTTTATTTTCAGTAGCAATTTCTATGATAATTATTATTCCATTAATTCTAAGAGAACGACCTGGCGAAAAAACACTACCCTGGATGGAAGGACAAACCTCAAAGACCGCAGAAAAAATTCAGTTGCACAGTTGGAAAATTATTTTTAAAAGTTTAGTTAAAGTGTTCTTTTTGCCTGTCAGTTTATTTATGGGAATTGCAGCTTTCAGTTTTATGGTTGGAAGAGGCTTAATTGACACTTTACTCCCTATATTTACTGTTCAAGAGCTTGGATGGAAGGATACTCACTATTCGCAAATATTTGCCACAGCTACAATGACTTCTGGAATTCTAGGAATGTTTTTAGGCGGTTTTCTTGTTGATTTTTTCGGTAAAATTAAAATGATTTCTATTTACCTTTTTGCACTAATACTATTAATAAGCGCGATGTCATATTTTAGCAATTTTTGGCAAAATGAACTTTTTGTAACAGGGTTTATTATTTGCTTCTACATACTTATTACATTTACGACCATTGCTATTTTTGCTTCTGCAATGCAATTGTGCTGGAAAAGAGTTGCGGCAACACAGTTTACTCTTTATATGGCAATTTCAAATTTAGGACTTGCACTAGGAGCGGCTTTAATAGGACCACTAAAAGATTACCTTAGTTGGGAAAATGTAATTCTTGTTTATATAGTATTTGCTCTTGCTATGTTGGTTCTTATACGATTTATCAATTTTGAAAAACATCAAAAACTGGTTGATGAATTAGAGCTGAAGCATTTAGAAAAGTCCTAATTGTTATTGTTTGAATAGTTACTAAGGGTGTTGGATTTTTTAAATAAAACTAATTATCGTAGGGATCTATTTTTATTTCTTGGTCTAAATAAAACATTCGTTTTTCACTTTTATATTTCTTCTGAATTTCAAAAGGGAAATCCAATTCTTCATTAGATTTTATTTCAAATAAAGAATTAGCCCCTTTTTTAATTTTCTTAACCGTGGCAAAACTAAATCTAAAAGTTATATCTTTAGTTTTAATTGCTTCTCGTATCATAAAGTACTTGCTGTTATTGTCCTTAACAATATCTCTAACCAATTCGTCATCATATAATACTTTGTCAATAGTAGTTTGCTCGTTATATTCTCTAACGGCTTTTACCATTTTAACTTCAACAGGAACTACTTCCAAGCGATCAAACTCTAAATTAAGCAAACTTAGTAATTCACCAGAAGTGAAATACATCCTGCCAACCAAATCTCCTTCTTCACTAATTTTTTCTTTTATTACAGTTACATCTTGAACAATGTATCTAACCCCATTTTCATCAATCCGATAAACTTCTCCAGGTCTGCCATTTGTACGCGGAGTTAAAAAGGGTTTAAAGTTTTCTAACATAGCATTCGGAGGAAGTGATTGAGCCTCCAAATTAATTAAGCTAAAAATCAATATTAAGGTAACAGCTATATTTTTCATTGCTTTCTTCTTCATATACGATGAATTATCGAAAGAAACTGCAAAACTTTAAATAGCTGATAACATTTTATTGCAAAGATTGTTGCTGCAAATTACCTTTTTCTATTAGTTAATATTGTAACTAAAACCGATCATAGCTTTTGCTTGGTATTTTGGTTGATTTACAGCCTTATCTGCATCTGAGAAAGTGAAATCTTCTCTCGGATTCACATTCAAACCATCAGGACTGTAGGAAGTATCGTGCCCATAGAGAGATTGTGCCATATAATAGTCGAAACCAAAATTTATTACTAAGTCAAGAGCGGGAACGATTCTGAAATAGTTTTCTAATCCAACTCCAATTCCCCATTGATTGCTTGTTACATCAAAGTCTTCGTTTCCTCCAATAAAATTAAAGTTTCCGGTGAACATTGTATAACGCGGTCCCGCATATAGATAATTTCTTTTTAATCCGAAAAATGACGTCTTGTAAAGAAAGTCTAATCCAAATGCAAATGTTGTTCCACTCTGCTCAGGAATTCCGTTTGTATTATTGTTGATAAATATTTTTCTGGCATCAAGTGGATTTCCGGCATCTAAAAAACTAATGCCAAAACTTAGTTTGGTGGAAAACGGAAAATTCTCGGCAAAATTTGAAGTTAGAAAATTAATATTAATTCCAGCTCCATTAAATAAACCCGCCTGAATGCTGCTTGAAAATTTAGCATTGTTATTTAAAGAGGAATTTATTTGAGCGCTAGTTATTGTGGTAATTATTAATAGAAGAAATATTGTTTTCATTTTCATTTAGACCTCACTTTATATTTTATCATAAAAAGAAAGCCAAAAACCATACCAAAGTAGTTTTTTGCCAATTCTTTGAAAATTGATTTAAATCACAATTCATGGTAAAGCGAGATGTATTAATCTTGGTAAACCAAGTTTAAAAAAGTAACAATTACATGTAAATTTGTGAGACAACGAAGAAAACAATAATAATTGACTAATTACCATCAAATTTTTGACTAGTTCTGTCCACAAATATTGTATTTACAATCAACTGCTTTTTACATACATTTGTCGACCTAATTTTAGATGACATGAAGATATTTATACTGCTTTTATTTTTTGTTTTAATTGACCACAACGAGGTTTGTGCGCCCGGGGAGAAACTTGACGAAATTCTTCCTTACAGTCTTAACACGAAACAATTAAAGCCGCTTAGAGATTTAATCGATTTTAAATTGCAGGCAACCTTAGAAAAAAAATTGAGTAGCAACCCCAAGTGGCGAAGCTTGATTAACTCTAAAAAAATGGCCGTTGGTGTTGTGGATATTAAAGATCCTTTTAATATTAGGTTTGCAAGAGTTAATGGAAACGAAATGATGTATGCCGCTTCTCTACCCAAAATTGCTGTTTTGCTTGCTTCTCAACAAGCTTTTGAGGATGGAGATTTAACTGAAACAAATGAAATTAAAGATGACATGCGCCAGATGATTGCAAAATCTGATAACGCTGCATCTACTAGAATGATTGATAGATTAGGTTATGGTAAAATTGAAGAAGTTTTAACAGATTCTAGATATAATTTGTATGATGAAGAATATGGAGGTGGATTGTGGGTAGGCAAACGATATGCCAGTACTGGACCAAGATACCCCGATCCGATTTTAGGACTTAGTCATGCAGCTACAGTTTCTCAAGTTTGCCGATTTTATTACTTACTAGCTTTTGGTCAGCTCGTTTCTTATGAGCGTTCAGTTGAAATGCTCGAGATAATGGTTGACCCTGAATTACACCATAAGTTTGTTAATTCTATTGAAAAAATTGATCCCGATGCCAAATTATATCGCAAGTCAGGTTCTTGGCAAAGTTATCATTCGGACTCAATACTTGTGTGGGGCGAAGGTTGGAGAAAATATATTTTGGTAGCATTAATTGAAGACGACAATGGTGAGATGATAATTAGAAATTTATTGCCTGCTGTTGAAGAAATTTTAAAACAATAAAATTGCTAGTCTTAACTTGTATTATTTTAATTCCTAAAATATATTGGTGAGGAATTAAAATTATCTTATGGAAATAATTACTTTTTCAAAAAAATACTTAAAAGGCTTCTTATCAAAATCCTTTGATATAAGAGAGGGTGAATTTAAAAGAGCATTTCTTATGATGCTCTATATTTTTTTAGTAATCTCTTCTAACTTAATCCTTAAACCTACTGTTATCTCTCTATTTTTATATGAATTTGGTGTTGATCAATTACCAATAGCATTTATTCTGGTGGCCATTTTTGTTGCAGTTGGGATAACAATATACTCTCGTTCGCTAAAAACTACCGCTATAAATATTATTATTGAAAGAACCCTAATTTTTTCTAACTTGTCTTTCTTTCTCTTTTGGGTGCTGCTAGAAATAAACTTCTTGAATGGGTGGACACTTTATTTGTTTTATATATGGGTTGCTACTTTTTCTGTTCTTTCTGCATCACAGTTTTGGATTTTTGCCAATTTAATTTTTAACTCTAGAGAAGCAAAACGATTATTCGGTATTATTGGTGCCGGAGCAATTGCCGGAGGAATTTTTGGCGGTTACTTAACTAGTATTTTAGCAGAAATAATTGGAAGCGAAAACCTAATTATAATTTCCATTTTTCTACTTAGCTGGTGTATACCAATTGTAAAACATTTATGGCGTAATAATGTTATAAATTATAAATCTAATATCAAACAAAAGAAATCCGCTAAAACTTTTGTTGAGCATCCAATTCGTTTAATCAGGACCTCAAAACACCTCACTTATCTAGCTTTGATAGTAGGTGTTAGTGTTATTGTTGCTCGTCTTGTAGAGTTTCAATTTAGCGCAATAGCTGCCTCAGAAATGGCAAGCGAAGATGAATTAACATCTTTCTTTGGTTTTTGGTTTTCTAACATGAATATAATTTCGTTGTTTATACAACTAATCCTTACTCGGCGAGTTGTTGGAGTATTTGGCGTTGGAACTTCATTGTTTTTTCTCCCAGCTGGAATATTTATTGGAACGTTTGCTGTTTTTCTTTCTCCACATCTTTGGTCTGCAATTCTCCTAAAGATTAGCGATGGCAGTTTAAAACAATCCATTAATAAATCGAGCATGGAATTACTCGCTTTGCCGGTTCCGGTTGAAATTAAAAACCAAACAAAATCTTATATTGATATTTTTGTCGATAGTATTGCAACTGGAATTGGCGGTGTTATATTAATTATACTAAGCTCGGGTTTTGATATTTCTATTCGCTATATAAGCTTAGGTACTTTAGTTCTTTTGTTCGGCTGGATCTATATCGTATTCCAAGTGAGAAAAGAATACATAAACTCTTTTAAAATAAAGTTAGAGAAATCAAAATCTTCCTTTCAAAAGCAAATTGTGGATCTTAATAATGAATCTGTTTTAGGTGGAATTATTAAAGTGCTTTCTTCTGGTTCAGAAAAACAAATTATAAATACGCTTCAATTAATAAAAGAAATTCAGAATGATAGCTTGTTAGGCTCAATTGAAAACTTAATTAAGCATCCCTCAAGAGAAATACAGCTCGAAGCTTTGAGAAATTTGTATTTTTATAAAAATCATGAATTTAAGAAAGAAGTTGAACTATTAATTAGTGATAACAACAGCGAGGTAAGGGAAGTTGCGTTTCAGTATTTAATTAAACATTCTCCAAACAATTTAGTTCAATTAATGGAGGAGTACATCTCTCACCATGATTCTAGAATAAGCAACTCGGCATTAATTGGTCTTTCCACTGAATTAAGAGACAACCTCTTATTGAAAAAACGATTTAATTTGGAACAAATTATTGTTGAAAAAATTAATGCAATTAAAGCAAAGAAACAAGTTCAAGATTTAATTGAAGAAAAAATTACCATTGGAAAAGTTATTTGTGTAGCTAATTTATCAAACCTCTACAATGAACTCAACTTTCTTTTGGCGGACGATTCACCTGAAGTTGTTAGTTCAACTATCCGTTCAATCAGCAACATATTGTTGCCGGAATTTATACCCACTTTGATAAATAATCTACATAAAGAAAAAATAGCAACTGCTTCTATTTACACACTAACAAGTTATGGAGAAGTAGTGTTGGATGATTTATCAACCAAGCTTAATGACTCTCAGACTGACAAACAAACAAAACGGAATATTATTGAAATTATTGGAAATATAGGTGAAAAACAGTCTGTAAATATTTTATTTAGCGCACTTGAAAAAGAAGATTATTGGCTTCAGAATGATATATTAAAGGCTCTTAACAATCTTAAGATCTCAAATCCACAATTAAGTTTTGATTGGAAGTTGGTTGTTGATAAGCTTTATAAGGAAGTAAAATTAGAGTTAGAGGTTATTTCTTCTCTTCATATTCAGACAAATATAGAAAACAAAGAAAATTCTACTAATGTTACAGAAAGAGAAAGAAAAATTAGTCTGGCAAGAAAAAACTTGATTTCTCTCCTTGAGAATAGAATGGATGTTGGTCTTGAACGCATTTTCAGACTTCTTGGTTTAAAGTATCCGCCAGAAGATATGATTGATATATTTAGAAGTATACAAAGCTCAAAGGAAGATTTAAGAACGAATGCTTTTGAGTTTTTAGAAAATCTGTTGGATATAAATCTAAAAAGATTGATTCTTCCAATCATAGAATTAAAAATATCCGAAAAGCTTTCAAAGGATGTAGTGACTCATTACAAATTAAACATTCCCACAGAAGTAGAGTGCTTCGATGAATTTTTACATAGTAAGGATAACCAACTTGTTTTTGCCACAATAAAATTAATTGTTCTTACAGAAAACAAATCCTTAATGCCAATAATTAAGAAAGTAAAAGAGAACAGCCCTCAGAAATTTAAATTATTAATGGAAAAAGTTCTTGCTGAAACCGACAATCTTTGATCTTTTACTTTTTAATAATTCTATCAATTTGAGATGCAAGAGCTAAATGATCAGAACCTGAATTTTTCTTTAACACATTTGACATTAAAGTAACCATGTAAGTTGTTCCATCAGCATGTTCAACAATTGCTACCGAATTCATGTAATTTTCAACGTTTCCCATATATTTTTTACATTCAAATTCAGGTTCAGGTTTGCATTTGTATAAACTTCCCGATTTGAAATAAACTGACGCACTTCTTAGCTCAGGAGAAGAGGCGTATCTTATTCTTCTATCTGTTTGATATAGTATTTTCTTTATTTCCAAACTTGATTCTTTGTCAACAATTTTTCCTCTTTCTAGCGCAACCAGATATTGCATTAATCCAAAAGGAGTTGCAAAACTTCCTCCTTTGCCAGGCACTATTTTCTTTGCTTCACCAGTAAAAAGGCTCCCTAAATGCCAATCTTCTTCTTTTATTTCTATTTCAACCAAAGGCTCGTTTACAACAGCAACAGCTATTTCTGTAAGTTCTTTTTTTGGTGTTTTTGAGAAAAATTCTTTTTCTTTCTCTTCGGAAACAGGATAATCTTTACCAAAAGCCCGCATTAATATTAACTCTTTCCAAACTATACTGGCTGCAGCATTTGAGCTAACAGAAATCATATGATCCGTCCATTCAAACAAAGAAAAAACATCATTCTCTTGAACCGTTCTTTTAAAAAACTTATTTGTTTGCGGGTCAAAAAACGGCACTGTGTGAATATTAGTTATAGCCCATCTGCCAGCTTTTGTATATCTAGTTTTTAGTACCTCTATTCGTTTTTCAAAGGAATTGGGATATAACCTCTTCAATTCCCTAAACAAACCGGCAACTATTGCTAATTTACCAACGCTACCAGGAACAAATCTTCTATTTGCCTGTCTTTCTGCATATCTGATTTTTTTTCCTTGAGTGATATCTAAAACACAAAGCGAATAGCTCTCATTTAGATTTGGAAAAATGCTGTTTATTTTTCTTTGAAGATCAGCATCTACTTTTTTAAAATTGTTTAAACTGTCTCCTCTTGAATTTGCTAGATTCAGTTTTATTTCTTTACTTGTTCTTAAAGCTCCTTTGATTGGCATTGTATCTTTAATTTTACCATCCAAGATTAGCTGAAGCCTTAATAATCTTCTGATGCCGGAAAAAGTGTATCCATCAATTGGATATGCTGTAGCAATTTCAGAAAAAAACATGGTAATTAATATTGTTGTTATTTTTACAATCTTCATTTCAGTTACTCTTAAATAGTTTCGTTTAAATTAATTGTTTTACCTTCCTCATGGTCTGAATCCATTGAGTTTAGATATGTTGATGATACTGCTTTTTTGCTTTCAACAAATGGTCTCACTTGAAATAACCAAATTTTAGAATCCTTAAATCCCAACTCTACATCAAAAGGACCCGTTGATTCAATCCCTGGTGTGTTGGGTAGTTTGTTTTTTAATTCTTTGCTTAATTCATAAAGCTTAGAAATTTGCTGACTATTTAAAACGGAGGTTTCAAATGAAGCATACCCTTTTCCAACTCCTCCTTTTTCAGGCAGAATATTATATTTAGATTCCCTGGCTGGTCCTAACAAAAGACTTTTTCCATCTTCATTTATTAAATAGCTTTCTGTTGCCTGACCATCGACAGCTCCACCAGGGCCACGACTAAAAGATATTGTAATCTCTGATTCGTTTCCGGAAGAAACACCCGTTGTAATCATCACCCCGGAATTATCAACATTCACACTTGGAATAATTAGTATTGATGGATAAACATTTTCGGGGTTCTCTAATATTTTTTGTCGCCATCTATAGCTTCTTTCTGAAAAAGGTGACGCCCAAACTTGATTTATCCCTTTTAGAATCTCATTTTCCTTTAACACATTAAAAAGTGTTAAATTCAGACCCGCTCCAGTAAAATCTTTTAAGTCTTCCATGTTGGTATCACTTCTTAAAAAGACCCCTAAAGTTCCTATATTATTGCCTAATATTTTCAAAAATTGGTCTTTAAGTTCACTAACAAATTTTGGTAAAAGAGGCATGTTTATTATTAGGTCTTGTAACTCCTTTAATTTTTCAAGTGTGAATTTCTCTACCTTGTCTTCATCAATTCCATTTAATTGCATTTCCTGTTTTGTTTTGAAAACATCATGCAAATATTCCCAATATGTAAATGAACTTCCCTGTACTATTTGTTCCATGTGTTCGTTAAATATTCCGAAAGGAATAACTAGTCCCTCAACTACACTTTCAGGAAACATACTTTTCAATTGACCAAGATTCGCCGCTTTAGGACCACACAAAACTCCAGAATCATATGCTCTTAAATCTCTAAGATCTATAACATTGTTTTTTTCCAGTTTAAGTTTATCTGTAGGAACCCGGAATGTTTCGCTTATTTCTTTTTTGTTAGAAAAAAGGCTTCTTTCATTTTCACTCATATCTGTCTCGAGTTTTAAAATTACTTTCCCCTTTTTAGATACTGCATAGAAAACCCTCTTTCCAGAAAACACTAATAAATCATTTAAGTTTTCTTGAGATAAGGAAGCGTTTGGTATCCCTAAGTTTCTTGCTAATAGTTGAACATGAGAAACAAGATTTCCCTCAGAGACAGTTAACAAACCGGCTACTGGTTTTAAATCAGAAAGTGCATTTTCAAACACGTAGATTTTATCGGACCTAAATTCAACTTCCTCAACATTCCCTTTAATAACTACCAGCTCTCCCTTTGCGTATCCTGGGTTAACTCCTTTTATTTGATTTTGATTAGGCAAATCGAGTACGTTATTTTGCAGACCACTTTTTTCCATCACATAGTCGTTCAGTTTACTTGCTTCGTTGCTGTAAAAGAGCAAAATTGAAGACCTAACTTTATTATCAAAATAAGAGTTCGTCAATGGTTCAAATCCAGAAAAAAGATTTAACTCACTATTGTATGTTGACTTTATCATATTGCTTGACCATTCAACAATTCTTTTACTTGCTTCATTTAATTTAACTGCCGATTCAAGCGTTATATCTTCTTCCTCTGGAACTGAGATTAATTTCTTTACATTTTCCCATTCCCAAAGTTCAATATTGCCAGCACCAACAAGAGCCTGAGCCAAATAATAATTTTTATTTATCGTTTCCTTAACAGTATTTGTTTTCCAAGTGCTTATTTCTGTAAATAGTATATTTTCAATTATTAAAGACAAATCCAGCAAAGCTAATCTCGATGTTGATTTTTTTTCTTTAACAAGCTCTCCTCTAATGCTAAACAAGAAATCAGAAAGTTGTACAAAATCTTGGTCAGCTAAATTGTTCTTGCTCACGCCTATTTTTGAACTTATAAAGCCTTTTAAACTTTCCTTAAATTCCGAATCCTTTCTCAATAAATTTATGTGCTTGTTCAAGCTGCTTAGATCAATTGGCTCAAATGCTTTATTCATCTCTGCAATTAATTTTACAAATTGCTTTTTATGGCTTTCTGATATTTTGTTACTATTCTCGTTCAAAAACTTTTTAACACTTCCTATGTCTTTTGCTTCTGGATTGCCATGAATTTTAATTCGTAGATTCATAAACGACGATATTGAATCAGATAGATTTTTTGATATTACCCTTACTAGTTCCGAATTTTTTGTGTCGCCTCTGTGTGGAATATCCGCAGCCGCAGATCGAATAAGAAAATAATTTTGAATAATGTTTTGATCATTTGACAAAATTTCCAGCAAGAAAGTTTTTCCCCAATTCTGTTCATCTTCCTCTTGAGTTGAACCACGGTAAAATTTTGCTTTCTTATTTACCCAACCATCATCTATCAATCTCAAATACTTTTCAATCTGATATTGCTTTAGTCTAGAGTGTTGGTTTTCTTTATCCCAAAAATCTTCAAATTTTGTAGCCGCTAAAATTTGTCCCAAATATATTTTATTTGTTTTTACCAGCGAAACAATTTCATCTTTATACTGTGCTCTTTGCACTCCTCCAAGTTCCGGACATCTTTGGTCGGGGGGAAGCGTTGATCCATCGAGACAAAACCACCTAATCGCTTTATATGGACCTTTTGAATCAGACTTATATTTTTTTACCAATTCTTTAATTTCTGTATTCGTTTTTGTCTGGGAAATAATTGGACTTGAAACAAGAAAAAGTATTGCTGCCAAAATTGATGTTAAATTTTTTATCGATTTCATTGAGAATCTCTAATAGTGAAACTTTCTGTTACTATAATGCAAAAATAATAAATTATAATTAGTGAATACGTACGAGGTAAAACGCAATATCAGTTGCAAAATAATTTGGTTGGAAACTAAATTGAATTATTTATTTCTTTTTTTTTGGTATGAACTTTAATGAAATTGAATTCACGCAATGTCTTGTATTCTTTTCGGTAAAACCCTCACCCAGAAAAACGTGTCCCAAATGACCGCCGCAATTATTACAGATAATTTCTTCACGTCTTCCATCTGCATCTAATTCTCTTTTTACAGCACCCTTAATTTCATCATCAAAACTTGGCCAACCGCAATGAGAATCAAACTTGTCTTCTGATTTATAAAGTGGTGTGTTACATTGCCGACAAACATACGTTCCAGCTTCTTTGTTTGAAGTGTATTCTCCTATATATGGTCTTTCAGTACCTTTGTGTAAGATAACCCTTTGTTCTTCGGGAGTAAGTTTATTGTATTCCATTTTTTCCTGTGCATAATTTATTGTAAATGAAAATAAAAGCAAAATTAACAAATATAATCTCATTGTTGCGCCCTAATTAGTTTAGCTTTTATAAATCCAAGATACTCATAAGTTCCAAATGTTATAAAAATGTTATAATTTATTATGAGCAAACAATTTGTTTTGTCCAGAAATTACCTAGATTAACAAGAATTTTATAAATAAGTCTGTGGGCGGTAATGTGAAAATTTTAGTTTTGGTTTTGACAATTATAGTTTTTGTTAATGCATGCAATATTTCTAAAGAAATCCCTTCGGAGGATTTGCCGCAGAGTATAACTACCAAATACACTTCGCTTCAAAAAATAATTTCAAAAGAAGTTGATGACACATTTTATGTTTACTTACGTCTACCAAAAAAATATACGCTTGAAAACAAAGATTATCCAGTCCTTTATTTGTTAGATGGTGATATTGATTTTAATATGGCAACCAGTATTGTGCGCTATTTACAATATGGGGATGAGGTTCCTGACTTAATAATTGTTGGAATTGGCTATGGAACAATGATGGATGATAATCAGAAAAATTTTAGAGAGCGTGATTATACTTTCTCAAAAATTGATCAGCTTAAGCAAAGCGGTGGTGCCGATAAATTTTTAAATTTTCTTAGCAAAGAGCTTGTTCCATTCATTGATAAAAATTATAGGACAAATAGCAAAAGAATTTTGAATGGTTATTCTTTAGGTGGGTTGTTTTCAATTTATACTTACACAAAACAAAATGATTTGTTTGACTCATTCATTGCCGGAAGTCCGTATTTGAAAAATGATATTGATAGTTTGCTTGTCCTTGCTGGTAATCTAATCCCAAACAGAAGCAAATTGTTTGTTACTGTTGGAGAAAAAGAAAGCATCGAAGATTATCATTTGCCAATAGAAAAGCTGGTTAAGCAGATTAAAAAATCATCTGAAGATAAAACCAATTTGAAGTTTCGAGTTTTTGAAAACGGGACACATTTTACTTGTCCCTCAGAAGCTTTGACTTATGGATTGCAATTTGTTTTTGGGTTCGATTCTACCAATATGGAACAATAATCCTCAATTATTGTAAAAAGACCACGTGTCAATTTAGGAAAACAAAATATGAATCTAAAAAATGCAATTATGATGTTTGTTGTTGGTTTTATTTTTATTTTTGCAACAAATTTTAATTTTAGTTCAACTTCTGAAAAGGAATTACAAATGAGTGAGAAGAAAAAACTTGAAAAAGCCACTTTTGGAACAGGCTGTTTTTGGTGTACAGAAACCATTTTTGAAAAATTAAAAGGGGTGGAATCTGCTGTATCCGGCTATAGTGGCGGAAAAAAAGAAAACCCAACATATAAAGAAGTCTGCACTGGAGAAACCGGACACGCAGAAGTAATTCAAGTTACTTTTGATCCACAAATTATTAGCTTTGAACAATTACTTGAAGTTTTTTGGAAAACGCATGACCCCACAACTTTGAACCGACAAGGAAACGATGTTGGAACTCAATATAGGTCGGTTATTTATTACCACAATGATGATCAAAAGAAGTTAGCAACTGCTTATAAAACTAAACTTGAAAAAGCCGAAGTCTATGACACTCCAATTGTTACTGAAATAACTAAGTTTGACAAATTTTATCCTGCAGAAAATTATCACCAGGATTATTATGAGCAGAATAAGAGTGAGCCCTATTGCAATATGGTTATTACACCTAAAGTTGAAAAATTTAAGAAGGTTTTTAAGGATAAACTAAAATAGGCACCTTGCTCATGAGTTTTCTTTTATGCCTCTGTTTTTTTGATTACTCCAGTCACATTACAATAACATCAAATTATTTGTTTGGCTGCAATTGTTTTTAATGCAACCAACTTTTTCCATTTTGTAAACGGAGTTTATTTACAGAACTATTAATAGTAGATTAGCAAAATTATTATTAATTTGTGAATAGACGCTTATTTTTCTCTTCTCCAAAGTTGTTTTGATAATTATCTGTTCTAGTTTTACTTAAAATAATTTTACATTATCCGATAGTAATAAAAACCGTTCATCTTTATTATTTTTTTACGGAGATTTTTTGAAGATATCCTCGTATATCTGGGATCAAGGATACAAAACAGAGACTGACCTCGAAGTCTCCCGAAGAATAATGCTCTTAAACTATCTGTTTGTGATTATTTCTTGTTTCCTCGTACCCTTTGGTTTTTTTTCTTTTATTCAAGGCGATTACACTCTTGGAATTTTAGATTTAAGTGTTGCTGTTATACTTTTTTTAGCCCGATTTTACTACACCAAAACAAGTAATTATCAATTTTTATCGAATACTATAATAATTCTCTTGGGCTCGTTTTACCTTTATCTACTCTCTTATGGTGGAAACAGCCACTCTGGTCCTTTATGGTCTTTTACTTTTCCTGTTACTGTACTCTTTCTTCTTGGAAGAATGAAGGGCAGAATAATAGTATTAATTTATTTTATTATTGTAATTTTAATTTTTCTTCTAGAGCCTGTTCCTGACGTATTTCCTTTTAGCTATAAAGTAAGATTTTTGGGAGCTTTTATAGGAACCGCCGCTATTACATACTATATTGAATATGTTAGAGAAAATATGCAAGCCCTACTTCGAAAAAAAAATCTTGAGATTCAAAACTCCCTCGAAAAACTAAACAAGAATGAAATAGAGCTCCGTGCCCGCGAGTACCATTACAGATCTTTGTTTGAAAGATCTAGTGATGCAATCTTTTTAATGGAAGGAAATATTTTTATTGAGTGTAATCCAAAAACTTTAGAAATATTCGGGTGCGAATTGAGCGATATAATTGGAAAAACTCCTTACCGATTCTCACCAAAATATCAAGCTGATGGAGTCCCCTCAGAAGATCATGCAATGTTAAAAATCAATTCTGCTTTAAATGGTGAATCTCAATTTTTTGAGTGGACACATTGCAGATTAGATGGAACTGTTTTTCTTGCTGAAGTTCAATTAGATCTTAATTGAGTCGTTTGATAAAAAATTAATTCAGGCAAGTGTTAGAGATATTACTGAAAGAAAAAGAACTGAAGAAGCAATGTTTTTAGCGAAAGAATCTGCCGAAAAATCTGACCGATTGAAATCCGATTTCCTTGCACAAATGTCGCACGAAATCCGAACTCCGATTAACACAATTATGAATTATACTTCCCTTTTAAAAATGGAGTTTGAAGATGTTGTAAGTGAAGAGAATGCAGGAAGTTTTAATTCAATCCAAAATGCTGCAGTCCGATTATTAAGAACAATAGAACTTATTTTAAATGTTTCAGATTTAGAAGCCGGAACTTACGAGCCTAAGTTTGAATCAACATCTTTGGCAGACAATATTGTTACACCTGTTGTTAACGAATTTAAACAAGCCGCAGAAAATAAAAACTTGAAATTAAAATATATAGTTCAATGTGAAGATAGCTCAACTATTGTGGATGTATATACTGTTTATCAAACAGTTGCTAATCTTGTTGATAATGCAATTAAGTACACTCAGAAGGGGGAAATAATTGTCTCGCTTGACTAAGGTTGACAAAATTTTAAGATCTCCATAAAGGATACCGGAATTGGAATTAGTCAAAAATATATTCCAAATTTATTCGACAAATTTTCGCAGGAAGAAAAAGGTTATACAAGAAAATTTGAAGGCAGTGGGCTTGGATTAGCTCTTGTAAAACGATACTGTGAAATTAACGGTATCGAAATTAGTGTATCAAGCGAGAAAGGCATTGGCACTGAATTTAGTTTAACTATACCAATAATAAAAGAAAAACTGCTTCCTTATATAAAATAAAACTTGATGAAAAATTTTTGGGACGAAAGATACGCTAGAGAAGAATACATTTATGGGACTAACCCGAATGTTTTTTTTAAAGAAGAGTTGCTCAAACTTCATCCATGGAAGAACTATTACTCCCTGCAGAAGGCGAAGGAAGAAATGCTCTCTTCGCAGCTTCAATTGGTTGGGATGTAACAGCTTTTGATTCAAGCATTGAAGCAAAACGAAAAGCTGAACTTCTAGCCAAGAACAAAAATGTTTCTATTAAATATTTGGTTGCAGATTTCGAAAATTTTGAAGCTGATGAAAATTTCTTTGATTGTATAGCATTAATCTTCGCACATACTCCAGAAGAAACAAGGAAACATGTCCATCCAAAATTAATAAATTATTTAAAGCCTGGTGGTGTCTTAATTTTGGAGGGGTTTTCAAAGAAGCAAATTAATTTTAACTCTGGCGGACCAAAAAACATTGAGATGCTTTTCTCAAAGGAAACTCTCCTTGATGATTTTTCTATGTTACACGAAATAGCCCTTGAAGAAAAAGAAGTTGAACTTTCAGAAGGTGATTACCACAATGGAAAGGCTTCGGTTATAAGCCTTGTTGGATATAAATAGTTTAGCAAACAACCTCTTGTGCGACCTTGGGTCTGCTTTGGGTTTGGTGCAAGCTTTCATCACATTTAGATTAGCTCTTTTTGATAAAATTCTTCCAATGAGTTATACACAATTGTTCCGGTTTTCTCTAAAGTTTCATAGTTTTGATGCCCGGCAGCAACCAAAACACATTCCGCTCCAATTTCCTGTGCAACATCAAAATCATGAACCGTGTCCCCAATAAGCAAGGTTTCTCCGTGCCCATTTCCCAATGTTTTCATTAATTTTTTCCCCAAATGGAGCTTACTTGCTGCATAAATATTATCAAGACCAACTATGTGATTTAAATATTCGTCCAGACCGAATTTTTCTATCATTTTTTCCAAATTTTCTTGCATGTACGCGGAAAGAACCGATTGTTTTATTTGTCTGTCTCTAAATTCACTCATCACCTTTATTAAACCTTCGTGAAGAAAACATTCATTTTTACGCTCTTCATATTCATCCATCCATTCTTTGCCAACAACTTCAAATGATTCTTTCTCAAAATCAAAACCAGCTGCAATGTAGTAATCCTTAACCGGAATGGTGAATATTGATTTGTATTTTTCCAATGTAATTGCCGGAATTCCTTTTTTCTTAAAAAGGTTATTTGCAACATCTACGCAAAGATCAAGATCGTTTAAAATCGTTCCGTTCCAATCCCAAACTATGTGTTTATATTTTTTTATCATAAACTGAGTGTTTCTCCTTTGTTTCTATTTCGTAAACTCATTATACTAAATCTTATATTTTTCGAGTACAAAATAATAACATTAGGTTTTACTTGATAGCATTACTTTGTTAATATTGATCATTTTTTATACCTAAATTAACCCGTTAGGAATTGTTGCTGTTTTTATTGTGCTTTATCATCCTGGTTTTACGGTATATTTAGAAGTACATTTACCGTAAAATTTCAACTTGCTAAATAAAAAAACCACCTCTCTTAACATAACTCAAAATAAAATTAAGGCTTTGCTTTTTACGAGTCTAAATAAAAAAAATCTTCTCCCATTGGTTGAATTAATTCAATTATTCTCTTAAACTTTGCGTTCTGATTTCGATTATTATATGATTGATTACAGTTAATTTAAAATTATACGCGTTTATACTTGAAAAAAATAAAAACCATATTTGAACAACTATTTACTTGGAAAGATAGTTCCCCTAGTAAACGCAATCCTCATGAGGTAAAGTTAAATCCATTTACATTAGCATTCCCAAAATCAATGGAAATACCTTTTTTGGAACGCTATTTTAAAGATTCCATTGCTCAAAGTACTCTTGCTATGATTGTCGGTGGTTTTTTTTACTCCTCTTTTTTTTTCTTAGATTATTTTCTAGCGCCAGAACATTTTGTTGAGTTTATTAAAATACGTTTTGGGGTAACTTGGTTTATGGTTCTCACCAGTATTTTAATTATTAATAAAATCAAAAATAAATCTCTTGCCCAACCAATTATTGCGCTAACGGTTGTTTCTGTGGCTTCAACAATAGTGTATTTCATCGTTATTGCTCAAGAACAGCTAAGTGAATATTATTATGTAGGTATAATAGTTGTATATTTTTGGAGCTATTCCTTTCTTAAACTAAGGTTCATTTGGGCGACTATTTCTGGGTTTTTAATTCTCTTGTTTTATGAACTTTCTGCCATTTTAATTATAGAGATAGATTTTGAATTATTGGTCGTGAGCTCTTCTTTTTTAATAGGTGCTAATTTTGTGGGAATGCTTATTTCTTACTCTTTGGAGTATTATTCAAGAAAAGATTATTTCCAAAGGGAACTGTTAAAAAGATCCTTTGAGGCTAACGAAACTCTTTCTTCTGAAATTGGAAAAAGTAATATACTTGTTAACTTAGCAAGTGAGAAATTATCACTTCAAAACTTAGTTTTAGAATCTGCCGCAAACAGTATTTTAATTCTTGATGTTGAGGGAAACATTCAATGGGCTAATCCTGCTTTTACCTTGCTTACAGGTTATTCTCAAGAAGAAGCCATTGGAAAAAATCCTAGAATTTTAAAATCCGGAAAACATAATGAAGCGTTCTATAAGAATATTTGGGATACTGTTTTGGGCGGTTCTGTATGGAGCGGCGAAATAATTAACAAAAAGAAATCGGGCGAACTATATTATGAAGAGATGACAATAACGCCCGTTAGAGAAAATGATTCTGAAAAGATTACTCACTTTATTTCTATTAAGCAAGACGCCTCCCCTCGAAAAGCATTGGAAAAAGAGTTATTTGAGAGCGAAAAAAAATTCAGAACCATTTTTGAAAATGCAACCATTGGAATTTATAGAAGTTCCCTTAATGGTAAGGTTTTAATGGCAAACGAAGCTCTAATAAAAATGTTGGGTTTTGATTCCTTTGATGATTTTAAAAATATTGATTTAAACTCTACGGGTTATGTAAACTCAAACCAAAGATCTGTTTTTGCAAAACATGTTGTAGATAATGGAAGTGTAATTGGCTTTGAATCTGAGTGGAGAAAAAAAGATGGCTCGATAATTTTTATTAGAGAAAACGCAAGGTTAGATTATGATAAAGATGGACGAGTTGTTTTCGAAGGAGCGGTTGAAGATATAACCTCCAGTAAATTAGCTAATATTGAACTAAACTCCTCAAAAGAAAGACTTCAAACGGTTTTTGATAGTTTATACGATGCTGTTTTTATTCACGATTTGAATGGTAAAATTATTAATGTGAATAGCAAAGTACTTGATTTATTTAACGTAAGTATGGACGAGGTTCTGAGTTTATCAATGCAAGATTTATCTGTTCTTCATGATTCTATGGAAACTTTAAAAGAGTCATGGAAAAATGTTATAAACAAAAGTAAAACTTATAAATTTGAATGGAAAAATAAACGACCTACTGATAATTACAGTTTTGATACTGAAGTTTTCTTGTCTAAAATTACTCTGGGTTCAGAGAATTATATTTTAGCAAATGTACGCGATATAACAGAAAGGAAACAAGTGGCAGAAAGTTTAACTATTGCAAAAGAAAGAGCTGAACAATCTGATAAACTTAAAACAGAGTTTTTGGCTGGAATGTCTCATGAAATTAGAACCCCAATTAATACAGTTCTAAATTTTATTTCTCTTCTTAAATCTGATCTTGGAGAAAACACAACAGATGATATTCGCTCTTACTTTGAAATGATTGATAATGGAAGCCGAAGATTAATAAGAACTATAGATTCTATAATAAATATGTCTCAATTACAAGCAGGCGCTTTCGATCTTAAAACAAAACAGATCTCTGTGGTTGAAGAAATTTTAAATCCTTTAATTAAAGAATTTAATCAGGTAGCTTTGCGTAAAAATCTTAAGTTAAGTATTGTTGTTAATACAGCAGCATCAAATGTTCTTGCCGATCAATATACCCTAACCCAATTATTTATTAACTTGATAGACAATGCGTTAAAATATACGAAGGAAGGATCTGTAAATGTTATTGCTGATTCCGATGAATCATTTATAATAATACGCATTGTTGATACCGGCATTGGTGTTTCCGATGAATTCAGAAAAACTATGTTTGAGCCATTTGTTCAAGAAGAGATGGGTTACACAAGGTCTTTTGAAGGAAATGGATTAGGTTTAGCTTTAGTAAAAAAGTATTGCGCACTCAATAATGCCGAAATTTCTGTTGAAAGCCAGAAAGCCGTTGGAAGCACTTTTACTATTAAGCTTAATCGTGTAGATTAATGTCCTTCGTCAAACTTTCTTTCCCCGGCTGTTATTCTAACTCTTACTTTATTTTCTTCCGGAGGCAGTGGACAAGTTGCATATTTTGTAAACGCACATGGTGGATTATAGGCTTTGTTAAAATCTAAAATCACATTATTGTTTGAGTCTGGAGAATCAATATATAAAAATCTTCCCGCACCATAAGTTTCGTCACCACTAGTTAAATCTGCAAAAACAACAAATAATCCTTTACCGGCAGAGGTTGGTTCAAAACTGAATTCTTTTCCTTCGATATTAAAAATTAATTTTCCCGGAGAAAGTTCCTGTTCTATTGTTCCCAAAATTGTAGGAATAAATACTTCTTTAGGTTGGGCGTAAGGAGTAAACTTTGCATTTATTCTCCACTTGGGATCAACAGTAAATCTTTCAATTCCTTTAAAGTTTTTAACTAAATCAGCGTTTAAATCTCTAAGCCTAATTCCAATCTGTTCTCCTCTTTGGATAATGAACCAACGCAATGAACCGCTCTCTAAAATTGTTGGATCGCCAGATAAATCTATTTTCATTTCTATCTTTGTCACCTTTTTTCCATTTGTCAAAACTGCCGCATTGGTTTCCGATATAAATAAAACTGTCTCTTTCGTTCTTACAAATTTTCCAAGTTTATCTGGGGCATTCGCGGGAAAGACAATATCGTTCTCATTTCCTGACCCAAAATGGCTTTCTCCTTCTTCTAGCCAGTAGAGCCCAACAAGATTAAGCCAACCACTTTCTTTTTTCAGGTTTTCGACTCTTTTGGCATCCCAATCCTGCATTTCCTTTTTATACTCTGGTGATAAAGGAATTTCTCCCCCGCACGAAAAGAGCAGTCCAAGAAAAAGCATTGCAACTATTTGTAAGAATGATTTCAATTTTACCTCGTCTTAAATAAGTGAAATAATATTAACTTTAATTACGATCTTTTTCAAATAATTCAAAAAAAAATAATGTGTTCATCTTTCTTACAAAATAAGAAGTTAGGCAAAGGCATAAACTTAGCAAATGCCCTGGAAGCTCCAAACGAAGGTGATTGGGGCGTTGTAATTAAAGATGAGTATTTTCAATTTATTAGTGATGCTGGATTTTCTTCTGTAAGAATTCCAATAAAATGGTCTGCTCATTCAAGTAAGATTTCTCCTTTTGATATTAAGGAGTCTTTTTTCCAGCGTATTGATTCTTTGATTCAAAAAGCCTTTGATGTTAATTTAAAAGTAATAATTAATGTTCACCACTTTGATGAGCTTTATAAAAGACCTAATAAATTCAGCTCTCAATTCTTATCACTTTGGAAGCAAATAAGCGAGCGGTATAAAAATTATCCCGATAGTTTGTTCTTTGAATTGTTAAATGAACCTCGATATATCTTAACGACGAGTAGATGGAATCTATTATTAAACGAGGCAATTAATATTATTCGCAATTCTAATCCAGCAAGAACTCTTCTCGTTGGTCCTGCAAGATGGAATAATATTGTTGGTTTGAAAAATTTATCAGTTCCTCAGAATAAAGAAAACATTATTGTTACATTTCATTACTATAAACCTTTTCGCTTTACACATCAAGCCGCACATTGGGTTCCATTTAGTAAATTGTTTTTAGGAACCACTTGGTTAAATTCAATCTCGCAGCAAAATACAATTGAGAGACATTTTAAATTTGTCCATGAATGGGGCAGAAAAAACAATGTTCCTATAAATTTGGGTGAATTTGGTGCTTATGACAGAGCTGATTTAAATTCCCGTGCTTTGTGGACAAACCATGTTGCCAAAACAGCCGAAAAATATGGTTTTAGTTGGACTTATTGGGAGTTTGGAGCTGGCTTTGGTGCATATGATACAAATATAGGAAAATGGAATTCGGCCTTGCTCAACTCTCTTATTCCAAAAGCCCAAACTGAGTAAGATGGTGTGTAAAATGTTTATTATGAAAAGTTATCCATTCTTTATGGTCTAATGGACCAAATGTAGCATTTATTGGTTTTGCTTCAGGATTTCTAGTAAAATATTCATCAAAGTATTCTACTTCTTTTTTGAGCTCTCTTATTGCAGAAGATAAATCATTATTAGCAAGAGGTAGTAGTCCTTCACCGATTACTTCGCTTATTACTTCATTTACAAATAGTTTTGGCAGTGGGCGTGAGCTATTCATAAATCTTTTAGCAATATTTAGTTTGTCTTCCGGTGTAATAAATCTATCAAAAATAATTTTACCTGTGCTTGACTGAATAGACATCGCCAAATGTTCAACCATGTGTTGGGACGTCATTGATCCCCAGATTGGAGCTGTATCGTCTCTTAAGTTTTCTAGAATGCTAATGTCATAAAAACTGAACATACCTTTTCCTGCTTTTTAGTAATGAACTAACTTTTCCACTTAGAGCTTTTTTCTCAGAATATTATTCCGCTGTAAATTCAACTTTTTTATGGGAACCATCACAAAATGGTTTATTTGCTGAGTGTCCGCATCTGCATAGAAATAGTTTTTCGGCATCTTTAATATTTTCACCGGACATTTTATTAACCGTTAAATTTCCTTCAACCATTATTGGTCCATTTGGCATAACTGTAATTTTTGTTTTTTCCATACTGTTTTCCTTTTCGTTTTTATCATACTCATTTAACAGCTCATATTTAAGAGCTCCGGATGGACATTTCTTTATAGTTTCAACTATTCTACCAATAGGTTCCGCATTTACATTTATCCAAGGTTTTTTAGCTGTGTTAAATACTCTCGGCAAACCTCTAACACATTCTGCTGCATGAATACAAACCTCTGGAGCAAAACTGACACTGATTTCGTTATTTTTATAATGTACCCGTTTTTCTTCCATCTTATCCTCGTGCTTTATCCAACAAATTATTTAGATGCACTATCTCTGAATTATTTAATGCTTTAAATAGTTTCTCAAACTCAGCATCAATCGAGTCAAGATCTTTTAATAGCTTTAATCCTTTCTCGGTTATTCTAACTTCCGATTTGCGCCTGTCGTCCTCACATATTTTTCTATCTATTAGCTTTTTAATTCTAAGACGCTCAACCAATCTGGAAGTATCAGACATTTTATCGAGCATTCTATCCTTTAGAGAGTTAATAGATACAGGCTGAGGATGCTGGCCTCTAAGAATTCTAAGGATATTGTATTGTGTTCCAGTAATTTTGTACTGATCAAAAAGTTTCTTTTGAGAGGACATCAACCAGCCGTGAGTAAAAATAATATTCACGGCTAGTTTTTGATATTCTGACTTAAAACTTTTTTGTTTTATTTCTTCTTCTAATTTCATTTTTTATTTTTGTTTTGTTAGCTCTAAGTTGATGTTTAAAGTTACATCTTCACCAACAACTAATCCACCTGTTTCTAAAGCGGCGCCCCACTTTAAGCCAAAATCAAATCTATTGATTTCTCCGCTCAATCTGAACCCTGCTTTTGTATTTCCCCAAGGATCATTTATTGTTCCGTTGTATTTTACATCTAACGAAACTTCTTTGGTAATATCTCTTATAGTAAGATCGCCAACTAATTTATAATTTTTCCCTTCTCCCTTTTTAAAAGATTTACTTTTGAAAGATAGCGTTGGAAATTTCTCGGCGTTAAAGAAATCGTCTGCTTTTAAGTGATTGTCTCTTTTTTCATTATCTGTGTCTATGCTTGCAACTTTTGCAGAAAATTCAATTTTTGTGTTTTCAAAATTATCCGCAGTAGAAATAATTGTTGCATCAAAATCTTTAAATTGACCTTCAACATCTGTAATAACCAAATGTGTTACGCTAAAACCAATTTTTGAATGAGATTTATCAAACGACCAGTTAGTTTGTGCTGCTGTTAATGAAAAAGTCAACAATAAGAGTAATGCGACTAATTTAATTTTTTTCATTTTATTCTCCTTTTTATATTATAAAACAATGTGTCTTATTTTGTATCGTACAATATACGTTATAACATTAAATGTTGCAACATATATTTTTGTATTTATTAATTATGTTGTTTTTGCTATGGTTTGAAATTTCAGAGAAAAGATTTTTTTGTAATTAGGAGCAGAATATTATTTTTAATATTGAACCATGAATCGCAAATGCGTATTCAATTGAACTCTTTCAATTAATTTTGTCCCATGACTGAAAACGAATTTTACCTCCGTCATTTGTTATGAAGGTTCCCCAATTTTCAAAACTCCAACCCTCGGCAGGTGAAGTTACTGAGCATTTAAATTTTCCACCCCAAGAGATATCGTTATCAGGATAAAACAATATTTTGCCTCCTCCTTGGTTGAATATTTAAATGGAAATCTTGAAAAAGCTGCCGAACATAATCTGAAAAGAGAATTGGAAAATCCTGGTGATAGTGAAATTTTTTATGAGATTGCAAGGGTTTATGGTCTCTTGGGCAAAACAGATGATTGCGCAAGAGCTTTGAGAAAATCTATTGATTTAGGTTACTTAAGCTATTCTTCTATGCAAAACGATTCTTTTTTAGATCCTGTAAGATCGGATAAAAAAATACAAGCTCTGTTGGATAAAGCAAAAACGATGCAGGAAGAATTAAGAAAGAAAATCTTTCCAAATTAGAGTTGTTTATTTTTCTTGGATACTATAAAATATATTCTTTTTTTTTCGGACTTGTTTTTATCAAAAAAATCTACACTATTAGTGACAAGAACATGCCAGGCTTTTCGAAGCAGATTTTTCGAACGCTTCCCTTCCTTCTTTAAACGCAAAATAGGCTATTCCTAAAGAGCCGGCAATATCTATATATGCTATTTGGAAGAGTTCGTACATTCCACTTGAGATAAGCAAGAGAAAGGATAAATAAAAACATGTTTTGGTACAGTTTGCGTCTGCTATTATTGCATCTGACTTTAATTCTTTTCCAACTTTAAGTTTTACTTTCATTAAAAAGTACATTGTAAAAATCGAAACTACAGAGACAATTATTCCTATCAAAGTAGTTTCAGGCGAAACGTTGTTTATAATATTTAACGCTGAGCCAATTATTAATCCGCAAGCCAACAAATAAAAGCTTACTCCTGTTACTTTTAGTGCTGTTCGTTCAAACTTATCTCTTTGATTGACTTCGCTTTTTTTCATTCTGATTATCATATGAAGAATTCCAATGCCTGAAATTACTTCCACAAAGCTGTCTGCGCCAAAACCAAACAAAGCTAGGGTTTCATCTTCCAGACCAAAGAAAATAGAAATTACGCCTTCAACAAGATTGTATCCTATTGTGAAAAGAGCGAGGTATAGAGCCTTATTTATTAGCTTTTTCATAATTAATTCTCAGTTATTATTGATCCCGTCAGTCTAGCTAGCTCTGTGTCGGTGCTTATCAAATTGTAGATAGAATTCAATCTTTGTAGCGACGCATTTAAGTAAACGACTTGTGCGTCTCTATAATTAAAGGAATTAATTGCACCATTTTTAAATTTTTCTTCAGAAATTTGAAAGTTAAGCTTTGCTGCCGTTAGGTTTTCTTCTGATACATTTAACAACTCTTTCTGGATGCTATAAAGTTCTAAAAGTTGTGTAAGGGTGTTTGTTAATGTATGAACTATCTCCTCTGTTTCAATTTTACTAATCTCATTTTGAATTTTTGCTGTTTCTAACATGCGTCTTGTATTAAGACCATCAAATAAGCTCAGACTCATAGTAACGTTCCCGTAATAGTCATATGAATTCGAAGAGGATTGGGGAAAGCTATTAATTTTCTGCTTGGAATAAAAATTATCATACCCTGCATTAAGGGAGATTTTAGGATACATTCCACCACGAGCAATATCAATATCTCGCTTGCTAATTACTTCATTTAAATATTGATTTTTTAGGGTCTTGTTGCTGGACAACATCTTTGCTTTCAAATTTTCGAAGTCATACTGATTAAGTTCCGTATTAAAATCATCAAATTTGTTATAGCTTTTATCTCCCTTTTCGCCAAGAAGTAAATTCAATTCTCTAATTGAATTGTCAAAATTAAGTTTTTGAGTAAGTGAATTTGCTCTATCTTCAAGCCACGCCGTTTTTGCTTGAAGCACATCAAAGGTAACTGCACTTCCAATCTCTTTGCTGGCTTGGGTTCTTTCGTATCTGTCTTTAGAAAGGCTCTCGAGTTCTGAAAATACGCCGACCCTTTCCTGTTGAAGTAATACATCAAAATAAGCTAAAATAATTGATCTTATTGTGCTTTCTACAGTTACAGCATTAAATCCTTTTGTAAGTTCAAGTTGATCTTCAAATTTGCTCTTATTGTTGAATATTTTAAATCCATTGAACAACACCCAACTTAATTGAGCCGCAGAAACAATGTTATTATTGGTAACGTCGGTGCTGGGATCATTCGAATGATCAAGCCTGTTTATTGAACTGATACTTACATCCAGAGTAGGATATCGGCCTGCAGCTCCCCAGCTATTGTTTTCCTCACTTATTTCAACACTCTTCTTTGAAATTCTTAGATTGTAATTGTTTTCTAGACCAAGATTTATTGCCTCAGAAAGAGTAAGTGTTTCTTGTGCAATTAATATCTCCGAAACAATAACCAAGAAAAGTATTAAGTTTCTAATCTTCATTTTTAACATTTCCTTTAATTTCTAACTACTAATTTTATAAACTGTTGTCATTGCGAATCCAACTGTTTTTTGTTGGATGTGGCAATCTCAATGATTAAATTTTATACAATTTTTTAAGATTCCTGTATCCTACATAAAAGCTGCGGGAACTGGAATGACGTCTTTTAAATTAATCAAATATAATTCTGCTTGTAATAATTGCCGGTTCAACATCTTCAGGTACAGCTTCTTCCTCGTTAAATTTTTTCTTGAACCAGAACCGTACATCATTTAGGACAAGAATTAACGCCGGGAAAAAGCTTAAAATAAATGCCGTTCCAATAAGAACTCCGTAAGCTAATGAAATTGCCATCGGAACTAAAAACTGTGCTTGAAAACTTGTTTCCAAAATCAAAGGAAAAAGCCCAACCACGGTTGTAATTGTTGTTAATAATATTGCTCTAAACCTAGAAACACCCGCATCAAAAACAGCTTCTTCTACTTTCATTCCATCAAGTAAATTGGAGTTATATTTTGAAAGAAAAACAACAGCATCGTTAATAATAACGCCGGAAAGCGCTACCATTCCCCAAGCACTTAATATTGAAATTGGATGCCCGTGTATTCCATGCCCCCAAGCTGCCCCAAGAAACGAGAGTGGAATCATCATTAAAATTATTGCTGCATGGGCAAGTGATTTGAAATGAATAATAAGTATGATAATTATCACGACAAACGCCAGCATGAACAACTGTTGAATTTGAGCTACAGATTCTCCACTGCTTTTTTGCTGCCCCTGATACTCAACCGAAACACCTGGATATTGAACTTTTATCTGACTTAAAATTTCACTCTCTATTTTGGCCAGTATTGGCGGTACTGATGCGTATGGGTCAAACAAATCTGCGTCTATTCTAACTTCTCTTGAACCATTGTATCTCTGAATGCTAACTGGACCTCTTTCTAGCTTGTAACTAACAACTTCCGTTAATGGGAAATCTCCTTTTGACGTTTTTACTTTCATGTTTTCAAGTTGACCTATATTTGTCCGGTCTTCTTTTGGATATCTAACCCATACACGAAGTTCGTCTTTTCCATCTTGTAATCTTTGCGCCTGACCTCCATAAAATCCTTGCCGAATTTGCGTGGCTATTTGATTTTGAGAGAGTCCAAGAAAATATGCCTCCGGTTTTAGCTGTATCTGAACTTCTTGCTTTCCTTCAGGATTATTGTCTGTAATGTTTTTTAGATCCGCAAAATCACCTAGCTTTTCCTCCATAAATTTTTTGGCCAGTTCTAGCTCTTTTAAGTTTTTACCTAATAAACTTATTGAAACTGGTGATCCCCACCTGTTTATTCCACCAATTGTTAATTTTTGCGCCTCTGGATTTTCACCTATCTTTTTCTTAACTCTAGAAACAATATCAAAGCTGGATAAAGGTGCTCCTTCCATGTCTCTTAACATTACTGTTATTGATCCGGCATGTGTTCCAACCTCTTGCCCGTTAAATGCAGATCCAACAGAAAGAAAAGTAAAAGTTACAAACGTATTTGTATCCGCAAATTCTTCTTTGATTTCTTCATTTACTTCCCAAATTTTTTGTTCAAATCCTTTTAAGTGTTCAAGTGTTTGTTTTTCTCCTGAGCCAGGCGTGAATGATAAGTTAACGGCAAAGAAATCAAATGCAATTGAAGGAAAAAAGGTGGTCCTAATTATTGTCCCTTGAATCATTCCCATGGTTATTAAAATTAAAGCAACGGGAATTACAACCACAATCCAGCGCCATCTTATTACAGCTACCAAGACTTTCTTGTAGGTCTTGTCGCGTAAAAAAACAATTATTCTTTCTAATTGCTTTCTTATTTTTCCTGTATCTCCATTTTTTTTTCTTAAAACATGCTTGCTTGATAAATGAGATGGAAGTATTAAAAATGCCTCTACTAATGAAAAGCCAAGGCTGAAAATAACAATGAATGCCATTTCATAAAGCATTTCCATTTGACCGACCAAAAACATCAAAGGAGTAAAGGCAACAATTGTTGTTGTTACTGAAGTTATAACTGCCGGAGCAACCTCTAGCGTTCCATCAAGGGCGGCCTGTTTTGGACTTTTCCCTTTTTCAAAATGTGTAAAAATATTTTCACCGATTACTATTCCATCATCAACCAAAATTCCAATTACCAGAATCATTCCAAATAATGAGATCATATTAATAGTTACGCCTGCCAGGTTTGCCGCTATAAACATCCCAAGGAAAGAGGCTGGAATTCCCCATGCAACCCAAAGTGAAAGTCTAAAGCTTAAGAAAATTGCAAGCGAAATAACGACCATCAGCAGACCTAATCCGCCATTGTTATATAAAAGAAAGAGCCGACTATTTAGCATTGTTAAGAAATCAAAAGTTGTCTCAAGTCTAATCCCTTCATGTTCTTTGTTAAACTTCTCAGCATAAGAATTTACATACTTAGATATTTTTTCTAAATCTTCATCAGCTAATTTATTTATTGTAAAATATATAGCTACATTACCATTCATATAGGATTCGTTCGATTCTTCTGAAAACTTTCTTTTTACAAATCCAACATCTCTTATGCGCAAATAACTACCGTCGCTATTAGCTCTAAGGACAATCTCCCCAATGACATCCGGACTTACGCTTCTATTTCTTGATCGAATAAGTATTTCCTCCTCGTCTGACCTAATGGTTCCAGCAGAAATATCAATATTGTTTGATGCAATGGAACTAATAATATCTTGAAATGTTAATTTATATCTAAGTAGTGTTTCCTCTGAAACTTCAACAGAAATTTCCAATGGTGGATAACCTTGAATAGAGATTTGAGTAACTACGCCTGAGTTAAGAAAGTCTTCTTCTATTTCGCTTGCATATTTTTTAAGCGTTTCTAAACTAACCTCTCCAGAGAGACCCATGTTTGCTACTTGAGTCATTTCTCGTTGCTTAAAAACTATTGGTCTTTCTGCATCTACCGGGAGCGAACTAATTCCATCCACAGCATTCTTAACATCTCTTAAAACATCATCAATATCATAACTGGTAAGTGTTTCTATTCTAACTCTTGAAAAGTTTTCTGAAGAAGTTGAGCTAAATTCTTTTATTCCAACTAACCCTCTTATAGACTCTTCTATTCTGGTTGTAATAGATTGTTCCATCTCTTTTGGAGAAGCTCCCGGGTAAACAACAGTAATATTTATAAACCTGGAAGATCTTTCCGGGAAAAAAGATTTTTTCATCGACATCAGACTATATCCGCCAAACAGAACTAGAATTGCAATTAATATGTTTGCATAAAACGGATATTTAATAAATGTTGATATTATTTTTTTCATTAACTATACTCCGAAAGCCTTTTTATTTTTCTAATATTTTAACTTTTGTGTTTTCGCTTGCGTTCACCAAAGGCTCAACTACAATTATTTCGTTTTCGCTAAGTCCATTAATAAAAACTGATTTTTCATTTACTTTTACAACTGTAACCTTTTCTTTTAAAAGCAGTTCATTTCTAATCACGAAAACCTCATCAGAGTTAAAGACCGAATTACGCGGAATCTCCATAACGTTTTCAATGCTTAATGTGTTAAAGTATGCTTTTAAATATTGACCTTTTATAAGAGGTGTTTGTTGATTATTAATTACCTCAATAAAAACACTAACCGATTGAGTTTGAATATCCATATCTCCAGATTTCCTGGCTACACTTCCGCTCCACTTTTCTGATCCGGATTCACTCTTGACAATTACCTTGTCTCCCTTTTTAACCCATTTTGCATCTTCTAGCTTTAGCGGAACTTCAACTTCTAATTCTTTAGTACTTATAATATTCCCTAGTTTTGAATTCATTCCGGCAATACCGCCAACCTCTACATTTACTGTTGATATCGCTCCATCAAAAGGAGCATAAATGTTGTGTTTTTTAAATATTGATTCAGCACTTTTTATATTATAATAAGAGCTTAATAAGTTTCTGCTTGCTAAAAACACTTTTTCTTTTGTCGATTTAATTTCCGGCATTGCTGGCAAGTCTTTTTCAATATCAATACTTTCAAAGAATTTATACCAGTTCTCATAATTGTCAGGAAAATCGATTTTTAAATCCGGAAGCAATCCCGCCAAGCTATTTAGAAAACCACTTTTATTTGCCTTAAGGCTTAATCCTGCTTCGTTATCATATATTTTAATGAGAAGATCTCCCTTTTTAAATACCTGTCCCTTTTTAAAAGGAACATTTCCATTTAAAATTTTTCCGCTTACCTCGGCACTTAATGCAACTTCCGATTTTGAATAGACTCTTCCTGTTGAAACTATCTCGCCCCCTAAAGTGCCATATTTTACAGATTCTGCTTTAACATATCTAAAAATCTCTTTTTCAGGAGCTTTTTCTGGATTAGTGCTAAACCCACTTAAAAAACTCATTGAGAAGTATGCAAACAGAATTATTGCAAATCCAGTCGCAATAATAATATACTTTTGATTTTTCATAATTATTTCCATCTTCCTTTGTTAGTATTTATAAACTCTAATAAATCTTCGCCAGTAAAATTTTTCACTATTTCTGATAATACCTTTTTGAAGGTCTCAATCTCCGTGCTTTCAATTCCCGAAAAACCTTTTCTTAAGGTTTCTTGAGCTGTTTTTTTAAAAACCGGAATTAATCGCAGACCTTTTTCAGTTAAAAAAATCCTTTTTATGCGCCTATCGTTTTTGTCTGAAACTCTAACTACAAAATCGTTTTTTTCTAGATTGTCAATTATTTTTGTAACACTAACCTTGTCTTTAAAAGTTTTTTCGGCTATTTCGTTTTGACTTTTTCCATCACAATTATATAGAAAAGTAAGGATTGACCATTGCTCAGCTGTTATTTCGTTTCCTTTTACGGTAAAGTTACGATTTAACTCCCGATGCAGAGCTTGTGTCCCCTTAAAAAGTAAAAATCCAAGCGTTCCGTCTATATTGCTTTTATGCATTAGTTTCCTAGTTAATGGTTAGTTGGTTAACTAACGGGATGTAAAAATATATAATTTTAATAAGACGTGCAATCTTTTTAATTTGGCGTTTTAATTTAGAACATCATTGTGCTTGAGAATTTCTTCCTCCTAAAAAAGTCTTTCTCTAGATTTAAAGTCTGTAGAATAATGGCTAACTTTTAATTCACAATAAATTTCTTAATGAAAACTTTACTTCTTCTCTCAACTATTTTAATAGGAATCTTCTTCCCTTTTGGTCACTCGTATTCTTTTCTAATAAAATATTTACTAATGATTATGCTTTTCTTTTCCTTCTTAAAAATGGATGTAAAGAAAAGCGATTTTCTTAAATACCATTATTATTTACTTATCGCCAATATTTTAATACCTAGTTTTTTCTATTTTTTATTAAGATCAATGGGCTATTTTCAGCTTGCTCAAATTGCCTTTATAACGGCCATTGCGCCTACGGCTATTGCTTCACCAATAATTATTAATTTGCTTAACGGCAAGATGGAGTTTACAGTAATTTCAATCTTGTTAACAAATTTTGCTGTTGCTTTTCTATTACCATTTGTTATTCCTCTAATTTTAAGTGGTGTTTCGTCTATTTCTTTCATTGACGTATTGTTTCCGGTTTCAGAAGTTTTCCTGATTCCTTTTTTGCTTTCTTTTTTGGTGAAAAAGTATTTTCCAGGAATAAAGCCTACGCTTGTTGGATTTAATAAGTATTTATTCTACATACTAATATTAAACATTAATTTGGGTACTTCTAAAGCTAGTCATTACATTAGAGCCGAAATGAGCTTTGGCGATATAATAATTTATAAAATCGCTCTTGTTTCCTTAATCCTTTGTGTTCTTTCATTTTCGATAGGCAAATGGCTTGTTCCGAAAAACTTAAAAATTGAAGGGGCTCAATCGTTGGGACAGAAAAACAATGGCTTTACATTATGGGTAGCTCTTACCTTTATAAGTCCGCTAGCCGTTTTAGGTCCGGTTTTTTATATCCTTTTTCAGAACACATATATTTCTTGGCAACTGCATAGAAACCAAAAAGGGTAGCACAGACTTTCCCATCTGTGAAAATGTTATTAACGATATAATTTTTAAAACAAACCGTCCTCAATTCACAGACAAGAATGTATGTATTCCAATAATGTTAAACTAAAACTGTCTCTTTGTGCTTCTCTACAAACTCAATTGCACTTAATGCCGCAATTGTTCCATCACTTACAGACGTTGTAATTTGTCTATATCTTTTTGCTCTTGAATCACCCGCAGCAAAAACTCCAGGCAAGTTTGTTTCCATGCTTTCGTTTGTAATTATCTCATTTCTGCTGTTTAGCTCAACCATATCCTTTAGGCTTTCTGTGCTGGGAACATAACCGATTAATATAAAGGCACCATCTATTTCTTTATTAGTTATTTCACCGGTGCGCATATTTTTAATTACAACACCCTCTAACTTTTCATCACCCAAAAACTCTTGAATTTCTGATTCCATAATAAAATTAATTTTAGTGTTTTCCTTTGCCTCGGCAATGGCGCTTTCAAAAGCTTGAAAATGATCGAACTGATGAACAACGGTTACTGACAATGCATATTTCGTAAGCGAAACAGCTTCTTCTAAAGCAGAGTTTCCACCTCCAACAACAATAATATTCTTATCCTGAAAAAAATCTCCATCACATGTAGCGCAATATGAAATCCCTTTTCCTTTGAACTTTTCCTCTCCTTTAGCCCCAATTGTTCTGGATTTTCCGCCTGTAGAAAGAATTATCGCTTTTGAAGTAAAAGTTTCATTATTGTTAACAACAACTCTTTTAATCTCCGAATCAATGCTCATTGCCGTAATCTTAATATTAGACCTAACAACGCATCCAAAAGACTCTGCTTGTTTTTTCATGGTTCTGGATAGTTGATAACCGCTAATACTTTCAATTCCGGGGTAGTTTGCAACTTCGTGAGTTAAAACCATCTGTCCGCCAATAGTTCCCTCATTTAGAATAAGAGTTCTTGTTTTTGCTCTTGATAAATAAATTCCGGCGGTTAATCCAGCAGGACCACCGCCTATTATAATTACATCAAAATTGTTTTCCATTTTAGCTCTTTAATTTTGTGTCCAATATTCCCGTAACCTGATCCATATTTTGTATACTTGATGTTGCTTCAACTACCTCACCTTTTTTATAATAAACCGTAAAAGGCAAGCCTGCAAAGTTTTTACATTCAGGTAGGTTTCTAATTATGCTTGCTTCGGGGCTATCAAAAGCCATATCAAAGAATTTTACGTCTGTGTATTTTTCTTCTAAGTCTTCCATTATTCCATAAACTGGAATGCACATTGGACCCATTCTTCCGCAGCAAACCATAACGTTTTCGTTTTCATTAATTGCTTTTTTCAATTCATCAGCTGTAGCAAGGTGAGATAAACCTGTTTGTAATATCATTTTCTTCCTTTTGTTAAATAATTATAAAATTTATAAAAATATGATGCAAAGGAATTGTTTTCGGTTCTAAAGTTTCTTACGTGATGAGGCGCTGGTGTTTCAGTTGGAGTGATTCTTCTAGTTTGTCGTGTCTGTATCTTATAATTTCTTAGACTCCGGCATCTCTGAGTTTAATAGATTCCGGCCGGCCGGTAGGTAAACCTCCCATCAAAAAGCGATGAAAACATGAATGACAGTTATATTAGTTGAGTTCTGAAAGAGACTCAGAACAACATATAAATTAAAAATAAAAAAGGCAGATTAAAAAATCTGCCTCTTAATAAATAGCCTAACTTAGGAGTTTAAGTTTGAGATCTATTATATATTATTTTCCTTATTGAATCGAATTGAAGGTAAGGATAATCGCTTTGTATTTTTTCGATTGCTTCACTTGCACTAAGTTCAGTGTTTCTAAGTGAATCAAACCTTCTTCGAATTAAATAGTCGCGGACATGATTTTTTATTAATTAGACCGCGGCTTTCTAACAAACTATATGTTTCGTCACTGATAAGTTCTGATAATGGATTCTCTATGTTTTTTGTTTTCATAGTTCTCCCTTTCTTTTTAAATTTTGTACCTATATAGACTTCTTAATCCTCTAAATAGTTCCATTAATTTTTATTTGTTTTATCAATTATTTGACAATCGGCTAGTTTTAAGGGTTTAAATAGAAATGGAAGTCTATTTTTAATATAGAATTGAATAAAATCTATGTAGAGTTTTCTTCGAGACCTTTCTAAAAAGGCAAAAACATTTTTTTTCAGTTTCTGCCTTTTGAAATTGGTTTTTAAGTCAGTAATTTCAACAAACTATTGTTATTGTTAAAACTAAACTCCCAGTTTTTCTCTTATCTTTTGTGGAATAGAATCTTTATGGACTAAAATAGCAACTGTTTTTAATTTTACATATTCTTCTGACATATACCAGTAGCCATCATATTTTTTGTTTTCGGTTCCCCAAGAATTTTTAGTGTAATAATATTTTGTCCCGTTTTGGTCCTTTGCAATTCCAACAATGTGCATTAAATGATCATCAGTAACATCAAAACTTTCAAAAGCTTCTTGTCGCATTTCTTGGGTTATACTTTTTTCTTTTACCGGCTCAGATTTTTCTTTAACTGACTTTTCTTCTTTTTCCGGAATGACGGCATAACCTTCTTCTCTATTAAAATTATCTTTTCCGCTATCGCCATCCCAGCAAATTGAAAATCCTTTATCAATTGCATTATCCATAATTTCAATAATTTCATTTATAGGGATATTATAGTACTCTGAGTTTGTCCAGTTATCTGGTAGTTGCAGATTATATTTTTCATAAAACGGGGCATCTAAATAAGAGGTTATTTCAATATAGTCTTCTGAATTTACACCTAAATTCTTCGCAAAGGATTTTGGCGTAAACTCATTATTGTTGTAAATAAAATTTATTGGAGGAACTCCAAGGTAGGTGTTTAACACTGCTTCAATAGCATCATCCCATACAGGTGAAAGATTTCCGCCGCCTTTCTTCATAATACCATCTAGCATGCCTTTTAATACGGAAGACATCTCGCCATGATTATGATCGTCTAAACCTATATTTTTTCCTGAGTAAACACCCTCTGGAACTAATCCATACTTGGCTATAACATTTAACAAATCATGGGCTTGACCGCCATCTCCAAAATTAGAACTGCCATGATATCTAATATATTTTTCTGCCATTGGTAAAAGTTTATGTCTTACAGTAAACATCTCGGAAATATCTATTTCTTCAAAACCTGTTCTTAAAAGTTCTGTTTCAATAAATGATGTAGCTGCAAATGCCCAGCAGGTTCCTGATCGACCCTGGTTTTTAATAGGGGTTGTTTTTACCTGTTTAACCATTTTAAATTCGTAAGTATCTTCTTGAGCTATGAGAGTGATGATATTAAAAAGAGTAAAGAGCTATTATTAGGTTCGTTTTTCAAGGCAATTCCCCTTATTAAATATAATTTGTTAACAGAAAGTTTTATATTTTTTATAGTATATAATTATCACTCCTAAAATATTAAGGAAAATTAAATATGGCAAAGCTTTATTTATATCTATTTATCTGCTTTATTTTCTCTCTTTATTGCTCTCTTGTGTAAAAGAAATTAAAAATAATGATACTCCTGAAAAAAGTGTTGAGTTTGCTTTAGTTATTCATGGAGGAGCAGGAAGTATTTTTGAAGGAAGATACTCAGAGGAAGAAGAAAAAGCGTATAAAGAAAAACTTAAAGAGGCATTAGATGTTGGTTATAATATATTAGAAAGCAAAGGAAGTGCAGTTGATGCAGTTGAAACTGTTATAAGAGTTCTTGAGGACTCGCCTTTGTTTAATGCGGGAGTTGGAGCAGTTTTAAATGATGAAGGAAATATTGAGCTAGATGCCTCAATAATGGATGGAAGTAACATAAAAGCTGGTGGTGTGGCTGGATTAAAACACATTAAAAATCCTATTACATTAGCCAGATTCGTAATGGAACATTCGCCTCATGTATTACTTTTTGGTGAGGGAGCAGAAAAATTTGCTGATGAGTTTGGTCTTCAAAAAGTTGAAAATTCTTACTTCAAAACCGAAAAGAAAATTGAAGAATTTAATAAAGAAAAAGTTAAAAGTGTTTCTTATCTACAAAACAATGATTACAAATTTGGAACGGTTGGATGCGCTGCTTTAGATAAAAATGGTAATCTTGCTGCTGGAACTTCTACTGGTGGAATGAGCGGAAAAAAATTCGGCAGAGTTGGTGATGCTCCCATTATTGGAGCAGGAACTTATGCAAATAATAATACTTGTGCGTTATCTGCAACTGGTCATGGAGAATTTTTTATTAGAAATGTGGTAACTCATGATATTTCTGCATTAATGGAATATAAAAATTTTAGCCTTAAAGAAGCTTCTGACTTTGTAATTAATGATAAGCTAAAAAAACAAGAAGCTACTGGTGGAGTTATTGGACTAGATAAATTTGGTAATGTAATTATGACTTTTAATACTCAAGGAATGTTTAGAGGTATATAGAGAAAGTGGAAAAGAAGCTGTTGTTCTTTTATATAAATAAGTTTATCAACTTATCCACACCCTTATATTTTAAATTAGTATATATATATTAATCAATAATAACTAATAAGCATGTTAATATGTTAATAACTCTAAAATATGCTGTTTACAAATCATTTTGTAAGAATTACAGATTTGTTAATGTTAATAGAATAGGTATAACTTTGTAGATAAAAGAGATTCTCTTGATAACCCATAGTTACTAACATTATTAAATCATTTTATTAACAAAGACAAATAAGTTATCAACACTATGTATAATACATTTAAAGGAATAAGAGTTTTAGAATTATCATCTGTTTTAGCAGGTCCTTCCGTGGGAATGTTTTTTGCCGAACTTGGTGCAGAAGTAATTAAGGTTGAAAATCCTGATATTGGAGGCGATGTAACAAGAGGTTGGAAAACCGCATGATGAAAACCCAAACACAGATCTGTCTGCATACTTTTGTTCAGTTAATTGGGGGAAAAAGTCAATTTCTTTAAACCTATCTAAAAATGAAGATTATAAAACATTTGCTAAGCTTGTTAAAATTTCAGATATAATTACGGTAAGTTTTAAGCACGGTGATGATAAAAAACTTAAAGGTGATTATCAATCAATCAAAAAGCTAAACTCAAAAATTATTTATGCACAGATAACAGGTTTTGGTTTAGAAGATGATAGAGTAGCATTTGATGCAGTTATTCAGGCGTATTCCGGATTTATGAGCATTAATGGTTTTCCAGACAGAGAACCCTTAAAAATGCCGGTTGCTTTATTAGATATTCTTGCAGCTCATCAAATTAAAGAAGCTATTTTACTGGCTTATATAAATAAACAAAAAAATGGAAAAGGAAGCTTTATTGAGTGTTCACTCCTTTCTGCTGGAATTTCATCTCTGGCAAACCAAGCTTCAAACTATTTAAATACCGGAGTTATTCCAAAGAGAACTGGCTCAGAGCATCCAAATATTTTTCCGTATGGATCACTTTTTAATACTTCTGATAATAAATTAATATTACTGGCTATTGGAACAGACACACAATTTAAAAAACTATGCAGCATTGTTGATCCGGAAGAAAAAATTTCTTTAGATAAATATTCTAAAAATGTTAACAGAGTTAAATATAGGGATGATCTAAAACAAGCTTTACATGATAAGATAATTAATTGGAACTCAAAGAAACTTATTAAAGAGTTGGATAAAAACAAAATACCCGCAGCTGTTATTCTTGATATTAAAGAAGTTTTTAAGCAAAAAATAGCCAATCAATTAATTTTGAGTGGTACAAAGAAAAACAAAAAATATTTTGGAGTAAGAACATTTACTGTTAATTCAGAAAACAAAACTAGTACCCTTTCTGCTCCTCCGCATTTAGATGAACATAGAAAAGAAATATTAGAGTTAATATAAAATTATTATTTCCTTATTGGCAGTCTGTTTTACTTAATAAATTGCGAAGCTAAAATTATCTTTTCGCTCAAAAAAAGACCTAACGTATTTATAATAAATGTTTATATTTAAAAAGTTGGGGAATTTCAGTTTTTAATACGTCCAAAAGAAAACTTTATTTTTAATAAAGCGTTAACCAAAGATAAATTTTTAAATAGGAGACATCTAAGATGACTAAAAACATATCTATTATTCTAATATTACTATTCGCATCATTTGCATACAGTCAAACCAAATCAGAAAAAATAGACAATCTACTTTCTCGTTACTATGATTACGGGATGTTAAATGCATCGGTTCTTGTTGCCGAAAAAGGAGAGGTAATTTTTTCTAAGGGCTATGGTTTTGCAAATATGGAATATAATATTCCAAACTCTGAAAAAACCGTTCATAGAATTGGTTCTATTACAAAACAGTTTACGGCAACTATGATAATGCAATTAGTGGAAGAAGGAAAAATAAATTTAAATGAGAAAATGACGGAATACTTAAATGACTATAGAAAAGAAACCGGAAATAAAGTTACAATTCACCACTTATTAACTCACACTTCCGGAATACCAAGCTATACTGCTTATCCAGGTTTTTGGACAGACTCTTCCAGAAATCCTTATACAACAGATCAGCTTATTAAGAACTTTTGCAGTGGCGATCTAGAGTTTGAACCAGGAACTAACTTTGCATACAATAATAGCGGATATGTTTTATTAGCTAAAATTATTGAAGATGTAACTGGTAAAAGTTTTGATGAAAATATTCAAGAAAGAATCTTTAATAAAGTTGGAATGAAAAACTCTTACCTAGATAGACCCGAGAAAATTATTAAAAACAGAGCTTCGGGATATGATAGAGTTGGAACAGACTTTAGAAACACAAACTATATGAACGTTTTAAATGCAATTGGCGCCGGAGATATTATTTCCACAACGGAGGATCTTTATCTCTGGGATCAAGCACTATACTTAAATAAAATATTATCTCCAGAAAGCAAGAAAAAAATGTTCACACCTTTTCTGTCTGGATATGGTTACGGTTGGGGAATTAATATGACTGAAAATCCTGCAGGCGGAGATAGCTTAACATTAATTTCTCACACAGGTGGAATTAATGGTTTTAATGCTCTTATCTCAAGAATTATTGATAATAAGATTCTAGTAGTTGTTTTAAATAATACCGGCTCAGCCCCAATGGGTGATATCCGAAAAAACATTACAAAGATATTATACGATCAAGATTTTGAATATCCTAAAAAGCCAATTGGAAACCACCTATTTGCAATTATTAAAGAAGACGGAATTGATAAAGCCGTTGATATGTATTCATTGCTAAAAAAAGAAGAGGCAGAGAGCTTTGATTTCCAAGAGAGCGAACTTAATAATCTTGGCTATCAATTTTTGAATAACAATAAGATTGATGAGGCTATAAAAATATTTCAATTAAATATTGATGCTTATCCAGATGCGTTTAATGTTTATGATAGTATGGGCGAAGCACTAATGAAAAAAGGGGATAAGGAAAAATCCATTGAGTTTTATAAAAAATCTATTGAGTTAAATCCGCAAAATATTAATGGATTTGATATGCTTAAGGAGCTAGGCGTTGAAATTGAAAAGCCGAAAGATGCAGATGTTTCGGAAGAACTGCTTAAGACATATTTAGGCAAGTATGAACTCTTTCCAAATTTTGCTTTAACAATAACCATGGATGGAAACAATCTATTTGCTCAAGCTACGGGTCAAGGAAAAAATCAAATTTTCCCGGAGACTGAAACGATGTTTTATTTAAAGGTAGTGCCGGCAAAAGTTGAGTTTATAAAAGATGAAAATGGTCAGATAAATAAAATAGTCCTCTACCAAGGAGGTCAAGTAATGCCTGGAAAAAGGGTTGAATAGTTTATAACAATCAAAGTTTGTTGGGAACATGAACAAAGAATGCTATTAAAAATTGCATTAAATGGAGCAAGACCAAAAACAGAAAATGAAAACATTCCTCAATCTTTAGAAGAGATTGAAAATGATGTTCGACAGATTTTTAAGTTGGGCTATAATGTTTTTCATATTCATTGTTACGATAAAAACGGTAATGAAAGCTTAAAGCCCAAAGACGTTTCTGGTTTAGTATCCACAATCAGAAACATCTCTCCTAAAATTAAACTTGGAATAAGCACAGGCGACTGGATTGAGCCAGACCTAGAAAAGAGAATTAGTCAAATTATTAGTTGGACTGATGTTCCAGACTTTGCTTCTTTAAACATGATAGAAGAAGATGCAACCGAAGTTGCAAAAGCTCTAATTAGCAATGGAGTAAAGATAGAGGCAGGCTTAAACGAAGTTAAAGCTGCAGAAATATTTGTTAAGAGTAATTTGGATAAATACTGCGAAAGAATCCTTACTAGAGCCCGAAGAAGAAAACTTAGAAGAAGCATTAAAAACGGTTTCTGAAATAGAAGGAATTCTAAAACAAAATAACAACAAATTAAAACTCTTATTACACGGATTTAACTCTGCTTCTTGGGGTTTGCTAAAAGAAGCAAAAAAAAGAGACTATGATAGCAGAATAGGTTTGGAGGATACAATCTTCCTTGAAAATGGTAGAAAAAGCAAAGAACAATTTAGAAATAATTAAAGCGGCTGAGGGAATTTTAACACTGTAAAATCATTTAATAAACAAGTTTGAAAGACCAATTAGTGTTATCTACAAAAACCAGCATCTCGCTATTTTAAGACTCCGGCACCACATTAAAGAGCAATAAAAAGAACCCAAAATCTTTTTATAGGCCCCTGTTTTTTATAGAGTTACTAAAATAATCAACTTCACGCATTCCACCTTTCTATAGATTGAAACGTAAAACATCATTTTACAAAAATTTATTGATATAAAGCACAGAATTATTGCTTTTTATAGTTATATTCTCTCACAATAAAAAGACAACAACTATTTTTTATTAAATCATCTTTTTACAGACAAGTAGGAGGAAGCTTATAATGAAAAACAAATACAATAAAATAAAATCCTCTTTTGTTTTCTTCTTAATCGCATTTTTCTGTTTTCCGATTTTTGCACAGCAACAGTCTGTTAATTCACTTACAAAAACTTTTGGTAAAATTGGCAAACCAGACGCCACAAGCGCGCTAGACAAACGTTTTTTTAACGGACTTAACGCTGGAGACCGTTTTGGCCAATCTGTTTCTTCCGCGGGTGATGTAAACGGTGATGGATATGATGATTTTATAGTAGGAGCCCCAAACTATAATAGCTCTGTGGGAAGAGCATATATTTATTATGGTGGAATAACAAACAATAATACAGCCGATGTAATTTTGACAGGAGAAGCCGCCAGTAATTTTTTTGGTTATTCAGTCTCAACTGCCGGGGATGTAAACAGCGACGGCTATAGCGACGTAATAGTAGGAGCATACGGGGATAATAGTTATACCGGAAAAAGCCATATCTACTTTGGTGGTTCAACAATGGACAATGTAGCAGATGTAACGATGACCGGAGAAGCCCTCAGTAATTTGTTTGGTATTTCAGTCTCAACAGCCGGGGATGTAAACGGCGACGGCTATAGCGACGTAATAGTAGGAGCAAACGGGAATAATAGTAATACCGGAAAAAGCTATATATACTTTGGTGGTTCAACAATGAACAATGTAGCAGATGTAATACTGACCGGAGAATCCGCCAGTAATTATTTTGGTACTTCAGTCTCCACAGCCGGGGATGTAAACGGAGACGGCTATAGTGACGTAATAGTTGGAGCACAAGCCAATAATAGTAGTACCGGGAAAAGCTATATATACTTCGGCGGTTCAACAATGAACAATGCAGCAGATGTAACGATGACCGGAGAAGCCCTCAGTAATTCTTTTGGTAAATCAGTTTCAACAGCCGGGGATGTAAACGGAGACGGCTATAGCGACGTAATAGTAGGTGCACACGAAAATAATAGTTTTACCGGAAAAAGCTATATATACTTTGGTGGTTCAACAATGAACAATGTAGCCGATGTAACGATGACCGGAGAATCCGCCAACAACTCCTTTGGTAGTTCAGTCTCCACAGCCGGGGATGTAAACGGAGATGGCTATAGCGATGTAATAGTTGGGGCCTATGCGAAAAATAGTATTACCGGAAAAAGCTATATATACTTTGGCGGTTCAACAATGAACAATGTAGCAGATGTAACGATGGCCGGAGAATCCGCCAATAATTATTTTGGTATTTCAGTCTCAACAGCCGGGGATGTAAATGGCGACGGCTATAGCGACATAATAGTAGGAGCATACGGGAATAATGTTAACGGAACCAATTCCGGAAGAGCATACCTTTTTGAAAACTCTTTAACCGGAGTGGACATAGCAGATGATTTTTTCACTGGAGAAGCGACCAATAATTATTTTGGTTATTCAGTCTCAACAGCCGGGGATGTAAACGGAGACGGCTATAGCGACGTAATAGTAGGAGCATACGGGAATAATGGTAATACCGGAAAAAGCTACATATTCTTCGGAGGAACCAACAGAGATAACATAGCCGATGTAACGATGAACGGAGAAGCGATCAATAATTATTTTGGTATTTCAGTTTCAACAGCCGGGGATGTAAATGGCGACGGCTATAGCGACGTAATAGTAGGAGCACACGGGCAATAATAGTAATACCGGTAAAAGCTATATATACTTTGGTGGTTCAACAATGAACAATGTAGCAGATGTAACGATGACCGGAGAAACCGCCAGTAATTTGTTTGGTATTTCAGTCTCAACAGCCGGGGATGTAAATGGCGACGGCTATAGCGACGTAATAGTAGGAGCAAACGGGAATAATAGTAATACCGGAAAAAGCTATATATACTTTGGTGGTTCAACAATGAACAATGTAGCAGATGTAACGATGACCGGAGAAGCCGCCAGTAATTATTTTGGTATTTCAGTCTCAACAGCCGGGGATGTAAACGGAGACGGCTATAGCGACGTAATAGTAGGAGCATACGGGAATAATAGTTTTACTGGGAAAAGCTATATCTACTTTGGTGGTTCAACGATGAATAATACAGCAGACGTAATTATGACCGGAGAAGCCCTCAGTAATTTGTTTGGTATTTCAGTTTCAACAGCCGGGGATGTAAACGGAGACGGCTATAGCGACGTAATAGTAGGAGCACAAGGCAATAATAGTAATACCGGAAAAAGCTATATCTACTTTGGTGGTTCAACAATGAACAATGTAGCAGATGTAACGATGACCGGAGAAGCCGCCAGTAATTTGTTTGGTAGTTCAGTCTCAACAGCCGGAGATGTAAACGGAGACGGCTATAGCGACGTAATAGTGGGAGCCTATGCGAATAATAGTAATACCGGAAAAAGCTATATATACTTTGGTGGTTCAACAATGAACAACGTAGCAGATGTAATGACTGACCGGAGAAGCCGCCAGTAATTATTTTGGTAATTCAGTCTCCACAGCCGGAGATGTAAACGGCGACGGCTATAGCGACATAATAGTAGGAGCATACGGGAATAATAGTAATACCGGGAAAAGCTATTTATTTATTTCATCTTCTCCACCAATAAAACCAAGAATTGCCTCCATAAAAGACATCACTTTTGATCAAGGCGGCAGTGTAAATGTAAATTTTGTAAGAAGTGGATATGATTCAAGAGGACCGAACAATATAATAACAGAATACTTAGTTGAAATGAGCAATCCTCCCGCAATAGGAGGTTTTTCTTGGGCTCAGCTTGGTACTGTTCAGCCTGTGCAGAATCTGCTTTATACCTTTAATGCGCAAACTCCCACAGACTCCGCAACAAATAATAGCGGTACGTACTTTTTTAGAATTACAGCAAGAACCCAAGATCCAAATCAATATTGGCGCTCAAATATTTTATCGGGTCATAGTGTAGACAACATTCCGCCTATTGCAGTTTTCGGATTTACAGCAAACAAGATTGCCCAAAACACCGCACTTCACTGGAATAAAAACAAAGAGATAGATCTATATAACTATATACTTTATAGAAGCAGTTCACCAACTATAAACCTAAATGTTCAAACACCAATAGCCACGCTGACAGATACATCATTTTCAGATATAAATCCGCCAGCCGGAGAAGTCTATTATTTTATTTTAGCACAAGACATTCATAATAATTTAAGTCCGCTTTCAATTGCTGGAGGTGGTGATTTTGTTGGGGTTGAAATAAGAATATATTTAGAAGGGGCATACAGCGGAGGCAGTTTGAGTCAGAGCTTAACATTGCCAACTATTTCTCCATATAATATTAACGATATCGCAAGTTCAATTCCAATTGGGGCAGTTGATTGGGTATTCTTAGAGTTAAGAGACAAAAATAACTCATCAAGCGTTTTGGGGTCTGTCTCGGCATTTGTAAAAACAGACGGAACTATTGTAAATATGTCCGGAGGATCTCCAGTTTATATACCGGTTACAGCTCCTATTTCGGATAAATATTTCGTGGTAGTAAAACACAGAAATCACTTAGGCATAATGAGTGCAGAAGCAATAAACGTTAATTAGAAAACAGAATTACAGAAAGTGACAAAATTGTAGAGACGTAATATTTTACGTCTCTACAGAATAAACTTAACCCTTATTGAATTTAATTTGCCCATCTCCCGGATAACTTACAACAATTGTATCGCCAGGAGAAAAATTATTCATCAACAATTCAGTTGAAAGAGGATTTATTAAGTGTCTTTGAATTGTTCTTTTCAATGGTCGTGCACCGTAAGTTATATCAGATCCAATAGAAAGTAGAAAATCTTTAACCTCATCTTTTATTACAATAGTAATGTTTTTTTCAACTAATAATTTTTCAACACGTTTAAGTTGAATAGTTATAATTTGTTTAAGTTCGTGGTTAAGCAATGGCTTGAAGAGTATAACATCGTCTATTCTATTTAAGAATTCGGGGCGAATAGTTTTCCTTAATAAATCACTTAACTTTATCCTTAATTCTGCCAAGAGTTCATCATAATTGTTTTCGTTAAACTCATGAAATTTTTCCTGGAACAAATGCGAACCTATATTGGAAGTCATTATTATTATTGTATTTTTAAAATCAACTGTTCTGCCCTGGTTATCAGTTAATCGTCCATCATCTAAAACTTGTAGTAAAATATTAAATACATCCGGATGAGCTTTTTCTATTTCATCTAATAAGACAACGGAATATGGTCGCCTTCTAACCGCTTCGGTTAATTGTCCACCTTCTTCATAACCGATATATCCGGGAGGTGCACCTACTAATCTGGAAACAGAATGTTTTTCCATATATTCTGACATATCAATTCTTATCATTGCATGCTCATCATCAAAAAGAAAATCTGCTAAAGCTCGTGCAAGTTCTGTTTTTCCAACACCGGTTGTTCCAATAAAAATGAAAGAACCAATTGGTTTTGAAGCATCCTGTAAGCCGGCTCGCGATCTCCTAATTGCATTTGCAACCGCAGAAACCGCATCATTTTGTCCAACAACTCTTTTATGAAGCTCGTCCTCCAAGCGGACAAGCTTGCTTCGTTCACTTTCTAACATTTTATTTACAGGAATTCCTGTCCATTTAGCAACTATTTCAGCAATATCTTCTGAATCAACTTCTTCCTTTAACATAGTTTTGTTTTTTTGAGCGTTTGCTAACTCAACAGTTTCAACGGCTAGTTTTTTTTCTAATTCAGCGAGCACTCCATATCTCAACTCAGCAACTTTTCCAAAATTACTTTCTCGCTCATATTTTTCAGCATTGAGTTTTACATTTTCAATTTCTGCTTTAATTTTATGTATTGCTTTAATTCTGTCCTTTTCTAATTTCCAATGAGATCTTAAAGCATTTCTCTCTTCAACATGATTACTCAGCTCCTTATTTAACTCACCAAGCCTACCTGTGGAGTTATTGTCTTTCTCTCTTTTTAAGGCTTCCCTTTCTATTTCCAATTGTTGAATTTTTCGTTCAATTTTATCTAACTCTTCGGGCATTGAGTCAATCTCAATTCTTAATTTTGAAGCAGCTTCATCAATTAGGTCTATAGCTTTGTCAGGAAGAAATCTATCGGAAATATATCTGTTTGATAATTGAACAGCGGAAACAATTGCTCCATCTGTGATTCTTACACCGTGATGAATTTCATACTTTTCTTTAAGTCCGCGCAGAATAGATACAGAATCTTCCTCAGTTGGTTCAAGCACAATTATTGGCTGAAACCTTCTCTCTAAGGCGGCATCTTTTTCAATATTTTTTTTATATTCTTTTAACGTTGTTGCACCAATAGCATGAAGTTCTCCACGTGCTAATGCAGGCTTAAGAATATTTGCAGCATCCATAGCACCGTCGGTCTTTCCCGCCCCAACTAACTGATGCATTTCGTCTATAAATAAAATAATTTCTCCGTTTGAGCTTTGAACTTCTTTTATAACACTTTTAACTCTTTCTTCAAACTGTCCACGATATTGTGTTCCTGCAACCAAAGCGCCTAAATCTAAGGAAACAATGGTTTTTGTTTTTAAGTTTTCAGGCACATCACCAGAAACGATTCTATGCGCAAGTCCTTCGGCAATTGCAGTTTTACCAACGCCGGGTTCTCCAATTAATACGGGATTATTTTTTGTTCTTCTCGATAAAACTTGAAGCACTCTTCTAATTTCTTCATCTCTACCAATTACGGGATCCAGTTTTCCTAATCGAGCTAATTCATTAAGATCTTTACCAAACTTTTTTAGCGATTGATAAGTGTCCTCTGCATTTTGTGATGTTACGCGTTGTGATCCTCGAATGTCTTTCAATGCCGATAAAACAATGTTTTTGGTGATATTATTTTTTTTAAGTAAATCTCCGGTTTTCCCAGTGTCCAAAGTCAAAGCTAAAAGCAAATGCTCGGTAGAAACAAACTCATCTTTTAGATTATTTGCTTCAGATAAAGCTACATCAAATAATTTTGCCGTATTTGTTGAGAGCTGCTGATTACCAATGCCGGAACCTGTTACTTTTGGTAAGTTTTCTAAAAGCTCTCCAATTTTAATTTTCATTTGAGCAACATTTGCCCCTGTCTTTTGCACCATAGATTCAGCTATGCTGCCGTTTTCTTGAAGCATAGAAGCAAAAATATGTTCGGGCTCAACAATCTGATTGTTATAATTCTGTGCAATCTCCACAGCATTTTGAACCACTTCTTGCGCTTTTACTGTTAGTTTATTAAGATTAAAACTCATTTAATACCTCAATTCTTTTTTTTACTTTTGTAGCAAAATCAACTAAAAATTTATCTTTAAACAAAATTATTAATACAAAGTTTCTATTAAAACTGTTAATACTCTTGCCCCTGAACAAAGGTAGCTATTGTAAGTTGCTAAAATATAAGTAGTTATGCGGAGTTACAATTGATAATTAGGATATAAACACGTATTTTTAATGTTCTTTTATTTTAAAAAGAATCAAAACTATTAAATTATATCATAATGAATAATATAAATCTAAACGAAGATAACATTGCAGCTATTGCAACTCCATACGGAGCTGGAGCAATTTCAATTATTCGGGTTAGTGGACTTTTAAGTATTGAAGCCGTTGATAAAATATTTAATGGAAAAAAGTCACTCAAAAATGTTGCTTCACATACAATCCATTATGGAAATTTAACTAATAAAATTGGTGAAACAATAGATGATGTTTTAGTTTCAGTTTTTAGAGCCCCTAACTCTTACACGGGAGAAAATTCAGTAGAAATTAGCAGTCATGGAAATCAGTTAATCTGTAATAAAATTCTTGAAAGACTGGTTGAGCAGAATGTTAGACTTGCTGAGCCGGGAGAATTTACAAAGCGAGCATTTTTAAATGGAAGGATAGATTTATCTCAAGCAGAAGCTGTGATTGATGTGATTAATTCTAGAACTAACGCATCTCTAAGGGGAGCAAGAAATCAATTAGATGGATTGCTTTCGGAAAAAGTTGCTGAGCTTAGACAGTCTTTGCTAAATTTGTCATCCCTTATTGAGTTGGAATTAGATTTTGCAGAGGAAGAGCTTGAGTTTGTTTCTCTTCAAAAAGTTAGTGAAGATCTTAATAAAACAATAACCACACTCAAAAGTTTAATAGACTCTTATAAATTTGGTAAGGTTTTAAGAGAAGGATTAAATGTTGTTTTGGTTGGTAAGCCGAACGTTGGAAAATCTTCAATATTAAACTATCTGACAAAAGAATCTCGAGCAATAGTTAGCCATATTCCGGGAACAACCAGAGATGTTTTAAGAGAAGAAATCTCAATAGATGGAATTCTTATTAAACTTTTTGATACCGCTGGAATTCGTTTTACAGAAGATGAAATTGAAAAAGAAGGGGTGCTAAGAAGTAGAAATGCAATAAAAAATGCTGACATAATTATTCTTATTACTGATGCCTCAGAACCATTTGAAGAGGATCTTTATGAGGAACTTAAGCATCTTGCAGAAGAAAAAAACATTATTCATGTTGAAAACAAGCATGATCTTTTTTCCGGGATTAGAGATTTGGTTGGACTCCCAATTTCTGCTAAAACGGGAGAGGGGATGGATACCTTTATAAAGTTGATGAAGGAAAAGGGGATGGTCTCCGATGCTTACAGTGAAAAAAATGTTTTAGTTACCAACCTTAGGCATAAGACGGCTCTAGAAAAAGCTGTTTTTCATCTTGAAAAAGCGATAGAATCAATTAGCAAATCTTTAACTGGCGAATTTATTTCGGTTGATTTAAGAAACGCCGAAAGCTCGCTTGGGGAAATTATAGGAATAGTAACAACAGATGATATTTTAAATAACATATTTTCAAATTTTTGTATTGGTAAATAGTTTCACGTGAAACGATCGGCAAAATTTTTGCAGAAAAAGAATTTTAGTTCCACGTGAAACAGAAAGAAAATAAATGAAGAATTATGATGTAATTGTTGTTGGTGGAGGTCATGCAGGAATTGAAGCTGCAATTGCTCCGGCCAAAATGGGCTTGTTGTGTTGCTCTTGTTACGATGGAAAAAAACGCTATTGGCAGAATGTCTTGCAATCCTGCAATAGGAGGAAGTGCAAAAGGGCATTTGGTTCATGAAATTGATGCCTTAGGCGGAGTTATGGGAACCCTTGCTGATAGAACCGGAATACAGTTTAGGTTTTAAATAAATCAAAAGGACCTGCAATTTGGGCAGGAAGGTGTCAGTCTGATAGAAAGCTTTATTCAGAAGAAGCAGTTAAGGTTGTCTCGGAAACAAAAAATTTAGAAATAATCGAAGACTCGATTATTGATATTTTTGTCGAGAAGAAAAAAGTTATAGGTGTATTAACAAAAACGGGAATGATTATAAATTGTTCTGCCGTTATAGTTTCTTCTGGTACATTCTTAAATGGACTAATGCATACCGGATTAGTTGCTAAAGAAGGGGGAAGGTTTGGCGAAAACGCTTCTACCGGTTTAACAGAAAAATTAAATTCATTAGGATTTGTGTTTGGCAGACTAAAAACAGGAACACCTCCAAGATTATTGAAAGAGTCAATAGATTTCAGTGTTCTCGAAGAGCAAAGAGGAGATGAATTCCCAGAACCATTTTCAATGCATACCGATAGAAAAACATTTCCGCAATTACCGCAAATAAGCTGCCACATAGCTTATACCAGCGAAGAAGTTCATAAAATACTTGAAACAGGATTTAGTAGTTCGCCAATGTTCACGGGACTAATAAACGGAGTTGGTCCAAGATATTGTCCTTCAATTGAAGATAAGATTGTTAGATTTGCTGATAAAACCAGACATCAATTGTTTTTAGAGCCGGAAGGCTTGGATGATAATCTAATATATTTAAATGGATTTTCTTCTTCACTTCCTGAAGAAATTCAGTTAAAGGCATTAAAAAAAATAAAGGGATTAGAAAACGTTGAAATGGTTCGACCTGGTTATGCTGTGGAATACGATTATTTTCCCCCTTATCAAGTTGATTTAACATTAGAAACAAAATTAGTTGAAGGACTTTATTTTGCCGGACAAATTAATGGAACTTCCGGTTATGAAGAAGCAGCTGCTCAAGGATTAATGGCGGGAATTAATGCCGGACTAAAAATTCAAAAAAGAGAAGAGTTGGTTCTGAAAAGAAGTGAATCATACATTGGAGTTTTGATAGATGATTTGGTTGGAAAATCAACAGAAGAGCCGTATAGAATGTTTACATCTAGAGCCGAACATAGATTATTGCTTAGACAAGATAATGCCGAGAGAAGGCTCTTAAAGTACGGAAATGAGGTGGGTTTAATAAGTGAAGACTTGTTAAAAGACCTGGAGCGAAAAGACGACTTAATAATCAAAGCAAAACAATTTACAAATGAAGTAAAAATTTCTCCAAAAGAAATTAACTTTTTATTAGAAGAGAAGAATTCGGCAATTTTAGACAACTCAGAATTAATAAATAAACTTGTAAAAAGACCTGAATTAAACTTAAGAGACCTTCTTCTTTTGGTTGATTCTGCCAAACATCCAATAGTAAACGCTATTCTTTCTGAAGAGTCCGTATTGCAACAAGTGGAAATAGAGCTTAAATATGAAGGATATATAGTCAGACAGTCTGAATTGATATCTAAAATGGAAAAAATGGAAAACCTAAAAATACCCATAAACTTTAATTTTTTAAATTTAAACACAATATCAACAGAAGGGAAAGAGAAATTAAATAAAATTAAGCCTCGTTCATTAGGACAGGCTTCGAGAATCTCGGGTGTTTCACCTTCAGATATTTCGGTTTTATTAGTATATTTAAAAAGTTAATTTTTTTGAGGTATTGGCTTGAAAACACAGAAAGAATATACCAAAGAGCTAAAATCATATTTTTGGGAAAATCAAATCACAATTAGTGATTACCAAATTGAAAGACTTGCCCACTTTGCGGAAATAGTCGTAAGAAAAAACCAAGAAGTTAATCTAATTTCAAGAAAAGATGAAGAAAATATTATTGAAAACCACATTTTCATTTCAACTTTTATAAACGAATACTTACCCAAAACAGTAAATAATTTTTTAGATATTGGAACTGGCGGTGGTTTTCCGGGAATTCCTTTGGCCATTACAAATCCGCTTATGAGAGGGGTTTTGGTTGATTCTACAGGAAAAAAAATAGAAGCAGTTAAAGATTTTATTAGTCAGCTTAAATTAAGCAATACCATCGCAGAGAATTCAAGAGTGGAAAGTGATGAATTCATTAAGCAATATAGCAACCATTTTGATCTAGTTGTAAGTCGCGGTACAGTTCCAATGATAATTTTATTCCGATACGCCATCCCATTATTAAAAAACAAGGCTTATCTTGTTGCAATTAAGGGAGGAGACATTGAAGAAGAGTATAATACTGCTCTTTTAAAATATAAACCGAATATTAAAAAATCGACAATATTTGAACTTGCCTACAAACCAACAAACCTAAGAAATAAAAAAGAAAAAAAACTCATTCTACTGGAAATTAATAAATGACTTCTGAAGGGAACAAACTATTCCAAGAAATTAGCAACCTAGCAACAGAACAACGCAATCAAAAATCGACAAATATAGATTTCCTCTCTTCAGGAGAAATTTTAAAAATAATTAATGATGAAGACAAGACCGTTCCCCTAGCCGTGGAAAAAGAGCTTCCATATATTGAAAAAGCTGTAGATAAAATTGTTGATGCTTTAAAAAATGGGGGAAGACTTTTATACTTTGGAGCTGGAACAAGCGGCAGACTTGGAGTTGTTGATGCTTCCGAATGTCCGCCAACCTTTGGAACAAAACCAGAACTGGTTCAAGGATTTATTGCCGGGGGTGAAGCAGCTATGTTTGTTGCACAAGAAGGGGCGGAAGACCATGAAGAAAATGGAGCAAACGATATTATTAAAGCAAAAGTAACTAACAAAGATATTGTTTGTGGAATTGCCGCCAGTAGAAGAACGCCTTATGTAATTGGCGCTGTAAAGAAAGCAAAGGAATTGGGAGCAACCACTCTTTATATTACGTGTACACCTCGCGATACATTTAACATCCCTGAAGTTGATATTCCAATTTGTCCGTATGTTGGACCAGAAGTAGTAATGGGCTCGACAAGAATGAAAAGCGGAACCGCACAGAAATTAGTTCTAAATATGTTAACCACTGCTTCAATGGTTCGGTTAGGCAAAACTTATGAAAATATGATGATAGATTTGCAAATGACAAATAAAAAATTAGTTGAACGCGCAAAACGTATTGTTATGATGATAACTGGAGTTAATTACGAGGAGGCAATAAAATATTTAGAAGAGGCAAATTATCACGTAAAAACGGCATTGGTAATGATTTTAGCTGAAGTCTCTTTAGAAGTGGCCAAGTCAAGATTAGTAAAATCAGATGGCTTCGTAAGACGCGCGATTAAGGAGGATTAAACAATATTGTTTTTGAGCAGAAATCAAGATACGAATTTTTAAGATCCTTCTTTTTGATTTTAACACTAGAATTCAATAAAAAAACGAGAGAAAAATGAAAAAACTTCTATTCCAATTCCTAATTATAACACTCTTAAATTCGCCAACAAATCTATTTTGTCAAACTGTTACCGAAGAAAAAGACACTTCAAAAACAAATATTTACGACGGTTTAAAATGGAGAAACATTGGTCCAGCTTTTACTTCTGGTAGAATTGCTGACATCGCTGTAAATCCGAAAAACCAAAGCGAGTATTATGTTGCTGTTGCCAGTGGAAATATTTGGAAAACAACAAATTGGGGGACTACTTTTGAGCCAATTTTTGAAAAATACGGCGCATACTCTATTGGTTGTTTGGCAATTGACCCAGATAATCCAAATGTGGTTTGGGCAGGAACCGGAGAAAATAATCATCAAAGAGCATTAGGTTATGGAGACGGAGTTTATAAAACAATAGATGGTGGAAAAAAATGGACCAATGTTGGTCTTAAAGAATCTAGACAAATTGGAAAAATTGTTATTGATCCAAGAAATACAAATATTGTTTTTGTCGCTGCCGAAGGATCAGTGTGGGGGCCTGGTGGTGAGCGCGGTCTTTACAAAACAATTGACGCCGGAAAAACATGGAACAAAGTTTTAGATATTAGCAAGCATACAGGAGTTAATAATATAATTTTTGATCAAAGAAACCCAGACATAATGTATGCGACCTCTGAACAGAGAAGAAGACATACTTTTACAAAAATTGGTGGTGGTCCTGAATCAGCAGTTTATAAATCAGTTGATGCCGGAGAAACGTGGAATAAGATTATGGAAGGATTGCCCAAGGTAGATCTTGGTGGAATGGGATTAGATATTTCTAAAGCTAATCCAGATTACATTTATTTAAGTGTGGAAGCAGCAGAAGACAAAGGTGGATTTTTTCGTTCCACAAACAGAGGTGCTTCCTGGGAAAAAATGAGCGACCAACACTCATCGGGTCAATATTTTAATGTAATTATCTGTGATCCGGTTGATGCGGAAAAAGTTTATTTAATGGATGTTTATTCTAAGGTTACTTCTGATGGTGGAAAAACATGGAGTAATATTGGAAACGAAGCGAGACATGTTGATGACCATACAATGTGGATAGATCCAAAAGACAACTCACATTTTTTAATTGGTGGAGACGGTGGAATTTATGAAAGTTTTGATTCTGGAAAAACATATGATTTTAAGGAAAACTTACCCGCCACGCAATTTTATAGAGTAAATGTAGACAATACATTGCCTTTTTATTTTGTTTATGGGGGAACCCAAGATAATAGCAGTATGGGCGGGCCTTCAAGAACAATTAGTAGTGATGGAATTATTAATGATGACTGGTTTGTTACAAATGGAGGAGATGGATTTTGGACTGCTGTTGATCCAAATGATGTAAATACTGTTTATGCCGAGGCACAATATGGAAACATGGTTAGATACAATAGAGTAACCGGTGAAGCTGTTGATATTAGACCAGAGCCCGGTAAAAATGAACAAACATACAAATGGAATTGGGACACCCCCTTATTTATTAGTCCACACAAAAACACAAGAATTTATTGTGCCGCAAACAAAGTATTCAGAAGCGAGGATAGAGGAAATAGTTGGGAAGTTATTAGCGATGATCTAACGACAAAAACCGACAGAAACACATGGCCAGTAATGGATAAGTTTTGGAGCGTTGACGCAGTTGCAAAAGATAAATCTACTTCTCAGTGGGGAACTATAGTTTCTTTGAGCGAATCTCCTGTTAAAGAAAACTTACTTTATGTTGGAACAGACGATGGCTTAATTCATATTTCGGAAGATGAAAAAAATTGGAGATTGTCAGGAAAGGCAACTGGAGTTCCAGAATTTACCTATGTAAGTGATATTCTTCCATCAAAGTTCGATCAAAACGTTGTTTATGCTTCTTTCAACAATTTAAAAAGAGATGACTTTAAACCCTATTTATTTAAAAGTTCTGATAAAGGAAAAACTTGGAAATCCATTAGCAATAATTTGCCAAAGAATGGATCGGTTAATACAATTGAGCAGGATTTTGAAAACGCCAACCTCTTGTTTGTAGGAACTGAATTCGGAGTTTTCTTCACTTTTGATGAAGGAAATAGCTGGAATCAACTTAAAGGAGGATTACCAACAATTTCAGTAAAAGATATTACAATTCAAGAGAGGGAAAACGATTTAGCTATAGCCACTTTTGGGAGAGGATTTTATATTCTTGATGATTACTCAGCTTTGAGAACGATTAACGAAAAATTAGTAAAAGAGGAATCAAAATTATTTAACATACAAGAGGCAAAATGGTATGTTGAAAACCGAGGAAGATATGGACAAGGATCAACCTATTATAAAGCCAACAATCCTGAGTTTGGAGCAGTTTTCACTTATTATTTGAAAGAGGTTCCGAAGACATTAAAAGAAATAAGAAAAGAGAAAGAAAAAGAATTATTCAAGGATGGGAAATCCATACCACAAATATCAAACGAAGATTTGAGAGTAGAGAAAAAAGAAATTGCTCCATATTTGGTCTTTACAATTTTTGATGAAAGCGATAATATTATTCGTAAGTTAATTAAACCGGTAAAGTCAGGAATAAATAGAGAAGTTTGGGATTTAAGATATCCTAGCAGCAACCCGCTAACTGAAAAAGACAAGTTTGATCCAGCCACAAAACCTAAAAGCAGCACACTTGTTTTGCCAGGGAAATATAAAGTGTCCATTTCTTTGGTTGCGCGAAATGTAGAAAAAGCACTTTCGAACAAAATGGAGTTTAACGTAGTTCCAATTGATCAGAACTTACCAAAGCCGTCTACTAGAAATGACCTTTTGGCTTTTCAGGTTGAAGCAAACGAGCTGGCAAGAACAATTAATGGGACAGAAAGTTATTTGAAAGAACTAATCTCAAAAGTTGAGAAAATGAAACTCGCCATTATTGCAACAGCAAATGCGCCCACAACTATTTTGAACGAAGCTGAAAGAATTGAAAAAGAATTAGATAATCTATCTTTACTGTTTACAAGAGAAAGCAGCTCTCCAAGCGTAGAGGAAACCCCGCCATCGCAAATGACAATTAATGAAAGGCTGAATGTTTTAAGGTGGACGAATTGGCGATCAACAGAAGGGTTAACAAATAAAGAAAAAGTATCTTATCAAGTTTTGAAAGAAGAATTTCCGGTAGTTTACGAACAAATAAAAATAATTGCGGAAAGAGATATTAAAAACATGGAGAAGGAACTTGAAGCACTAAAGAGTCCTTGGACACCGGGAAGATTACCAGAACTAAACTTAAATTAGAGTAAAAAATGCGGTCTTTGATTAGGGGACCGCATTAGTTTTTTTCGTTAGGATCATTTGATCTTATTAATTAAAACTATTTCTCTTTTGTTTTTCCCTCACGTTTTTTTACTGCTTCTCGCAAAACATACTCTACCTGCCCATTTAAACTTCTTAATTCATCTTTGGACCAGGCATTTAAGTCTTTCCAGAGCTTGGGATCAATTCTTAAAATAATTGCTTTTTTTTGTGCCATAATTAATAAAGTGATCCGGCATTAATTATTGGTTGAACCGCTCTATCAGAACACAAAACAACCATCAAATTGCTAACCATATTTGCTTTTCGTTCCTCATCTAAATCCACAACTCCTTGGCCCTTAAGTCTATCAAGCGCCATTTCAACCATACCAACAGCGCCTTCTACAATTTTTTGTCTTGCAGCAATAATTGCTTCTGCTTGTTGTCGTTGTAACATTGCTTGAGCAATTTCCGGTGAGTATGCCAGATGATTTATTCTCGCTTCCAAAACAATAACACCGGCAGCACTTACTCGTTCGTGTATTTCCTTTTGAAGATGTTCAGAAACTATATCAATAGATGAACGCAAACTAGTTTCTTCTCCTTCGGTATCATCATAAGCGTATGATGTTGCAAGATGCCTAATTGCAGACTCGGCTTGTACGTGAACATAATTTAAATAGTCGTCAACTTCAAAAACGGCTTCGGCTGTATCGTCTACTTTCCAAACCACAACTGCAGAAATTTCAATTGGATTTCCCTTCTTATCATTCACTTTTAATTTTTCACTATCAAAATTTCTTACACGTAACGAAATTTTCTTTTTTGTATAGAAAGGATTTGCCCATCTAAACCCAGATATTTTTTCAGTGCCAACATATTTACCAAAGAGTATTAAAACAACAGCCTCATTGGGTTCAACAGTAAAGAGTCCTGCAAATGAAAGTATTGAAGCAATCAATAAAAGAATTGCGAAGGTTAATAAATATCCGCCAATCCCATCTCCTTGATCAAGTAAAATTACACTAAAAACAAAAAGTGCTACAGCGACCAAAGACATAATGATAGATAAGAATAAAGCAGTCCAACCACTTAGTTGGGGTTTGTTAATTTCTTTTTTCATCGTTACTCCTAATTTTAATGATATTAAAATGATATCATATTGCTATATAGCAATAAAAATGAAATTTGTCAATAGGGAAAGAATATATGAAAATAACGCATGACTTTAGGCGGTTAGTCTTTATTTAAGAAGCAAACGGTTTCTTGACAGTAATACCAAATAGGGTTGACTAATATTCTATCTGTATAGCGATGAAAAGAAAAATCAAAGACAAAAACATAGACAAGGCAAAAAGAGGGAAAATAAATTTTACCCACTTAACAAAAGGTACATCTGCCAAACTAAGGACGGCCATAAGTATTCCTGAGGTCGGAATAATCATGTTAGAAAACCCATCTCCACAAGTAAAAGCAAAAACGGCTGTTTGTCGACTAATTCCAATCAAGTCAGCCAAAGGAGCCATTATAGGCATTGTTACCGCCGCCTGACCGGAACCCGAGGGAATGAAAAAATTTAAGGTGGTCTGAAAAACCAACATTCCCGTCGTAGCAAAATATTCATGAAAACCTTGAATGTTTGTAGCTGCAGAATTAATTATTGTATCTAAAATTTGACCATCTTGTAGAACAACTTGAACCCCCCTAGCAAATCCAACTACAAGCGCAGCAACAACCATTTCCTGCATTCCCTTGATAAATGAGTTAGATGCGTCTGATAGGCTCATTCTAGAAATTATTACGCATAAAATGCCTAATAGGAAAAACGCCCCGGACATTTCATTCATCCACCAACCATGAGATTGAACTGCCTAAATAATGAATGCAAATAAACTGATTCCAGAAATAATTATTATTAAATGTTCTTTCTTAAATGTTACTTCCTCAAAAGAAAGGTCGTCCAAATCAAATTTATCACCTGCCATTATGGATTTTGAGGGATCTTTTTTATTTTTGCTCCATATCTGAGAAGATAGATTATTGAAATAGACATAGAAACCACGAAAAAAATAAGCCTAAATAATATTCCGCTATTTAGAGGAATTTGGGCTAAATTTTGCGCAATTTGTACCGTGTATGGATTTGTTGTTGCAGCAGCAAAACCAACCTCGGCAGCAACCCAAACGATTGCGACACCCATAATTCTATCATAACCAAGCTTTTTAGAAATGATTAAAAATAGAGGAATAAGGGGCAACAACTCCTCACCCATTCCAAGAGTTGATGCACCAATGCCAATGGTTACCATCATCAATATTACAAGAAGATTTGGAGTATTCTCAAAAAGGGAGAGCATTTTTTGGAGAAAAGCTACAATTGTTCCGGTTTTTTGCAAAATTCCAAAAACTCCACCAATCATAAAAATAAAAAAGATTATATCTGCCGCTTCTTCCATCCCTTTTGGAATAGCACTTAAAAACCCTATCAAACTAACCGGACTAGCCTTTCCCTCAATGTCTTCCCCCATTATTGCTCCATTTACAGAATATTGTTTTGGCAGTTCTGTATAAGATCCAGGAACAACAAGGGTTCTATTGATTGAACCTATTTGTTTTGTTTCTCGTTCAAACATTCCCGAGGGAACAAAATATGAAAGCAGGGCGCAAAAGAAAACAACCGCTGTTAGAAGAACAAAGACATGAGGAAGTTTGATTTCGTTTAATTTTTTTAACATTAAATACCCTTAAAAAAGTAATAGAAAAACGGAAATATTATTGTTGTTAACAATGAGTCTAATAAGACACAATCTCCAAAGAAGAAACACTAAAGGAAATTTCACTTTTCTGACTGTCGGCTTAATTAACCGTTAGTCAGCGGTTCTCTGAAAAAGAGTATAAATATAAGGACGCAAATTTGCCGAAGGCATTTTGTATGTGTACGGAAAAGATTTAAGCAATTTAAATTCCTCACCTAAAAACCTTTCAATCATTTGGGCATCATAATTTTTAACATCTAGACCGCTGCACTTTTTCGCTCCTTCGAGTGAAAAAACAGCAATAATTACAAAACCATTTAACTTTACAAGTTTTTTAAGAGTTGATAAATAGCCTTGCTGCTGTTTTTCTTCTATTAAAAAATGTAACACAGTTCTATCGTGCCAAAGATCAACATTCTTAAATGACCGAAATGTTTTTTGGATCAGTAATGTCGTCCACAATCCAGCCGTACTTTTTCAGCAGTCCTCTTTTTCTAATAGTTTCATTGAACGATCAAGAGCAACAGCACTTATATCGGAAGCGATAATATTTGTAAAATTTTCTTCAATAAGACTTTTGATTAGTGTAGAAGCTCCAGATCCAACATCTAAAATTAAAGCATCTTTCTTGAGGTTACAGCTTTGTATTAATTCTAAAGAGGGTTGAGAAACTTCTTCATACCAGCCCAATTTTGTCAGGTCGCTATTGGCATAAACGTTGTCCCAATGGTTTTTATAATTGATCAAACTATTTGTCTTTATTTTTCACATAAATTAATTTAAATCGCCCCTTTGGACTTTCACGAAGTTCAATTTCAAAACTTTTTACCGACTTAATCAGTGGAGTTAGTTTTTGATATCCATAGTTTCTTGAATCAAAATTCGGTTGTTTCTTCTGCAGGAGATTACCAACATCGCCAAGAAATGCCCAACCATCATCATCGGCCAAATCGGAAATAGTAGAAGAAATTAGCTTAATTACTTTTGGGGTAATTTTATCAACGGTATCCTTGCGAGAAACTTTCTTTTTAGTTTGCTCAGATTCATTTTCCTCAACTTGGTTTTTAAGAATTTCAATATAAATGAACCTATCACACGCAACGATAAATGGTTCAGGTGTTTTCTTTTCACCAATTCCAAAGACTTGCATTCCGGCTTCTCTAAGGCGAGTGGCTAATCGTGTAAAATCACTATCACTCGAAACCAAACAGAACCCATTAACTTTTTCAGAGTAAAGAATATCCATGGCATCAATAATCATTGCAGAATCGGTGGCATTTTTTCCTATAGTATAACCATATTGCTGAATTGGAGTTATGGCATTTTGCAAGAAGAACGCTTTTCCACTTTTGTAAGTTGGGGTTTGTCCAATCACCGTAAATTCTTTTTATTGTTGGATTGCCATACTTTGCAATTTCTTCCATCATCTCTTTTACATAAGCAGAAGGAATATTATCACCATCGATTAGAACGGCTAGTTTTAAGTCCATAAAAATCACCTAGTTTAATTTGTGCAATATAACAAGAAAACAAGTTAATGTTGCTAATCAATAATTGTGTTTAAGGCAGCAAAAGAACACGAATATAATTGAGAATTAAGTAGTATTGTCTAAATAATTTTTTAAACTTTTAGTTATAAAATAATTCCAGCCGCCCAAACAGCTTTCTCTGGTAAACTCTGGAATTTCATCAGGAAAATCTTCTAATATCACGGTTGTTAATCTTAGTAAAGTATGTTCGTGCTTTTTAAATAATTCAAAAATAACATTAGAGTCACCCAGGTAATTTTTATACTTCCAATTATATGAGATTTTTTTTAGCGGATACCACTTCAATGATTTTCCAAAGATGTAAAAAATCTCGACTATCATTGTGAATATTAAATTGAGTTGTAAAACCAACCTCTGGTTTAAATGAAGGAATGTTGTTAAAATACCATTTCCTCATTTGGTCAATTTCTGTTATAGAATTCCAAACAGTTTCAATCGATGCATTGAATGTTTGTTCTAAAATTATTGGAGCGTCGTTTTTTTTCATTTTACAAACAGCATTTTTTTTACTTGCACATATTCGCTAGTCTTAATTGCATAAAAGTAAACGCCGCTTGACACACCAGAAGCATCATACTGTACGGCATAACTGCCAGCTTGCTTCTCTTGATTAACTAACAGTTCTATTTCGCCGCCAAGAGAATTATATATCGTGATATTAACAAAGGTTTGCTTAGGAAGTGAGTAATTTATTACTGTTGAAGGATTAAAAGGGTTGGGAAAGTTTTGAGATAAAGAAAAATTCACTGGAATTGTGTTCTTTTGGTCTTGTGCGGGAACGGTTTTAGGAAAACAATTTATTATATAAAGCCCATCAAAACGGTCAACCAGATATACCAAGGAACCTTTTTTTATAAAGTCATTAAAATAGCCAGGGGAAAAAAAGTTTATTTGTTTTTTCCTATGAAGATATCCCACCCTCTCTATGTTTGGCAAATCAATATTGGTTAAGAGATCTAGACCATACCATCTGTTTGCTACATAAGCGATTTTATTAGAAATTATCATTTTATTTATTATATAAATATCATCAGGTGAAAATGTTGTGATCTGTTTAGGATTAAACTTATCTGAAACATCAATACTTACTAACCCAGATTCAAGACCAAGCAAAACCAAATTTTGATTTGCAGTAATATTATAAATCTCTCCAGATGCAGGAGGCAAATCAATGCTCGAAATTATTAAGGGGCTAGATAAATTGGAGACATCTATTATTTCAAGTTTGAGAACATATGGATAAAGATCAACTTTAATTCTATATACGAATGGGTAATCTACAAAAAATGTTGATGAACCTTTTATGCTGCTAATTTCATAAATTTCGTTCGGGGTTTTTACATTTAGAATCCTTAATCCATAATAATAATCAGAAACGAAAGCAATTGAATCTACGATAATAACCTCAAGAGCTGAGCCGCTAATCGCGAACTTGCCTAGAAGGTAAATATTCTTTGAGTCGTGTACGTCATAAATAGTAAGACCAGCAGACCTTTCGGCCACATATAATTTTTCATCTATATATTTTGTACTTGCCGCCCAACCCTCGGTTTGAAACCTAGTAACAAAAAATGGGTTTTTAGGATTGGAGATATTAAAAACATAAAAGCCCTTTTCTTCAGAGGTAATAAAAGCATATTTGTCAGAAATGGCTATTCTTCTTAAGTCTTCGAATGGTAAAAATGACAGCAGGGTAGAATTGTTTTCCTCTACTTCTACTGGGTCGATAAAAAATGGATTGCTAATATCAAACATGGACGAATCGGACTCATCCATTATGCGAACAAGGCAATGACTGGACAAAGAAGCATTGAGTCTCCAATTGAAAGTGGAATCATTTGCAGGATAGTTTCTAGCTAAATTTACCCATGTTATTCCTTCATTTATAGTATAATCTAATCTAACTTTTTCAACCCAGTTAAATTGCCACTTAATAGGTAAGTTGTAGGTAGTTGAAAAATGTTCGTTACCAACAGGGCTAGTTAGAGATAAGAATTTATTAGTATCGTATCTATAAATCGAACCTCCATAACCAACAGCCCAACCATTGGTTTTTGTTGAAAAGTGTATTGAATTGCCACCATTACAATTTTGGCTTACCCAAGTATTTCCTCCATCAGATGTAAACCTCATTCTAGTGCCATTCGTTATCCAGCCTGTTAACTCATCTACAAAATATATCCGCGCACCATACTCATTCCACCAAACTTCTGTTTTGTCCCAAGTGCTACCACTATTTGTAGTTTTATATACTTCTAAGTCACCAATTAAAACATTTCTACCCCCAACGACCCAACCGATATCTTTATTTATAAAGGAATAAGATAAAAGATTACTGCCCGACCATAACTTCCTTTGCCATGATTTTCCCCCATCACTTGTCTGCAATAATTCAGAGTCTCCACTCCACCATGAACCAGTATTTAAGAGACCATTATTTGAATCAAAAAAGGAGATTTTCTTCGGCATTTCATTGAGATTTGTGTACTGAATATTCCAGCTATTTCCTCCATCAACAGTGTTTAAAACAGAATAATCAACATTATAGTCTTCATCATAATGAATATTCGTTGCCCAGCCAACTAATGTATCTATAAAAAATATTGTTTCAACATAGTCAGCAGTAATTGGGCCGCGTTGAACAAACCAATTTTTACCAGAGTCTATAGTTTTTAGGATATAACCGCTATCACTTGATGCCCATCCAACTTGTGGATTAATAAAAAAGACATCCCTAAATTCCGTATATATTCCAGAGTTTTGTATTTCCCAATTAATTCCAGAGTCGGATGTGTGAAGAATTGTGCCCAGGTCCTCCTACTATCCATCCATTTTGTGGATCCGTAAAATAGACTTTCGACAAATAATTGTTGGTAATTCTTGGTTGAGAAACCCATTGAGACAAAACAAATTGAAATGGAACTAGGATTAAAAGGAATAAGAAATTCTTTCTCATGTTGCACCAACTAAGAAGCATTATTAAATTTTATAAGCGTAACATAATCCCAATTAAATAAAGAAGCAAATGAAAACCAACGCTATATTGATAGAGCTTAAATTTGTATGTGACGGAAAAAGAAAGACCAGCTTAAAGATGCCTACCATAAATAAACTGCCCACAAGTCTCGCCATCTATTTCTGCAATGTTTGGTAAGTGCCCCCATTTTTTAAAACCAAACTTTTCTAGAATAGTCACACTAACTAAATTTACATCTAACAAAATTCCGAACAGATTGTTAATACCATTTTCTTTGGCCGTTTCAATTGCAGAGTTTATAAGCGCGGAAGCAATTCCAAGTTTTCTATAATTATTATCAACATAGTAACTAATTTCGGCTGTTTTTTCTAGGGCTTTTCTCCCGGGTCTGTGTGGACTTAAACTACACCATCCAACAATTTGAGAATCTATTTCGGCTAAAAGTATTATGTGTTTTGGAGGTAAATGTTGAGACAGCCAATCTTGTTTGCCCTCAACGGTTTGCAATTCAGTGTCGGCTGTTTTGCCTTTTTCTAAGACAGCATGATTGTAAATTTCTATTATTCTTTTCCAATCATTTTGATTTGCTATTCTAACGGTAATTTTTGGGTTGATGTTTTTCATTCGCTTGAAAGAATTTCTGCTTTTTCAAATTTCTATTTCTATTGGATCATCCTCACTTGATAATTTAAACCATTGATCTTCGGTAAAATCAGCATCTGTTATTTTATCGACAGACATTTTAAAATATTTACCTTCTGCAACAACAGCTATATCACCATTTGGTAAGAAGATTTTTCCTTCACCTTCAAATGTTCGTGAAGACTCATTCGTAATTTTACAGACAACCTTTAACTCTTCATCATAAGGAACGGGTTTTTTAAATTTTACGTTTAGCTCTAAGGTAACTCCCCAAATGTTTTTATCTTTGATCAGAATGGCTCTGCCAATGGTTTCGTCTAATATTGTTGAAGCAATTCCTCCATGAAGTCTGCCAGGGTAACTTTGGTGAATATCTTTGGGAGTAAAAATTGCGACTAGTTCTTCATTTTCAAGTTCGTAAAAAGAGGCTTTTAATCCGAGTGAGTTATTAATTCCGCACACAAAACACATTTTGGAATTGTTCTGTTTATTTTTAACGGGATGTTTCATATCAGGAATTCTCTTTTGTAAAAAAGTTGTTATCTCAGGTCCTTTTTTTGTGCTTGCCCACCTTTTTTTGTGGGAGAGATCTCAGAGGCTTAGGTCGGAGATTTCTCAATCGCAGCGCACTTCGAAGCGACAAAAAAATAAACTATTTAATTGTAAACTTAATAATTTTTGACGGACAATTAGCAGAGGCAGCTTTAAGAGCGTTCTCTTCCTCATTCCCAACAACAAGTTGATATATTCCTTTTTTCTCTTTTCCGCCTACCAAATTACATTTCCCATCTTTTTTAGAAACACGCCATCTTTCAGAATCTGCTTCTACACAAGCGTTACAACCAATGCATTTGCTTCTGTAATATGAAATAGAAATCATTAGCTGTTGACAATCTTATAAATTTTATCTGAAGCTCTAATAGTTTCATCAACGCGAATAGAAAAATAATCTCCTTTTTTTACCTCTCCCACCTCTTTGTCATCAACTCTAATTTCTTCCACATAAGTTTCAATAATTCCAGTTGTTGGTCCGGTGATTAATATGTTGTCTCCCTTTTTAAGGGAATGCGATTCAATCAAAAATTCGCCAATCTTGGCTTTTGCAAAATATTTAATTCCTCTTCCCAACAATATTTTTTTCGTTGTTGCCTTTGAGCCATAGACTTCGCTCCATTCCCCCATTTTTTTACCGAGATAATAGCCATCCCAAAATCCTCTATTGTAAACAGTCGCCAACCTTTCTTTCCAATCTTGAATTTTCTCTTCTGTATATGTTCCTTCTAAAATAGAATCTACAGCCTCTCTATAACATTTTACAGTTGTGTAAACATAGTCAGCAGAACGACCACGACCTTCGATCTTTAAAACTCTTACACCGGCATGTAAAACCTTATCAAGAAAATCGATTGTTGCTAAATCCTTTGCGCTCATTATATATTCATTATCAATATCTAGCTCAATGCCTTCTTCCTTATCAATAACTGTATACTCTCTTCTGCAATTTTGAATGCAAGCTCCGCGATTAGCAGATGAATTATGAGAGTGCAGACTTAAATAACATTTACCAGAAACAGCCATGCATAAAGCACCATGTGCGAACACTTCCACCTCAACAAGTTCTCCAGAAGGACCCTTGATTCCTTTTCGTTCAATTTCGGCAGAAATACTTGCGACTTGCTGAAGGCTTAATTCGCGAGCTAATACCATTACGTCACCGTAATTTGCATAAAATTCTACTGTCTCAAAGTTGCTAATATTGCACTGAGTAGAAATATGAATTGGGTACCCGATTTTTTTTGCATAATTCATAGCCGCATGATCAGAGGCAATAATTGCATCAATTCCATTTGTTTTGGCAGCATCAATTATTGTTTTCATCAAATTAATATCATGATCATATAAAACAGTATTTAAGGTGATATATGATTTAATATTATTTTCCTTACAAATTTTTGCTATATCGGCTAAGTCCTCTGTTGTAAAGTTGTTTGATGAACGAGCACGCATGTTTAACTGTTCAATTCCAAAATAAATGGAATTACAGCCACCTTTTATTGCTGCCATTAGTGCTTCGTAGGATCCAACCGGAGCCATTACTTCTATATTGTTGTGTCTCATTATGTCTTTCTTTTAAAGTATTGTAAAAGTTCAAATCAATATTTAATTGCTTAGCAAAGTTAATAAATAGTTGACTTTGTTTTGTGAATATAAGGGAAGTAAAAAGTTTGGAATAGGGGAGTCAAATTACAGAATTAGGGCAAAAATATTTTCTAACAACAAAAGATTTTCTTGCACAAATAAAAACAATACTCTATATTACGTGTACGTAAACGGATAGTTTAATAAATAGCGAACGTAAAGGTATGGCAAGCAATATTTTTCTAAGAAAAGACTTGATAAAGCAAACAGGAATCTCTGAAAAGATTCTTAATGAGTTAGAGTCTAACAATTTAATGAAGCCAGCAGGCATTACGGATGACAAAACCGCATATTATACAAAAGGAACGTTAGAGCAGGTTTCAATGTTGGTTTCTTTGGTGAATGTTGGATACAGCATTCCGGAAATTCAAAAAATTGTAAAAAAAATTGGACTGCCAAACAACTCTCAAATTAAAGAAGAAGAGAAAAACATGGCGCAATTCATCACTATTAGTAATCTTGCTAAAAAAGTTGGTGTTAGTGCCAGAACAATTAAGCATTGGGAAGAAAAAGGAATAATTGAATCGGAATTAAGGAGTGCAGGTGGTTTTAGACTTTATTCTGAGTTATATGTTTATATGTGTCAATTAGTGCGAGACCTCCAGTTGTTCAATTACTCACTTGAAGAAATAAAGACGATTTCAGACTATTTTAGAGATTTCTTGGTGATTAGCAACGACATTAACCACTATTCGCCGAAAGAGACCCAAGATCGCCTAGACCAAATGAACAAGGCAATTTCTCAATTGTTTTCCAAAATGAATTTGTTGAAAGAGGGAATATCGCGGTGGGAAAATTTGTTGAAAGCTAAACAAAAGGAGATTCAAAGCGTAAGGACCAAAAATCAAAAAAGAATCGTGAAAGAAAAAAAGAAGGATAAAGGATAGACCTTGGATTACTTTGAACAAAATATTTATCTAAAAAATGCGTTTGATATTAGGAAAGAAAAAACAGATCTTAGCGAAGCAAACGCAACAATTTTTAATCTTCCATTTGTGTCAAATAGTTTAGACACTCAAATTTCAGATTTTCCATATTCCACCAACATTGAGGCAACGGAACTAGAAAAGGAGATCTTTTTCAGTGCAGAAGATGCTGATATAGAAGAAAATAATAAGTTCAATTATATTATTATTAAGGGGAGAAATACTGGCAGATCCAAGGATGTTATTTTTTTGTTTCATGGATTAAATGAAAGACTTTGGCAAAAATATTTGCCTTGGGCATTAACACTTAATAAATTAACCGGAAAAGCAATTGTCCTTTTTCCAATTGCGTTTCATATGAATAGAGCACCAATAGCTTGGAGCAATCCAAGAACAATGAAAATGATTTCAGACTATCGTTCATCTCAATTTGCAGACAATAAGAATTCAACTTTTGCAAATGCAGCATTAAGTACAAGACTTCATCATAATCCCTCAAGATTTTTTACTTCCGGTTTTCAAACATTTTCTGATATAACTAAACTGGTTGAAGAAATAAGAGGAGGAAGACACAAATTAATTTATGACGATGCTTCCATAAACTTTTTTAGCTATTCAATTGGTGCTTTATTGGCCGAGGTTTTGCTGATGGCCAATCCCCAGAACTATTTTGATCACTCAAAGATGTTCATGTTTTGTGGCGGACCAACATTTGATATAATGTTTCCAGTTGCTAAAGCCATCTTAGATAATGAAGCTTATAATTCTACTAGTCGGTTTTTTAAGCTTTTTGATGATTATTTAAATAAGGGAAGAATTGAGAGAACTTCTCTTACTGAAATAAAATATTTTAAAAGCTTATTAACGCAATATGGTCTTAGAGATATTAGAGAAGAGAGATTTCTTGAATTAAAAGATAAAATTTTTGCTGTATCTTTGATTAAAGATCAGGTAGTTCCACCAGAGTCGGTTATAAACACGCTTAATGGTGCGAACAAAAAAATCCCAATTAGAACCATGATTACAGACTTCCCCTTTAACTATTCTCATGAGACGCCATTTCCTGTAGATGAGGACAAAAGAGAAATTGTAAATGTAAATTTTGATAACATATTTGATTTGGCGGCTTCTTATTTGGGTTAAGTTTCATCGTAAATTTAAAATTCTTATTTATTAATCATTAGTGTTTTGATGTAGGAATGAGTCCTTCAACTTGGATTCAGGGATAAACTATATATTTCCGGAAAAATCCTTGGTATTTAAATATGATGAATAAATTATATATTTGTGCAACTAAGGTTATTTAATAATTGGGAAATAGTTTTTAGGAAAATCAAATTGCATTTTTCAAAACAAGGTCGGCATTAAAAAAGTAAAGACAAAAAGTGAATTAAAACTGTAAGGTATTGAAATGAACAGAAAAGAAAGTATCTCACTAATTTTATTACCCCTAATTATTTTTTGTATGTTTTCAGAATCACATGGAATTACAAAAATAAAAGCTGATCACCCAAATTTTCAATATACCGGAAGAATAGATTTTTCCATTCCGGACCAACCTACTCTTTTCTGGCCAGGCACTTACATAAAAGCTAATTTTGAAGGATCTTTGCTTATTCTGATGCTTGATGACAAAACAGGACAATCCTATTTTAATGTTTTTATTGATGAAGATTATGAACACCCCCAGGTTATTGATTGCAATGTTGGAAGCCAAATCTATCTTGTTTCGGCTTCTCTAAAAGATACAGTCCATAGTTTATTAATATTTCGTAGAACGGAAGCATCTTCAGGGCCAACTAAATTTTTAGGCATTCAAATTAATGATGGGAAAACTTTGGTTACTCCACCGACTAGACCTGAGCATAAAATATTGTTTTACGGCAATTCTATAACCTGCGGTATGGGAAACGAAGCACCAGATAGCTATGCGGATGATAAGCTAGTTTATGAGAACAATTTTTTAGCATATGGCGCAATTGCTGCGCGTTTATTAAATGCTGATTATATGTGTATTGCTAAAAGTGGAATTGGTATTATGATTAGCTGGTTTGATATGGTTATGTCACAATATTATTATCGTCTAGATGCAGAAAACCCGGAAAGTATCTGGGATTTTAGTCGATTCGAAGCAGATGTTGTTGTTGTCAATCTATTTCAGAATGACAGTTGGCTTGTAGGAACGCTGGATTCTTCTAAAATTATTTATGCCTATGTTGATTTTATTAGTGAAATAAGAAATCATCATCCCAATTCGTTTATTGTTTGTTCTTTAGGTAGTATGGACGCAACAAAAATAGGATCTCCATGGCCTGGCTATATAGAAAGTGCAGTTGAATATATGTACAATAAAAACAACGATTCAAAACTCGGGACATATTTTTTCCCTCACGATCCAAACTGGACAAAACACCCGAGAGTTCGTCACCACCAAGAAATGGGTAAAAACCTTTCCGACTATATAAAAATTAAAATGGGTTGGGTAACAACTGTGAAGAACAATTTCCCACATGATATACCGAATAATTTTAATCTTATGCAGAACTATCCCAACCCTTTTAATCCTGAAACAACCATTGAATATTTTATTGATGAACCAAGTAGGGTAAAAATAGTTATTTACGATTCTCTTGGAAGAGAGATAAAGACTCTTGTTGATAGTGTCAAAAATTCTGGAAACCATAAAGAAGTATTTAACTCAAGTAATTTATCCTCAGGGATTTATTTTTATAAGTTTTTTTATGGAAAAAACATACAAACAAAAACAATGGCATTAGTAAAATAATTATCAATCCATTTCTTTTTGCAATGATTCCAAATGAAAAAACTAATAATTTTTCTATTCTTTTTAGCACTTTCAAGAACTAATTCGCAAACAACAAATTTTCAATTTGATAGAATTACAATAGATAATGGGCTTTCCAACAATTCTATAAACTCAATACTTCAGACAAAAGATGGGTTTTTATGGATAGCGACAAAAGACGGTCTTAATCGTTACGATGGTTCATCCTTCGAACTGTTTAAATCAAATACCAAGGAACAAAATTCCCTTCCAGAAAATTATGTAATGTCTTTGCTTGAAACACAAAATGGAGATTTTTGGATTGGAACTTGGGGAGGAGGACTTTGTAAATTTGATCCCATACATGAAACCTTTATTAGATATGATAATTTACAAATCTATGAGGATGACTATATTCAATGTTTAATAGAAGATTGGGATAATAATATTTGGTTTGGAACAACAGGTAATGGAATCAACTGCTTATCTTCAAACTCTAAAAAAATAAAATCGTATAACACAAAAAATTCTCTTACATCAGATAATATTATCTGTATAACTTATGATAATTCCCAAAACTTATGGCTTGGAACTTTTAAGAATGGAATAATATGTTTTAATCCAGAAAACAAAAAGTTTACTCATTACACAAAAAAGAGTACAAATGGATCAATTGCAGATGATAGAATATTGTCCTTTTATAATGATTCCCAAAAGGATTTATGGGTTGGAACCTTTTTGGGTATTACAAAAATGAATTTTGAGAATAGAACTCTTGAGAGCGTTCATATAAAGACAAGTGAAAATTCAGAGGCAATAATTTCGAATATTAGTCAAATTTGGAAAGATAAAAATAATAGATTTTGGTTTGGAACCTATGATTACAATGGAATTTTCTTAAAAACAAGAAAAGAGACAGAAGCAGATATATTTGTTCAAATTAAAAAAGAAAAAGATAATCCTAATTCAATAATAACAGATAGAATAAGATGGATTTATGAAGATAAATTTAATAATCTTTGGTTTGGTACTGAAGATGGTTTAAATAAATTACCCTTCAAGCAACCATTCGTACAATACAGATATTTCCCTTTTAGAGAAGGCACTATTGGAGGTAGAGTTGTGAGCAGCATTGTGGAAGGAAAAAAATTCCTTTGGGTGGGATTTGGAGGAGATGGGTTTGATAAAATTGATTTAATAAACAATAAAATTGAACATTTTAATGAAAATTATATGAGTAAAAACCAGTTTAACAGGCTGAAAGGAGCAGATGTCATAACTTTATTAGAAGATAGAGAAGAAATTTTATGGATTGGCACAAGCAATGGTGGATTGAACCGATTTGATCCTATAAATAAGAAATTTAAATATTATGCATCCAATTCAAAGAAACCCAATAGTATTAAATCAGACTGGGTACAACAAATAATTGAAATGAAAGATAATAAATTATTAATAGGGACTAATGAAACTTTAGAGATTTTTGATAAGAGAACAGAAAGTTTTTCAACCTTTAATATTATTGCTGATTCTCCGTCAGAAAAACTACCTAAAACTTTAGCAATAAATGTATTATATGAAGATAAAGAAAACAATTTGTGGATAGGCACATGGCTCGATGGGCTATTTCAGTATGACACCGATAAAAAAAAACTATTTCACTATATGCCTAATAAAGATCGTGAACACCAAATTAGCTCGACAAAAATAACATGTATTTTAGAAGACTCAAAAGGATACATTTGGGTTGGTACACATAGTGGCGGTCTAAACAAGTTTGACAAAAAACAAAATAATTTTAACAACTATACAATAAAAAATGGGTTACCAAATGATGTAATTTTTGGAATTCTGGAAGATAAGAAAGGTAATTTATGGATTAGCACAATGAAAGGATTGGCAAAGTTTAACCCAGTACAGAAAATTTTAGGATTTATGATAAATCAGATGGGATAATAAATAATCAATTTAATTGGAGAGCAAGTTTCAAAAACCAAAATGGAATTATGTACTTTGGTGGATTAGATGGATTTATTAAGTTCGATCCAGATTCGATTTTAACAGAGGAACATATTCCAAGAGTTGCCTTTATATCATTTAAAGTTTTTAATAAAGAAGCGGAACTAAAGCAATCATTACCTTCAACAAAGAAAATATTCCTTAATTATGATCAAAACTTTTTTTCTATTGAGTATGCAGTATTAGATTTTAATCATCCTGAGAATCATTTGTATGAATATATGCTAAAAGGAATAGATCCTAATTGGGTGCATGCCGAAAAAAGGAAAACGGCTTTTTATACGGATATAAAAAGTGGGGAATATACTTTTTACGTGAAAGCTGTAAACTCCGATGGCAAATACAGTGAAGTTAAGACGTTATCAATTATAATAGATTTTGCTTGGTGGATGACTTGGTGGTTCAAATTTGCAATTATTCTTTTGTTCGTCAGTTTTGTTTTTCTTGTTTATAAACTTAGAATTAATCAACTCTTGAAAATAGAAAGATTAAGACTAGATATTGCAAATGATCTTCATGATGAGATAGGGAGTAGCTTAAGTAGTATTAGGCTCGATAGTGAAATGCTCTTAGTGAGTAATTCTTTGAAGGAGCCGGAACAAGAACTTGCAAAGTATATAAGCAAAACAGCAAAGGAAACAATAGAATCGGTAAGGGATATTGTCTGGTTCATAAACCCCCAAAATGATTTTGGTAATAATATGATTAATAAAATGAAAGAGGAGTCGGCTAAACTTCTGGTTGGTATTGATTGGTCACTTACAACTGCGCCACAAATTAATGTTGAAAGACTAAATCTGGAGGTCAGACGCAATATTTATTTAATTTTCAAAGAAGCGATAAATAATATTTCGAAACATGCTCATGCAAAAATTTGTAATATTTATCTGGGCAAAAAAAACGAGCATTTTTTTCTATTGATTAAAGATGATGGAATTGGTTTTGAGCAAAACGAAATAAATGAAAATAATGGTTTGAAAAGCATGAAAAGAAGGGCGTCAAAAATTAATGCCTCATTAAATATAATAAGTGAATTAAACAAAGGAACAATATTAGAGTTAATGGTTTTTGATGCATAACTTTAAGAAGAGGATAAAAAACATAGATAATTCGTAATTGTTTTTTAGGATTACTGTATTGAATAAACAAAGTGAGCAAAAAAAAATAAATGTCTGGCTTATTGAAGATAATTATCACTTCAGACGGACAGTACAATCACTAATTAATAAACAGAACAGAATGGACTGTTCAAAAACTTTTGAGTCATGTGAAGATGGGTTGAATTACCTCAGCAAAAACTATCCTCCCGAGATCATTCTTCTTGATATAAACCTACCCGGAATTAATGGAATTCAAGGAATTGAAAAAATAAAAGAGCTTTCTAATACTACACAAATAATAATCCTATCCGTTTATGATGACAACGAAAGAATATTTAATGCGCTTTGTTCAGGAGCTTCTGGATATTTATTAAAAGATAGCTCCCCAGAAAAGATAATTGATGCTATAGAAGAAGCAGTTGCAGGCGGGGCTCCAATGAGTCTGCAAATAGCACATAAAGTTTTAGAAATATTTAGTCAATTAAAACCTAAGAAATCAAGTTACGGTCTTACTGAAAGAGAAAAAGAAATATTAAAATTAGCAATTACTGGATTAACAAAACAACAAATAGCAGATAAGCTATTTATTAGTTTTCATACAGTTAATAATCATCTTAAAAATATTTATAGCAAGTTACATGTTAATACACGCTCCGGAGCAGTTTCAAAAGCTTTTAAAGAAAACCTCATATAAAAGTTCCAATATATTAATTATTTAAAAATGACGCAAACGTGCCATTGATAAAATTCCTGCAATAGAATAATATTAAGACAATATAATCCACAATAATTTTCTAACCAAAATTCGATTTATATGTCTGACAAATAGTTTTTTTAACAAATATGAGGAACTTATGAAAAAAATATTTTTACTAATTATTCTATTTATTTTCACAAATATTTCAAGTGTTATTTCTCAAGTTCCACAACAAATTGGATTGTGGAAATTTGATGATAATACTGACTTAACAAAAGCAGAAATTGGAACTAGCCTTGAATTGGTTGGCTTACAAGAGGCTATTGTTGGATCCACTACTGGGGATGGAGCTGTTAAAATTGGATTAGGTAGTTATTACAAGATTAAACATGGCATTAGTCCCAATGGTGGTGGTGCTTCTGTTAACGAATACTCACTTCAGTTTGACTTTAAGGTAAATAGTTTGGCAAAATGGTACACATTTTTCCAAACCAGTTCTACAAACAGTGATGACGGGGAGTTCTTTTCTAACAAGACTGGAAACCTTGGAACACAAGCAACAGGTTATGCAGATTTTCAAATTTCTCCCAATGAGTGGTATCGTTTAATTGTATCAATTAAAAATGGCTCACATTTCAGATATTTTTTGGACGGACAGATCTTGCTTGATGCCAATGTTCAAGAAGTTGATGGTAGATATGGATTGGACAGTTTACTTTTAATTTTTGCTGATGATGATGGTGATGATGGCGAAATGGAATGCAGTGAAATCGGTTTATGGGATATCTCGCTTTCTAATTCACAGGTGAAAGCCTTGGGTGGTTTTGGACACATGTTACCAATTGCCGAGCTACAACCAAGAGGTTTGTGGAAATTCAGTAACCCATTAAACTCTACAGAAGCATATTTTGGAAATGATTTAGAACTTGTTGGAAATGTAGAATCTATTGAAGGAGCAACCATAACAGACAAAGCTGTAAGAATAGGTTTAAACAGCTACTTTTCTTCAAATCATGAAATTCAACCCAACGGAGGAGGGTCAAAAGTTAATGAATATACCCTAAAATTTGATTTTAGGGTGCCAGATATAGGAACTTGGAAAACATTCTTTCAGACAAATTCAGCAAACAATGATGATGGTGAATGTTTTATAAACACTGAAGGAAAAATTGGAACTCAATCTACGGGCTATGGTGCATATGTAATTAAAAGCAATGAATGGTATAGGCTTGTGATCTCAGTAAAAAACGGAACCTTTTATAGGTATTATTTAGATGGGCAGCTTTTACTTGATGGAAATGTTCAAATTGTTGATGACAGATTCAGCCTTAATTCTTCTCTTCTTTTAATGGCAGATAATGATGGAGATGACGGAATTATTGATTTAACCGAATTTGCTATTTGGGATAAACCACTTTCTGAAACAGAAGTACAAAGCCTAGGTGGTTATGGACATGATTTGGGTGGTGGAACAGGAGGAGAACCGGCTTTAGTTGGGAGTTGGAAGTTTGATGATTCAAGTAATATTTTAAAAGCAGAGACAGGAAATGATCTTACCTCAGCAGGTAATGTACAAGTTATTTCAGGTCCGGCAGTAGGAAATGGTGCAATAAAAATAGAAAGTGGAAGTTACTTAAACATGCTGCATGGTATTGCCGGGAATGGCGGAGGGTTGAATGTAAATGAGTACACTTTGCAGATTGATTTTAGAATACCTGCATTAGATGGTTGGCATTGTTTCTTTCAAACAAACCCATTAAATAGTGATGATGGGGATTGTTTTATTAATACAGGAGGAAATATAGGCGTTGGGGTTACTGGCTATTCACAATATTCGGTAAAAGCAAATGAATGGTATCGACTTGTAATTTCGGTAAAAAATGGCACTCAATACAAATACTATCTTGATGGAAATTTATTACTTAATGGGACAGTGCAACCTATTGATGGAAGATTTAGTTTGCCCAAGGAACTACTTTTATTTGCAGATAACGATGGTGAAGACAATGAAATAGATTGTTCTGAAGTTTCAATTTGGAATTATTCTTTATCAAACTATGAAGTAAGTGATCTTGGTGGTTATGGACATCAAGTAAGTCCAACAACCACTAAACAATTGATACTTGTCCCTTATCTGCAAACACCTCAACCAACATCAATTTATGTGTGTTGGCATGATACTTTAGAAACATTAACTCAAGTAGAGTTTGGAACTACACCATCATTAGGGCAAATTACAACAGGGACAAATGAAATCATATCATACGATTATAGATGGCATACAGTTAGATTGACCAACCTACAGCCTAATACAGAATATTTCTATAAAGCAATTAGTGGTTCTGGATCTTCTAGAATGTATTCGTTTAGAACTCTTCCAACCGATAATTATTCCGGTAAAATTAGGTTTTTAGTATTGAGCGATACGCATGCTCCAGATACAACTATGGCTGCAAAAGTAATTAAAGAAGCAAAGAAAAAAATTCAGGAATTATATGGCGATGACATTCAAAACCATGTTAATTTTGTTTTACATTCTGGTGATTTAGTAGTAAGTGGGAACAATATAATTCATTACACCGATCAATATTTTGCACCAATGTCTCCTCTTTCACCATACATTCCATTTATGACCGTTACAGGAAATCACGAAGGTGAAAACCAAAATTATTATAAATATATGAAGTATGATGATGTTTCGGGATTTCCGGCAATTGCAGGATTAAATGAAAAATTCTGGTCATTTGTAACAGGAAGCACAATGGTCATAGGGTTAAACTCAAATATAGTTACAACTTTGGGGGGCACTCAAAAAAGTTGGCTTGAACAAAAACTGCAAACGGCTGAAGCTGACTCATCAATTAACTTTGTGTTCATAATAGTTCATCATTTTCCTTATACTGAATTATGGGGCGAAGGAATAACATATGATGCCGGACCCGGCTACATAAATTATCAAATTCTTCCAATTCTAAAAAAATATTCAAAAGTATTACAACTTTCTTACGGTCACACACATGGATTTGAAAGAGGTTCAATTGAATCAAACGTTGAAAATGGAAATGGTGATTTTAGAATTGTTTGTGGAGGCGGTGGTGGAGGAGCAACCGATCGATGGGGTGCATTTGTAAATAACGATTACCCTAGTATTCATATTTCTTTAGATCATTATTTCTTCCAATTAGTTGAGATAGATGTTGCCAAGAAGACTTTTGAATCTTCAATGTACAGTTTGGGAAATTTAAGCAAACCATTAAATACAAGTGTTGAAGATCGTTGGTATAAAAAAGTAAATCAAGATTCACCAGTAAAGCCAGTTGTTGCAAAACCATCTTCTGCAAATGAAAAGATCTTGTTTAGCACTTCACAGATTGAAGGAAGCGATTCTTTGATGACTGTAAAAATTCAAGTCGCTGAAGATGCTGACTTTAATTTTATGAAAATAGATTCTTTACTTAATTGGAAGAATATCTATGGTGTTGATGCCCTTTATAATCCAATAGATAAAAATTCAGGGCTTGATTTAACTAAAATAGCATTTAACAGATCAATTTTTGATTCGAGTAAAGAATATTTTTATAGAGTTAAATATAGAGATCATAATTTGAAATGGAGCAAGTGGTCAGATGCAGTTAAGTTTGATTTGGTTACGGGAGTTAATTTAGAAAAAACACCTACTGAATTTAAACTAATGCAAAATTACCCAAATCCATTTAACCCGACTACAAAAATAAAATATTCAATTCCCTCTAATATTAATCAAAAGACAATTGATAAAATAGAAGTTCGATTGATTGTTTATGATATATTAGGTAGAGAAGTTTCAACATTAGTAAACGTGGAACAAAAACCAGGCAACTATGAAGTTGAATTTAACTCAACGGAAATACCTAGTGGAACATATTTCTATTCAATAAAAGTAGGTAATTATACTGAAGTAAAGAAAATGCTACTCTTAAAATAGATAAAGAAATATAATTTTAATTAAGAGATTTGATTCAGTGTATGAATCAAATCTCTTTTTTAAGCTTAAATTTTAATTTCTATCCCAACCGGACAATGGTCTGAGCCCATAACGTCTGGCATTGTAAAAGCATTCGTAATATTTTTTTTAAGATTTTCACTAATAAAAAAGTAGTCAATTCTCCAGCCCACATTTCTATCTCTTGCTCTAGAAATTTGGTCCCACCAAGTGTAGATTTCGGGTTTGTCATTAAACATTCTTAAAGTATCAATAAATCCATCCGCGAAAAATCTGTCCATCCATTCACGTTCTTCCGGTAAAAATCCCGAAATTTTAGAGTTTTCTTTTGGTCTAGCTAGGTCAATTTCTTTATGAGCCGTATTTACATCTCCGCAGACTATAATTTTCTTACCCTTCTTCAACAAATCAACCGTGTATTTCTGAAATGCTTCATAAAAATCCATTTTATATTTTAATCTCTCAGCTTTGGCCTTTCCGTTTGGGTAGTATATATTAAATAGAACAAACCCTTTGTATTCGGCAATTACAAATCGTCCTTCCTTATCAAACTCTTCAATCCCAATACCGTGCTTTACTTCAATCGGTTTTTCCTTAGTATAGATTACTGTTCCGCTATACCCTTTTTTATAAGCCTGCGAAAAAAAGGAATGATAACCATCTACATTTGTCAATGAGTCATCAAGCTGTTCCTCCCATGCTTTAGTTTCTTGCAAGCAGAGTATGTCTGGATTTTCATTTTTAAACCATTCATGAAAACCTTTTTTTGCAACAGCGCGTATTCCATTAACATTCCAAGAGATCATTTTATATGTTTTCATTTATAACCTTTCTATATGTATTTATTTAGAATTTCTTTCTAAGATATAAAAATTATTACACGTTATTTATCTATTAATAAAAGCTTATTCAATAGAGACGGCTTGGTTGTAAAAGTTAGTTTTTAGTGTATTCTAAAGGTTTCAAAGTAAAAACCAATTTATTTGAGTTAAACCCTCAATGGTATTAAACAAACTGTAAGTTAGGCTAAAATATTTTCAAAACCTGAATCCCGTATAAATAGGCAAGTTGTATTTGTTTTTTTTACCATTTCTTCCATAAAATTAAAATCTGGGTTCTGAACCAAGCCAAAAATATTTATATCTGCCTCGGAAGAATTAGAAATAAAGTCATTAAACTTGCCAACATGAACAAGCACTTCGGTTTTTGGTAATCGAGCAAGCTCAATTAATTCCGCCATAAAATTGGTTGCTTCTAATTTCTGTTCTTCATTATCAACAACTGTAACTAATCGTATAGTTGCCAACCAATTTCTTTTAAGTTTATAAGCAACTAATATTGATAAATCTAAATTCCCGATATCCATGGAAATCTTCCATTCAGGGGCTCGGTTTCTTATCCAAACATTTATTATCTGTCTTTGGCCTAACCCAGACTTAGGATGCTGATAATAAACAAGAACACCTAGCTGCAATCTAGATGACTCCTTAATGATTTCAAGAAAGTCGGCTTCGTATGATTCTCTATCTAACATATTTAAGAAAACAATGTTTGGCTTAAAGAAGGAACCGCGGTAAGCTTGATTAGCAAAGTTAACTCCTTCTGCAAAATTATTAGTTCTTATTATTGCATAAGAAGAAAAGACACCGCTTTTGTGAAAAGACTTAGAAAGATTATTGACGCGGTCTCCAATACTACTGTTCTCGTTTTCAACTCCAATGCCTAATAATTTTATAGAACCTTTTGGGTAGGCGACATTTTTGAGAAATGAAAAAACTCCTTTTACGGAACCTGGATCACTAACCGGAACAAGTAAATTTGGTTTCCATGCACGTTCTTGGCGATGAGTTATAGTTGATGTATGCTTTGCAGCCCATTCTGCAAAAGAAACAAACAAACCACTCCTTACGTCTTCGAAAGGAGTTACTAATTTTCGCTTAGAAAGAATACCATAAACCATCAGAACAACCGCAACGGAAACCAAACTAATCATTGGGTTTATTATAAACATTGCAAGAACAGATGTTACTAAACCAATCCAAGGAATCCATTTGGGCACCTTGAATAACGGTCTAAAACTTATCAGCCCTAAATTCTGTTCAATTATTACTACAACATTTAACATAGTATAAGTAATTAGAAAAAACATAGTAACTAATGGAGCAACGAGATTTAAGTTTCTTAATAACATAGTTGCAAAAACCATTACTCCGGTTACCAACATAGCGTTTCTCGGTTCCCCAACTTTATTGGTTTGCCCCAACCATTTGCTTGCAGGAAGTACGCCATGTGCACCCATTGCAAATAATATTCTTGAAGATCCGACCATTGAAGCCAAGGCTGAGGAAAACGTAGCTCCCAGAACTCCTGCAATAACCAATGGGGGGAAGAATGATTTATCAATCATTATGTTATAGTTGCTTAATAATTCTTCAACGGTGGCAGAACGGGCTATCCAATAAGCTAGACCAATATAAATTATAAAACTTATTCCAATAGCCCACAAGGTACCAACTGGGATACTTTTTCTTGGATCTTTTAATTCTCCGGACATATTTGCGCCGGCCATTATTCCGGTTGCTGCCGGAAAAAAAACCGCAAAGACAATCCAAAAATCAGATCCCGAAAAATTATTTTCAACAGAACCCTCAAAACCTCCCCACTTCAATACCTCTGAGGTGGGATATTGCATTGAACCATAATATGCAGCCATAACAATTACAGCTATTGAAGCAGTAATAATTGCCATTATAAAATATTGTGTTTTAATTGCTAAGTCAGCGCTTTTATATGCAATACCGTAAATGGCAATAAAAACAATTAAGTCAATCAGAAACGAGGGATGTTGAGGAAAAATAGATAACCACCCTTCTCTAAATCCAAAAATATACATTGTAACTGCTAACCCTTGCGAAACATATCTTGGAATCCCCAAGCTTCCACCAACTTCTAGCCCTAAAGATTGCGATATAATTGCGTATGCCCCACCAGCGCCCATTCTAATGTTTGTGGTAATTGAGGACATTGATAAAGCTGTTGTTAGAGTGATTAAGAATGAAAGAGTAATTATTAACCAGGCACCTAGCAGACCAGCATTACCAACAACCCACCCTATTCTTAGGTACATTATTACCCCAAGAATGGTAAGCAAGGTAGGAGTAAAAACTCCACCGAAGGTCCCGAATTTTTTGATTTGCTTTTCTTCCATCGAAGCTCTCAATTGGTGTTAGAGAATTTGAAGAGAACTCTGTATTCTTCTAATTTAGTTAACAGGTTTACGCAAAATAGAAATTATTGTTTACAAAAAAAACAAAATAGATGTATAATTAAATTTTTTAGATCGAAAGTAGATGTTTTTCTTAAATAAGGATAAATGAGCGCAAGTTTTTTACAATTCTGTCGTCATAATAGTAAATTGCAATTGAATATTTGGAAAAAATGTTTTTGGCCGAGCAAACTTATAATACAAATGATTTTAAAAGCATTGTTGAAAACCTTCAAGAAAAGGTGAGAAATACCTGTTTCCGATATGTAAATAATGTAGAAGATGCAGATGATATTGCTCAGGAAGTTTTTATTCAAGTTTATGAATCTATGAACAATTTTCGAGAAGAATCTCAGATTTCTACTTGGGTATACAGAATTGCAGTAAATAAATCATTAGATTTTTTAAGAAGTAAGAAGCAGAAAAAAACGTTTTGGTCAATTAACAAGTTTGTTCCGATCTACAGAAGAAGGTGAAGAAATTATTGAAATTCCATAGTTATGGCACTCCTGAGCAAGAATTAGAAGATAAAGAAAGAAAAGAAGTTCTGGATTGGGCGTTATCCAAACTGCCGGATAATCAAAAAACTGCAATGATCTTAAGTAAATATGAAGGATTTAGTAATAAAGAAATTACAGAAATTATGGATATGTCATTATCCGCTGTTGAAGCTTTGATGCATAGAGCCAAGAAAAATTTACAAAAAGAATTAAAAGATTATTTTGAAAAACATTTATAAGAGCACAAGTTTTTTAGAAAACAAACGTCTCAATTATTGGGAGTTAAAATGAACAAACAAGAAAAAATACAGAACGAAATTGATAAGACCTTGGGAATGTTTGAAAAAAAGGAGTCATTACCACCTAATCCATATTTTTATACAAGGGTTCAGCAAAGATTGAATGAGAAAATCTAAAAAGGAATTTTCAATTTTTAGTGTATTAAAACCAGCTTTCTTTACAGCTTTAATTGCACTTAATTTAACAACTGCCATTTGGTACACAAGTTCTGATAGTTTAACAATAAACACAGATACTGATTTAGAATTGGTTGATATATTAAAGAGTGATTTTAATTTAGATCAACAACAAACAGATCTATTTAATTTGGAGTGAAATATAAAATGGATGCCTTTAAGCAAAAACGAAATTTAATTATAACCATAGTTTTGTTGGTCTTATTAAACTTGGTAACAATCTTCTTGTTATGGTTTGGTAATCCAGCAAGACAATCAAAATTAAGAGAATCAAAAATTGTTGAACAAAAGAATGAAAGACTTCAAGAATTGTTAAAAGAGGAACTTGGTTTCGATGAAGATCAAATAAAACAATTTTTAAGGTTACGTCAAGATCAGCAAGAAAAAGCAAAGGATGTTCAGAACAATATTCAACAGATAAAAAAACAAATGTTTGATGCTGTTCTACAGGATAATCCACCGGAGGAACTTTCTGATTCGCTCTTAAAATTATCTCAAGAAAAGATGGGTGAGCTTGAGCAATTAACTTTCGATTACTTTTTAGACTTGAGAAAATTATGCAAGCCGGAACAACTGGACAAACTTAAAATTCTTATAAATGATTTTTTTCATCAAGTTCCGCCAAAAGGAAAGAATGAGGGTCCGCCTATGGGAGAGCGCCCTGATGGACCACCGCCACCTCCGCCGGGTGAACATCCCCCGATCTGATAGTAATTTTTTTTACGGCTAAGAGCCCTTTGATATTGAAGATAAAGGGCTTTTCTTTATTTATGTATATTTTCGCAGATTCGCACAATAATCGTCATAACAATTGGAAATTAGAATTATGCGTGAGGAAAAAATGGATTATTTCGATATGGCTGGGGATGCTTTAATAAAGGATCTAAAAGAATTTACTTATCAAGTTGAACTACTTCACAAAAAGTTAATTGAAAACAAGAATAATAAAAATAGTTTTTCGGTAGCCCAAAACAAAAGTTCATTAAAGATTCTACTTAAAAATGTATCAACGCCAACAAATTAAAACTAAAGAGAATAAAGTAATGAAAAGATAAATACTGCCAATCATAGAATCTTTTTCCTTTCTTGTATTTTGAATAAATGATATCAACATAACAAATATGACTTGTAAAAAAGATAATTCTCAAAATTTTGATAGTAATTCTTTGTGGAATCTTAATGAAATTTAGAGATTTTAAATTAGGAACAAAACTAACATTTGGTTTTGCGCTGATTATTATTATTCTGGGAGGAGCAAACTTTTATTCCATCAATAAATTAGCAAACCTTAGATCGGAAATAGAGGAAGTCTCGAATAACTGGTTACCGAGAGCAATAGCAACTTCTGATATCAACCTCAACACATCAAATCTTAGAAGAACACAATTGCAATATGCTTTATCTACTAGTGAATCATTAAGACAAAAACAATCGGAAAAGATGATAGACTATATCCAAAAAATTAATGCGGATATGAAAATTTATGAACAGCTAAAGACTCAATCCGAAATACAAAATCTATATTCAGAATCGGAACGAAAACTTTATTTTGAATTTGAAGAAAAGTGGGAATCGTATCAGGATTTGAGTTTTGTGTTTTTTAAACTCTCAGGTAGTAACAAAAACGATCAAGCAATTGAGCTGCTGAATGGAGAAGGACTGGAAGTCTTCAATTCTTATAGCAATACACTCGTCCAGCTTGTTAAGGTAAATAAAGAAAATGCATTTGCCGCAGCAAAGAGGGCGGAATATACATTCTCTTCAGCAAAGAATATCTTTGGAATATTATTAGTTATAACGATTCTTGCATCTATTATTATAGCAATTCTATTAGGGCGATTGATTTCAAAACCTTTAAAAAATCTTACAGATGCTGCAGAAAAAGTAAGTGAAGGAAACCTAGAAATTAGGTTGAGCAGTATCAGTAAGGACGAAGTGGGTAACTTATCCAAATCGTTTAACCAAATGACAATATCACTTAAAGAAGCACGAGAAAGAGAAAAAAAAGAAGCCATGTTGCGCACTGAGGCAATAGAATTACGTGAAAAAGCTAGGGAATCAGAAAATAAGGCTTTAAAAGCCGAAAACGATCGTAAGACACATGAATTAGCAGAAGCACGCAAACTCCAGCTTTCCATGCTTCCTGAAAAATTACCCCAACTGCCTAATCTTGAAATAGCTGCTTTCATGAAAACAGCTTCAGAAGTTGGAGGCGATTATTATGACTTCAAAGTTGGTGAAAATAATTTAACTATTGCCATAGGCGATGCTTCAGGTCATGGAACCAAGGCTGGAATTGTTGTTACAGCAGTTAAAAGTCTTTTTGAAGCTTTTGCAGGTAAATCAGAGATTTCAAATACATTGGACGAAATTTCATCTATACTGAAGGGAATTATTTTTAATAATATGTTTATGGCAATGACGCTACTCCAAATTCAAGGAAATAGATTAAAGTTGGCAGCAGCAGGTATGCCATTCCCAATTATTTGGCGAAAAGATACTCAGACTGTGGAGGAAGTTCAAATAAAAGGATTGCCGCTCGGAATATCCCGTGACATTTTATATAAAGAAGAAGAAGTACAGCTAAATTCTGGAGACACAATTGTTTTGATGAGTGATGGACTGCCGGAACGTTTAAATCCCAATGGTGAAATGTTGGGTTATAAAAACATGAAACGATTAGTAGCTGAGTGTGGGGATAAATCTGCTAACCAAATCATTGAACATTTGAAACAATCGGGAGATAAATGGGCAGAGGGTTACCCACAAGAAGACGATGTAACATTCGTAGTTATTAAAGTTAAGTAAGAGAATAAATCCAACCCAAGCCGTTGAGAAATTTTATACATTAGTTTTGGGAATGAAATTGAGTTTTTAAGATTCTTAAAATTTAATTAAAAGGAGATATAATGAAATGATAAGCATAAATAAAAGAATGATTATTTTGCTGTTTTTATTTTTTAACACTGCTGCTTTTTCCCAGGTAAGTGAATCTCCAATTAATATTTTTGGTTATTTTCAAAATCAATTTAAGCAAGAAGATAATCCTAGTTTGAATAGTGAATCAAATACCTTTCTTGTACAACAGCTCAATTTGTTTTTTCAAAAAGATCTGCTCAAGAATTGGTCTGCCTTTGTAAATATTGAATTATTGAACTCATTTTCTATTAGTCGGAATACAGGAGCTATTAACCTTGAAGAGGCTTGGGCGAAATATAGATTAAATTCAAAGTTCAGTTTAAAATTGGGAATGCTAATTCCAACGTTCAATCATCTCAACAGAATTAAGAATCGAACTCCTATCTTGCCATACATTATCAGACCGCTAATTTATGAATCATCATTAAGTGAAATAGTTCCAGTTGACGAATTTATTCCTTCAACCGCATTTATAGAGGTAAGCGGTATATTGCCGATAGCAAATAAGTTAAAATTTGATTATGCTGTCTTTGCTGGTAATAGCCCAAATATTAGTACCCAAAGTCAAGCCGGACAATCAGGAATTGATACAACAGCCACTTTTCTTTTAGGTGGTAGAATAGGAGTTAGATATAATGAACTTAAATTTGGTTTGTCATCAACCTATGATAAAAGCAATAACTTTCAAAATCAGTTTCCAGACCTAACAACTGTAGATTTAACTGAGATACCGCGCTTAAGATTCGGGCTTGATCTCGCATATGAATTTGGTCCTATTTGGTTTCAAAGTGAATATATTAATTTGCAATATGATGAAAGTACAGACTTGATAAACTTAGATAAAGACTTTCTGTATGCTACCTTAGGATGGAGAATAACGGATGCTTTAAATATTTATGGCGGTTTTTGGCAAACTCAAGTACATATAAATAGACCTCTTGTAGAGTCAACAAATAATGAAATTCAAGAGTTTGTTGAGAAAACAGTAAACCTAAGTTTTGGATTAGCACACCATCTCAATGATAGAATAGTTTTAAAGGGTCAGTATATTCATTTTTATAGATCAAATGATAATCCACAAATATTACCAGAACCGGGGTTTAACATTTATTCACTGGCTGTTTCTGTTAGCTTCTAGGCGGGTGTCAATTTTTTCAATGGAAAATAAATTATGAAAAAATTATTATTTATTTTTTTCTTCGTTTTATGTTTGATTGTAGATATTTCAGCGCAAATTGTTGTTATCGCTAATAAGAATGTTGAACCTGATACAATAACAAGTTCAACATTATTGGAATATTATTCAAGAGAAAAAAGGGAATGGGATAATGGTCAACATATAGTGGTTTTCGACTTGAAACCCAAAGGAAAAATTAAAGATCAATTTTACCAGTATCTTGGAAAGAGCGTTAACTTAATGAAATCAATCTGGATGGTGAATTTGCTTTCTGGTGAAGGTGATCCACCCGAATCTTTAAATTCTGAGGATGAAATGATAGAAAAAGTTGCAAGTACTCCTGGCTCTGTTGGATTTATCAGTCAGGATAAAGTAACAAAAGCAGTAAAAGTACTTGCTGTAATCAAAAATAAAAACCTTTAGGAAAAAACACGTCCATCAAACCTAACAAAATAATTTTATAGTAGTTCCTTTCAACTAGATCAAAATCGAGAATATATTAATCATTAAATCATCTTATCTCTACCAAAAAAAGTTTTTTCCATTTTTTAAAAAACATTAAAGCCAGCACAAGTTTTTCCCCAATACATCGTCATAAGTATAAAATGAGTATTTGAAAACAAAAACTAACAATAAATTAAAGGACCATAAATGGCACAAAACAATTTTACATTAACAGAAAAAAAAGAATTATTACAACAAAACAAATTTAAACTTATTGTTTTACTTATTGTATTTAGTTTTAGTACAATATTTGGTCAATCAATCACCTCAGTTAGTCCAAATTCTGCTGCTCAAGGGACAACCGATCTTTTAGTTACATTCATTTTAGATGGAGGTTCTACTGAAATGCCTCCGGCAGATGCACCAGTTGATCAAGTTACAATAGGTACAATAAAGGCACATCACTTACCCATAATGATACTATAATAACCGGTATATTTAATATACCTTATGGTGAAGAAGTTGGCGCAAAAGATGTTGCAGTAACATTTGTTCCACCACCCGATCAAGGTCAACCGATTGTGTTTTCATTGCTTGGCGGATTTACAGTAACAGAGATGGGAGACATTGCTCCGGTAATTGCAACACAGCCAAAATCTAAGTCAATTATTAGTGGAAACCGAGCCTCACTTTCTATAACCGCATATGGTCCTGGTTCTCTTCAGTATCAATGGCAAAAAGATGATGCAGAATATTGAAGGAGCTGCAACAGAAACATATACAATAGATTCTTTTACCCAAAATGATGTCGGCAATTATAAATGTGTAGTAACAAATGATTTTGGTTCTATTACATCTGATATTGCAGAGCTAACTATAGATGAAACTAATTATGAAGGTACTTATCCAATTGTGGATACAAAACAAAGCTTTTGCTACAACGACTCTGTAAAAATTGATATATCCTAATAAAGGTGAAGACTATTACGGACAAGATTCACAATACGAAGGTATTCAACCCAGTTATACTAATAATGGAGATGGCACAATCACCGATAACATCACCGGTCTGATTTGGGCACAGGACCAATCAAGCCAAACCATGCAATGGAGTCAGGCTACTCGCTTACTGCGAATCCCTCACAACCGGCGGTTACAACTGATTGGCGCATGCCAACAGTGAAAGAATTGTGGTCTATCAGAGACTTTTCTACAGGCTGGCCATGGATTGATACCACCTACTTTAACCTGACTGGTGACGGTACACAGATGAATGAACATCATTCATGGACGAGTAACGCTTACCTTGTTGAAAGCGAGTACCAAAACGAGCAGGTAATAGGTGATCCGTATTGGATTGTTAATGACTGGACCGGACACATCAAAGCGATGAGCGGCAACAGATTTGTACGTGCTGTTCGTGGTAATGAATATGGCAACAACGCCTTTGTTGATAACGGTGATGGTACGGTTACAGATATTGCTACTGGCTTGATGTGGTCGCAAGACGATAATGGTGAGCATATATATTGGAAAGAGGCATTAGCCTATGCTGAATCAGCCACCCTTGCAGGCTATGATGATTGGCGTTTGCCCAATATCAAGGAATTACAGAGTATTGCAGATTATTCCGTCACTGAGATCCCTGCCATGGATAAAAGCGTGTTTAACCTTACAGAAGTTACGAATATTGTTGATGGAACAATTGAGCAGGCCAATTATCCGTTTTACTGGTCGAGTACGTCCAATCCAATTGAAACTTAGAAGAGAGTTGATAATGATGCGAAGAAGGCTAGTGGGAACATTTATGCATGGATACTTGCTTCCGGATATAACGTAGATATGATGGGTTACGACTTGCATGGTGCAGGCTCAATAGTTTTTGTCTCCAAAACGGAAGAAAATTCTGGTATCGAAGACTCAGTTCCATTCATGGTACGATTGGTAAGAGATGCTGATGGAAGTGCAACAAGTGTTGAAGATAATGCAATGGGTAATTTAGAAATCCCAACAGAATACGAATTGCTGCAAAACTATCCTAATCCATTTAATCCAAGTACACAAATTACAGTAAGCATTCCTGAAAGTGGAAACTATAGCTTAAAGATTTATAATATTCTTGGACAAGAAGTTGCAACATTATTAAGTGACCAAATAAATGCAGGAACATACACATTTAATTTTGATGCTTCAAAACTAACATCAGGAATTTATTTCTATAATTTCTCTGGAAATAATTTCTCACAAACTAAAAAAATGTTGTTGATGAAGTAAATTGTGCAAGTAATTGTTTACAGCCCTTTTTAGAATTCTATGAAGGGCTTTTTTTTTGAATCTCGCACAAGTTTTTTTCATAAATGCCGTCAAAAGAAATATTAACAAACAATAAAAAGGAAAACCAAAATGAAACGAGCATTACTATATAATAAAGCCGGATTTATCGTCCTGTTACTTTTGTGGATTGTGTCAACGCATGCACAAACCTATGTCGTCCAGGAGACTGGACAAACAACTGCCTATGATGAATACGGTAACGTCGTCACGGTTTCGGAAGGCGAAACATACTACGGACAGGACGCCCACTATGAAGGAGTTCAGCAGTCATTCCAGAACAATGGTGATGGAACGGTTACTGATCTGAACACCGATCTGATGTGGCAGCAAACACCTCCCTCGGACGGCTACGGCTGGGAGAATGCCGCCACTTACTGTGAGGATCTGGAGTTGGGCGGGTATGACGACTGGCGGCTCCCAACACTCAAGGAACTTTTTGCCATCGGTAACTACTCGGAAGGCTGGCCATATCTGGATGAAACCTACTTTGATATAGCCGGTTCAACGGTCAGTAAGGATGAGCAGTTCTGGGCACAGGAAACCTATGTGGGCGTATCGATTGAATCGGGTTCCAACGGTGCGTTTGGCGTGAACCATGGTACGGGACATATTAAGGTCTACCCTTCTGGTGTCGGCCCCGGCGGTGGCAAGCGTGTGCGTGCTGTGCGTGGCAACATCACAGCGATAAACGATTATGCAGATAACAGCGACGGTACAATAACCGACAATGCGACCGGCCTGATGTGGTCGCAGGCAGACAACGGCGAGGGAATTCTCTGGGTGGGCGCATTGGCTTATGCCGAAGACTCGGAATTAGCCGGATATGACGACTGGCGGTTGCCCAACGTCAAAGAACTGCAGAGCATCGTCGACTATTCGTATTCGCCGGCCGCTACCGATCCAGACGCAGTCGGTCCGGCAATCGATCCGATTTTCGATGTTCTCTATCCCAACGAAGCTGGCAACAACGACTATCCATACTTTTGGAGCAGCACGTCCGCTCGTTTCAGCTCGACCGGTGACTTTTACTATGCCTGGTATGTGGCATTCGGAATGGCAGTCAATGGCGAAGGAGAGGATTTCCACGGAGCAGGGGCTGTGCGCTTTGATACCAAGGCATTGGACGAACCCGCTGGTGAGTGCCGAGCGCTACTACAACTATGTGCGCTTGGTAAGAGACGCTGATGGAAGCGCAACAAGTGTTGAAGATAATGAAATGGGTAATTTAGAAATCCCAACAGAATACGAATTGCGGCAAAACTATCCCAATCCATTTAATCCAAGTACACAAATTTTCGTCAAGTATTCCTGAAAGTGGAATGTATACTTTAAGAGTTTATAATGCATTGGGTCAAGAAGTCTGCTCTACTTTTAGATGATATTATTAATACCGGAGTACACACATTTAATTTCGATGCTTCACTATTAACGTCAGGAATTTATTTCTATAATAGCAATACGTGGCAT